>PLUL01000018.1 GCA_003164895.1 Bacteroidota bacterium | reverse complement strand
AAGATTGAAATAACGCAGCAGGAGTCGGAATCACAATAACTTTTGTACTTGCCGAATGTGTACAACCATTTGCATCGGTAACTTGTGCCGTATATGTGGTGGTAACAGAGGGTGCAAGAGTTACATTTGAACTTGTTGATCCCACCAAAGTCCATAAATAATTATATCCCGGCGTTCCTCCGGAAGCAAAAATATTATCGGTGGCATTGGTTCCCGAACATATACTTGTATCGGAAGAAATAATTGCCGTGAGAAGCGTGGGTTGAGTAACCGAAACAAGCGTATTAATGATGCAAGAATTATTATCTGTAATTGTTACGGTGTAAACATTCATGCCTAATCCCGAAGCGGTTGAATTTGTTTGCGCTGTCGGGTTCCATGAATATGTATAGTTTGGAGTTCCGCCTGTGGCAGAAACTGTTGCAATGCCATCACTATTTCCAAAACATTTTACGTTGGATATTACAGGAGATAAGGCGGTTAATCCAGTGGGAGAAGTAATTTTAACTGTATCGGCAAAAGAACATCCGTAAGAATCAGTTACGGTTACAGAATAAGTTCCTGCATAAAGTGCGGTTGCTGTTTGCGTGGTTTGAACCGGAATGCTGTTCCATGAATACGAATAAGCTGGCGTTCCGCCCGAAACATTTACAGATGCATTGCCGGAATTATTTCCAAAGCAATTTACGTTTATGACAGCAGGAAAAGAATGAAGCATGGGCGGACGAGTTGTAATTGTTAAAGTATCTGCACAAACACAGCCGCCTGAATCTTTTACAAAAACCGAATACGTTCCCGCAGAAAGCCCTGTGGCAGTTTGTGTGGTTTGAATTGGAACAGTGCTCCACGAATAAGTGTAAGCAGGAATACCATTAATGACATTTACAGTAGCGCTTCCTGTACTATTTCCAAAGCAGTGTACATTGGTAACAGCAGGAAAAGAAGGTGTTAAAGGTGCAGGAGTGAACTCCCAAAAATCTTTGTAATAGACGTAAGATGTACCTACAACCTTACATCCTGTACCGACATATCCTTTATTACCAATTACAAAAGCAGGAGCATATTCTCTTGTTCCTCCTCCATAATTTGCTACTTGGCACCAAGTATTTGTGTTGGGATTGTATTGCCAGAAATCCTGCAATGAAAGATTATATCCCATCGAAGTATCACCAATACCGATGTACCCGTAATTTCCTATGGAAAATCCAGTTGCTCCTTCTCTTCCGTGACCTCCAAAGTTTGCTTTTTGTGTCCATGTATTTGTAACAGGATCATATTCCCAAAAATCAGTATAATCATTTGTGAAGTCCCCCCCCTATGCCGATATATCCTTTATTATCTATAGAAAATCCTGTGGCGGATTCTCTGATTCCTCCTTGAAAATTACTTTTTTGAGTCCACGTATTTATTACAGGATCATACTCCCAGAAATCTTGCAGACAATTACTTAAACTATCGATGCCTGTGCCAATATATCCTTTATTGCCAATAGAAAATCCAACTGCCTGACACCTTGAGACTCCTCCAAAGTTAGCCTTTTGTGTCCATGTATTTGTAACAGGATCGTATTCCCAAAAATCTTTTTGTGTTGCCTGAAAACTAGCAGTATTACCAGTTCCAACATAGCCTTTATTTGCTATTGAAAACCCAACAAGATTCCAAAAACCATGTCCAATATAATTTGCTTTTTGTGTCCAAGTATTTGATATTTGATCCCAAGCCCAAAACTCCATGTTGGGTAATAAATTATTGGTTCCTATTCCCATGTATCCCGAAGTACCGATTGAAAAACCAATTTCTTCAGCTTTGGTTGCTCCGCCATAATTTGCTTTTTGCACCCATGTGCCTTGAGAGAAACAGTTGGCAATAGACAGTAGGCAACATGCAAAAAGAAAAGCGTAAATTCTTTTCATCTTACAAAGTTACAAATTAGATTTATATTAAACAATGATATTTCCGTAACTGGTAGGATTTTTTAGTAAGTGGTAAATATGTGATGCCAATTGATAATAAATAATGGAAATCACCTAATCAATTGATTGTATCACATCGTAAGTTCATCATCGCACATGATGAACCTTGCATTCAGCATAATCAATGCATCATATTACATAATCAACCTTGCATGTCGTATAATCAATTCATCATATCACATGATGAACCTTGTCTATCGTATAATCAATACATCGTATCACATGATCAACCTTGCATCTGGCATAATCAATATATCATCACGCATGATCAATCTTGCATGTCGCATCATTAATACATCATATTACTTGATTAATACATCATCACTCATAATCAACCTTGCATCTGACATAATCAATAAATCATCACGCATGATCTACTCATCATATCACATAATCAATCTTGAATGTTGTGTAATCAATACAACGTATCGCATTTTGAATTAATAATTGAAAATTGACTATTGATTATTGCAAATTTAATTTTGAATAATCAATAGTCATTAATCATTAAACCATTTTTTATGGTATTACTTCCGAAATAGGATCGCTCCAATGAAAATCATTGGCATTGGCAATTATACCAAGATTACACTGATTTCCGAAAAATCAAATCCAGATTACACAGATGAAATGCAATACTGTAATCGGTGTAATCTTTCTAAAATCTGTGTAATCTAAGTATACAATCACATTATGGATATTGGCTATTTATCTAACCAGCGAAATATTCCCCGATTTCTTTATTTCCTTGTTGGGGTAAACGGTGGCAGTCATGCGGTAAACAAATACTTCGGTGTTGGCTTCGCTGCTGTGTGCAAGTATTCCGCGGTTATAAACTCCGTTCCATTCAAAAGCAGGATCGGTGGTTTCAAAAATCTTTTCTCCGTAACGATCATAAATCCATAAATGCAATTCCTTAATGCATTGGGGAACTTTGTTGTAAATTTTCAGCACATCGTTATCGCCATCTGCATTTGGAGAAAAAGCATTGGGAAGATACGGATCAGAGCATTCTATTTGAGTAACATTAACGGTAACCGCTTTGGTGCTGGTGCATCCGTTTGCATCGGTAACAGTTAAAGTATAAGTAGTGGTACTCATGGGAGTTGCTATTGGATTCTGACAGTTGCTGCACGACAGATCACTTGAAGGAGTCCATTGAAAATTTATTCCACCGTTTCCGTGAAGCGTTGAAGATTGAAACTGCATGATGGTAGTATCGTTGCCCGCATTAGCAACAGGAAGTGGATTTACGTTTACAGTTATCGTGGCATTGTCGGTACAATTTCCATTAATGGCAGTAACAGTATAAGTTGTTGCCGATGCCGGATTAACGGTAACGGAAGTGGCGGTTGATGAATTGCTCCACAAATAATGTAATCCTCCCGAAGCATTAAGTACAGCATTATCTCCAAGACAAATTAATGTGTCGCCATTTACACCGGCATGTGGCGGACCATCTTGATGCACAGTGATAGTATCTATGGTGGTGCATCCGTGCGCATCGGTAACGGTAACAGAATAAATTCCGGCAGCAAGTGAACTTGCAGTAATAGATGCAGCAGCAGATGGATTCCATTGATAGGTGTAACCGGCAGTTCCACCCGAAGGATTTGCTGTAGCGGTTCCATCGCTGTTTCCGCAGGTTGCATTTGCCGATGTAACCGATGCGGTCAATACCGATGGCTGATTGATTATTACCGTAGTAGTTTTTGTACATTGATTTGCATCGGTAACCACCACGTAATAAGTCCCGGCAGCTAATCCGGAAGCAGAGTTGCTGTTTCCTCCGGCAGGAATCCACATGTAAGAATATACCGGCGTGCCGCCATTTGCATTAACTGTTGCACTTCCATCGCTTGTGCCATTGCAGGTAGAGTTGGTTTGTGATGCTGTTGCTGTTATTTGAATTGGTTGATTAACATTTATTGTATCGGTTGTTTTACACCCGTTTGCATCCATAACCGAAAGAGAATAATTTCCTGCACTTAATCCTGTAACCGCAGAAGTAGTTTGCCCATTACTCCAGTTATAAATGAAGGGTGAACTTCCTACAGAAACAGATGCCGTTGCAGTTCCATTCGTTCCGCCAAAGCAGGAAATTGCTGCACCATGCGAAATGGTTGCCACAGGGATAGGATGCACAGTTACAACACTTGCATTGGTACCGTTGAAGCATAAGCCATTTGTAACGATAACTTTTATGCTGTCGCCCTGGTTAAGTGTGGAAGTGATAAAAGAACTGCTTGCACCGCTTTGCGCGGAAACACCATTCACTAAAAAATTATATCCCGTATAACCAGGCGTTGCAGTGAAAGTTAGAGTATTTCCTGTACAAAGAGAGGCTGGTGTTGGATTGAGTGCAATATTTAATGTGCTGGGGATAACCGTAACTGTTAATGAATCTTTCACTTTGCCGCAACAAGTAGTTGTCACATACAAATAAAGAGTATAAATTCCAGGAGTAAAAAATATAATATTGTTTGCGTTTGAGGCAGTAGTGCCAACCACAGAATCAGGATTGGCGGGGAAATACCATTGAAAATAGTTGCCTGTTAATGAGGTAGTAAAATTAGTAGGACATCCAGCGGCGATGGTTGTGCTTACAGTCGAAATACTCGGAAGCGTTGGTCCGTTCTGCCAGATGTTAATGAAGTCGGTAAAGTTTGTTCCCGAGAATGTAATTGTTTTTCTTCCGAGCGATGAATAGTAAACAGAGATAGGTCCAGCACCGTTACCTGTTGCAGGAGAAGCGCCTGCTCCAAAATTCCAAGCAGCAGAACTTGTTGCAGTAAAAATAACTTGTGAGTTGGAGCATCCGTGATTAAGAACTGTAATGATAGGAGGGTTTCCTGGAACTGAAATAATATTTGATTGAGTAACAGGTGTTCCGCCGTTCTCACTTAGCACCATGCTGAATCCAGTTGCTCCTGCGCCGCCATCTCCACCTGCACCACCTGCACCTCCATTTCCGCCATTTCCACCCGTGTTGTTAGAACAATAATTTGCTGCGCCTCCAACACCGCCTGTTCCTCCAGTGCCACCTACACCTCCCGCGCCAAACCCACCGGTTCCTCCTAGTCCCGGATTAAGAAAACAATCTTGAATATTTCCTGCCGCTACATTGTTATTAAGAAATACAGCGAATGAACCGCCGCCGCCTGTTCCGCCTGTTCCGCCTGTTCCACCTGTTCCACCACCACCACCACCACCACCACCACCGCCCCAATAATCAGGACCGCTTTGCTGCGCTCCACCACCTGCTCCGCCGCCGCCGCCGCCACAGCCATCCGTTCCGTTTCCTCCGGCTCCTCCAGCTCCACCCGGAATAAAATATCCAGCTACTATACTTCCTGCTGAACCGATAGCACCATTACTTCCTGCTGTTCCATTTCCTCCTGATTGTCCAGATTGTCCTCCTGTAGTGCTTCCACAACTTGGATTACCAAACAAATCCTGACCTGTACCGGAACCACCGCCACCGCCTGCACCACCACAAATTCCCCCGCCTGTCACTCCTCCATTTGTAGTATGGTAGTTGATCACACCTCCACCATTACCTCCGTTGTTTGTACCAATTCCGCCCGTACCTCCACTTACCGGACCAGTTTCCATTGCACCATTTGTTCCAGGATTTCCATTTCCACCTGGAGTTCCTGCTACACCCGGAGGCGCAGGATTTCCAGGAGCGCCTGCTCCTGTTGTTACCACACAGCGAGTAATATTATAGTTTGAACATCCATTAAGATATATTCCATAATCAGAAATCTGATAACCGGGAGCATTGGCTACATTGATGGTTAGGTCCTGCAGACGAAAACCTGAAACGCTGTTTCCCAAAAGACCAACCAATGCATTTATAGGAGGACCGATAATATTATTTGTATCGCGGCTTATGATGGAAGGAATGGCATTGCTTTTTGCCCATGTCACAGGATTGAATCCACCTTCGATCGTTACATTAGATGGAATTGAAAGCGTAGCTGAAATACTATAAGTGCCCGTGGCAAGCCAAAGTTGGTTGGCAGTTGCGGTTACAAGTGTTAAACCATAGGTGAGATCGGCAGGATTTGCCTGCGTACCAGCTGCGCCGCTTGTTGCACCTGTTGGAGTTACATAAATAATATTGCATTGCTGAGAAAAAGAAACTGTAGTAAGAAGTAAAAAAAAAGAAACTATTTTATGTTTCATTAAAAATGTAAGTATCAGGAATTAATGCTACAAAGTTAAACTAAATTATAAATTACATCAAATAGTATTTTCCTTTTTTATTAGGACTCTATTGAAAGTCAAAGTGTTTTGGCGCGGTTCCAATACACATCCATTTCAGCGAGAGACATACTACCTAATTGCTTACCATCTTTTGCTGATTCTTTTTCAAGATATTGAAAGCGCTTGATGAATTTTCGGTTTGTCTTTTCAAGAGCGTCTTCAGGATTCACTCCTATAAAACGAGCATAATTGATTAGAGAAAAAAGAAAATCGCCGAACTCTTCTTCCACTTTTCCGTTTTGTTTGATTTCAATTTTCAGTTCGTCCAATTCTTCATGAACTTTATCCAACACCTGTTCGGGTTTTTCCCAGTCAAAACCAACTCCACGTGCTTTTTCCTGAATGCGATACGCTTTTATCATTGCAGGAAGTGAAATAGGAACACCGCCAAGAGCGGAATTGTTTCCTTCTTTTTTCTCTGCCGAAACTCCTTCCTTCAATTTTATTTTTTCCCAGTTTCTTTTCACATCGTGTTCGTCATTTACTTTCACATCACCGTATATGTGCGGATGGCGGTGAATGAGTTTTTCGCAGAGAGAATTACACACATCTGCAATATTGAAATCATTGGTCTCGGAAGCAATGCGCGAATAGAAAACAATGTGCAGCAGCAGGTCGCCCAGCTCTTTTTTTATTTTATCCATGCTCGCCTTCAAATTTTCCGAATCTTTTTCAAGAATGGCATCAGACAATTCATACGTTTCTTCGATGGTTAAATGACGGATGGATTCCATCGTCTGTTTTTTATCCCAAGGACATTTTTCTCGCAACTCATCCATCACGGTGAGGAGTCGTTCAAAAGCAATTAATTTTTCTTTCATATTGTTTAATTTATTTCGCAAAGTTAGATTTAAAATCTTTCATCATATTTGCAAATAATTAGCCAATCATCAACAAAATGAAAAAAGATTTTTTAGGATTAAGAACTGCCATTTATAAAGTCAGAGATATTAATAAAGCGAAAGAATGGTATAGTACTATTTTGAACATCAAGCCCTACTTTGATGAATCTTTTTATGTAGGTTTCAATGTGGGCGGATATGAACTCGGATTGCAGCCGGATGAAAATCCATCTAAAGAAAAATCAGAAAGCGTAAATGCTTATTGGGGCATTGATGATGTGAAAGGCGTTTACGAAAAACTGCTTGATGCCGGCGCGTCTTCTTTTGAAAAGCCAACGGATGTGGGCGGAGGAATTACAATTGCCTCCGTAAAAGACCCATGGGGAAATGTATTCGGAATAATTCATAATCCGAATTTCATCTTGCCTTAAACTATTTCTATCCAAAGAAATTAATTCAGCATAAATTCAACAATGCCAACCTCATGGGATTTTTTCACCCTGAGCACTTTGGAAAAGTTTAAGATGTTTTGAATTACCGATGAACTTGGCACTTCGCCTTGTTCAGATTTTTCTTTCATGTTTTTCTCTTTATGAGAATCGAAAGAAGTACAAGAAATGTGAGTAGAGTTTTTTGCCATGCAAAAGTTTTTAGAGTTAGTTGTTTCATTGTTTTACTAATAAGTTTCTGATTAGTATAACCGAATAACGAACATCCAAAAATATTATTGCATGAACTAAAATATTTTATCTAACAATAAAAGAGTCCCTGTTAATAACTAAGATTTCCTTGCGCTGCCATTTTTTTCAGGTTAATTATTGCGTAGCGCATTCTGCCCAAAGCAGTATTAAGATTCATTTTATATAACTTACATATCTCATTGAAACTCATATCTAAATATTCTCTCATTACAAGCACCTGCCTCTGTTCATTTGGAAGCATTTTTATGAGATTTCTGATATGGCGGTGAGCTTGCCTTTTTTCAACATGTGTTGCATGAAATTTTTCCCCAACGTCTATCACGTTAAAAATATCCGTTTGTTCTCCGTCCTGATTTTTCACAGAACTAACCATTCGAATTCTTCCTGCCCTGCGGAAATGGTCAATGATCATGTTGCGGGAAATACGCATCACCCAAGGCAAAAATTTATCCTCTTCGTTATACAACCCGCTTTTTAGCGAACGTATCACTTTAAAAAACGTTTCCTGAAAGATATCTTCCGCCAGCATCTTGTCGCGCACACGTTTTAGAATAAAACCAAAAATGCGTCCCTTATGCCTTTCAACAAGCACCTCAAGGCATGACTCATCACCATCAATATAACGATCTACGAGTTCGCGGTCGTTAAGGTTTTTGGGATTTGATCGCGCTATAAGAATACTATTCTTCTGTCGCGAATGAAACTGTGTTTGCATAATAAACCTGTTTTATCTTTTTTTGTAAAACCGGATTATCCGGAATTCCAAACAAGAGTTTGTACGTAAAATTGTTAAACGAACAAGTAAAGGTTTACTATGCGATAAAAATTAAAATGTTAAAAAGATCAACTAAAACTAAAAAGGAGAGTAGAGCTATTTTCTATGCGGAGGAATAATTTGTTTTTGGTTTCTTAATACAAAGATATATAAAAAAATTCATACGAATAACAAAAATATCCCAATGTTCTTTTTTGATGATTTTTTCGCATTAACGTGGTACTGATAATTTAACTCGTGTCCAAACACTTTTTGTCTTGGTAAAAGATCCATAACCACCTCCACCTGTTGCACCTCCGCGCATTCCAGCCCCATTAATATTATTATTTCCCGCCACTCTATTATTACTCATTCCGCTTCCTCCCATTCCACCCATCATATTATCTCCGGCATTTCCTTTTCTGCTGGTTGGACTAATTATCTCAACTCCATTCACAAAAATTCCCATGTTGAAAATTTTTATGCTGTCGGAAGAAGTTAATTTTTTTTTATAAAATGTGCTGAAAGGAATTTGCATTTCGTAAACGAGTGTGTTAGTAGAATCCCAATTCATACTTGCGTTTATTCCACTATCGCTATGCAATGGAATGAATCCACCGGAATTTTTAAATCCGATAATTTGCATTTCTTTATTTGCCGCTACAAAATTATTCCGGATTTTTGACATTTTCTTTTTGTCAACCCAATCTAAATCTGGCGAATCATATCCGGTTTGTTCTCCATACTTCATTTTTTTTCCTGTGGGTAATGGAAAAGAAATTCCAATGCTGCGATTTTTCCTGCCAGTCGTGTCAATCCATATTTGCATGCCTGCTTGCGTGATTTTTGTTTGCGTCTGTGGGTCTGCAGTTCGCATACATAAGTAAATATTGTTTGCATCGTTGGTGATGGAATAATTTAGTTTCGTTTTATCATCATAAAATCTCAGCGGTATTTCCCAATCGTTTACCCGCGCATCAACTTTAATCGGAGTGGTTTGTAATGCTCCGGAAAATGTTTCTTGAGAACACGAGCATATCATAAAAGCACAAATCACAAGAACTAATTTAAGAAGCAAATTTATTTTCATGAATCTTGTTGCCGAAAATTATTGCTAAAGTAAACAGAAATGTAATTACCATTTTTGCAATTGTTGAATAATCAAGATTTTTCGATTTTCAACAGATTTGTTTCATGGCACTATAATTGTAACACTTGTTAGCAAACACAAACAATTTAAACCCTCAAACTATGAAAAAGATTATGTTAACAGCAGTAGCGCTCATCTTCGCAACTGCTATGTTTGCACAAACAGGAACCACAGCACCTGCTGCTGCTCCAGCTAAACAAACAACCACAGCTAAACCCGCTGCAACAACAGCACCAGCTTCTGCAAAACCTGCTAAAGGTAAGAAAGGCACAAAAAAAACAAAAGCTGCAACACAACCTAAAAAATAATTGACGAGTAATCGTTTCAATTATTTATCGGATGCAAGATTTCATAACCATGAAGTCTTGCATTTTTTTTGTAATCTTTTTTTGGAGAAATCAAATCACTTTCCTTCAATCCACTTGGTAATCTCATCACTCATCGGAGAAGTTTTTGACCCGATAGAACGCACCCAATGTCCGTTTTCATCAATCAAAAATTTATGGAAGTTCCATTTTACAGTTCCATCATCCACTCCATTCTCCGATTTATTCTGAAGCCATTTGTAAATCGGCGCAGTATCATCTCCTTTTACAGAAATTTTTGACATCATCGGAAAAGTTACTCCATAGTTTTTGGAACAGAAATCTTTTATCTCTGTGTTTGTTCCAGGTTCCTGCGATAAAAAATTATTAGCAGGAAAACCAACAATCACAAAATTTTTGTCTTTGTATTTTTCGTAAAGCGCTTCCAAATCTTTATACTGAGGCGTGAATCCACACTTGGAAGCAGTATTCACAATCATTACTTTTTTTCCTTTCAATTGAGCCATGTCAAATTCCTTTCCTTCTATATCTGTTACTTTGAAATCGTAAAATGTTTTTTCGGTTAATTTAAAAGCTAAGCTGAATAAGGAAATAATTCCCATGGCGATAAATATTTTAGTTTTCATATTGTTGAATTATTATAATTGACGAAAAAAATCAGATTACGGAAATTTTACTCCGCTGCATTCAGTGCAATTCACCCAAGGAATGGATGATTGGTATTTTGTGTTGATCGCTTTGATGAATTCATTTGCAATGAGCGAGTATCCTATTTGATTTGGACAATAACCATCCAAAGAAAAAAATCCTCCGCTAACAAATTGCGCGTTGAAATTAACGCCATTCCATTTTATTCCGCTCGACACATTTTTAAAATATGAATTCATATCAACCAAAGCAAGATTATATTGCTGGGCTTTAGCTGTAATAACAGTATTGTAATTTGCAATTGCTTGCTCCACAACCACCACTTCAGCAGAATCTAAAACATATCTATCAGGAAGGACACTAAATGCACCTAAATAATGACACTTCATAGAATCCAGCGGAACTGTAAGTAAAATATAATCTCTATTTGTAAGATGGCGATACCCATTAATAGGATGAGAAGTGTCCTGCTGATCTGCAATCATAAACCCATTATTACCAACATGAAAAGCCTTATTTTTAGAATATAAAGAATCACCAAAGTATAGCATATTAAGCGAATCTTTAAGACGCCTTGAGATTGTCATTCCATTATAAGGAATAGTTGTGTAGAAAGGAAAAGAAGCAAGATCAGGAATATTTGCAATTACGCCTTTTATTCCAAAGTTTTGTATAACAGAATCTAACTTTGTGCTGAATAAAGAAGATGAAAGAATTGTTTTGCCATATCCTCCATTGCTTGCGTAATCATAAATATCTTCCATGCCCGCCCAAAGTGCAAAGAAAGTTGGTTGCTGCGCTTTTGCATCACTGAGCATGGTTGAAGTTCCAGGATTTGATGAAAAACGAGCATAGTAAGGATTTGCATTCACTGAAAAAACCGTATTTCCTAAAGCTGAATTATTGTAATCAGAAATTTTCGCATAAGGAACGCTAAGGTTTTGAAAACCTCCTCCTTGATGGGAAAGATAAGTTGAAGCGGATGAATAAGGAAATGAATTTACAATCGGCATTAAACTTGAAACGCCTTTACAATCAGTAGCAAAATTTAAAGTTGCCGTTTTGAAATAAACATTTTCCCAATACTTGCTATCTAATCCCAATCCGAAATTATCAGGCATTAGTGGCTGATTTAAACTTCCTCCTCCAGTTTTTTGAAACTCTGTTGAAAGAAGTGCAGGAATGGAATAGGTTTGTCCTGCTTTGTTCAGCGACCAATCCTGATATCCAGCCATAAAAGTGCCTCCAATCGCGACAAACTTTGAAAGGTTTACGCTGCCTGAAGACGGCTTAGGATTTTTTAAATTTGGTTTGCAGGAAAATGCAAAAACAAAAAAAACAAAAAATATTTTTCTATACATCCTTCAGGAAATTTATTCTGCAAATAATATTTTTGTTACAAAAACTTCATTTGCATCAGAAGTGATCTTCAAAAAATAAATTCCTGATTGTACACCATTCCGTTTTATCAAATAAGTTTTATCGCTGAAATTAAATCGACTAACTTCTCTTCCCGTAATGTCATGAATTTCGCCAGAAAATTTATTACCTTTCACTTTATTCATCGTGAGATTTATATTCTCTGAAGCAGGATTGGGATATAGAGAAACATTATCGCTATTCAATACAATTTCATTTACTCCGGCACCGCTTGTACAAGTTGGATTATTTGTATATAACACAGGATGAGTACAACCAAGCTGATTATAAAGAAAATCACTAGCAATAATAATTGTTGTATCAATATTAGCAGCAGGACAACCAGAAGAACCAACAGACGCACAATGATCCTCTCCGTAATAAGTATGTATTGGATTAACCATACCTATATGTTTACATCGAATATTCATAGTTCCACCACCATTCACCACCATAATCTGAAAACCTGAAACTGAAAGCATAGCAGAACAATAAGGGACTGTACCATCATTATTTCCCTGCGCAGTTACCATCGGGACGTCACTCGTTCTTATCCATGAAGTATCGCCAACTGCGCCAGCAAAATTTAATATGGCATTTATCTTTGTAGAATATCCAGGGTTGCCACTATTTCCCTCCATTCCTCCAAGTGTAGTAGTATCAATTGCAGAAGGAACATCAGATGAATGATTTAAGTAAGCATAGTGTACGGCTATAAATGCACCTGCAGAATATCCTCCTATAAAAACATAATTCGTGTCTACCTTGTATTGATTTGCTGTGTGTGCATCTTTTCGGAAGTAACGTACTGCTGCTTTCATATCCTGCACGGCGCGCCATACTGCAGACATGGCAGCTGTCTTGTTGATGGGAAATCCCATTCCTAAACGATAATTAATACTTGCAGTAATGTATCCACGTTGAGCAAATTGGGTTGCAAATGCAACCTCATCAGCATTGGTTTTGTCTCCTCCGATAAAACTTCCTCCATGAGCAAAAATAATGAGAGGTCTTTTGTGAGCTGTGTCACCAGCCGGCTGATAAACATCCATCTTCAAAGTATCCATTGCATTATTTAAGTCATAATTCCATCCATAAATAACGTTGCTTGTTGTATTAACAGTAGGATATACTACAGTGTCATAACGCATTGAGCCACAATAAACCTGCGCAAAAAGCGGTGTAAAAATAAATGGCAATGCGAGTGTAAGAAGAAATTTATTCATATATATAGTTTTAAATTGTTATTTTTTATTCGATAATTAACCTGATTGTTTTACAAATAAACTTAGGGGTTCAATTTGATGATACAAATGTAATAAAAAAATCTAAAATAAATATTCAATTCCGATTCCGGGTACAACAGCTTTTTCCTGAAATGTTCCGCTGAATTTTGTTTCAATGTTTGTATTGAATCGCTTCATACTTTGTATATACAGAAAAGAAAAATCCATATTAAACTTTTTAGAAATTCTCCACGATGCTCCGGCTGTAACTCCAATTTTGTTTGCATCGGGAGTTTCGGGAGTGATGTATCCATCTGGAGCAGGACTCGAATCAAAATAAGCACCGCAACGAACAAAAACTTTTTGGTTTAGTTGGTATTGCGCACCTATTCTATAAATAAAAACATTTTTATAATCACGAGGAGAATGAACATTTTTAAGTAACGTAGTATTTTTCGCGAAGTTAAAGGCAAGAGTATCGTAAACACTCCATCCTACATAATTTATGTCCAGCGCAAGTTTTAATTTTTCGTTGACAACATATCCAAAACCAAGTGTGGTAGTTGACGGCAAAGTAAGTGTGGATGAAAAAGTTGTATTTGGAAAAGAATCTTTCAGCGCAGAAGGAACCGTAAAATTAGCAGTACCATTTGTCATTTTCACTTTCACTGAAGAACGGTAATCGAGTCCAACAGAAAATTTATTATTCGGCTTGAAATAAATTCCGGCATTGTAACCAAAAGCATTTGCAGAGCCACTCAACGATGCTTGTCCATAATTTCCACTTGCATCCTGAACCGGAATTCCTTGCTCAAGTGAAAAAGTATTTATGGAATAAACCAAACCGACACCAATTCCAATTTTATCGGTTACTTTATACGAAACAGTAGGTTGAATAAAAATAGCTTTCAAATCTATTTGACGAAGAAGAAATTGTCCTTTCCAATCACTGGGCCATTGTTCCAAACTTCCAAACGGAGTATAAACTCCAAGTCCAAAATTAATGCGGTCTTCTTTCTTCCTTTTATATACGAAGTAAAGTGAAAAAGGAGTATCTACATTATGATTCATTTGTGCAGTGTACGTTCCGGGCGTAGGTTCAAGATATTCAACTCGCGGAAAAATAAAACTTCCACCAACATTAATCATGTGCAAGGAATCAATGAAACACATTGCACCCGGATTAAAAAAAATTGAGCTTCCGTCAAGCAATAATCCTGTTCCTGTATGTCCCATTCCGGTTTGCTTTTGCCCCTGAAGATTCACCTGAAAACCGCCAGCAAAAGAGGAATAAGGAATAAGGGATAAGGAAATAAGAAAAATCCAACTTGTAATTTGTATCTTGTAATTTATAACTTTCATCTGCATTCTTTATTTACAATTTCGTTAAACATCTTTATTAATTCTAGTGTATTCTTACCGGGTTTTCCGTTTCCAATTTTTTTATTATCAATTTGAACGACTGGAGTTACTCCGCGCGTGGTTCCGGTAACAAAACATTCAGAACACGAATTTATTTCTTTTTTCAACATAGCTCTGACTTCCACTTTAAATTTTCTTCGAGCAAGCTCAATTACCGCTTTTCTTGAAATACCTTGCAGAACATCATTCTTAGCTGTTACCAATGTGTTGCCATGAAATAAAAAGAAATTATTTCTTGTGGTTTCCAAAATTTTTCCATCGTAACAATACAACGTGTCTTGAGCTTTTAATTTTCTCCTTTCATCGGAAAGATGAATTGCAGTGAGGTAATTAATTGTTTTAATGCGAGACATTTCTCTTTTATGTTCGCTCAACATAAGTTTAATTCCTTTTGTCGAATACCAATCAGGATAATGGGGTAAATTTTCTATCAGAATAAATAAATTCGGTTTAATGGCAGGAAGATATGAATCCAATGAATATCCTCCGGTGAGAAGCAGACGGATTCCAAAATCTTTTTTTTCAGATGCGTTATTTTTTTTCAGAAGATGATTGATGACAGAAATAATTTCTTTTTGTTTGAGAGGAAGTTTCAATTTCATTCCTTTTGCCGATTGCTCAAAGCGTGTGAGATAATCATTTATGTGAAATGTTTTTCCATAATAGGTTCTCAAATAATCAAACACTCCATACCCGCGAAGCATTACCAAATCGACAATTCCGACTTTAATTTCGTTCTTGCGAAGAACTTTTCCGTTTGAGTAGCAGTAGTAATTCATTTTGTGTTTTGGAAAGAACGAATTTAATAATTCCTACCACATCAAATTAATAAAACGAAATCCGCAACACCAATTTTTTATTTTCACATCAACAAAACTTTCTATCTTTGACACTTGGAATGAAACAACGCCTCCTACTCGACAGCACGCAGATAGACCTCGCCATCACCCGCCTTTGTTATCAGTTAATTGAAGTTCACAACGATTTTTCTAATTCAGTTCTCATCGGCATCCAGCCCCGCGGAATTCATCTTGCCCAACGCATTCATAAAAAACTTTCTGATGTAATAAAGAAGAAAGAAATTCTGTGCGGAAACCTTGACATAACTTTTTACCGAGATGATTTTCGCCAAAAGGAACTTATTCCATCCTCCACTCAGGTAAGTTTCGATATTGAAAATAAAAATGTAATCTTGATTGACGATGTGCTTTATTCTGGCCGAACGGTACGCGCTGCACTCGATGCCATGCTCGCACTTGGAAGACCAAGAGATGTTGAACTTGTGGTGCTCATTGACAGACGATTAAGCAGAAATGTTCCTATTCAGGCAAAATATGTTGGCAAAACAGTTGACTCAATTGCATCTGAAAAAGTAAAAGTTGAATGGAAAGAATCTGAAGGAAAAGACAGCGTTGTCCTTTTGACGGAAAAATAAATCTTTATGAGCAAACTATCTACACCTCACCTGCTTGGAATAAAAGATATCACCACTTCTGACATTGAATTAATTTTTAAAACTGCTGATAATTTCAAAGATGTTATCAATCGCCCAATAAAAAAAGTTCCTTCGCTGCGCGATATCACCATTGCAAATCTCTTTTTTGAAAGTTCCACACGCACACGAATTTCGTTTGAGCTTGCCGAAAAAAGATTGTCTGCTGATGTTATCAATTTTTCTTCTGCAAGTTCATCTGTAAAAAAGGGAGAAACGTTGATTGACACGGTGAATAATATTCTTGCGATGAAAGTGGATATGGTAGTCATGCGCCATCCAGCTCCCGGCGCAGCACATTTTCTTTCTAAAAATGTGAATGCAAAAATTGTAAACGCCGGCGACGGAACACACGAACATCCTACCCAGGCTTTGCTTGATGCCTACTCCATCCGCCAGAAATTCGGGAAAGTGAAAGGAAAAAAAGTAGCCATTGTTGGCGATATTCTCCATTCGCGCGTGGCAATTTCAAATATTTATTGTCTCAAGAAACTTGGAGCCGAAGTTATGGTTTGCGGGCCAACAACTTTGATTCCGAAATATATCAATGCTCTCGGAGTAAAAGTTGAAAACAATCTCCGCAAAGCACTTGAATGGTGCGATGTAGCCAATATGCTTCGCATTCAACTTGAAAGACAAGACATAAAATATTTTCCATCTCTTCGTGAATACACTATGCAGTTTGGATTGAATCGCGCTTTGCTCGATTCATTGAAAAAAGAAATTACTATTATGCACCCAGGTCCCATTAATCGCGGAGTGGAAATCACATCAGATGTGGCAGACAGTAAGCAATCCATTATTCTCGAACAGGTGGAAAATGGCGTTGCGATCCGAATGGCGGTTCTCTATCTTCTAGCTGGTCGGCAAGAAGAAAATTGAGATTGGTCGAAATTTTTCAGCACTTCGTCGAATAAGTAGAACCCTCATTTGCATCTGTCAATATTATTTTTATACCTTTGCTGAAAGAACTGATAGTATGAGTTTCAAAATACAAAAGAAAGATTGGTTTACACTTGTTAAAACTGGTGTTGAAAAATTAGATACAACTGTTGCGCCAGCTCTTAAAACAGAATTGGTTCTCCTTAATTCGGAAGGCGTAAAAAATATTATCATTGATCTTGCTGCTACCCGTTATTGTGATTCATCCGGACTTAGTGCGATTTTAGTGGCAAATCGTCTTTGTAAAAATGCTGGTGGCTCTCTTATTATTACAGGATTGCAAGAGCCGGTAAAAAATCTTATCTCCATTTCACAGTTGGACTCAATTCTTAATATTGCTGATAATTTTGAGGACAGTGTTGATATGCTGAAAGAAAAAGTTGGCGGTGATGAAGAATAAATTTTAAATACAAACAAATAAACAAACAATAATAAATTAATCCTTTTATCTATGACTAAAAAAATACTCTTGCTTTCAATTTCAATTTTCATCTTAAAAGCATCTTCTTTCGGACAGGCATGTTCTCCTGCATCTACCTACACAAACACAAATACACAAAGGGGCATTTGGCCTGACACGTTAGGGAATTTTGCCACTGCAACTGTGGGCGTTCCCTATTCGCAATTAGTTACTATTGTTATTCCAACTGATACAACAAGCGGACCTCCGTTGAACATCCATTTTAATTGGGATTCAACTGTAATGGCAAGTGTGTCTGGTCTTCCAACAAGTTTAACTTATGCATGTTGGAATACTTCTGTGAGACCTAATAATTGTACCTGGCCCGGAAACTCTATCGGATGCGCAATCATTACCGGAACTCCAACCACTGCAGATATTGGCACTCATAAACTGCTTTTCACTACTGATAATTATATTCATACAGCAGGAAATCAGGTTGCAGTTGTTAAAGGGTACAAAATTATTGTTAACGCTGCAAATGCTGTGAACGAAGTTCAGGATGCTGCTGTTTTATTGCAAAACAGTCCAAATCCGTTTAGCGACAAAACAGAAATTTCTTTCACCACGGAAGAAAATGGAACTGCTCAGTTAAAAATCTACAACTTACTTGGTTCAGTTGTTCAGCAATCAGAAGTGAGAGTGAATAAAGGAATGAACAAAATACAATTAGATGCCAAGAATTTTGATTCGGGCGTTTATTTTTATTCTCTTGTTTACGGCAATAATGTTTCTACACGCAAAATGGTGATCAACAAATAATGCTGCCGTTTGAGCTAACCATTCTCGGTTGTAGTTCTGCCACCCCAACATCCTCAAGACATCCAACCGCTCAGGTACTAAATGTACATGAGCGGTTTTTTTTATTAGACTGCGGAGAAGCCGCACAAATCCAGCTTCGTAAGTTCAAAATTAAAATTCAGCGCATTGATCATATTTTCATCAGCCATTTGCATGGCGATCATTATCTTGGTTTGCCTGGCTTGCTCGGAACCATGCATCTTCTTGGCAGGGAAAAAGAATTGCACGTTTATTCTCCTCCGGGCTTAGAGGAAATTATTGCAGTCAGCCATCATCATTCCAAAAGCCATCTGAAATACAATATTGTTTTTCATGCTATAGAAGCAGAATCAGCAAAAATTATTTTTGAGGATGATCATCTCTCTGTTGAAACCATTCCGATGAACCATCGGATTCCATGCTGCGGATTTTTATTCAAAGAAAAACAAAGAATGAAAAGTATCATCAAGGAAAAGATTGAAGAATACAATATTTCTGTTCAGGAAATTCCATTAATTAAAGAGGGAAAAGATTTTATGACAACGGAAGGAAAAACAATTCCGAATGCTGAACTTACCCATGATTCACCTTCACCGAGAGATTACGCTTATTGTTCTGATACAATATATAATGAATCATACGTTGAACAGATCAAGAATGTAAATCTGCTTTATCACGAAGCTACTTTTACCTCAGACATGGAAGAACGTGCAAAAGAAACTTATCATTGCACGGCAAAGGAAGCGGGAACCATCGCGCTAAAAGCAAATGCAAAGCAACTGATCATCGGACATTTTTCGGCACGATACCGGGAACTGGAACCATTACTCACCGAAGCAAAACAAATCTTTGAAAATACAGAACTTGCTGTTGAAGGCAAAACTTACAAGATCGCATAGTGTAATCGCGCAATGTTTCGTAAGTTCAGTTTTTCCCTACTTTTGCCGCATGATTTTAGTTGCAGATAGCGGTGCCACAAAAACAGACTGGAGATTAATTGATACGAGTGGCAAAATACATTCTTTCTCCACCGTAGGTTTCAGTCCGATGTTCTGGACAAGCAAAGAAATTTCAGATGAGCTAAACAAAAAGATTCCTAAAAAGATTAAGTCACAAGTAACAAGTAATAAGTCAGAGATATTTTATTATGGAACAGGATGTTCTAGTAAGCAGAGAAATAAAATACTTGAAGTAGCACTTAAAAAGATTTTCCCGAAAGCAAAGATCGTTATCAACCACGACATACTTGCTTCGGCACGTGCGCTGTGCGGAACTCACAAAGGAATTGCCTGCATACTCGGCACAGGTTCCAATTCATGTTTTTACGATGGAAAAAAGATCACCAAAAATCTTGGCGGACTGACTTTTATTCTCGGCGATGAAGGAAGCGGAGCGCACATCGGCAAAGAATTTATTAAAGCATTTTTAAATGACGAGCTTCCCTCCTATTTGCATAAAACATTTCAAAAGAAATTTCATTTAACGAAAGACAAGATATTCGATTCTGTTTACAACAAAAAATATCCTAACCGGTTCCTTGCTTCGTTTGCAAAGTTCATCAGCGAACATATTGACGAACCGTTTGTGCATGAGCTTGTAAAGAATTGCCTGACGGAATTCTTTGAAAAAACTATTTGCAAATACGAAAACCACAAATATGTTCCCGTAGGGTTTGTCGGCTCCATTGCTTTTTATTTCAGGAATATTTTGAAAGAAGTTGCAAAAGAAAAAGGAGTTACCATCACCAAAATAATTGAAACACCCATTGATGAGCTGGTGAAGTTTCATATTAATAAATAATTTCAACACATGAACTACATTCTATTTGACGACTCACGCGAAAATCTTTTACCGCTTACGTTCACACGTCCAGTATGCGAAATCAGAGTTGGCATTCTCACCATCCGAGAAAAATGGGAGAGATATTTGAAGACAAAAACTTCTACCATCACCGAAAGTTATCTCGGCACAAAATATCCGCTGGTTACTGCCAAACAAAATATCCTTATCAACGGTTCGGTTTGCCCGAATAAGAATCTGGTGAAAGATATTCTTGCGCTGAAATCGGGCGAAGCGCTGGTGAGCGAAGAAACCATTATCGCAGTTAATTCTTCGGAAACTGATTTTACAATTTACAAAAGCAAAAAAGAAACCAAAGCATTTTCGCTTTGCATCAAAAACCTTTGGGATATTTTTCAGAAGAACGGGAAAGCCATCGAAGATGATTTTAATCTGCTCACTGCGGGAAAGAAATCTCAGAAGATAAGCAAGACCAATCAGGTGATTAATGCCAAGAATATTTTTCTGGAGAAAGGAGCCAAGGTGGAATGTTCCATTCTGAATGCAAGTGCGGGATCGATTTACATAGGAAAGGACGCAGAGATCATGGAAGGTTGTTTGGTGCGCGGACCATTCTCGCTGGGGGAACACTCGCAGTTAAAGATGGGCGCAAAGATATATGGACCCACCACCATCGGTCACGAATCAAAAGTGGGCGGTGAGGTGAATAACTCTGTCATCTTCGGGTTTTCGAATAAAGCGCACGATGGATTTTTAGGCAACTCTGTGATTGGCGAATGGTGCAACATTGGCGCGGACAGCAACAACTCCAACCTGAAGAACAATTACGCGCAGGTGCGCTTGTGGAACTACCATCAGGAAAAATTTGAAAGCACCGGATTAACTTTTTGCGGGCTCATCATGGGCGATCACAGCAAATGCGGCATCAACACCATGTTCAACACCGGAACGGTGGTGGGAGTGAGTGCAAATATTTTTGGAGCGGGGTTTCCGCGCAACTTCATCCCCGATTTTTCGTGGGGAGGCGCAAGCGGTTTCAGCACCTATATACCAAAGGATGCGTTTGCCACCGCACAAAAGGCGTTTGAACGGAGAAACAAAAAGATTGACGACCGAGAGAAAGATATTTTGAGCAAGGTGTTTGAGATGACGGAGAAATACAGGAAGTAATAAATACCTCATCCCCACCCCTTCTCCTTGAGGAGAAGGGAGTTTTTTTTCTCTCCTTGAGGATAGGGGAATGTACAAATTTAGGATGAGGTAATTTAGGATAAGATAAATAACCGCAATGAAAAACAAACTGCCATCGCACAAAGAAAATCTCACCTACAATGCACCGGCAGAAACTTTTGAAAAAGCTAAAAGATTAAAGCGCGAGATGACCAAGGCGGAAAAACAGCTTTGGCATGAATTAAGAAACAGCAAACTGAATGGATACAAATTCAGAAGACAACACCCCATTGCCTGGTACATAGCAGATTTTTATTGTCTCCAAGCAAAACTTGTTGTGGAACTTGATGGCGAAGTGCACGAATTAGAGGAAATGAAAGAGCATGATGAAAAGCGCAACAGAATTATGGAAAATTATGACCTGACCGTTTTGCGTTTTAAAAATGAAGATGTATTTGGCAATGTAGATGAAGTGGTTGATGAAATAAAAAAGCATTTGCCGTGAAAGAACCTCACCCCTTCCCCTCTCCTTGAGGAGAGGGGAAGGTACAAGTCCTTCTCCTCAAGGAGAAGGATTTAGGATGAGGTCTGATTGATTTACACCGACAGAGTTACATCAAAAGTATCTATATGTCCGCGGGTGAAGTGGTGCGTGGCGGTGCTGGTTTTATAACCTTGCTTGCTTACTTCTATCTGTGCATCGGCAGGTTTTATTCCTATCAATGAATATTCTCCATTCAAATTTGTTTGAACTGTTTTATCGGTTCCCACAATTTTTATGGCAGCGCCCGCAATTGGATTTTGAGCCGTATCGGATACAACGCCCTGTATGCCCGTGTGGTGAATGCCGATGTTAGACAGCGATACATTAATGCCATATCCTTTTACAAAATCGGGATTGGAGGTTTGAAAATGATGGATGAGCAGATCGAACATATCCAAATTGCCCGAAAGTTTTTTAAACAGATCGTTAATGTTTGAGTTTGCAATGGTAGATGTGCTTGACGAAGTATCGGCAACGCCAATTGAGTTTTTAAACGCGGTGGCATCGTTCATGAGCGAGCCAAGCTGAGTGGCGCTTATTCCGTAAGGTGCAAAAAGCGTATCGGCAAAGCAGGGAGTTATCAATCCGTTCATGCGCTGAACAAGGGGAAGAACATCGGCATCTTTCATTCTCACAACAACATCGGCACGGATTTTCATTGCCTCTGCCAGATCGAGGTGATTGTAAAGCACCGCATAGGCGCGGGTTTTTCCGCA
>PLUL01000050.1 GCA_003164895.1 Bacteroidota bacterium | reverse complement strand
ATCATCACGCATGATCTACTCATCATATCACATAATCAATCTTGAATGTTGTGTAATCAATACAACGTATCGCATTTTGAATTAATAATTGAAAATTGACTATTGATTATTGCAAATTTAATTTTGAATAATCAATAGTCATTAATCATTAAACCATTTTTTATGGTATTACTTCCGAAATAGGATCGCTCCATTCCAATTCATCGTTGTTCATCTGAACAATGGGTTTTTGTCCTTTTGGGGCAGGCATACTCACCGCCGATTCAAAATAAGCTCTTGCTCCGCTTACCAACCCAGTAATAACAATAGCTGATACATGGGTGGCTCTGAGTAGTGTCCATGTTTTTCCATCCGAACTGCATCGCCAGTGATAAGTTGCGCCCAGTCCTGCCGAAGGTGCAGTGATGGTTACACTGCCTTGTGCGGTATCTTTAATTTCTAAAATTTGCTTTCCGTGTTTTCCCTGTGTCCTTATCTGAAAACCTAAACGGTTAACTACTTTGGTGATGGTGCCTTCATCGCCAGGGAATTTTCCATTAACAGTAATTTAAATAAATTGCGCAATGCTTTGGGTTGAATTTACCAGCAAATTTACTTTGCGGTGTTCATCTACAGTTAGTGTTTGTGATGAACTGCCTTTTCGTTTACTAAGTATGTCGGCTACATCGGCAATTTGACCGGAATAGATTGCCATTGTAACAGGCGAACTACCTACCGAAACATCGGGATCAACTGTTAATTGGTCGTGAACATTAGTGCTAAAAGGCACTTGCTCTTCGGGCGTGAACATTTTAAAATTCATCAGAATGTGAAACCATTTAATAATGTTTTTCATAGTGGGTCTTTTAATTGTTTGTGTTTATTGTTTTTAAAAACAGGCGTAAAAATAATTCTTGACGAAAAAGCACACATGATATTTATCAGGATTCTTAATGTTTTTCAATAAATATTAAGAGGTATAACTTCTAAAATGAAATTGATGTATTTTTAGAAAAAATAATCAAAGAATGAACAACGTTTGAATTGATGAATTCTATACCTTCAACAGAGAATTATACTGAGATTACTCCGATTTACAAAAAGACAAATACAGATTACACCGATGAAAAGCAATAACGTAATCGGTGTAATCTTTCTAAAATCTGTGTAATCTAAGTATCTATAACTACTTTATTCTAAAATCATGAAACGTATTTTTATTTTTCTATTTTGGGTTTTATTAGTTCAAAATCTAAAAGCCCAAACATCTCCGCAGTTAAGTTCGTCTGAAATTCTTTTGGGATTGGAAAAACTGAACACCGTTGGTTCGGTATTATATATTGCCGCTCATCCCGATGACGAGAATACTCGCTTGCTTGCTTATCTTGCCAAAGAAAAAAAATTAAGAACGGGTTATCTTTCTATTACGCGCGGCGATGGCGGACAAAATCTGATCGGCAAAGAACAAGGAGACGAACTTGGATTGATTAGAACGCAAGAACTTTTGGCAGCGAGGAGAATTGATGGTGCAGAACAATTTTTCACTAGAGCCAATGACTTTGGATTTTCTAAAAATCCGGAAGAAACTTTTTCATTCTGGAACAAAGACAGCATTCTTGCGGATGTGGTGTGGACGATTCGAAAATTCAAACCGGATGTTATCATTTGTAGATTTCCAACCACTGGCGAAGGTGGGCACGGACATCATACAGCATCGGCAATTCTTACGGTGGAAGCTTTCAGCGCTGCTGCCGATCCAAAACGTTTTCCCAATCAATTAAAATATGTTCAGGTTTGGCAGGCGAAACGGATTTTCTGGAACACATTTAATTTTGGCAGCACGAATACAACAAGTCCCGATCAATTGCAGGTGGATGTTGGCATTTACAATTCTTTATTGGGAAAAAGTTATGGAGAACTTGCTGCTGAAAGTCGTTCCAATCATAAAAGCCAAGGTTTCGGATCTGCAAAGTCAAGAGGAGCTGCTATTGAATATTTTAAATTTCTGAAAGGCGATTCTGTTAAAAAAGGTTTGTTCGAAGGAATTGATCAGAGTTGGATGCGCTATCCGGCAATGTCGAAAATGGAAAGCCCGATTGAAGAATGCATAAAAAAATTTAATCCTCGTTCTCCCGAATTAATTGTTCCTGCTCTTGCTGAAGTATATAAACAATTGCAACAATTAGATGACAAAGATGCTGACGTAAGCTACTGGAAAAAACAAAAACTAAAAGATGCTGAAACATTACTTCTTGCCTGTTCAGGATTGTGGATGGAATCCTACGCGGCAGATTATATTGGAATTCCCGGAAATTCGGTAGTTATAAATATACAAATCATAAAAAGAAATAATTGCGATGCGAAACTCGAGAAAATAAATTACCTCTCGCAAAGTGATTCAACAACCAATCTTTCTTTAAAGACAAATGAATTAGTTTCTTTTAAACATATTGAAAAATTATCTCCCGACATTTCTTTTTCAAATCCTTACTGGCTGAATGAGAAACATAATTCGGGTTCGTTCTCGATAAAAGATCCATTGCAAATTGGGAAACCCGAAAATGATCCGGCAACTAAAATTGTTTTCTTTGTTGACGTAGCTGGTTTGAAACTTCAAGTGGAACGCGGTTTGGTTTATAAATATGTTGATCCTGTAAAAGGTGAAATTTATCGTCCGTTTGAAATTCTTCCTCCTGCAACAGTAAATATTTCTGAAAAGGTTTATGTTTTCAGTGGAACTGATAAGAAAATAATTCAGTTTGTTGTAAAAGCAAATGCAGATAAGGTGCAAGGATCGTTGCAGATAACTGTTCCGCAGGGATGGAATTTTGAAATGAAGAAAAACGAATTTAATTTAAACAACAAAGGAGATGAGATTGTTCTGGAGGCAACATTGAATGAAGGAAAAAACTGCACGGATGGAAAACTTGAAGCTTCAGTTAAAATTGATGGAAAGAATTATTCAAAAAGTATTCAGCGGATAGAATACGAGCATATTCCCTTTCAATTTATTCTTAGCAATGCAGAATCGCGTTTAATAACTATTGATCTGAAAAAAGCCGGAACAAACATTGGTTACATTCCGGGTGCTGGCGATGAAATACCAACTTGCTTAAAAGATGTTGGTTATCCAGTTACCGTTTTGACAAATGAATTACTTGCGACTGAAAACCTGTCAAAGTACAATGCGATTATCACAGGCGTGCGAGCATACAACACAAATAAACGCTTGCAAGTATTTTACAATAAGTTAATGGAGTATGTAAATAATGGCGGCAACCTGATCGTGCAATACAATACCAATAACTTTATTAGTTCGGTGATTTCTAAAATTGGTCCTTATCCATTTACGATCAGCAGAGAAAGAGTTACAAATGAAAATGCGGAAGTGCGAATTCTCAAGCCAACTCATTCTGCGTTTACTTATCCCAATATCATTACTGCAAAAGATTTTGACGGATGGATTCAGGAGCGTGGAATTTATTTTGCTTCTGATATTGACAAAAATTACGAAACGCTTTTGTCTATGAACGACCCGAATGAAAAACCAAATGAAGGAAGTTTGATCGTTGCAAAATACGGCAAAGGAAATTTTGTTTACACCGGATTGGTTTTCTTTCGCGAACTTCCTGCCGGAGTTCCGGGTGCTTATCGTTTGTTGGTAAATTTGTTAAGTCTTCCGCAGAACAAATGAGCGATGAAAAACCTCCCATAGGAAAAAGTTGGAATAACCTATATGTTCTTCTGGTTGTTGTACTCGTAGTTTTAATAATATCCTTTTATCTTTTTACAAAACATTTTGAATGAGTGGAATTGATTGGTGCGTACTTGCAATAACATTGCTTTCAATTGTAAGCTACGGATTATGGAAAAGTCGCGGAGCAAAGAATATTGAAGGATTCTTATTGGCAGATAAACAATTGCCCTGGTATCATGTCGGACTTTCGGTTGTGGCAACACAGGCGAGCGCGATCACATTTATTTCAGAACCGGGTCTTGCATACACTGATGGAATACGCTTTGTGCAATTCTATTTTGGTTTACCGTTGGCAATGATCGTGATATGTGTCACATTTATTCCGATGTTTCAAAAGTTAAATGTATTTACCGCTTACGAATTTCTTGAAAAACGTTTTGATCTCAGAACCCGATTGCTTACTGCATTTTTATTTTTATTGCAGAGAGGTTTATCAACCGGTTTGACGATTTATGCTCCTTCAATTATCTTGTCAACTATTCTGAATATAGATATTACTTACACGACTCTTTTAACAGGAGCAATCGTAATTATGTACACAGTATATGGCGGCACGAAAGCCGTTTCATATACACAACTGTTTCAAATGGGAATTATTTTTTCCGGCTTGTTCATTGCAGCTTTCATGGTCGTTCACATGCTGCCGGATAATATTGGATTCATCGATGCATTGCACATTGCGGGTAAGATGGGAAAACTAAATGCGATTGATACTAAATTTGATTTAAATAACCGCTATAACATTTGGTCAGGGATTATTGGTGGTTTTTTTCTTCAGCTTTCTTATTTCGGAACGGATCAATCACAAGTGGGACGATTTCTTGCAGGAAAAAATGTTACGCAAAGCCGTCTCGGACTCATTTTTAACGGACTGATTAAAATTCCGATGCAGTTTTTAATTCTTATTATAGGCACTTTGGTATTTTCATTTTATCAATTTCATCAGCCGCCCGTTTTTTTTAATAAAGCTGAAGTTCAACGAATAGAAAATAGTTCGCATCAGGATGAATTCCACAAACTGGAATTGGATTTTCAGGAAGCAAATCAATATAAGCAACAACGGATAAATCAGTTGGTGAATGCATTGCATAGTGACAACGTGCAAGCCGTGAACACAGCCCGAGCCGATGTTTTGGAAGCAAACCAGAAAAGCCAAATCATTCACAAAAAAGTTACAGATCTGATGATAAAAAATAATCCCAAAGCTGATACCAACGATACCAATTATATTTTTTTGAGTTTCGTTACGCAATATCTGCCAAAGGGATTAATTGGTTTACTTATTGCAATTATTTTTCTTGCATCCATGGGAGCAACAGCAAGCGGATTGAATTCGCTAGCATCAACCACCGTGATTGATTTTTACAAACGAATTTATAATAAGGATGGAGGAGACTTCATTTATCTTTTCATGTCGCGCTTGGCAACAATTTTTTGGGGACTCTTTTGCGTAATAGTTGCTATTTACGTCAGCAAACTTGGAAACCTAATTGAAGCTGTAAATATTTTAGGTTCGCTTTTCTATGGAATCATCCTTGGAATTTTTCTGGTTGCATTTTACATGAAAAAGGTAAAAGGCAAAGCTGTTTTCTATGCTGCAATTATTACCGAAGCATTTATCCTTTTTGCGTGGAATGCAAATCTCATGGCATTCTTGTGGCTAAATGTTATTGGTTGTTTGCTGGTGATGATTATTGGTTGGACGTTGCAGAAATTATTTTTCAGGCAATAAAAAAAATAGAGTATTAATAAGTTTACGTAGAAATCAATTCCTAATACTGTCTAAAAAATCCACAATATCAAAATGATTTCTTTCGGAGATTAAATTACTAAGTTGTTGTTTTTGTGTTACTGATAAAATCTTTTTATTGCTGGCGAGTTTCGGTAAAATATAATAAGTTTCTCCAAACGTTTTGTGTAGAATATCGTAATCAGTGGTTAATTCTTTGTAAATTTCTTGGCTCATAGTTTGCATGTATTTATTTTTTTCAAAAATAACAATTGAATAACTGCTTATGTATTTATTTTATAAAAACTTACAAGACATGAAAAGTTGACACTCTCTGTGATGTAATGGGAAAAAAACAATATTCGTGTATTCTATTTCAAATGAGTTTTAATATTTTAGCGTAAAATTGTTTATTTATTATTATATAATGATCGCGTTGCCTTGCGTGCATCACTCCAATTCCGGGATCCTATAGAATTTACTTTTTTTCAGTTTACTTGTGAGTAACTTGGGCTAATGCTTTTTCTTGAGTTATCATTTGAGGTAGAATTGGCATTCCCACAAAATTATCTTCTCTGGAATTATAGCATATAACTCCTACCGGAGTTTTTTCAGTATATGAAGCAGTATTTTTTTTGCTTAATGATATGGAGGTTTGGTGAACATATTGTGAAATGAAAGCATTTTCATTTTCTTTATCAAGAACCGTGGAAACAACAATTGATTTTGTTACATATCCGGATTTTTGAACTTGTATCATATAGTGTTGATTCTTTTCGAATTGCAGGTTCATGTTGCGTTGCACACCACTATTTAGCATAGCAATTAAACTGTCATTTTGAAATACTTTTACTGTAGCATTAATTGCATTGCCATCGTCGTTAAGAATTTCTATACCCAACTCGAAGAAGTTCGCTTTTGTGTCAGGCGTTACACTATTCTCTTTCGCATCATTACTAGGATATGAAAAGATTTGGATGTTACTAAATGACGCATTATTTCTTTGTGCGTTGCTGTTGGAAATGTATAGCATACTTGCTATCGCGAGTAATGCTGCTTTGTGGATTAATGTTTTCATGGTTTTTATTTTTTATGGTTAGTGTTTATTTACAATTCAAAGGAAGAGATAACGAGCGATATGTGAAATAGATGTGTTTATCGTTAGTGTGTAGCTGTTTTATTTTAAACTTGTCATTGTTTATTCTACAAAACTTTTAAAAATCAAATTATTGAATCTTTTACTATCCGTGATCTGACAGGGGATTTCGGAATATCTTTAGAGAAAATTTTCAATAAGGAATCAGATATAAGAAATAATATTAGTTTTTACTTACTATGATTGCAAGATAAGAGTATGGAGAAGATGCATTTTTTATTACAATAAATGGTATTATTATATACATTATTACTATATTTGCATATAATAGTATACATTATATAATGGAAACAAGAAAACATAAACTACTGCCATCCACTGAAAAACTTCTGATAGAACTCGGAGACAACATTAAGAAAGCCCGGTTGCGCAGAAAACTTAGCGCAGATCAGGTGGCAGAAAGAGCCGGCATCAGCAGAAAAACTTTGTGGAATATTGAAAACGGATTATCAGGCGTTGCCATTGGAAATTGTTTGCTGGCACTTCTTGCACTGGGACTTGAAAAAGACATTTTAAAAATAGCAGCAGATGATGTGTTAGGAAGGAAGATTCAAGATTCTGACTTGAGAAAAAGAGCGCCTAAAAAAAATAGATAGGAGGGAGGATATGACACAAAATAAAATACAAAAGAGAATATTGGTTTACGCCCACTGGAAAGGATTAGTAAATCCAGCACTGATGGGAAATCTGCATGTCACCCGCGAAAAGGGAAAAGAAATGTTTTCATTTGAGTATGATACTACTTGGCTGAAATCCGGCTTTTCACATACGATTGATCCCGATCTGCTATTCTTTTCCGGACCGCAGTATGTAAAGGAAGAAAAAATAAACTTTGGAATATTTTTGGATTCATGCCCAGACAGATGGGGAAAGATACTGATGGAAAGAAGAGAAGCAGCACTTGCTCGTCAAGAGAAGCGCAAGCCAAAAACATTGCTTCAATCTGACTTCCTGTTGGGTGTGTATGACGAACACAGAATGGGCGCACTAAGATTTAAAGAAGATGAAAAGGGGTCTTTTTTAAATGACAACAAAAGCATGGCAGCACCGCCATGGACATCGCTTAGAGAACTGGAACAGGCAAGTTTAAAGTTTGAAGAAGATAATATGGATGATGCTGAATATCTGAAATGGGTGAATATGCTGATTGCACCGGGTTCATCTTTAGGAGGTGGAAGACCCAAAGCAAGTGTATTATATCCCAAGAATGATCTGTGGATTGCAAAGTTTCCAAGTAAAAATGACGACAAGGATATAGGCGCATGGGAAATGGTAGTAAATAAGTTAGCACAAAGAGCAGGATTGGATATTGCAGAAGGAACGGTGGTTAAGTTCAGCAAAAAGTACCACACTTACCTTACAAAGAGATTTGACCGGACAGCGAAGCGAGAGAGAATCCATTTCGCTTCTGCCATGACGCTGCTCGGATATACGGACGGTACAAATCATGAAAGCGGTGCAAGTTATCTTGAAATAGTAGAATTCATTATAAAGAACGGAACGCAGGACAGTATTGATAGTGACTTGGAAGAACTGTGGAGAAGAATTGTATTTAGTATCTGTGTTAAAAATACGGATGATCATTTAAGGAATCATGGATTTCTTTTAACTGATAGCGGATGGAAATTATCACCTGCTTACGATATAAACCCAAATGAATACGGAACCGGATTATGCTTGAATATTTCCGATAAGGATAACTCGTTGGATATGGATTTAGCAATCGAGGTAGTGGAATATTTTCGCGTGAATAAAAAACAAGCAACAAAAATTATTGATGAAATAAAAAAATCTGTCGGTAAATGGAGAGTCGCCGCCACATCATTGGGAATTTCAAAATCTGAACAAGACAGAATGTCGAAGGCGTTTGAATAAATTTCCCCTGTAATCTTCAGTCAAGCCATTTGATGTCGTTACAAAACCGGAATTAGTTTGGGAATGGGAACTTATATTGAATGAAAATATTTTAAACAATTCAATAACCCAATTAACTAAAGAAATAAAAGAAAATAAATTATAAAAACATTGAGTTAAATATTTGAATAAAGGCATGAAATTGATAATTCATCAGGGTTGCACACTATGCTTCTCAATCCCATGAAAAACTACCCTTTCATCTTTAATCAGGAATGGAACTCGGATTTTATCAATATTGCACCGAACCCAATAATCTTTTTTCTGCCAATCGCTGAATGTATCGTTGCTTACAATTATGCACTTGTCGTGATGTATGAGTTCAAGTAAAAATTTATCCGCGCTGGTGTGAGATGGAGATTCGTGATATTCTGCAAGTTTTTTAATTTTATTCAATTCGTCATTATCTTTTGCCTTGTGCTTGAGCGAAGCATCTGCTATAACTACAATGTCAGTAAATTTCCACACGGCAAGTTCCTGTAAAACCAATCGGATATTTTTATAGAGAACAGTTTTGGAACTGCTTGTATTATGCGCCACGTTGCTGGCATCCACATACACTTTGGTTTTGCTTTTAATAAAAATTTCAAATGTTCTGTCCTTTTGATTGTATGTGCCTAATTTTTTAATCTCATCGTTGTTGCAGAGGAAATTATGCAGTTGCTCATCGTTGCTGATTTTTTGAGCATACCACATAGGAAGAATTTTTATTTCGCTTCCGTTAAAAGTGCGTTTGTATTTCTCCTGTTCTGCATTAAGATTTTCGCGCAGTTCTTTTAGTGTAAGTTTTTTTCCATTCTCGAACCCTTTCAGTAATTGCAAGAGCTGAAACTCATCAAATCCTATGTTTCGGAAATTTCCGGCTTTCAAAAAAATGTAATCATCGTATTCCTTTTTTGAATAAATCAATTTTTCTTTTGCAGATTCATATTCTGACGGAATACTGAATCCCTTATTCACGGCATCAAAATAATCATCGGCACTTTTGAATCCTTTTGTAGTTGCTTCGTTGTAAATGGTCATTTCAGGATAGCCTGCATCATACGATTTTTCAAAAGAATTATAGTTCTGAAATCCTTTGAGTTTTGCATACTCATAAAGTTTCAAAGGAGAATCTATATCTGTATTAATAATGGAAGTGTGCTTGTTGGATTTGTATTTGTCATATTTCTTAATGAAAAAGTCAAAGCCCCTTACATATCCTGCGGATTTCGCCTCATCAAAAGTTTCTTTCCCTGCACCACCAGCGGTTTTACTATGCTTGAATTCCTCGTATGAATCAAATCCTTTGTTCTTTGCATCATAATATTCCTGTGCAGTTGGAAATTTTTTCTCCGCTGCATTGTAATAATCGTGTAGCAAAATAAAACCTTCTGCTTTTATTCTGTAAACCACATTGCCAACATGAAAGAAAAATTCTTCCGGTGCAGATTCCTTATCCTTTGCGCCTTTTCTGAAAATAAATTTCACACTGCTTGATTCAGCAAGATGCATCAAACCGATAACATCGCTTGATTCCACGCTGGAGAATCCACGGTATTCATTTGCTTCGATATGTTCAAACTGTTTACTCATTCCTTTAATATTAATTATCCGATGTTTCAAGAAATAAAAATAATCGTGAGTTGTTTATATCCACTCTTGACGCCATGTCTTCCCGAATATATACAACATTGTTCGCATCAATTATTCCAAGTTTCTCATAAAAACCAAGAATTGTGTTGAATGAACTTATGCCTGTATGAATTTTATAAACCTTTCTGTTCTTAGTATCATTTTTTAATTCTTGAAAACAGGGATTTTCATCCACCGTTTTTTGAAGCGCAGGTTTGAATAATGCGATCTTTTCATTATAGACGGAAGCAATCTTTTCAAAATTATCTTTCGTGAATGAAATATTTTTTAATTCTTCATTCAGGCTTGCTATTTCAACAAATAATTTCCACGATGTTTTGCTGAAATCATTTCTTATGAGAGTGATTTGCGAGGTGTTCAAGGAAAGCGGTTCCGGAATTTCAAATAAAAAATCTGAAATGAAATTCACATCGTTTTTGTTTTTACAATTACTCAAATCAACCGATGTGAAATACTCCTTTATGGCTGAATCATAAATGGATGACCATTCGTGAAATACTATTGCATCTGTTATTGTTTTAATTCGTGAGAGGGATTTATCTACATCGCCCTCATCGGGAAAATTCCATGCAAGTAGCGGCTTGTCCCAATTCTGTGTGGCAGTGGTTGTAAGCGGAAGAAGCGGCGCTGTTTTCTGAATAACGCAGACGTTTGTCATATATGACTTGTAATCCTAAAAACAAGCATTGAGCCATTTTTCCCCCTTCATTACCAAAACAATATGTTCCTTATTTTTTCCTCTCATGTGTCGTGAATGAACAATTTTGGAATAATATTCCTGGACCTTTTGTACTACCTCCTCAGTGGTTTGAGGATTATTCTTAAGCATGTCGAGGTAAATAGGAAATTTTGCCTTTTCAGGAAACGTATCATAATCCAAAGCAATATAAAGAGGTATAGTCGGTTCGCAGGAGGAATTAACCGTTTCGCCTATGAGTATTGCCGTCCAGAGTAAGCGCACGTTGGCTTCCGTGCTCACTTTTGAACCCCTTTTATCAATAATACTTATGCTTGTTTCCATAGCAGTATTAACGAAATAAATAAAATATTATTTTGTAAATGGGGGGTTACAAAAAGGCAAAACAAATTTAATCTAAAAAATAACTCACGATAAAAAACGCATTTAAAATTATTATCAATGCGCAGAATAATATAAACTTAACAATATTAACTTGAGAAAGGTAAAGTAAAGACCATAGACGAAATAGAAATCGAAGCAAATACATATTTGTATAAGCACAAGCGCAGTCATATGTGATGACGGTCTTAGCGTTCTATTTTCTTTTGGGTAAGAGATTGAAACAATCAATGTGCTTTTAAATAGTCACCTTCTTTAAATAGGCGACTGCCATTCTGATCTTCCCGTAGGTAAAGGAATCTCCGAGTTCTGTTTTAAGGGGTGTTAATCGCTCATCGCCAATTTTAATAATGGCGGACTTGACTTGTTCCAGTTCTTTCTCATTTACAAAATCAAAAATATTTACTTCACCGCTATCAATAAATGCTGCGAGATGGCTTTCTATGGTAGTTACGGACATGTCCCGTTGTTTGGCAATCTCAATTGTATTCATTCCTTGCTTATAAAAAGCAAGAGATTCGGATTTGCTGCTGCCTTTTTCCGGTTTTGTTTTGTTTTCTTTTGCCAAAATCTGAACTGCATTATCTCTGCGTTCAATCTTTTCAACTTCAAAAGTCAGTTCTCCGAATGATGCAAGCTGAACCTCGTTAATCTTTTTCCATAGCATGTTTTCTAAATCATTCACCTGACTGGCATACTTCCGAACTTTGGTTTTTCCTTTCAGTTGAGATTGCAGTATGTTCAGTGGTTCAATTAATTCTTCTTTAATTTTTCCAGAAAAATATTTTTTAGCGCCAACAACTTTTTCTTTCAGCCAGTCTTGTTTGACAGGGATTTCGGCAAATCTTTTTTCCAACTCTATAGTGAACTTCTTTGCTACCTCCAATTGTTCTCTTGCACGAATGAGCATATTGTTAGCCGTGCTTAATGCCAGCACCTTTCCGTTAAATTTTTTCGATTCTGTTTCCTCAAGAAAAAGTTCCAATTCATCAGTTATTTTTTTCCAGTCAAATGTTTTAATAAACTGACTGGCAGTATATTTTGGTTTTTCATCCCTGACTATATTTTTGATTTCATCTTCACGGTTTTCATTTTTCGCAAAGGCAATGATGCGTTCATCGTTCTTGACACTGTCGGGAGTAATTTTCGATAATAGCTGTAATCCATCAAGCGTGCGACATCTGCTAAGTGCCACATAAACCTGTCCGGCAGCAAAACTCTGCCCTGCATCTATTACCGCATTGTCGAACGTAAGCCCTTGACTCTTGTGAATGGTTATTGCCCATGCCAGACGAATGGGATACTGTGTAAAACTTCCAAGTTCTTCTTCTTCCACTTTACCGCTTTCTTTATTCAGAGAGTAACGCACACTTTTCCATTTTTCTTTTTCAATAAGAAGTTCATGGTTGCTTTCAGAGAGTGTTACCAAAATCTCATCCGCATTAATTCTTTTTATCGTAGCAAGTTTCCCATTGAAATATCTTTTTTCAGGACTTGAATCATTTTTCACAAACATCACCTGAGCGCCTTCTTTCAGTTCTAATTTCAGTTCGGTCGGAAGTGCTTTCTCCGAAAAGTTTCCGCTCAACATGCCTTCAAACTGAAACGTCCTGCCTTTTAATTTTTTTAATTCCCTCTGGTTGATCTCATCCGCCATATAATTGTGAGTCGTAAGCGTGATACAATCGCGTTTCGGTTCAGTTGATGCAGATTTGAAGCGTTCACCGAGCAAATTAAAATCTTCATCCGTGATTTCGTTGTTACGGATGTTGTTGAGTAGACTAATAAACTTTTCGTCACTTTGGCGGTATATTTTTTTTAATTCAATATGAAGCGGTGGGTTTTGTTCGAGCACCTTGGCGCTGAAAAAGAACGGACTTTGATATTGTTCCTTCATCATCGTCCACTCGTTATCGGAAACGACTGGCGGTAGTTGGAATAAATCTCCGATGAACAGCACCTGCACTCCTCCGAACGGGACTCTTCTTTTTTCTCTGAAGTGGCGCAATATCTCATCTATTGCATCGAGCAGATCGGCACGCAGCATACTTACTTCGTCTATGATAAGCAGTTCCAGTTCTCGCAGTAAATCGATTTTATTCCTGTTAAAACGAATATTTTTTATCAATGAGTAGCGGTCAACAGATTCGATACTGCCTTCCATATAATTTTTGTCGGGCAGAAAAGGAATGAAAGGAAGCTGAAAAAAGGAGTGCATGGTAACACCTCCTGCGTTGATTGCTGCAACTCCGGTGGGAGCAACCACAACCGTATTCTTGTGAGAATGCTCTCTGATGTATTTCAGAAACGTTGTCTTTCCGGTGCCTGCTTTTCCTGTCAGAAAAATATTACATCCTGTGAAATTCACTGCATCGGCTGCAAGAGAGAAAATTGGATTTTCATTAGTACTCATTTAAAATTTCACAAGGTAACAAGTTTTGCTTTTTCTTTTGCCGTTACAGTACGCTTCTAAAACTTAATCGGTGGTAATAAGATTTGAAACTTCTGCCGAATTAAATGTGGCAGTGATTTGCGTATCTAAATCAATGCGGTCAACAATTATTAAAATAGTTGGGTTTTCTAAATCATCCTGTCTGCGAAGTTTTTGTGCGGCAAACAGCATGAGCAAAGATTTACCCGATCCTTGAAAATGCCAAATCAATCCCTTTTTAATTTTTCCTTCGCGCACGCGTTCAACAATCATATTTGCTCCTTCGTATTGCTGATAACGGCAAACAACTTTTATCTTTTTCTTTTTGCTGTTGGTAGCGTAGATGGTATAGTACTGTAAAATATCGAGCAGCATGCTTGGTTTCAGCAAATGCGTTAGCTGTTTTGCAACATCATTCAGTCCCGCAAATTTCAGCAGTTCGTCCTTGTCACTTTCCAAACGCCAGGGAGCCCAAAACTCAAGCGGAGTTCGCACAGCACCAATAAATAATTCTTTTCCTTCGGTGGCGAATGAAAAAACATTCGGAACAAATAACTGAGGGACAGAATTTTCATAAATCACATGAATATCATGCCCGCCATCAAGCCAGCTTACTGCTGGCATCACAGGAGTTTTTGCTTCGCCAATTACGAGTGGAATACCATTCACATAAAAAACCAAATCAGGAATTTTTGTTTCGCGTGTGCGTATTTTTAACTGATTGGCAAGGACAAACGAATTATTTTTGAGCGTTTCAAAATCAAATAAACGAATGGGAACGTGATTATTATTTTTTCCGAAAGGCAAAGAAACTTCTCCTCTCAACCATTTGGCAAATTCTTCGTTGGCACGAACTAAACCCACATTGCCAACTGTGATAAGTATGGCGCGAAGTTTATGAATCACTTCTTCTGCTCTCTCTGGCTGTGAAGCAATATCCGGATTCAATCTGCAAAGTGCTTCTTTCAATTCTTTTTCCAGCAGCACGTCCTGAATTTCGCGCTTAAGCAAATCACTCTGCAAATATTTCCACTTCACTGTGTCATAATCTGGAATCGGTTCTTGAACAACCGAATTACCATGAACATTATTCAGGTTAACACCAGTTAAATGATGAATGACAAAATGCTCTACGGTATTTAATTCGTTAAACGACATTTTTTATGATAAAATATTTTTTATTTTTTCCATTACCTGAGGGTAGCGTTCGGCTACTATGAGCGGGTGAATATGAGCTTTGATGATTTCTTCTGAATACTGGTTTGAAATTATTTTTGATAATTCATTTTTAAGATACGATTTCACGGTATCATCAGCGGCAAGAATTTCCTCAACGATAGTTGTTCTGTTATCAATCACATAAATGATGTCCTCAAAATCATGACTTGTGCGGTAATCACTGCCTCTGTCACGAAAAGCTTCAAACTTAGTAGCGAGAAAATAAGGCGCGGATAATATTTTTATTTCTTCATTTTCAATCGTAACCTTTTTTAGATAATCAAAGCCCGGTTTATACCAGCTATTCGACTTGCCTATTGGACCATCTTCGGCAGGCATAATATCTACCGAAATTTTTTTATACAGGTAGCTGCAAATGGCATGTCCTTCCGGATAAGGATTAAAACCAAGTTGCGACAGCCGTTCTTGTATTTTAGCCCACTCCGCAAACCCGCTTAATTGAATTGCCATATCAATATCTCCGGTGGGACGAATATCATCCGCGGATATATCATCCGTATACAGACTGATGGTAGCACCACCCACAAATACCATTTGCGGCAGAAGTTCCTTCAAGGCGTTTGCCACCTCTGCAACTAATTTTATGTTAATGGTTTTGTTCTCCATTCAGAATACGTTTTTTTAATTCCTGTACAGCAATATTTCTTTCCCTTGCTCTTCCCACACGCAAAGCATCTGTCAGCGCGAGTAATTCATAAAGTTTAGAATCTTTCTGCGCGGCTTCTACCACCGATGGATACAAAGGCACAATACTATGTCCACGAACTTTTCCATTTGCTGATGGCCATACATAATCTTCGTCACTTAAAATTTCTTTCTTGAGCGGAGGGGCAGAATGCGAAGTGGGTATGCCTCTTACCACCGCACCGGGTTTTTGCGGAAATACATAAGTCAAACCATATTGCAAAAAATCCATCAATGCTAAACGCATTACTTTTTTTCCGCTTCCATCTAATAGCCCTGCAAATTTTGAACGGAGCAATGACTGACTGATTTCTGATTGGCTCATGTTTAATGATTCTGCCAAGGAAGTTTGCCTCCATGATTCATCACCATAGGCAATAATCTTGAGTAGGATTACAATATCCTGAGCTTTCATCGTGTATTGAATTTGTCTCATACTATATCTAAATATCGTATATTGCGATATGCGATATTATCTGTTATATTATTGATATGCAAATATATAAAAATAATTATCGCATATTGCGATATGCAATAATATTATCCAAGTATTTCATTCAGAAGCTTTTGCTTAAGATTTTTCAGCGTTAGTTTTTGGGCTTTG
>PLUL01000015.1 GCA_003164895.1 Bacteroidota bacterium | reverse complement strand
CAAAAAAGCCTTTAGAAAGATATAACGAAATGAATCAACTATTTCCCAGTTTGCTTTCCAGAGTGCCACAACATTACATTGCTTCCTATCTTAATATCTCTTCTGTTCATTTGAGCCGTTTAAAGAGTAAAAGTTGGAAAAAGTGATATTTGCTTTTGTCGTTATGGAATTCATTACGCGCGCTAACTTGTGCTTACTTCTTTCCTACATCGCAGGTTCCCGCTTTTCTTCCGTTAAAATATTTGTCTATACGGATGATCTTTTCATCCGCATCATAAATATAGCGCAGACCGAAAAGGAAGTAGTATTTTTCAAAATACCCGCATTGCCCGATCTGGTTCTGAAAGGTGTATAGTTTGTTCCATCCGTTGCCGTCAAATTCAGGTGCATTGGCTTTTGAAGGTTGCTTGGCGGGAAAGCTCTTGTACAGGGAATCGCAGTTACAGTAATTCAGTTTCAAGGAATCCGGCTTGGAGAATTTTTTCTTTGCCTGCCCATGCACCATCGAAGCGCTAAGTGCCAGAAGGAGGAGGAAGAAGATCGCTTTCACGGGATGAAGTTAGTATTTTCCTTTTTCACCGTAAACACGCACCAGCGGGGAAATTAGATTGACCGGCAAATACTTTATGCCCTCATCCTCAATCCTTCTCCCAGCGGGAGAAGGAAGTGCATTTCCCTCTCCTGTGGGAGAGGGTGCAGGGTGAGGGCAACAAAATACTTTTCAACGCACTCTGGTTTTGAGGATAACTCTTTTACATTTGCTTCATCATTTTCTTTTACCCAATTTTAAATTAAATACATGAAAAAAATATTTTTAATAGTACTTCTATCTTCATTGTTCTTCAATACTGTTAATTCTCAAACAACAACTGTTTGGAATGGCAAAGTGGTATTAGAATGTTTTTGGTGGGATTACTGGAACAATAATTATCCTGATGGCTGGAGTAATTACCTGGCTGATTTGGCTCCGCGCTTAAAGCAAATGGGTATTGATGCAGTATGGATTCCGCCCTTTATTAAAAACGGTGCATCAAGTAGTGATGGATATGCTCCGTTCGATCATTATGATCTGGGAGATAAATATCAAAAGGGAAACACAGGGACACGAGTGGGAAATAAAGACGAACTGTTGCGTCTCATTGCTGTTATGCATGCAAATGGAATTGAAGTAATAGACGACATTGTTCTCAATCACATGGATGCTGCCGGTTCATCTACAGGTGCAGGTGGTCAAGACCCTAATGCATTGGATGATAATACAACTTCAAAATATAAGAACTTCAGATATACTTGTTACGCTACACCTGCAACAGATGAATCTTTTAATGATTATACCAGCAGGCAAGGACGCTGGAGCGCTAACTGGACAAACTTTTATCCGAATCAATACAACAATCATTTTAATACTACTGTTATTGACCAGGTAATGTTTGGTCCTGACATTAGCTATGAAAATTCTGCTTATGGCGGCAGTTCTAATGCGTTGTATAATCCGGTTCAGGATTCAGTTTATATGAGGGCAAATGCAAGGCACTGGTTGGTGTGGCAAAAAAAACAAACAGGTGTGGATGGGTTTCGGTTTGATGCAGGAAAAAATTATCCTCAATATACCATTCAGGATATTTTATGGAATGCAAAATACAATGCAGGTTGGGCAAATGGAGGACAACAACTATTTGCAGTAGGAGAATACATCGGTTCTGCCAGTGAAATGGATAGCTGGATCAATTCAGTGAATACGAGTAATAGCGGCACTGAAAATATGATAGGCACTTTTGATTTTAGTTTACGTCAGGAAATAAAAAATATGGTGAGCGGTAATGGAAATTACGATCTAAGCAACATACCCGGTGCGCAGCAAAGCAACAGATACCGAACAGTTCCTTTTGTAAATAATCACGACACCTACCGCCCGATAAAAGATACATCGGGCAATATTACAGGATGGGATACTGGAAATGAAATTGGCGGACACATTGATGCTGCTGACGGGAGACTTTCTGCAGCGTATGCCATTGCTTTTGCAGTTGATGGTGCGCCACAAGTTTTTTTTGAAGACTTGTTCAATGTTGAAAGCACCGGTAAACGATATTCGCATTTACCAACCAGCACCACCGATCTGCCCGTGAATACTGACATTGCAAATATTATTGCCTGTCATCAGCAACTGCAATTTAAAAAGGGAACTTATAAGGTTCGCTGGCAAGCACCCGATCTATTAATTATTGAGCGAGGTTATAATGCCGGACCCGAAAACAGCTACGCCATCATCGGCATAACCGATAATTGGACAACCTGGCAAAATGCGTTAGTGCAAACCGATTTTGGTCCTAATGTTCAGCTGCATGATTATTCAGGTGCAAACACAGCCGATATTTATACCGACGCAAATGGAATGGCAAACATTAATGTTCCTCCATGCAACGGTAGCAACACACGAAAAGGATATTGCATTTGGGGTAAAGCAAATTCTGCCATTGCAATGAATTCACCAATAAACAGTGTTACGCAAGAGTGGGAAATGGCGCAAGACCTTGGCGACTCGCATCCAAACAGTTTGCAGCAAGGAGGTGAATTGCCTGCTGCCAGCACTGCTTACAGATATGTGGGAGAAATATTCAGCGATGCAAATAAACTGATCACGCTTAATTTGTATCCTACAAGTTCCGGTAATAATGTTACGTTAGAATTAAGAGATCATTCAGGTGTGTTATTGCAAACGGTTGCCGATACAGGCACATTGCAATTAACTTACATGCCACCGAATATTGGGTTCTATACCATTTATATTAAAAATACTAATGCTGCTAATACCAATCAACGGGTGTATGTAAAATCAAATTACACCGCTCCAATGGTTGCAAATACAATTCAATACCCTTCTACGCCTGTTATATTTACCTCTGTTTCTAATATGGCAAACCAACAGAATAATAACATTCTGATTTATCCAACCATTGTATCAACTACTGCCACAGTAAAATTCACTACACTCAAAGTTGAAAAGGTAAAGATCAGTTTGTTAAGTATACAAGGTGAGGAATTGCAAATATTGTTTAATGGCATTACATCGGGAGGAACACAGGAAATTATATTCGAGAATCCCAATTTAGCAAATGGTATCTATATCGTTAAAATGCAAACTGCCGATAAAACTGTTTTCAACAAATTTGCAATTATAAAAGAGTAGTTTTCAATTTATGAAGATATTTATTTTACATCCCACGTTCGCACTCTCAATTCATTTAGAATTCACACGCGTAGATGCGTAACCGGATCGGTTACTATCGATTATATGAATCATAAAAATAGCAGCTCAAAAAAGGATTGAATCCAATTACCTCCGCGTCTGGAACCTAAATTCATTCAATGATTATATAAAAATGGATTAGGTTCAAATTCTTTCAACTGGGAGAGCTAAACTCAAGAACCACTATATATTTTTACAAACTACTCATTTTTGTGGCTATTCCCTAGGTGTTAGGAAGGTTGTGTACTTTTGCATTCGGTTTACATGAAAAGAATTCTGAAAATACAATCCAGTTTCCTCCTGTTCATTTGGATTCCAATATTAATCATTCCTATTCTGCATACCGATTCGACAATTGATGCGAACATTCATATCCGCTTTTTAGCGCTGTCATTATACCTCCTATCACTTTGCGTTTTTTCTTTTTTTTTATTAAAACGAAACAATACTCCGTTTTTCCCAAACGACAATATTTTTATTCTTTTTGTATTGTACGCTGCAATATCGTTACCGGGCTGCATCATTTCTCCTTTTGCGTCCGGCGATAGTATGTTTGAATGGATGAAAGTTCTAATTCTTCCCTGTTTTGTTTTTCTTTTGACAGCAGTTTACAATAAGCAAAACAATTTTATTATTGATTTATCAAAAAGTATTACTACCCTTTCTTTCGTTTTAATTTCTTATGGGGTTTATCAGTTTGTGTTGCTTTCATCAAAAACAGACATCACCCACCATACACTGTATGACATCAAAACCACATTTGCACATAAAAATATATTTTCTGAGATGCTATTTGTAATGCTTCCTTTTTCACTTTATTGTTTTTTTTCATTAAAGAATTTATGGCGGTGGGCAGGACTAATCTGTGCATTTTTTCCCGTGGCGTTTATTGTGATACTGATGACACGAGCAGTTTGGATCGCTTTTGCATTCAGCTTATTTGCGCTATTGATGCTTTATTTGTTTTACTGTGTTCGCAAAAAAACAATCAGGATTAACAGAAGAGTTCTTTTTACTGTTGTTGTTTTAATCGGAGTAGTTCTACTTAGCATAGCTTTATATACGCATTATGATAAAGAAAACACTTTCGTAAAACAGGTTAGCAATATTTTCAATTTTAAATATGGCTCAACAAAAGAAAGGGTCATTTTATGGAAAAATTCTTTGAATATTTTTAGAGAGCATCCTTTTTTCGGTGCTGGTATGGGAAACTGGCAAATAGAAATACTGAAATACGGCAGCAACGGTTTAGTCTCGGAAGATACAACTACTTTTTATCAGCGCCCGCATAATGATTTTATCTGGATTCTCACTGAGCAAGGAATTTTTTCTTTCTTCTTATATCTTTCAATATTGGCTGTTGTGTATTACAACATTGTCAAAATAATACTGCATACCCAAATCAGTGATGAACGCACATTTTTTTATCTCGTATTTTTTGGCTTCACGGGTTACTGTGTTTTTTCGCTTTTTAGTTTTCCGAAAGAAAGAGCCGAGCATTTGCTTTTTATGTCCTTTACCATCGCATCGGTTCTGATATATAAAAGAAGGCTATTTCCTATTCAGAATAAAACCATAAATAGCAATTTCTCTTTTTCAATTTTGCTGCTTATCTTTTTTGTCGGATTGTTTTCTCTCTTAATGAGTACTATGCGTCTGCGTTCTGAAAAACATCTTGCAAAAGCATTTAACGCAAGACAGAATTCCGATTGGAAAACTATGATACATGAAATTGATCTTGCCGAATCATTCTTCTATCACATTGATCCGGTCAGCACGCCATTAAGATGGTATAGAGGGTTGGCAAATTTCAATCTAAATAATATGCAAGATGCATTATATGATTTTAAACAGGCTTTTTTTTATAATCCTTATCATGTACACGTTCTAAATAATCTTGGCACTTGTTACGAAATGGCTGGAAATCACAACGAAGCAATAGAATATTTTCAAAAAGCCGTTGATCTTTCCCCGACTTTTGACGAAGCGCGTTATAATTTGTGTGCTTCTTATTATAATTCAGGAAATGGTAAAAAGGCGTATTTGGAACTCAGAAAAATAAATCATGAAAAAGTCTTGGAGAAATACAATCATTTCCTTAATATTGTACTCTCATCGGGATTCAAGACGATGCATGATACAGCTGATGAAGACACGAAGAATCGGCTTGACGGAATACTAAACACACAGGAATGGATAAATAAAATTTATTTTAAGTCAATCGAAAATAATATTTCTTTAGAAAAACAATTGATCCTGGATTTAATTTATGTCTCTGAAATAATGGAGAAAGATACAGTAGAAGCAAGCAAATTAAAAAATAAATATTCGGTTCTTCTTAAATAATAATGAATGACTAAACTCTACAGATTATTTTTATTATTTTCCTGTTTATCTCTTGGTGCTGCAAGTATTTCTTGCGCGCAAAGCATAAGCAATGTGAATCCTGCCAGCGGAAATTTAGGACAAACACTTTCAGTTTCTATCAGCGGTCAAAGTACAAGTTTCGGTCAGGGTACATCTACCACCAACGTATGGTTTAGCCAGGGAAGTTCCACTCTTGTATATCCTAATAGCGTTACGATCACTAACAGCGGACTTCTAATTGCTGGATTTATTTTTCCAAATACTATTCCTTCCGGAAGTTATGATGTAAATGTTTTGAATTCGATTGATGGTCAGATGATTGTTCCCATTGGGTTTTTACTTAACCCAAATCCAAATCCTCCCGTAATTGTTTCAGTGGCTCCTTCTTCTGCAATTACAGGGCAAACGCTTACCGTAACCGTAACCGGACAGTACACCAATTTCAGTCAGGGCACCTCCACTGCTAATGTATGGTTCAATCAGGGAACCTCCACATTAATTTATCCAAATAATGTAACTGTACTCAGCGACACAGCGATCAGTGCCAACTTCACAATTCCTACAAATGCCATTTCGGGTAGTTACGACGTGAGTACGAGTGATGACATTGATGGGCAATTGGTGCTTTCAGGTGGATTTTTTATAAACAGTTGTAATCTTTCTGCAAACTATTCAAGCAATAATGTTTGCCTTAACAACCCAACTACGTTTTCTGATTTATCTACAACACAAACTGGTGTCATTACCAGTTGGGTTTGGAATTTTGGGGATGGCAATACTTCTACTTTGCAAAATCCGCAGCACACTTATCCTGGCTATGGAAGTTATACTGTAGCACTTTTGGTTACAAATAATTTTGGATGTAAGGATTCTATACGTGATTCTATATTCGTCAATCCGTTGCCGATTCCAAATTTTGTTTCGGATACAGTGTGTTTTAATAATCAGACTTCTTTCTCTGATTTGTCTTTTGTACCATATGGAAGCATCACAGGATGGTCTTGGAATTTTGGCGACCCAAGTTCATCTGCTAATATTTCCAACATACAAAATCCTTCACATGCATTTACTTCGCCGGGGTCATATACTGTAATAATGACAATTACGTCAGACAGCGGATGCCAAAGTACAACTGCTGTATCTGCCATTGTGTATGGTTCAAGCGTAAGTTTAATAATGACAAAGGATAGCGCAAATCCATTATTATGGTATTTGCAACCTACAATAACTGGCACAGCACCATTTACTTATTTATGGAATTTCGGCGATGGAAATACTTCTACTCTACCAACTCCTACACACAATTACGCTGTTGCCGGTCATTATGCCATATCTTTAACTATTACAGATGCTAATGGTTGTAGTAGTTCTACAACTGATTCCACTTATAGAATAACTACTTCGGGCTTGATACAAAATCTAATTGTCTTAAATTCTTTGACTGGCATTCAAGAAAATTCTATTTCTGTAAATGCTATTTTTCCTAACCCTGCGAATAGCAACATAACGGTTTCATTAAGCCAATCCTTGAAAGGAGATTTTTCTATTACCGATATTACAGGCAGAGAAGTGTATAAAGAAAAAGTTAACTCGGATAATATTCAAGTTAATGTTGCAAATCTTCCGGTTGGATATTATACTCTTTCCATTGTATCGGGAACAAAAATGGTTCATAGTAAAATAATGATTGTGAGATAATGCTGTTAGCTATGAAGTATGATAAGACCTTCGATGTATAGAATCTTTACTGAATTTACACTTAAAATAGTTATGTAACTGGATACGTTACTATCAATTACATGAATGGCAAGAATACAAACAAAGATGAATGTTACACCGAAAGCTAATTTTTATTTTCAGGGAAATCCTTCAATACCATTAGCATTCATATTTCCCTTTTGATAAATATGCCCCGAAGTAATCTGCTTTATGCATTTATTGAAAATGCAATGAGGGCGACGAGTAAAAAAATCAAGTGATTGAGCTTAGCCGATAAGTATAAGCAATTATTTTTCGCCACAACTTTTCAACAAATTATTTTTCGCTGCTGAAATGAATTATCTTTGCGTTCCTTTTGTCATTCCGAACGCAGTGAGGAATCTCCTCAAACCGAAATCTCATTGTAAATAATGAGATTTCTCTAGCGCGTATTGCGCCATCGAAATGACAAGTTGTTGATATGAAAAATTATTTAGACGAATTAAATTCTTCCCAGCGCGATGCAGTTCTCTGCACTGAAGGACCTGTGATGATCGTGGCAGGCGCTGGCTCGGGTAAAACGCGTGTACTGACGTATCGAATTGCTCACCTGATGAATAAAGAGGTGGATGCATTCAATATTCTGGCGCTCACTTTTACGAACAAAGCAGCGCGTTCGATGAAGGAAAAGATAACCAATCTTGTTGGCGATAACGAAGCACGCAATTTATGGATGGGAACTTTTCACTCGGTGTTTGCCCGCATTCTCCGCTTTGAACACGATAAATTAAATTATCCTGCCAACTTCACGATTTACGATACGGCAGATTCAAAAAATCTGGTGAAAGATATTGTAAAGCAAATGCAGCTGGATGAGAAAGTGTACAAACCCTCCATGCTGCTTGCTCGGATTTCTCAAATGAAAACAATGCTGTTGTCATTTGAAATATATCAGCACAATTCTTCTTATGTAGAAAGCGACCGATCTTCAGGACGATTACACTTCGGAGAAATATTTGAAACTTATTGCAAGCGTTGTTTCAAAGCGGGCGCAATGGATTTTGACGACATCCTTTATAATACAAGTCTTTTACTCCGCGATCATCCTGAAGTGCTTTACAAATATCAGAACAAGTTCAAATATATTTTGGTAGATGAGTATCAGGATACGAATTTTGCTCAGTACACAATCATTAAGCAATTAGCTGCACGTTTTGAAAACATCTGCGTAGTGGGCGATGATGCGCAGAGCATTTACGCTTTCCGCGGTGCGAACATTGAGAACATTCTCAATTTCAAAACTGATTATCCGGATACCCGAACTTTCAAGCTGGAGCAAAATTACCGCTCAACAAAAAACATTGTGAATGCGGCAAACAGTTTGATCTTAAAAAATAAAAATCAGATACAAAAACTTATCTGGACTGATAATGATGAAGGCGACAAAATAAAAGTAGTACGCGCGCTCACCGATAACGAAGAAGGAGCAAAAGTGGCGCAGATGATTTTTGAAGATATGATGCAACACCAGATGCATCCGAAAAATTTTGCAATTCTCTATCGCACCAATGCACAATCACGCGCGATGGAAGAAGCTCTGAGAAAAAGAAATATCGCTTACCGGATTTATGGTGGGCTTTCATTTTACCAGAGAAAAGAAATAAAAGATTTGCTCGCTTACTTCCGCCTCACAATAAATAATCACGATGAAGAAGCGATGAAACGCGTTATCAATTATCCAACGCGCGGAATCGGACAAACAACGATTGATAAAATTATTGTCGCTGCAAATGATCACAACATCAGCATGTTCATGGTGATGGAAAATCTGAATGACTTTAATGTCGAGATGAACTCTGGAGCACGGAGTAAGATATCTGATTTCGTTACAATGTTAAAAAGTTTTTCTGCCATGTTGCAAAAAAATAATGCGTACGATCTTGGAAATCACATTGCAAGTAAAACCGGAATTCAGAAAGACCTTTACAACGATAAAAGTCCCGAAGGAGTTTCCCGCTATGAAAATATTGAAGAACTTCTTGGCGCGTTAAAAGAATTTTCTGTTGGCGAAGATGAATTCAAAGCAATTGAGATTCCTGATGACTTGGATAAAGTTGCTTCACAGGCTGAAATAATTTCCGAAACTCCAATTGAAGAAACAAAACAAGAAAGAAATGGAGAAGTTGAAATAAAAGCAAAGACATTGGATGTTTTTATGTCTGACATTGCATTACTCACGGATAATGATAAAAAAGAAGACCCGGCAGACAGCAATCATGTTTCATTAATGACCATCCACCAGGCAAAAGGATTGGAGTTTGCGCATGTGTTCGTTGTGGGATTGGAAGAAAATCTTTTTCCGAATTCGTTCAGCATGAATTCGAGGGATGATTTAGAAGAAGAAAGAAGATTATTTTATGTTGCTCTCACTCGCGCAGAAAAAAAATCTACGCTTACTTTTGCAGCTACACGCTTTCATCGTGGCTCGCTCATCAACACCGAACCAAGTCGTTTCATTGAAGAAATTGATTCGCAATACCTCGAATTGGGAGGGAAGTTGTCACAAAATAATTCAAGAGGAGAAAATGTGATTGACCCAACTTATGATGACTTGCCTGTAATTAGATATGGTAATAAACCAAAAACCAGTATCCAAAAACCAGCATTCAGAAATCAAACAGTAGCAACTCCCAAGAAATTAATCAATGCAACTGTCGCGCAATACAAACCAGCAAGCGAATCACAGGAACATTTGAGAACTTTGCAGGTGGGGATGACCGTTTCGCACGAACGTTTCGGAAACGGAAAAGTATTGAACTTGGAAGGGCAATTTCCGAATTCAAAAGCAACGGTGGATTTTGGCGAAGCCGGACAAAAACAACTTTTATTGAAGTTTGCAAAACTGGAAATTGTTGCCTAAACGATTCTTTGTCCATTAAAATAATTACCCTACTTTTGCGACACTACTATTAATTACGAATTAAACGAATTACGAACGCTCAGGTAATGCATGAAAGTAAATCCTCAATCCATAATTTGAAATATGAAAAAAGTGCAAATGGAATACAACACGCAGATGCCGAAGTTGATTATTCCTGAATACGGAAGAAACATTCAGAAGCTCATAGAATATGCCTGTACAATAAAAAATAAAGAGGAGCGAAATAATATTGCAAACTCCATTATCGCAATTATGGGACGACTGAATCCAATGCTTCGCGACATCACCGATTTCCGCCACAAACTTTGGGACCATCTTTTTATCATTTCAAATTTCAAATTAGATGTTGATTCTCCCTATCCTGTTCCTTCGAAAGAAATTCTTACTACAAAACCCGAGCGAGTAAAATATCCTGCGGCAAAAATGAAATTCAAGCATTACGGAAAAGCGGTGGAACGATTGATTGAAAAAGCATCGGATATGAAAAGCGGAGAAGAAAAAACCGCTTTCATTGAAGCCATTGCTAACCTGATGAAAAAATCTTACCTCGTCTGGAACAGAGATACCGTGAGCGACAGCGTGATACTTCAGGAATTAGAAGACCTTTCAAAAGGAAAATTAAAAGTGCCGGAAAATTTCCGCATGACCAGCACGTATGATATTCTCGCAAAAACAAAAGGCATCAACAATCGCGACGACCGTGCTGGAGAACGCAGACGAGAAGGCGGCAGAGATAATCGCGGCAGAGACAGAAATAGCGGTGGCGGACGTTACAATAACAGAAGAAGAGGACGATAAAAAAATTGAAGATTATGGCAAGTTTTGAAGTAACTGGAGGGAAAAAATTAAAAGGCGAGCTGGTTCCTCAGGGTGCAAAGAACGAAGCACTGCAAATTCTATGCGCGGTGCTGCTCACTCACGAAAAAATTACCATCTCAAACATTCCTGAAATTATTGATGTCATCAAACTTATTGATCTGTTAAAATCAATTGGCGTTCAGGTAAACCAAGTAAGCGGGGATTTTGACGGAGCGACTTATACTTTTCAAGCAAATAACGTAAATGTAGATTACCTTCTCACGGACGAATACAAAAAGAAAGCAGCAGCGCTTCGTGGTTCCATCATGATCATGGGTCCTCTGCTCGCTCGATTCGGAAAAGGATATATTCCAAAACCGGGGGGAGATAAAATCGGAAGAAGAAGATTAGATACGCACTTCATCGGTTTTCAAAAACTCGGAGCAAAATTTGACTACGATGAGAAAACGAGTTTTTATAAAGCTGACTCAAGCAAACTCAAAGGTGCTTACATGTTGTTGGATGAAGCATCCGTAACAGGAACTGCAAACATTATCATGGCAGCAGTGCTTGCCAAAGGAGTTACGACAATTTATAACGCTGCCTGCGAACCTTACATTCAGCAATTATGTAAAATGCTGGTGAGCATGGGCGCAAAAATTTCCGGCATCGGTTCCAACTTACTTTCTATCGAAGGAGTTGATTCGCTTGGAGGATGCAATCACCGTATGTTGCCTGATATGATCGAAGTGGGCAGTTTTATCGGCCTTGCCGCGATGACCCAATCCGAGATCACTATTAAAAATGTTGGCTACGAACATTTAGGAATTATCCCGGATACTTTTGGGCGACTCGGAATTCAAATGGAAAGAAAAGGCGATGATATTTATATTCCTTCGCAAAAAAATTATGCAATTGATACTTACATTGATGGTTCCATTCTTACTATTGCGGATGCTATCTGGCCCGGGCTTACTCCCGACTTGCTGAGTGTTATTCTTGTTACCGCTACTCAGGCGAAAGGAACAGTTCTCATTCACCAGAAAATGTTTGAGAGCAGATTATTTTTCTTGGATAAATTAATTGATATGGGCGCGCAAATTATTTTATGCGACCCGCACCGCGCAACTGTCATCGGATTGAATCGCCAATATCCTTTGCGTGGAATTTCAATGACATCACCTGATATTCGTGCCGGAGTAGCGCTTCTCATAGCTGCAATGTCTGCCGAAGGAAAAAGTACCATTCACAATATTGAACAAATTGACCGAGGTTACCAGCAAATTGACAAGCGTCTGAATAAAATTGGCGCGGAAATTGTAAGAAAATAATAACAATAAAGAAAAACCCATCTATGAAAAAAATAATTTCTCTTTCAGCTTTAGTTTTAATTTCCATTTTTCATTTTTCGTTTCTTGATGAACCAAAAGTAGGATTGAATATTGGCGATAAAGCTCCAGAATTAAAATTTCCAAATCCAGATGGAAAGTTCATTGCGCTTTCTTCTCTCAAAGGGAAAATAGTTCTGATAGATTTTTGGGCATCGTGGTGCGGACCGTGCAGAATGGAAAACCCGAATGTGGTTGCAGCTTACAATAAATTTAAGGATTCAAAATTTAAAGATGCAAAGGGTTTTGAAATTTACAGCGTGTCGCTCGACAATCAAAAAGAAAGATGGATTGGCGCAATCAAACAAGATAATCTTTATTGGACAAATCATGTAAGCGATTTGCAATGGTGGAACAGTGCTGCAGCAAGATTGTATCAAGTAAATTCTATTCCTACCAACTGGTTAATTGACGGAAATGGCATCATCGTTGGAAAAGGTCTTCGCGGACCAGTGCTCGATGAGGAATTGCAAAAGCTTATGAAGTAAAAGGACAAACCGACTGTCTTTTTTATTTTTTCTGACACACCAAGACACTTTGGCTTTATTATATTTGCCGTTCCGAAATGGCAGGTTTATTGCCATTACAATGAAAATTTGATTATGAGCAAGAAAGAAAATAAAGAACCGGAAGAACAAGTTCAAAAAACTTCTGATGAAACAAAAACTGAAGCACCCGTTGTTTCACCTGTAGAAGAAAAAACTCCGGAAGAAAAACTTGCTGAGCTTAACGATAAATATCTACGGCTTTATGCGGATTTCGACAATTACAGAAAGAGAGTTTCGAAAGAAAGATTGGACCTGCTAAAATATGCCGGAGAAGATATTTTAAAACTATTGATTCCTGTTATGGATGATTTTGAACGCGCCATGAAAGCTGCAGCACAGGCAACTGATATTAAAACAATCAAGGAAGGAGAGCAGCTCATCTACAACAAATTCAAAACGCTATTCACCCAAAGCGGATTGGCAGAAATGAATGCTACCGGAAAAGTTTTTGACCCTGAACTGCATGATGCAGTTACAAATATTCCGGCTCCTTCCGAAGATATGAAAGGCAAAGTGGTGGAAGAAATTGAGAAAGGTTATTGGCTTAGCGGAAAAGTAATACGTCATGCTAAAGTAATTGTAGGAAATTAATTATGGCAAAACGAGATTTTTACGAAATACTTGGAGTTTCAAAAGGTGCATCACCCGATGAAATAAAAAAAGCGTACCGAAAAAACGCACTCGAATTTCACCCTGACCGAAATCCTGATAACAAAGCTGCCGAAGAAAAATTTAAAGAATCCGCTGAAGCATACGAAGTTCTTGGGGATGCTGAAAAAAGAAAACGCTACGACCAATTCGGACATGCCGGCGTAGGAAGTAGTGCAGCCGGAGGCGGATTTGGTGGTGGCGGATTCGACATGAACGATATCTTCGAACGTTTTGGAGATGTATTCGGTGGAGAGCATCCGTTCGAAAGTTTTTTTGGCGGCGGTGGCGGAAGAAGAGGCGGAAGAAGAGTGAACCGCGGTTCCAATCTTCGTATCAAAGTAAAACTTACGTTGGAAGAAATTGCTACGGGCGTTGAGAAAAAAGTTAAAGTCAACAAATATATTTCCTGCACACATTGCAACGGTTCAGGAGCTAATAAGGGTTCCGGATTCAGCAACTGTTCCACATGCAAAGGAACAGGACAAGTAACTCGCACGCAGCAAACTATTTTAGGTTACATGCAAACATCTTCCACTTGCCCTGCTTGCGGAGGCGAAGGACAAGTGATTGCAGACAAATGCAAACCCTGCAACGGTGATGGAATTGTTCGTGGTGAAGACGTTATCACAATAAATATTCCTGCAGGAGTTGCCGAAGGAATGCAATTATCCATGAGCGGAAAAGGAAATGCCGGTCCGCGCGGTGGTATTCCGGGAGAACTTATTATTGCTATTGAAGAAGCAGAACATCCTCACTTCAAACGCGAAGGGAATAATATTTTTTACGAAGAACATTTGAACTTTGCAGACGCTGCCATTGGAACTTCAGTTGATGTTCCTACGCTTGACGGAAAAGCAAAAGTTAAAATTGATGCAGGTACTCAGCCGGGGAAAATACTTCGTCTGAAAGGAAAAGGAATTCCTGATGTGAATGGTTATGGAAAAGGTGATTTGCTTATAAGCATTAACGTGTGGACTCCACAACATTTATCTCACGAAGAAAAAAAGATTTTAGAAAAACTCCGCGAGTCTGATAACTTCAAGCCCCATCCGAATAAAAAAGACAAAGGTTTTTTTGACAGGATGAAGGAATATTTTGAATGACCTATTGAAAAATCAAGTTTAATTTTTCATTCGTATATTTGTTCTTCATTACTGATTTAACCCTATGGAAATTATTTCCGCACAAAATATTTTTAAACAATTCGGCAATTTCACCGCGCTGGGTGATGTGAGCATTTCTGTTCCCGAGAAAAGCATTTTCGGTTTGCTTGGACCAAATGGAGCAGGAAAAACAACGCTCATCCGCATCATTAATCATATCACCGCTCCTGACAGCGGACAGGTTTTTTTCGGAGGAGAAAAACTTTCGCCGAAACACACTGAACAAATCGGTTATCTGCCGGAAGAAAGAGGGCTTTATAAAAAAATGGAAGTGGGTGAACAATGCGTTTACCTCGCACAACTGAAAGGATTAAGCAAAAGAGACGCGACAAAAAAACTGAAAGTTTGGTTCGAAAAATTTGAAATGCAGGAATGGTGGAAAAAGAAAACAGAAGAACTTTCCAAAGGCATGCAGCAAAAAGTTCAGTTTGTAGCAACTGTTCTGCACGAACCGAAAGTTCTCATCCTTGACGAACCATTCAGCGGCTTTGACCCTATTAATGCTTCGCTCATTAAAAATGAAGTTCTTCGCCTGAAAAATAACGGCACAACCATTTTGCTTTCCACTCACAACATGAGTTCGGTGGAAGAACTGTGCGACAACATCGCTCTCATCAATAAAGCAAAAGTTATTTTACATGGTTCCGTTCGCGATATTCGTCAACAACACAAAGCAAATACGTATGAAGTTGAATTCACCGGAGACTTAATGACTTTTACAAAAGCGCTGTTTAAGGATTTTGCACTTTTAGAAAAACATCAAGAAGGAGTATTGTGCAAAACAACAGTGAAACTTCTTTACGATAAAACTCCAAATGATTTGCTGAGCACAATTCTTCCTTACGTACAGGTTCAGAGTTTCAGAGAAATTCTACCGAGCATGAATGATATTTTTATTTCAAAAGTTCAGCAAACGGAAATGCACACCACGGTTGGACTTACCGAGTAAATTCCCAATGAATATTATTATCACAGGTGCAAGTCGTGGAATTGGCTATGAAACAGCGAAGATTCTTTCCAAAGAGCATAAAGTTATTTCCATTGCAAGAAGTGCAGATAAAAACAAACCAACTGGAATAATTCCTATTTCTTTTGACTTTGAAAAAGAAAATATCAAAAAAGATTTACTTCCACAAATAAAAAAACATTTTGAAACTGTTGATGTTCTGATGAATAACGCTGCAACACTTGTCAAGAAACCATTTGACGAGATATCCCGCAATGATTTCGAAAAAATATTTAGTGTTAATGTTTTTGCAGTTGCTGAATTAACTCAAGCAATTTTACCGCTGATGAAAAATGGTCACGTGCTCAATATCGCCAGCATGGGTGGAATTCAGGGAAGCGTTAAGTTTTCCGGACTTTCGGCTTACAGTTCAAGCAAAGGAGCGTTGATAACGCTTACTGAATGTTTAGCCGAAGAATTCAAAGACAAAAATATTTCTTTCAATTCAATTGCTTTTGGTGCGGTGCAGACAGAAATGCTTGCCGAAGCATTTCCAAACTTTAAAGCTCCCATCACAGCAAAAGATGCTGCCGAGTTTGTAGCGCAATTTGCAACTACAGGACAAAAATATTTCAATGGAAAGATTTTGCAGATGGCGTTGAGTACTCCTTAATGCAAAATTTAGGATGGAAAATATTCCTTAATCCAACTCATCTTTACATTTTTACCTTTGCTTAATCTATGTCCAAACCCTTCTCCGCATTCCGCGAAAAAGAATTTATCTTCTATTTACTTGCTCGCTTCACATATATTTTGGGCGCACAAATGCAATATACCATCGTGGGCTGGCAAGTCAAAGAACTCACAAACGACCCGCTCTCGCTCGGACTTATCGGCTTGGCGGAAGCAATTCCTTTTATTTGCATAGCTCCGTTTGCAGGACATATTGCCGATATGTTCGACAGAAAAAAAATAATTCTTTTGGCAACTTTGTTTTTTATGTCAGCCACGGGCTTGCTTCTTTGGTTTTCATCCGGTCATTCACACGCGCTTGAAAATTTTGGCGCACTTCCTATTTACGGAGTTATTTTCATGACAGGAATTGCACGTGGCTTTACCGGTCCAACCTATTTTGCCATTCTTCCTCAGATTGTTCCTCGCGAACAGATTCCGAATGCAGCAACATGGAGTAGCACGACTTTTCACATTGCAGCAGTGGCTGGTCCGGCTATGGCAGGATTAATTCTTGGATTTATCGGGATAAAATTTTCTTACAGTTCTTCGCTTACGCTTATTTCTTGCTCACTCATTTTTATTTTGCTGATAAAAAAGAAAGGAGTTGTAAAAAAATCTTACACCGAGCCATTCTTCCGAAGTTTATCTGCAGGAATGCGATTCGTTTTTCAAAATAAAATTGTCTTTGGCGCACTTTCATTGGATTTGTTTGCGGTGTTGTTTGGGGGAGCCACTGCCCTACTTCCAATTTTCGCCACAGATATTCTTCAGGTAGGAAGTCAAGGATTCGGATTGCTGAGAGCTGCGCCTGCGTTTGGCGCCATTGTGATGGCGGGAATCCTCGCATGGTTTCCTGCGCAAAAAAATGCCGGAAGAACTTTGCTCTTAGCGGTGGCAATGTTTGGAGTGTGCATGATTTGTTTTGCGGTATCTAAGAATTTTTATTTATCTCTTTTCATCCTTGCGCTCAGCGGTGCGTTTGACAATGTGAGCGTGGTGGTGCGGCAAATTGTTCTTCAGCTTACAACGCCCGATGATATGCGCGGAAGAGTTGCCGCAGTGAACGGAATTTTTATCGGCTCCTCCAACGAGATTGGCGCGTTTGAATCGGGTGTCGCGGCAAAACTGATGGGATTGATTCCCTCGGTAATATTTGGGGGCTGCATGACGATTGGAATTGTGGGATTGACTGCAAAATTTTCACCTAAGTTGAGAAAACTGGATATGAAAGCAATTCATTAGAATTATTCTACTTTTGCTTTTCAAAAAAGAACCCGCCCCATGAAGATCATCAAAGTAATTTTAATCACACTCATTATTTTAGTTGCCATTGCTGCAACGGTTGGCTTTTTATCTCCTGCTCATGTGCGCGTGGAACGCTCGCTGGTGATGAAAGCGCCAAGCGAACTGATTTTTTTACAGGTAAATGATCTGAAGAACTGGAAAAAATGGTCGCCCTGGTACAAAATGGATACCGCCATGAAAATGGAATTCAATCAAATTCCTGCCGGAGCGGGAGCAAGTTACAAATGGTCGAGCGCAAATTCCAAAGTCGGCAGCGGAGATATGACCATTACATCCAGCACGCAGGATTCCATTTCCACCGCCATGAACTTTATGGAACATGGAGTTGCAAGAGGAAAATTTGTATTCTCAAAGAAAGACAGCATGACAAAAGTTACCTGGATAATGGAAAGCGACTTGGGAATGAATCCCATTGCACGGATTTTTGGTTTGTTCATGGACAAAATGCTTGGACCTGATTTTGAAAAAGGATTATCGAATCTCAAACAACTTGCTGAATCCATTCCTGTAAAACCAAAAAACAAATACGAAGTAAAGGAAGAAGATGCTGCTGAAAAAATTTACATCATTAAAAAGGACTCAGTTGGATGGAGTGAGATTTCTGCGTTCTATCAAAAGAATTTGTCTGCGATGTTTGAAGCGATTACAAAGAAAAAATTAGAAATGGATGGCGCGCCTTCGGGATTATTTTTCACATGGGACACGGTGAACAAATCTACCGTGATAGCTGCCGCAATTCCCGTAAAAGGAAATTCAAAAACAAAAGTGAAAGGTTTTGAAACGCTGGTTGTTCCTGCGCGAAAAAATCTTCACGTTGCTTACCAAGGAGGGTATTTTGGAATTGGTGCAGCACACAATGCCATGCGAGATTACATGGAAGAAAAAGCACTCATAAAACTTTTACCGATCGTGGAAGAATATGTAACTGATCCGTCAAAAGAAGCAGATTCCACCAAGTGGCTGACCAATGTTTTTTATCCGGTGAAATAATTTTTTGTGACTGACAAAGAACTTTTTTCTTTTCTCGAAGAAAATTACTCGTGTTACAACCGTCCTGATTTTATTGAATCCGACCCTATTTCCATTCCTCATAAGTTTTCCAAAAAAGAAGATATTGAGATTGCAGGATTCTTTTCTGCCACTATTGCTTGGGGACAACGTCCGACTATTATCAAAAATGCAAACGAACTGATGAAGCGAATGGATTTTTCGCCTTATGAGTTCGTCCTTCATCACACAAAAAAAGATATGCTTCAATTCAAAAACTTCAAACACAGAACATTTAACGGTGTTGATTGCATATTCTTCATAAAATCTTTGCAGAACATTTATAGAAAACATAAATCCCTTGAAGCTGCATTTGCAGGCAGTAATGCCAAAAATTCGATTACAAATTTCAGACAACTGTTTTTTTCAATTCCCCATCCTCACCGAACAGGAAAGCATGTTTCCAATCCCGATTCAAACTCATCTTCAAAACGGTTAAACATGTTTCTGCGATGGATGGTGAGAAAAGATAAATGCGGAGTAGATTTTGGAATTTGGAATAATATCAAAATGAGCGAACTGATGTGTCCGCTCGATGTTCATTCAGGAAATGTGGCAAGAAAACTTGGTTTACTGCACAGAAAACAAAACGACTGGAAGTCCGTTGAAGAACTTACCAGTCGTTTAAGAGAATTTGATATCAATGACCCTGTGAAATACGATTTCGCTTTGTTCGGCTTGGGCGTATTCCGAAAAATATAATTTACTTTTTCTTTGCCGGAGCTTTTTTCGCTGCTGCAGGTTTCTTAGCCGTAGGAGCTTTTTTTGTTGCCGGAGCTTTCTTCGCTGCAGGTTTTTTTGTTTCAGATGTTACTTCTGCATGAGCAGTTTCAACTGCGTGTGTTTCAGTAGCAGGAGCAGTTTCGGTAACAACAGATTGATGCACTTCGGCGGCAACAGGTGCATTCACTTCTGCAATATGCGCTTTCGTTTCAACAACTTTCGGCTGAACAGCTTCAACCACAATTTTCTTTATTTGTTCCTCTGCTACGACTTTCGGAAGGTCTTTTAACGCTTTTACTTTTCGTGGTTTAGCAACGATGGCTGGCGTTGTTGTTTTCCATCTGCGAGGACGGGTTACACCGTAAGTGCGTCTCCAGATTTTTCCTCTGCGTGTGCGGATATCTCCTTTTCCCATGATATAAAATTTTAAAGTTTAAGTTCTTAAGTTTTGGACTGCGAATGTAATAGAAAAAGTGGAACAAAGTAGTATGAAAATTATCAGGAGTAAAGATTGAAAACCGAACGTATATTTGCACAAAACTGATATATGAAAACAACAGGAAATACAATTTTAATTACCGGAGGTTCTTCGGGAATCGGACTGGGATTTGCGGAAGAATTTTTGCGTCTCGGAAATAAAATAATCGTTTGCGCGCGATGGGAAGATCGGCTCAACAAAGTAAAAGCTGAGCATCCCGAAATGATTATTAGAAAATGCGATGTCTCGGTTGAAAAAGAACGCGAAGAACTTTTTAACTGGATAAAAGCAAATCATCCCGAAACAAATGTTTTGATAAATAATGCCGGAGTACAGTTGGGCACAGATATTTCTCAGCCGCTGGATATGAAAAGAGTAAATGCGGAAATTGGCACAAACATTGTTGCACCGCTGCATTTAAGTTCGTTGTTCATTCCGCTTTTGAAAACAAAAAGTGAATCTGCCATTATCAATATCACGTCAGGATTGGCATTTGCTCCGTTGGCTTTTATGGGAATTTATTGCGCAACCAAAGCCGCCATGCATTCGCTGACCATGTCGCTGCGCCACAAACTTAAAAGCACTTCCATAAAAGTTTTTGAAATTGCTCCGCCTGCTGTAGATACTAATTTAGGACACGACCGCAGAGACGACAAAACCCAATCGCACGGGGGAATTTCGGTAGCTGAATTTTTAAAAGAAGCCATGGCAGGAATTACAGGCGATGTGTATGAAACCTGCGTGGGGCAAGCAAAAGGTTTACGCATGAAAAGAGAGGAAGTATTTAATACCATGAATAAATGAATAGTCGAAATTTTTTCCTTCTATTATTTGCCTTCCTTTTTCTTTCATTATCACGTACCTTTAGTCAAAGAAGTTATTCGGAAAAGGAAATGTATAAGCGCTCCTCCTCCTCTAAATTCTTAACATTAAAAAAAGCATTAAAGAAAAAAAATGTAGAGAAAGTAAAATGTATCAAAATCGAATTATATACTGATTCCATTTTTCCCAATAATGATTTATTGAAGTTCAAAAGCGTTGAGCATGTTTTTGTTGTTGGAAAACTAAGATTGCGAAAAAAGAAAAGCGACCCGCTTCCAGTACTCGTAAAAATTCGGATTGATACAAATAAATTAAATCAACTAACTAATTTAAAATATCTCCAATTTTTATATGTTGATTTTGGAAATTTTCCAGTTGAACTCTGCTCTTTAAATCACTTAAAAGGATTAAGTCTTTCTTTCTGTAACATTGATACTCTACCTAAAGAAATATCGAATCTAAAATCTCTTGAAGTTCTTGAACTTAGATTGAATAATATTAGGTTTTTACCTACAGAAATTGAAACTCTAAATAGCTTATTAGTACTTGATTTAATAAATAATTCTTTTACAAAATTGCCGAAAGAAATTTTAGAAATAAAAAGTTTGAAAAAAATAAATTTTACAAATATAGAGTCTCCGATAGAATCTTCTAATGAATATATTAACTGGAGATTACCCTATCCACTACATACTAACAAAATAGGTTACGTTGCAGAAAGAGAATTATTTACCAATGTTCTTAAATGCCCTCAATTGCAAAAGATTTGTATTGCAGTTGAAAATTATGATAAAAAATTACAGATAAAAAATGCAATTATTGACCCGCTATTACTTAAAAAAATTTGTTGGGAAATATTAGGAACTGTGACTGCTGACAGCGTAAACCAAAAACCAAATAAATTTACTTTTGATGGAGGATTAGGCGCAAGCTATAACAATATGAATGGGAATGCATCAAAATATTTCCAAAATTCTTTTGCTTTGGCATTAGGAATTGATTTTGGATATAGAAATTTCTTTTTGAAGATAGAGGCAATAGCACCAAGCAATACTCACATAAATGCTCCTTTTGTTTATAATAACACCCATTACACACAAGATTCGACTGCTGATTTACAAAATATGAATCTGAATTTTGGTTACGCTTGTTTAAATAACAAAACGTTTCGTCTTGTTCCATTCGTAGGTATCGGAGCAAGTTTTTTTGAACTTGGAAAATCCCATCTTTCCCTAACTAACGCATCACCTTTAAATATTGGTTTTGATTTTGACTGGAAAGTTAAATGCTTTCACAGAAGATTCATCTTAAGATTCAGCGAAAATTATATGCAATTAAAAAATAGCGATTCAAGATTCAATGGAAATTTATTCTACACCAAACTTCTTTTATGTTCTGAAATAGGATGGCATTGAGATTAATAGATACAATAAATTTATAAAAATTATTTCTTTTTTTCCAAAAACTCCTGCTCCAGCAATTCCGGTTTCTGAATAGTATTTCTCAGCCAAGCTAAACGGATTTCAACTTCTTCTTCTTCGCTTAATTTCCAGTCAATATTGGATTTTTTCAGGCGGGATGAAAGCGTAAAAAGTGAAACCGCAGCCGAAACAGAAATATTCAAACTCTCGGTAAACCCCACCATCGGAATTTTTACAAATGCATCCGCTTGTTCAAATGCTACAGGCGTTGCTCCGCGCATTTCTGTTCCGAAGAAGAGAGCTGTTTTTTTTGTAATGTCGAGTTCTTCAATCGAGCAGTCGTTCTTGTGCGGAGAAGTAACAACAATTTTATATTCGTTCTTTTTTAACTCAGCAATACATTGTTCTGTCACCCCGAGCGAAGTCGAGGGGTCGTCTTTCGAATTATATTTATGAATGGTGAGCCACTTCAAAGAGCCAAGCTCTACATCCGGATTCGGAGCAAATTTATTTTGGTTCTCCACAATATGCACATCCTGAATTCCGAAACAATCGCAGGAACGCAAAACGGCTGCGGCATTGTGCGGCTGGTAAATATCTTCGAGCACAACGGTTAAGTGGCGTGTGCGGTGCTGCAGCACTTCGTCAAAACGTTTTAAACGATTTGCAGTAACAAATCCCGAGAGGTAATTTACTAATTCCTTACTCATTGATTGAACTTAGCCAGCCCGTTCGACACTGCTGCAATATTGCACATCTTGTAAAGCAATCGTGCACCAACATTGCCGTTCCATTCGTCTTTGCCGGGTGCTACTTCATTCAGATCAAAACCAATGATCTTTTTTCCTGAACGTGCGATCATCTCCATCAGGAAAACTGCTTCTCCGAATTCCAATCCGCCGGGAACCGGAGTGCCAGTGTTCGGACAAAGTTTTGGATCGAGCCCGTCAATATCAAAACTGATGTAAACGTGTTTGGGTAATTCCTGAATAATGTCAGAACAAATAGAAACCCAACTGCGGCTGCGGTACGATTGCTCTTTCAACTGGTAATCAAAAAATGTTTTCACTCTTCCTTTCGATGCATTGATGAGATCATTTTCTGCTTGGCACCAGTCGCGTATACCAACTTGAACCAGTTTTTTTACTTGAGGAATCTTCAGCGCATTATACATGATGGACGCGTGAGAATATTCAAAACCTTCGTATGCTTTTCTAAGATCGCAGTGCGCATCAAATTGCAGAATTCCAAATCCACCGGAATATTTTTCAGCCAGCGCTTCCATGAAACCCAGTGGCGTGCTGTGATCGCCACCAACAAGTGCAACCAGCTTATTTTTATCCAAATGCTTTTTTGCCGATGTCATCACCCAGGCTCTCAATTCTTCGCATCCTGCATTCACTTCGTTTCTGATCTTTTTCATTGACGCAGCATCTTCCGAAATTCCTTTTTCAAGTTTGCCAATGTATTGAGATGCTTTCTTTCTCAACGCAGCATTCTTTTTTGCGATCACTGGCGAAATCTTTTCCATCGCCACTCCAATCTTCCATGAATCCTTCACTTGCGGATCGAACAGATCGACCTGCGATGAAGCATCAAAGATCGCCTGCGGACCTTTTGAGGTTCCATCCTTGTAAGAAACCGTTACGTCCCAAGGAACAGGAAGTAAAACCAGTTCTGCTTCCTCAGTAGTGAACGGAAGTCCGAAAATATTTCCATCGCCCGAAGCAACAGTGTTCGGATCAAATGATTTGATTTTATCTTGTTTGCTCATATCTATAAATTTATTTTCCAGTTCTCAAAAGAGAATCCGCGAAGGAATTCTTCGATGCTCATTTTTTTTCTTCCGGCTAATTGCAACTCTAAAAGATGAACAAAGCCATCTTTCACGGCAACTTTTGCATAAGTTTTTCCATCCGAGAGAACAGCTCCAAATGTATTCTGATGTTCTGATATTTCTTTTGAAGTTTTGAAAATCTTAAGCGACAGGATTTCATTTTCTTTTTTCACTTCTGTCCAAGCAGTCGGATACGGACTTAACCCGCGAATGAAATCATGAACTTCCTCGACTGATTTTTTCCAATTTATTTTGCAATTTTCCTTGAATATCTTTGGAGCAGGTTTTAATTTTTCACTTGGCTTTACATAAGCAGATTGATCTTCGGGTGTATAAGTGCCGGATTCAATGGCACGAACCGTTTTCAAAACAAGATCGGCACCGTCTTTCATCAACCGATCGTACAATTCTCCGGCAGTATCGTTCTCGGAAATATTTTCCTTTGCGCGAAAAATTATTTTCCCAGTATCAATCTGATCATCCAGAAAAAAAGTAGTAACACCGCTTTCTTTTTCCCCGTTGATGATCGCCCAGTTGATTGGTGCAGCACCTCGGTAATGAGGAAGTAAAGATCCATGAAGATTAAAAGTTCCAAATGCCGGCATTTTCCAAACTTGCTCGGGAAGTTTTCTAAACGCAACCACCACACCAAGATTTGGTTTCAGCTCTTTCAACTGAGCAATAAATTCTTCGCTCTTGAGATCTTCCGGCTGAAGTGTTTTTAAATTCTTTGAGTTGGCGTATTCTTTTACTGCTGACATTTTGAGTTCTAATCCTCTGCCTGCAGGTTTATCGTGAGCTGTAACAATTCCTACAATATTATATCCGCTTTTGACAAGAATATCAAGTGATGCAACTGCAAATTCAGGAGTGCCGAAAAAAACTATGCGCAGTTTTTCGTCCATAATTATTTTCGAAGTTGAATATCGGAAAGTTCAACAACTTGACCAGCCATACATGAATTAAAAACATTTTTCTTTGGAACATACTTTACCCAAACCGTTAATTGGTCTTTTTTGAATTCATCAGAAAGATTATAAGGTTGTAGCTTTTTTCCATCCGACAATTGAAGTATAAAAGTACATCCATCCACCTGATAACTAATGATAGTTGCTTTTGCATATCCTTCTTTTTCAAAATCCATTTTAAAAGAATCTGACGATGCTCCAGATTCGATTTTTACTTTTTTAGCTTCATTGTTTTCTATAAAAGAAAAATGACCTTCAATATCTTTTGAATACAATGTGTGCTCGCTCTCCGATACATTAATTTTATAGGTGATACTGAAAACACTGTCTGGCGGAAGACTTGCCCATACAATTTTTATTTGCTGATTTCTAAAACTGAAACTCCCTCCTTTTGAATCAACTTGTAAAGCAGTAACGCCTTTGGGAAATACTTCTGAAAATTTTCCAAAACCGACAACTCTTCCTTTCTTGATAGTTACAACTACATTATAATCATCGCCCGCAGTAAATTCCTCTGGCGAAATTCTTTTTACGGATATATGTTCTTGGCAATAACCTGGTTCAATTGAAAAAGAAAAAAGAAAAAAGAAAAAAATATAGAGCAGGGGTTTTTTCATGAAAAAATTTTGTTTGCCAAACTTACGAAGAAAGAATGTTCATTCAACAAACAAAACCAACCCTTTCAAATACTCTCCTTCCGGATGAAAAATATTTACTGCATGGTCTGGAGCTTGTGAAAGATGATGGAGTACGCGCACATTTCTGCCTGCAACAATCGCTGCTGACATTATTGTTTTTTCAAAAAGCGGACGGTCAATTACCTGCGAGCAGGAAAAAGTAAAAAGAATTCCTCCTGATTTAATCTGCTTCAGCGCTTCCGAGTTCAAACGCTTGTAGCCCATCACTGCGTTGTGACGGACATCGTGATGCTTTGCAAATGCCGGAGGATCGAGCACCATTACATCGTATACATCTTTTTTATCCTTGAGAAAATCAAATACGTCAACAGAAAAAGATTTATGTTTTCCCGGAAAAGAATTCATCTTCACATTTTTTTCAGTGAGTTCAATGGCACGCTTCGAACTGTCTACCGAATGCACTTCAGTTGCCCCTGCTTTTAAAGCGTAAACAGAAAATGCACCTGTGTAACAAAAAGCATTCATGACTGTTTTCCCTTCACTGTATCGCGCAAGCATCTGCCTGTTTTCGCGCTGGTCAAGAAAAAATCCGGTTTTTTGTCCAGACTTCCAATCTGCCCAAAATGCTGAATCATTTTCAAGAATCAAATGTTGCTCATCCGTTCCTTCACCAAATAAATATTCATTTTTCATTTTCTCCGCATATTTTTTCGGAAGCGTTTCTGAACTTTTATCGAAAACTGCCACCAATTTTTCTCCATAAACTTCCTTCAACGCCTCGACAATTTCATTTTTCATCAAATGCATTCCGATCGAATGGCATTGCATCACACAAGTACCGTTGTAATAATCGATAATGAGTCCGGGCAGTCCATCGCCTTCGCCGAACAAAAGCCGATAACAATTTGTATGTTGATTGTCAGTCAATCCAAGTTTTTTTCGGAAGTCATACGCCTTTTGAATTTTTGATTTCCAGAAATCAGCATCAGGATTTATTTTATCAAAAGAAAAAATTCGAACCGAAATACTCGATTCCTGATAATGACCGATGCCGAGGAATTCATCCTTGTTATCAACTACTTCCACAATATCGCCGTCTTTAAGTTGAATTTTATCTTTCACTTTTTTAATCGCCCCTGAAAAAACCCAAGGATGAAATCTTCGGAGTGATTGATCCTTGCCGGATGAAAGAATAATTTGTGGAAATGACTTATTCATAAATGTTGTACTTGAATGTAAGTCGGCAAAGATACTCGTTTGGGTTTTCTAAGATTTTTTTAGTGATAATTGCATTAATAAATATTTATTACATTTGCCAACAATCAAAAAATGACTGAATTACAATGAAAAAATTTATCCTATTTGCTAACGCTATTGCGCTTGTCGGTTTTATTTCAAGTTGCGGTAACTCGGCAGAAAAATCAGAAACAAATAACGCTGACAACACTCCCGTTGTAAAAGACACAACTGCCTCAAAAACTTCCGGTCAACCCGAAGAATATTATCAAGTTCCTGCGCCAGACGAAATGTTTGGATTCATGAAAGATTTGGGCGGAGAAGGTAAAAGCACTACTTATTTGAATTCTCCTGATAACGCGAAAAATTATGTTGACACAAAATCTAAAGCTCTGAACTTTGGTATTTATGCAACTGACTTTTTGTATTGCAGCACATTTGATTTTGGAGCAGAAGGACTTAAATATTTTGTGAACGTAAAAAAATTAGGCGATGATCTTGGAATTTCAGGAGTTATCAATCAATCAATGGCTGACAGAATAAAAAATAATATTGGCAAAAACGATTCGCTTACCGATCTTTCCAATTCACTTTATTTTTCATCTATTGCTGCACTTGAAAATGGCGATAAAGCAAGCACACTTGCATTGGTTATTACAGGCGGATGGATTGAAAGCGTTTACTTGGTAACCAATATGGCGAAAAAATTCAAAGCTGATGATCCCGCAATTGGTCGTGTAGCTGAACAGAAATATACATTGGAAAATCTGCTTGGATATCTTGGTAAATACAAAACCGATGAAAATGTTGCGGCAGTAACTGCACAGCTCAACGAATTAAAAAGTGTTTTTGACCAATTAAAAGAAGAAACAACCAACGGAGCAGTTTCTGCAAAGGGCGGTAAAAAAGTATTGGGCGGAGGTACAAAAATCATCATCACCGAAGCGCAATACAAAGCTATTACAGAAAAAATTAAAAGTATTCACGATAGTTTCACAATGACAAAATAATTTATTTAGAAATAAACTACTAAAAAAAAGAATCATGAAAAAGCTTATTTCAACTTCTCTTGTGCTGATGTTAGGTTTACCTACAATTATTGCACTTGCTCAACACTCTCAGGTGCCAAGAGTTGCAGCTGCTTCTCCTTGCACAGATTTTCATAAAAAATCTTGTATGCGTTCGCCTGACGAGGGCTTTTCTTACAACGGACAATCACGCAGTGGTCTTTTTTCAAAAGGACAAAGTTCCACAATTAAAGCAGTGTTCTACCAAGGAATGGATTATCATATTTCTGTTTGCTGTGAAGATAAAACTCCAATAAATTTTTCTATCAAAGACGCAAAAACAGGTGAAGTTCTTTATGATAATTCAACAGATAACAACACCAATGAGATTCAACTTACAAATCAAAATACACGCCATGTGAATATTATGGTTACAATTCCAGGTGGTGATGCAAAAGTGGATAAAGTAAAAGGAACTGAAGGCATGTGTGCCGGTCTTCTAATCGAACACAGAAGAAGCGACAAGACCGGATTCTAAATTTTCGCTGTAAACCTATAGGGCAATAAAGCATCAGCCCCTGCATAGTCAACACCTATGCGGGGGTTTTTTATTATATTATTTTTCATGATTTTTATTCCTCTGTCCTCAATCCAAATAGTTTTTCCGAGCAAATCAATATTGGTGTGGAAAATTTTTATTCCTAATCCCTGAGAAACAATTCCCGGACCATTACAAATTTTATAATGAAGGATTCTTTTATTTCTTCTTTTAAAAATTATATCTATCCCGTTATAAGGTTTTATCGCTCGTATTAAAACCGCATGTGGAATATCTTTTTTATTCGTAACTACGTTAAAAAGATGATGTATACCATAACACAAATAAACATAAGAAGTTCCGCCAACAGCGTACATCACTTCTGTTCTTGCTGTTCGGCGGCTGTTATAAGCATGAGAAGCACGGTCGGTTATTCCAGCATACGCTTCTGTTTCTGTAATGATTCCTGCTGTAATTGTTCCGCTGATGTTTGTAAACAAAACCTTGCCAAGTAATTCTTTTGCAATGAGAACGACATCTTCCCTTAAATAAAATTCCCGCTTGAGTTTCATTTATGCCAAGTTAATTTATTATCCTCGAAATAAATTAATTTTTCGTTATCAATCAGCCATTGAACCACTTTGATGGTTTTATCCACCGAAGAATTTTTTACAGTATCCACTATTTCAATTAATGTGAGCGGATGCGATGAGAGATTTTTTTTAATCTGTTCTGAAACACTTTCAAATTCAAGATTGCTGAGTTCAAGTTTATTTCTTTCCAGACAAATATCACAAATACCGCAGCGATACGAATCCGTTTCGCCAAAATAAGAAAGCAGCATCTGGCTTCTGCATTTTGTTTTACTCGTGGCATAATGAATCATAGCGTTCATTCTCTCCTCGGATTTTTCTTTTCTCTTTTTAAGGTTTTCCGGAGAAATGAGAATATCTTTTGCGTTAATTCTTTCCGAAAGAAAAGTAATTCTCGGCATTTCGGTTTGCGGAAGGTAGGTCAGGATTTCACGTTTCTCCAATTCTGAAAAAATAGTTTTTACTTCTTCAAAAGTTTTGCCGATTCGTTTCGCAATTTCTTTCTCTGCAATTTTTACATAGCTGTCAAACACTCCTGAATACGACCGTAACACAACTTTTATAAATTCATCATACTGAACATTTTCAACCTGAAATTTATATAACTCTTCTTTGTTCAATAGAAAATGAACCCGCGATGGTTGATAAAAAGAATCTGTCATCACAAAATATCCTTCGCGTTCAAGCAGTTTGATAGCGTTTATCGCATTGAGCGGTTTTAGATTGTATCGCGAACAAAAATCATGAATATCAAAATCAAGCGTAGTGCCATTGCCTGTTCCTATGGGAAGCTGAAAATAATTTGCAAGTGCCTGATAGGTGGCACGAACTTCATCCATATTTGGAAAACTAATCTCGTGGTTATGTTGCATGTCAATTTTATCCGCGTCATTATAAAGAAGAACAGCAAAAGATTTTTTTTCATCTCGCCCTGCCCTGCCCGCCTCCTGAAAATATGCTTCCAAGCAATCCGGTAAATCCAAATGAATCACAAAACGCACATCCGCTTTATCAATTCCCATTCCGAAAGCATTGGTGCAAACAATCACACGCGTTTTATTATTTATCCAAGCATCTTGTTTTTCATCGCGTTTGTTCGCTTCTAAACCAGCGTGATAAAAATCGGCAGTGATATTATTTCTCTGGAGAAAACTTGCCACCTCCTGAGTTTTTTTCCGGTTGCGCACATACACAATTCCAGTTCCATTATTTTTTGTCGCAATCTTTAAAAGATATTTCATTTTATCTTCTTCATGAATCACATAGTAAGCAAGATTTTTTCTTTCGAAACTTTTTCGTAAAAGATTTTCTTTTTTGAAAAAAAGTTTTTGCTGAATATCTTTTGCAACTTCCGGAGTAGCTGTGGCGGTGAGAGCAAGAATCGGAACTTTAGGATGCAGGTCGCGCAACTCTGCAATTTTCAAATAGCTCGGACGGAAATCATAACCCCATTGCGAAATGCAATGCGCTTCATCCACCGCAATGAGATTCACTTTCATTTTCTGAATTCTTACCCGCGCAAGTTCAGTTTCTATTCGTTCAGGGGAGAGATAAAGAAACTTGTAATCGCCATGAACACAGTTGTCAAAAGCAATATCAATTTCTTTTTTATTCATGACAGAATTAATCGCCATTGCTCTTATTCCTTTCGCTTTCAGATTTTCAACCTGGTCTTTCATCAAAGCGATGAGCGGAGAAATTACAATACAGATTCCATCTTTTGCCAGGGAAGGAATCTGAAAACAAATTGATTTGCCTCCACCGGTTGGCATCAGCGCAAGCGTATCATTTCCACCGATAACAGAATTAATAATATCTTCCTGCAGCGGACGAAATTGGCTGTAACCCCAATACTTCAGAAGTATTTGTTGGATGGTCATAGTTCTAAGAAATACGAATTTAACGAATTACAAATAATGGTGAAATATTATTCGAGCAACTCGTGAAGTTTATCAATTGCCTTGCGGTTTTCAGGAAGGTTGATTGAATTGATAACTTTTTGCTTTTCGTGATTTGTTAGATGCCACGAAAGAGAAATCTTATCAGGAATTTCATTCTTCAATTGAAAATCCACCACGTCAACCGGTCCGTCAAACCAGGAACTGATAAATTCCATTTGCTGGTTCTGCGAAAAATCCTGCATGTAAAATAAATTTCCATAAAAACTTCCGAGAGGCAAACTAAGCGCTTCCAAGATTGTAGGCGAAGGATTTTCATCTATCGGAAATTCTTTGTGTCGGTCACGAATCTGAATCATAACAATTCCACTTGTGTTCGTGGCAATCCAGTTTCTAAAGGTGTATAAATATTTTAACGCAACTTCAATTCCATAATTATCGCGCATTCCGGCATCCATGATTTCAATCGCAGGTTCGCTTGGAAGTGAAACAATCGGTGTGATGTATGGAAATGTTGAACTCATCCTCAATACGCTAGTAAACAAAATACTGTCGGCATTTTGTTTTTTGAAAAACCGCGAGAACTCAATTCCATCATTCAAAGGAATAGTATGAAGTTTATCCGATTCCGAATTTTGTGTAAGAAAAGAAACCGGCAAAGAAGAAACTATCAGTTTTCTACCGTCATTTACCAAAGTAGGAGAAAAAATCATCATCGGAACAATTGCTTCTGATTCAACACGCTTGTAATCTGAAATTTTTTTGCCTAAAAAAATATCCCGAAGATTATCGTTTAATCTTTTTTCAAACATATATCCTCTGTCTTTATTATACTTATGCGTTCCATATTTCACGCTTTGGAAAGAAACAAACCAATCACTTGTCGCAATGCTGAATGTTAGTGTATTCAGAATATCTTTTGAAATATCTGCAAGGTAAGATGCGCTGTAAAAGTTTTTCAATTTCCCCGATTGATTTTGAAAATACAATTCACGCAGGTAAGCAGCACCAATCATTCCGCCCGATGAACCTGTTATTAGCGCAGTATGTTTTAACAGCTCTCCCTGAAGAACACTATCGGCAAATTGCAACGATTGAAAAGTCCAGAGGGAAGAACGCAATCCGCCTCCGCTTGTGCAGACAATTACAAATTTTGGTTTTTTATTATTTTGAAAAGAAGTTTTTTGATTTTTCAATCTCCATTTATTCAAAGTTTCCGTCATTGATTTAAAATCGGCAGCGGCAGTATCTTTTTGAGAAGCAAATTTATCCACCGTGTTGTTGTCATAGGAAGCTTTCTTTGTGTCGTAATTCAAACCATACACTTTATTAATGTTATTAAAAAATTCCATCTGATATAAAAAATTAAGCGCTACTAAAAAGAGGAGCAAAAGAGTTGGAGCCCATCCTTTGAAAACAGAATAAAGCGGAATGGGAAGCATGATTAACATGGTGAGTAAAAGAAAAACGCTTGCGCCCGCAGGAAACATCAGAAAATGTACTTCACGAAAAAATCCAAGCCCGAATAAGGTGATTATCGCGATGAAAGAATATACTCCTGCATTTCTGTAATTCTGACTAAAAACATTTCGAAGCATTTCACGTTTGTAATGGCGCACTGCTCGCACCAAGCGGATGCGAAACGGAAAACTTAAATAAGTTTCCACGTACCAATCGCGCGCTTCTTTAATGAGATACGGGTTTTTCCACGATTCATTTCTTCTTTTATATTTTTTATACAACAACTCATCCAGTCCGAGTTCCTGAGATTTTACTCCAAACATCCGATGAATATCTTTGTTAGTTCTGAAAAAATATAAAAGAGAAAGGACAATAAATATGGTAACGCCTCCGAGAAATCCCATTACCATCGTAAAAATTTCCATACGGGAATAAATTTGTTCACCTTTCAAAAAGAAAATTATATTGGCAACATAAACCACCAGAAACAAAACCGGAATGATAAAATTATTGAAACAATATTTTGTGAACGGATTTGAAAGTGTTGCGAGAAAAGGAAATCGAAAACTATTCAGCGTATAACTTGCGATGTTGAACGCCATGATGAATCCTCCACAGGCAAATCCGATAATAAAATAAGAAAGAACAGTTACCTCATCTAAATATTCGGGATTTAAAAACAAATAAGGAGCGCCATATCTTGGCGCAACCGATTGCGTAACAAATCCAAAAAGTAAACCCCAGATTGATAAAAGCAAAAGATTTTTTTTGATGTGAAGGAACAATAACTGAAACGGAAAAAAGAAAACTATCCGTCTGATTGCAGGATGATAAAGTAATCTTCTCATACAGATTTCATTGCTCTTTTATTTTTACGTTCAAAATGTATTTTTGTTTCAATCTTGTATAATATTTCAGATTTTCCTTCTGACAATGGCAAGAATATTTGTTTCCATTTTTTTTGCTTTCTCTTCAATGTTCTTTGCTTTTTGAACGATGCTTCTCGCAATTTTTTTATCAGTCAATCCTTTTGCATTTACTTTAACATTCATACCTGCGCCAAGCACTGCGCTTCGTGCACACAACGCTCCCACGCCGGCATCGGTTACTGAATTAGGATTTCCCTTTTCAACCATTGCTTTAATTATTTCCATTGATTCAAAACTTAATTGCATCACTTTAAAAGGAATTTCAGTAGCATATTTTGTTGCGGATTGAATTGCCTTGTCTCTTTCTTTCTTTTCATCGGCAGTAGATTTCGGCAAACCAAATGCAGTCATAATTTTATTAAATGCGTTTGTATCTTCATCCACCAATTTCAATAGTTCATTCTTAATTTTTTGTCCCTTCTCAGCCCATTCAGAAAATTCTTCCCAACGAGCATCCCAACCTTTTTTATGAGAAGAAAGATTTGCCACCATCGTTCCGAGAGAAATTCCGAGCGTGCCAACATAAGCTGAAATACTTCCACCTCCCGGAGCAGGACTTTCACTTGCTGTTTCCTCTGCAAAATCAATAAGATTCATCTTCACTAATTTCGCACTTGAATCTGTGTTCAATAAATATTCAATAATCCTTTCTTCCGGTTTGAAAGGAGCAAGGTCATCAAGTCCAAGTGATTTCACAGCAATCTTTATTAATTCTTTTTCTGAGATACCGATGGAACGTTGTTGTTTTTTGAGAAAATATTTTGCTGCGTCAAGCATTGATTGCAAAGGAATCAACCCAACTAATTCAGAACCGGTAACACGCATTCCACGGTTAGTTGCACTTTTCACACACTCTTCAAATGCAATATGAAGTGGAGTAATATTAATGTTGGTGAGGTTCATGCTCACCTGCGCAATTCCATATTCCTGAATGAACCAACCGATACCTTTTACAGATTTGCAAGTTCCGGGCTGAGTTATTTCTACACCTTTTTCATTTTTCACTTTTCTTCCTGCCTCACGCACATCGAATGCCACCGCATTTGCCCTGCGTGTGGAAGTTGTATTTAGATTTACATTATATGCGATTAGAAAATCACGAGCGCCAATAACTGTTGCTCCTCGTTTTGCATCGTATTCAACAGGACCAAAATCGGGTTTCCATTCTGCCAGTTTTATTTTTTTGAAAAAGCCTTCGTATTCCCCTTCGCGGATGATGGAAAGATTTTTTCTTGCAGGATTTTTCTGCGCATGTTCATACAAGTAAACCGGAAGTTTTAATTCTTTTCCTACTCGTTCCGCTAATTTCTTTGCATACTCAGCAGTTTCAGCCATAGAAATTCCTGAGATCGGAATAAAAGGACAAACATCGGTCGCACCCATTCTTGGATGTTCGCCTTTATGTTTGCTCATATCTATGAGTTCTCCTGCTTTTTTTATCGCCTGAAAGCACGCTTCAACACAAGCATCTGGTGCGCCAACTAAAGTCACCACCGTTCTGTTGGTGGCTTTTCCTGGATCAACATTTAAAAGTTTTACTCCATCAACTTTTTCGATCTCATCAGTGACCTGTTTGATGACATTGAGATCATTGCCTTCAGAAAAATTAGGAACACATTCGATTAATTTATTCATAAAATATTATTTATAAATTTTTCCGTTCAAAATTACTGTTTCCACAGGATTATTGGCAAAAGAATACGGGATGAAAGAATAATTCGGAATTTCTTTTGTGATAAAAATATTTGCCTGTTTCCCGATGGCGATGCTTCCGTGCGTTTTGCTTAATTCCATCGCATAAGCTGAATTTATTGTAGCCGCATTGATGGATTCTTCAGGCGTAAGTTTGTAATTGATGCAAGCAAGAGAAATCATGAAGTTCATATTTCCGCTTGGGCAGGAACCGGGATTATAATCGCTCGCAATAGCGAGAGGTAAACCTGCGTCAATAATTTTTCTTGCCGGAGGATTTTGCAAACCAAGGAAAAATTGCGCTCCCGGCAGGATGGTCGCCATGGTTTCAGAATTTTTCAAGATGGAAATATCGTTTTCATTTGCGAATTCCAAATGATCAACACTTATTGCTTTTGATGCAACACCTGCCTCCACTCCACCCGCATGACTTAATTGTTCCGCATGAACTTTTCCTTTGATGCCGTATTTATTTGCTTCGGCAAGGATCCGAATTGTTTCTTCTTTCGAAAAATAATTTCTTTCACAAAACACATCGCAATATTCAGCAAGTTTTTCTTCTGCAATTCGCGGAAGCATTTCGTTTATAATATTTTCAATATGATTTTCTTTTGTAACTCCTACCGGAACTGCATGAGCACCTAAAAAAGTTGCTTTCACAGGAATAGATACATTTTCTTTTATCTTTTTTATCACACGAAGCATTTTTAGTTCCGCTTCAAAAGAAAGGCCGTAACCGCTCTTAATTTCAATCGCACCTGTTCCCAGCAAAATAACTTCGCGAATTTTTTTCATGGCAGATTCGAACAGTTCATCTTCAGTTGCCTCAACCAATTTTTTTGCTGAATTGAGAATTCCGCCACCGCGTTTGAAAATTTCTTCGTATGACAATCCATTAATCCTGTCCACAAATTCGCTTTCCCTGTTTCCTGCATAAACAAGATGAGTATGAGAATCACACCAACATGGGAGAACCAATTTGCCGGTCGCATCAATCATTTGCAAGTTACTCCAATCGGAAATGCCCGGGAAATCTTTCATCTCACCAAAATCAACGATCTTATCTTCTTCAATTGCAAGCCAAGCGTTTTCAATACAGGAAAGTTTTTTCATTTCTGCGCCACTTACTTTCAATCTCACATCTTGTTCAACTTGAACAAGCGATTTGATATTTTTTATTAGAATTTTCATTGGAAAGAATGGCAAAGTTAAGAAAGATTATGTGTTCATCTTTATTCTTAATTTTGTCTCAATGTCAAACACCATCGGCAAAATATTTTCTCTCACCACTTTTGGCGAATCACATGGAGTTGCTTTGGGCGGAGTGATCGATGGCTGTCCGGCAGGATTGGAAATTGATATAGACTTCATTCAATCCGAACTCGACCGCAGGCGGCCGGGACAATCCAAAATTGTTTCTCAGCGGAAAGAAAACGACAAAGTGGAATTCCTTTCCGGGATCTTTGAAGGAAAAACTACCGGCACTTCCATCGGTTTCATCATCCGAAATGAAAATCAAAAATCTCAGGACTATGATCATTTGATAGATGCTTATCGTCCTTCACATGCTGATTACACCTATGATGCTAAATATGGAATACGCGATCACAAAGGCGGAGGAAGATCATCGGCACGTACTACAGTTTCTTCGGTCGTTGGCGGAACGATTGCAAAACTTCTTCTAAAAAAATACGGCATTAAAATATCTGCTTACACTTCTCAGGTTGGAGAAATAAAATTACTGAAGAGTTACAAAGATTTAGATCTATCAAAAACAGAAACGAATGCAGTGCGTTGTCCTGATGAATTGATTGCCGACACAATGCTGAAAAAAATTGAGCAGATGCGAAAAGACGGCGACACCATTGGCGGAGTCATCACTTGCGTGGCGCAAAATGTTCCCGCAGGATTGGGCGAACCTGTGTTTGATAAACTTCATGCCGATCTGGGAAAAGCAATGCTCGGAATAAATGCGGTGAAAGGTTTTGAAATCGGCAGTGGATTTGAGGGAGTGAAGATGAAAGGCAGCGAGCATAATGATATATTCCAAGTTACGAAGGAAGAAGGACGAAGGACGAAGATTAGCACTAAAACAAATTTTTCGGGAGGTATACAAGGTGGGATTTCAAACGGAGAAGATATTTATTTCCGTGTGGCATTTAAGCCGGTTGCAACCATTATGCAAAAACAAATGACCGTAAATAAAAAAGGAGAAGAAGTTGAATTGGCAGGAAAAGGCCGCCATGACCCTTGTGTGTTGCCACGTGCTGTTCCGATCGTTGAAGCAATGACTGCCTTAGTTCTTGCTGATCATTTGCTGAGGAATAACAAAAATATTTTATAATTTTATTTCATGGTTTCAGCTTCAATTTGTTTTTCTTCGTTTGACTGGCAAACTATTATGTTTGTTCTTATTTTGATGGGAGCAATGTTTATTATTACTCATTTTGTAGAACATGAAAAAATCAGAGACCACATTCAAGAAATCAATGGTGAATTAATATCTATCAAATATAATGACATGTTAATTTTTAGAATATATAGCAGAAAATATTCCGTGATATGGAAAGATCAGTTGGGTCGTATTCTAAAAGCAAACTGCATTATGACGCCTTGGAGTAAAGTATATTTTTATGGAGAAGAAGTTATCGATTCTAAACAAAAAAAATAAAAACGCTATCGTCAATCATTATTCTTCAACCAATCTTTCACAAACTTGTCTGCATCTTTAAAAAATTCTCTAAACTCTTTTTCAAACTCAGAATAACTTTCTTGCAGGTCATTAACTGCAAATTCCATATTCGATTTAAATGTTGTTCTTCTACTCATACCGGAAAGCGTTTCTCCAATTCCTTCAATCGTTGCATAAGAAACCAAACGATTGGTTCGCATAGCATATTTCAAAAACATCAATGACCTTTCAGGAATCAATAAAATATTTTTCATCATCAAATAATGAACTTCATCTGCATATTTTTCCAATGGTTTTTCAGAATAATCCTTCCAGTTCTTCGCCAGAAAGTGATCGTAAAAAATATCTACAATCACTCCTGAATATTTTTTATAATTCGGACGTAGTCGCTCAACACTTTTCAAAAATACAGGATGATTATCGCTGTAAAAATCAATCGCACGGTGCAGCAAAATTCCTTTTGCGATTCCTTCGGGATAATTTTTGAACGAACTTCCTTTCACAGAATCAGCAATAAAATTGCCAATCATCAATTGTTCATCGTTGCCGGAGAGATATAGGTGTGCTAAAAAATTCATTGTACGAATAACTAATCGTTGCGAATTTACGAATAACGAATAAAGCTGTTTAGTATATTCGCAGTCATGTTTACGTTGTTCAAAAAAGAAATTCGCAGCTTCCTGAGTTCGCTCATCGGATACATTGCTATTTGCGTTTTTCTTTTGCTGGTCGGACTTTTTTTGTGGATATTACCTACCGATTCAAATATCTTGAATAATGGTTATGCCGGACTTGACGCACTTTTTTCGCTTGCACCTTGGGTTTTTCTTTTTTTGATCCCCGCCATCACGATGCGCTCGTTTGCTGATGAAAGAAAAGCAGGTACGATAGAATTTCTCCTTACAAAACCACTCACCGATTTACAAATTATCCTTGCAAAATATTTCGCAAGTGTAACTCTCGTACTTTTTTCTCTTTTGCCAACGCTCATTTATTATTTTTCTATTTATCGGCTTGGAAATCCCGTAGGAAACATTGATGCGGGAGGAACTTGGGGTTCTTATATCGGATTATTTTTTCTCGCTTCCGCTTTCACCGCTATAGGAATTTTTGCTTCCTCGCTCTCCGACAACCAAATTGTTGCATTTATTCTCGCGGTATTTCTTTGCTTTTTCCTATACATCGGTTTTGAATATGTGAGTATGCTAACAATGTTTGGAAAAGCAGGCTCACTGATTCTTGCTCTTGGAATTAACGACCATTACAATTCCATGAGCCGAGGCGTGATTGATACGCGCGATGTAATTTATTATTTAAGCATAATTGGAATTTTCATTTTGATGACGAAAACAAAATTAGAAAGTCGTAAGTGGTGAAAAAACGCAGAGACATAATTCAGCTTTTTCTAAGCATCGCAATCATTCTGCTGGTGAATTTTATTGCTTCGTTTTTCTTTTCGCGATTTGATCTTACTTCCGAAAAACGTTACACACTTTCTCCTGCCACCAAAGAAATGCTCGGTAAATTGGATGACATTGTTTACTTCAAAGTTTATTTGGATAGCGATTTACCTACTGGATTTGATCGCCTGAAAAATTCCACAAAAGAAATTTTAGACGAGTTCAGAATTTATTCGCACGGAAATATTGAATATCAATTCATCAATCCGCTTGAAAGTGGCGACAAAAAGAAACAAGAGGAAGTCATTCGCCAATTAATGGAGAAAGGTTTAATTCCGACTGACATTCAGGTAAATAATAAAGCCGGAATGAGTCAACAAACTCTTTTTCCTGCCGCGCTTGCAACTTATCGCACAAGGGAATTTCCTGCACAACTTTTCAAAGAACAGTTTGGAATAGCGAGCGATATGCAATTGAACAATTCCATTCAGTCGCTGGAATACGAACTTTCCACCACCATTAGAAAGCTGACGACAATAATAAAATCGAAAGTTGCTTTCACAACCGGTCATGGAGAATTGGATTCAGCAAGTGTAGCTGACATTGCAAACTCGCTGAGAGATTATTATGTTGTTGGTCGGATGAAATTAGACGGCAAAGTAAAAACTATTGAAAAAATAAATCAACTGAAAGCCATCATCATTGCCAAGCCGGACTCTACTTTTTCCGAACAAAATAAATTCATCATTGACCAATTCATAATGCAAGGCGGAAAAGTTTTGTGGCTGGTGGATGGCGTTTTTGCGAGCATGGATAGTTTGCAGCGTTCGTCACAAACTTTTGCTGTTGCCATGCCTCTCAATCTGGAAAATATGCTTTTTAAATATGGCGTGCGCATAAATCCAAATCTTGTGATGGACATGCGCTGCGGTGTTGTTCCCATTCCGGTGAATAAGAAATATAAACTTATGCCTTGGTTTTATTTTCCGCTTCTCTCGCAAAGCAATAACCACCCGATCGTAAATAATATCAATGTTGTCAAAAGCGAATTCTGCAGCACGATAGATACCGTAAATAATTTAGGAATTAAAAAAACTCCTTTGCTTTCCACTTCAAAATATTCAACCGCTTTAAATACGCCTGCACGAATTGACCTTCGAACCGTTTTTCAGGAACCGGATGTAAAAATATTTAATCGTGCCTATCTGCCGGCTGCATATTTATTAGAAGGAGAATTCGAATCGGTTTATAAAAATCATCTGCTGCGCGGATTGGATTCTCTTCCGCAGATAAAATATAAAGATAGAAGTGTTCCTACAAAAATGATTGTGGTTGCCGATGGCGATATTATAAAAAATGTGGTGCAGCATTCCACCAACCGAGCGTATCCTCTTGGTTACGATATTTATTCCAAACAAACGTATGGCAACAAAAATTTTATTCTGAATGCCATGAATTATCTTTGCGATGATTCAGGATTATTGGAAGTGCGTTCACGCGAATTGAAACTCAGAATGATGGATAGAAAAAAAGTTACGGAAGAAAAATTCAAGTGGCAGGCGATCAACACCGTTCTTCCATTATTATTGATAATCATTTTTGGAATTGTTCAGGCAATTATCAGAAAAAGAAAGTTTACTACTTAAAAAAGGAAATATGTCATCAAAAAACAAAATAGCCATTCTGCTTTTTATAGTTGTTGCATCACTCGCACTGTGGATTTATCTTCACAATAGTCAGGGAACCATCCGCAAAGAACTTTATGATTTTGCTGTGGATGATACTTCCTCCATAAACAAAATTTTTATGGTGAGTATGTCTGGAAAACAGGTTACGCTCGAAAGAACAAAATCAAAATTTTGGTTGGTAAACGGAAAATTTAATGCAAGAATAGATGCCATGAAAAATCTTCTCACCACAATAAAAGATATGCGTGTGCGAGAACCTGTTGCAAAAAGCGCGCTGGAAAATATTTCAAAAGATCTGGCATCCAGTGCAACTAAAGTGGAAATTTATCAGAAAGGCAAACTTGTAAAAAAATATTATGTAGGCGGCGATACACAGGATGGAATGGGAACATTCATGCTCCTCACTGAATTGGAATCGGGAAATAATTCTTCCATGCCTTTTGTTATGTTCATTCCCGGGTTTAACGGATTTCTTTCTGTACGATATTTGCTGGATGAAGAAACATGGCGCGATAAAACCATCTACGGATTTTATCCAGACCAGATAACGTCCATTTCCATGAAGTTTGTTCATTCTCCTGATTCATCGTTTACTATTTCACTTCCGGAAATAAATAAAATCTCTCTTGCTGACAGCAAAGGAAATAACATTGCTAATTTCGACACGCTGAAAGTAAAACGTTACATCACTTATTTTTCTAATCTTTCCTATGAAACGTTGAAGAACAATTCAAGAAAATCATTCAAAGATTCAATATTTACAAAACCGGTTCACATCATCGAATTAAAAGACAAGGATGGAAAAATTCATATCATGAAAACTTTTGTAAAACCGGTAGATGATCCGAATAAAACAGATCAAGTAACCGGAAAACATATTACTCAAGATGTTGAACGAATGTACGCGCTTTTCAACGATGATAAAGACATGGTTACTATCCAGTATTTCGGATTTGGAAAAATATTTCATAGCGTTTCCTATTTTAAAAAGAATTTTCCTTCTCCATTAAATCCTTCCAGAAAAAAATAATGCCTCAGACAAACTGGAAAAAAATAAATCAGTATTTAATTATTGCTTTTGGAATTTCTTGGGCAAGTGCGCTCATGATGCGCTTTTCTCAGATTCAATACGGTTCGGCAGAAGCAATCACCATCATTGCGCTGCTTTACATGCCGGCTCCGGCAATTGCCGCCATCATCGTACAAAAGTTTTTCTGGAACGGATCGCTTGCTGATTTCGGATTTACATTGAAAGGCGTTTCATGGAAATGGGTTTTTCTTTATACACCGCTTATTTATGTAACATTTTTTCTTGGCTCGCTGCTTACAGTTTTCTTTCTTGGAAATCAGTTGCACATTTTGCCATTCGGTTATTTAGATTTTTCAAACGAACATTTTACCGAGTACATCAAACATGCAATGGAAGCGCAAGGAAAAGAAATAAATTTTCGCTTTGAAAAATTAGATGAACTTCATATAAACATTTCTTCATTTCTACTTTTTTTCGGAATAATTGCTGCGCTGATTGCCGGATATACTTTTAATATTCCTTTCACATTTGGCGAAGAACTTGGTTGGCGTGGACTTTTGCTTAGAGAAACTCAACACTTAGGATTTTGGAAAAGTAATTTGTTCATCGGTTCCATTTGGGGGTTGTGGCACGCGCCAATTATTATGATAGGACATAATTATCCGCTTCACCCGCACATTGGAATCGGAATGATGGTTTTATTTTGCGTGGGACTTGCTTTTGTACAATCCTACATTCGTTTCAAAACAAAAACTATTTGGGGTTCATCTGCTCTCCACGGAATGATAAACGCTTCGTCAGGATTGTCGTTGCTGTTGATTGCTTCTCCCAATGACCTTTTCGGAAATATTGCTGGAATTGCAGGAGTAATCGGCGCTTCTTTGGTTCTGATTTACATTCTGATTTTCGACAGAAAATTTATTGCTGATTTTAGAAATTTTGAATTGCTTCCCACTGTTTAAAAACCGTGTACAACTTGTGCATAAATGAATGTGCGAACAAAAAAAATTCTGCTCATAAAAAAGTTAGTTTTGCCTCCCGATAAAAAATCGGTGTAATCAAAAAATAATTTGCCTAATCTAAATTTATCAATATGAAATTCATCGTATCCAGTTCCGCGCTTCTCAGACAACTTTCTGCGCTTAGCGGAGTTCTCAGCACCAGCAACGCGCTTCCAATTCTCGATAATTTTCTTTTTCAGATTAATAAAGGAGAACTAAAAATTTCCGCCTCTGATTTGGAAACAACCATGACCGCTTCACTTCCGATTGAATCGAAAGATGAAGGCACCATTGCTGTTCCCGCACGTTTGCTTCTTGATACTTTGAAAACTTTTCCTGAGCAACCGCTTACGTTCACCTTTGACAAGAAAAAATTTGCCATTGAGATTTCATCCGATTACGGAAAATATAAACTCACCGGACATGACGGAGAAGATTTTCCGAAAGTGGCGGAAATAGAATCTCCATCTTCGTTTGATATGGATGCTGATACGCTTGGCAAAGCAATTTCAAAAACTTTATTCGCTGTGGGTAGCGATGAACTTCGCCCTGTGATGTGTGGAGTTTTTGTACAGTTGGAATCAAACGGAATTACCTTTGTTTCGACCGACGCGCACAAATTGGTTCGTTACAAACGCAGCGATGCAAAATCTAAAAAAGCAACTTCCTATATCATTCCTAAAAAACCACTTGTGCTTCTGAAAAATATTTTATCAGGAGATGGAAAAGTAAAAGTGGAATACAACAACACAAATGTTTCTTTTTCATTCGGCAATACTCTTTTGGTAAGTCGCCTCATTGACGGAAAATATCCAAATTACGATGCAGTAATTCCGAAAGAAAATCCTAACAAAATGATTGTTGACCGTGAAGCATTCTTAAATTCCATCCGCAGAGTTTCCATTTTTGCGAACAAAACCACTCATCAAGTTCGCCTGAAAGTAAAAGGAAGCGAGCTGAATGTTTCGGCAGAAGATTTAGATTTTTCAAACGAAGCAGCGGAACGCCTCACTTGCAATTACAAAGGCGAAGACATGGAAATTGGTTTCAATTCAAAATTTCTTGCCGAAATGCTCAGTAATTTTGATTGCGAAGAAGTGCAGTTTGAAATGAGCAGTCCCAACCGCGCAGGAGTAATGGTGCCGGTGAAAAACGAAAATAAAGAAGAAGACATTCTGATGCTCGTGATGCCGGTGATGCTGAATAATTGATTGCTCTTTATTGCAAAATATTTTTCATGAGAACTTTTTCTCTATTGTGCATTCTTATTTTATTTTGCTCCCTCCGAAATTATCATCTTACTTGTGAAGTTGTAAAAAAATCAAACAAAGAATTTTCTCGCCAAAACGGAAAAAACGAATTTCATCTTTTAGGAAATTCTGTTGACACAAACAAATCTATTTTTGTTGCCGAAGTAAAATTGAAAGGTGAAGATGTTACGGTAGTTGAGCTTTACGCAAAACTCCGACAGGAAAGTCAAAAATTAGGCGCAAATAGTTTTCAGATTCTCAATCACGCCAGAGAAAACGACAACTATTATTTGCTATGCAATATTTTTCTCACAGATACCGCCACTCTCCATTCAATTAAAAAAAACGATACTGACAATGGAAAAATTTTTATCGTCAGCGCTGAACCGGTTGGTTATCTTAACAAAGACAAAGTGATTGTAAATGATTCTTTAAAATTTACTTTGCTGAGTGGAACTTACCATTCAATTACTATTCACGAAAATGAAAATTATTTAATTATAAGTAACAAAACTGGAATTAGTTTTCAAGGAAATAAAAATCAAGCAAAATATGTTTCAACACGAACTGTAAAATATCCTGTCATTCAAATCGAGAAACCAACCTACATTTATGGTGGCGTCAGCGGTAACACAACTCAGCCGGTAATCGTAAAGAAAAAAATCAAGACGCATATATTAGAAAATGCGCTCGGAAAATTAATGGTGCTTTATTATAAGTCCGACAGTATGAAATAAAATTTATTCAGATTGGTTTTGCTGAATTAACATCATTGTCCAATTTCCACTCTTCGTTGTCTTCCTCATCTTCGTTCCATTCAATTTTTTTTGCCTGTGGTCCTTCTTTGCGGAAATAAAATGCAGTGATAACTCCTGCAAGTGATCCAAGCAAATGTGACTCCCATGATATTTCAGGGTGAATAGGAAATAGTCCCCACCATAAACTTCCATATAGAAAAACAACGAGCATAGAAAGCACCATCAGCGACCTTTCCTTTCTGAAAATTCCGCTGAAAAAAAGAAATGCAGCAAACCCATAAACCAATCCGCTCGCTCCAATATGATATGCCGATCTTCCTGCAGCCCAAAGCCATATTCCACTCATAAGATATACCCAGAAAAAAACCGAAAAAGCGATTGGACGATAAAAATAAAATGTAATTCCGCCAAGAACAAGTAGCGGAATGCTGTTTGAAAAAAGATGATTGAACGAACCGTGGATGAGTGGACAAGTGAGAATGCCGATCAAACCGCTCCATACACGTGGATACAAACCATAGCGAACAAGGTCGAGATTAAAGACAATTTCCAAAAACTTTACCATCCATAAAACAGACACAAACAAACAAGGATATAAAATGCTTCGAATTATTTTTTTCTTTTCGGCTTCTTCCATGCAGTAAAAATATATTTTAATCTCGACAAAAAAGTCAATTATCCTGCCTAAATGCAAATTATGACATTCGGTCAGTTTTATTACATTTGAATCGTGAAACGAATTGCATCTGCATTATTACTCTCCATTTTCCTTTACAATATTATTGGATATTATTTTTCATTTTCAGTTTTGAATTTTGAAAATAAATTTGAAATGAGTCGACTTGTTCAGAATGAGAACAATCTTCAAACTATTCGCATTCATAAATCAGAAATTAAAAACATAGTTTTCACAGATGAAGAAAAGGAAATGTCCTTCAAAGGAGAAATGTATGACATAAAAGATAAATCGGTTGATGGAGATTACATTGTATTTCATTGCATGAATGACAAAAAAGAGGAAGCACTTCTATCTGACCTTGACAAACAAGTTCAAAATAATATTGACACCAAATCATCTTCAGAAAAAAAACAAAATATGGTTTCTAAAAATATTCTGAAGGACTATTTTATCAGCAAAAAACAAAACATTATTCTCCTATCAGATAAAATTATTTTTGCATCTGTCATCTGCTACCCGGCATCTGACATTTCACTTTCTCTCTCCGTTCCTCCGCCTAAACAGGCTTAACAATTTTCAAGGAAGAATTATTTCTTACTTGTCATGATTGAAGGCAATGCAAACGCATTGCAGATTATTGTTAAACTTTTAATACTAACTACCATGAAACTTCTAATCACTCTTTCAATATTTATTTTTTCAGCATTGTTTGTTTTTTCACAAAACAATCTTACTGGAACAGTAACCGATAAATCAGACAGCAAACCTCTTGCTAATGCAAATGTGTATATATCCGATTTAAAAATTGGCGCGGCAACCGATGAAAGCGGAAAATATTCTTTTCAAAATATTCCAAAAGGAACGTATGTCATCGAAGCAAGATTGACAGGATATTCAATAAAAACCGCTACAGTTAAAATTGAAGGAAGCGTTACGCAGGATTTTATTCTCACCGAATCTGAAAATGAATTAGGGGAAGTGGTGGTTACCGGAAATTCTTCGGCAGCTGATCCGACAAAATCACCTCAGCCAACCACTGAAGTTTCGAATGAATACCTGACTGAAAATGCTTCAACGAATGTGATTGATGCTATTTCAAAAGTTCCGGGTATATCGGCAATGACCAGCGGACAAAGTGTTGCAAAACCTGTCATTCGCGGTTTAGGTTACAATCGTGTGCTTACGGTGAATGACGGAGTTGTTCAGCAAGATCAGGTTTGGTTTGACGAATTTGGAATTGAGATAGATCCAAACTCGGTTGACAGAGTGGAAATATTAAAAGGTCCTGCTTCGCTGGCTTACGGTTCGGATGCAATTTCTGGCGTAATAAATTTTCTTCCTGAAAAACCATTGCCAGAAGGAGAAGTGAAAGGCGAGATCATGAATAATTATCAAACCAATAACGGACTTATAAATAATATGCTTCATGTGGCAGGAACGAACAACGGAATTTCATGGAGCGGGCGAGTGGATAATATTATGGCTCACGCCTACCAAAATTCAAATGACGGATATGTTTTAAATTCTCAGTTCAGCAATTTTAATGCGGATGGAACCATTGGACTTCACCGCAAATGGGGTTACACGCAAGTTCATGCAAGTTATTTTGAAATGCAGCCGGGCATTATTGATGGCACAAGAGATTCCGCAACCGGAAAACAGTTGATGATTGTATATCATCCCGACTTAAACGGAGGCGCTCCCACTTATGAATTCCCAACCAAACAGCAATTAAAATCCTACACTCCGCTTGTAATCAATCAGCGCATTCGCCATACAAAAGTAGTTTGGGATAACAGCATCGCGGTTGGCAAAGGACGCATCAAAGCAATTTTCTCCTATCAGAAAAATCAGCGCCAGGAAACAAACGATCCCACTCAGCCCGACACACCGGACATTTATTATTCTTCCAATGCAGTAACTTTTGATTTGCGCTATGTGTCGCCTCAAATGGGAGGATTTAATTATTCCGTAGGAACTAACGGATCAAATCAGGTATCGCAAAGTTTAGGAACATTTATGCTCATTCCAAATTATAATTTATTTCAGGTAGGAGGATTTGCTATCGCAAATGAAAACATCGGCAAACTTACTTTGAGCGGCGGCTTGAGATACGATACACGAAAATTCACAGGCGTAGATCATTGGGTGGATACAACGCAAGTTCCTGTTGCTCCGAATACTCCTTATGGTGTTCATGAGTTTCAGGGATTCACTTCTACTTTCAGCGGAATGTCGGGCAGCATTGGTGCTACTTATAAATTCACCGACAACATTTATGTAAAAGGAAATGTTGCGCAAGGTTTCAGAGCTCCCAACGTGGCTGAGTGTGGTGCGAATGGTGTTCACGATGGCACACCGATTTGGGAACTTGGCGATCAGAATTTAAAACCTGAAACAAGCATTGAAGAAGATTTTGCTTTTGGAATTAATTCAAAAGATATAAGTTTTGAAGCTGATATTTTCAATAATAACATTAGTGATTTCATTTATGCAAAATCCTTAAAAAGTGTTTTGGGTGGCGATTCTCTTAACAATACTTTTAACGGAATCGGATTAGGACCTGCTCCGGTTTACAAATACACACAAAGCAAAGCAAATCTTTACGGCGGAGAAGTTGCATTGGATATTCACCCTGAGTTTGCATCGTGGATAGATTTATATTCTACATTAAGCATGGTGGATGGCGGATTGGTTGGCGTTGCGGATTCCATCAAATATCTTCCATTCGTTCCTCCGACAAGAATTACTGTTGACCTTAAATTCCATATTAAGAAAATGTGCGGCGGAATAAAAAATGCCTACATAAAATTCGGAATGATAAATTGTTCGCAGCAGAGCCATGTTTATGAGCAATCTGCTATTTACAGCGGACTTAGTGCTTCGGCAAACCCAATTGAATATGCAGCCACCAAAGCTGCTGGCGCAGGATATACATTATTCAGCGCAGGAGTTGGCGGAGATTTGCAAAGCAAGGGACACACGTTCTGCAAACTTTATATCGTTGTAAATAATTTGCTGGACACTCCTTATATGGATTACATGAGCCGATTCAAATATCTGCCTGTAAATTATGCAAATGGAAAAGTGGGCGTGTTTAACATGGGCAGAAACATCAGCTTCAAACTGATAATTCCGTTTGATATAAAAAAATAAGTAGTTCGTAAATTGGGCATGGAGTAACGAAGCAATCTCTCTTAAATATTTTTGGGAGATTGCTTCTCCTACTCTCTCATGCAATCAATACAAATCTTTTTCTGCAGGTGCATGAAATAATTCATAACCCATCCAAATCCAGAATACTGAAAATATCATTAAAAGGTAAATCATATCATCTGAATTAATTAATTATTAAAATATAAATTGAACATTCAGATGCAATGATACTGCCTTCCATCTGTTCCTGCAATGACGAATATCAGTTTAGTTACTTATTGTCTTGTTCTTTTAATTTCTTGATGGTTCAATAAAAAAAACAATTTTATGTTTTAATTATCTTACTTCTATATAAATTGCTAATTGCCCTAACAGAGAAGAATAAAAGTAATTTCTAACACCTATAGATGGAGATTTTGCACATCAAAAATGTAAAATAAAAAAGGCAGATTAATTTCTTAACCCGCCTTTTTCAGTAAACAAAAAATGATTACTTCTTGAGGTGCTTGCTTACAAGCGCAGTCATTTCAAACATGTTTACACTTTTCTTTCCGCCAAAAATAGCTTTGAGATTGTCATCAGCATTAATTTGGCGTCTGTTCTTTTTATCTTGAAGATTATTCTTCTTGATGTACGCCCATAGTTTTTTTGCAACTTCTGTACGTGGAAGAGCCTTGCTTCCTGTTACTGTTGCAAGAGTAGCGCTTGGTGTCAGCGGAGCCATGAATGCTGCTGATGGTTTTCTTTTTGTTTTTGTTGTTTTTGTTGCCATTGTTTTTTGTTTAAATGGTTTATGTTTTAAAATTTACATAGCGAATATAAGGCATTTTCAGGTGCAAAACACGATTGTTAATAATATTTCATAGGGGAATTCCGGGTTTTCCCTATAAAAATCACATTTAAAGAGGGATTTCTCCTTTTCTTTATAGCGGATTTAGTTATTTCTTCCAATACAAATGTTGAAATCTTCATGCAGATATGAACCCACGACTAAACTTATTTGAACATTATTCCCCTATTTCGACTCAGTTATTGTCTCTATAAAAATTTATAATGGAGTCGTATCTAACAATTTCTATTTTTGCAACCTAAGAGATTTTATAATCTTAATCATCAAACAATAATTTATAATTATATAAAAATGAAAAATAAAAATTTATCCATCTTAGGAATTGTTGTACTGACCTTGCTTTCTTTCCGCTCCATGGCACAACAATTGAAAACACCTGCTCCAAGTCCTACTCAAACATTAAAACAAAATTTCGCACTCGGAGATATTACAATTGAATACTCTCGTCCAAGTGTAAAAGGTCGTGTGGTTTTTGGAGATCTTGTTCCCTATGATAAATTATGGAGAACAGGCGCAAATGCGTCTACAAAAATAACTTTCAGCGATAAAGTAAAACTGGAAGGGACTGATGTTCCAGCCGGCACTTATTCACTTTATACCATTCCAGGAAAAACAGAGTGGACTATTATTCTTAATAAGAATACCACACTTTGGGGTACTGATGGTTACAAACAGGAAGAGGATATTGCTCGCTTTAAAGTTAAGTCAATGACGATGAACGATAAAGTTGAAACATTCACTATCAATGTTGCAGATGTTACAGCTGCTTCAGCCAACGTAGATATTATATGGGAAAAAACTCGCGTGGTTTTTAATATTGCTTCAAACATTGACAGTGTGATGATGAAAAATATTGAAACTGCTTTATCGCCTGCTGACAAACGCCCTTATTACCAAGCTGCAAATTATTATTTCGAGAACGGAAAAGATTTGAACAAAGCGTTGGAATGGGTGAACAAAGCCATCGAGCAAAATCCGAAAGCTTTTTATATGGTTCACCTGAAGGCAAAAATCCAGATGAAATTAAAAGATTATAAAAGTGCAATTGCTTCAGCCGAACAATCAATTGCGTTAGCAAAAGATGCCAAGAACGATGATTATGTGAAGCTGAATGAGAAACTTATTGAAGAAGCAAAGAAAGCAAAATAATTTTTCTTGCTTTCTCTATTTGATTTCAAAATGCTTGTTTCAATGTAAAGAAAAACTGCCTGTCTTCTTTTGAAATTGCATAATCAAATCGCAATACAGTATTTTCATTCCATGCAATTCTTAATCCTAATCCTTCGGAGTAACGAAGATTTTGGGTTTGGGAAATTCGATTCAAGTTATCCCATACGCCGCCAATATCTTCAAAAGGAGCTGCACTGAAAACAAGATGTTGTTTTAAAAACTTACACTGGGCAAAACGACAGCGTAATTCAAAATTGGCGAAACCCAGCACTCTTGACGCAAAACGGTCTTGCACATAGCCACGCAATGTTTGTGGTCCGCCTAATCCTTCAATAGTTTGTTCCGAACTTTCTTCATCCGAATATTCATAAAAAGGAGCATCACCCATCAGATAACCAAGTCCTACACGTCCGGCAAAAATTAGTTGCTTAAAAGTTTTCGGAAAAATAGTTTTGTATAAATTGTAATGCACAAATGCTTTATCGAAATCAAATGGCGACCCAAATGCTTTCAATGATAATTCATTTGTGAATTCTGCAAAAACTCCGTTAGAAGGATTTTTTTCTCCTTCACGCGTATCGTAGATTAATCCGGTTTGGATCAATGGTGTAAGATCACTTCCATATCCCAGTATTTTTCCGGCAAGTGCATCACGATGCACAAGCGAGCTGTCGTTAAGCGGAGAAATGTTGGTTATATGTGTAAGTTCAAATCCAAGGAACACCCGACATTTGCCTTTAGCAAATGAACGTGCCACAATTAGATTTACCACTGCTTCCGATTTTTGATATGTATTATAATAAGCTCTTGCACCTGTGAGTGAATTTGTGTAATCATTGTAAGATGCATTATTCACTATGGGTTTTGTCGGATCGTTATTCGGAAAATAACTTAAGGGCTGGAGCGATTGTTCACCCACGCCGAAATATAGAAGATTGGGATTTACTTCGTATCCTATCTCTCCATGAAATCTCCATTTTGTATTAAAGATATAGGGTATCTCACACTCCATTCGGAATTCACGTTCATATTTGGTAGTATAAAATGCAGTAATATCTATCTCTGCGCGGGTATCGGTATAAGGAAAGAACGGGTCGGTTCTTTTACCGTTGAAGAACAATTGAGCCTCTGCGCCAAAACCAAAACCGGTGAGAGGATCGGAACTTAAATCGGGAACTCCGGTAACATAAAACCCTTCTTTTTTATTTTCCAACTCTTCATCCGAAAGTCGTTTTTCTTTTGCAATGTCAAAAGGAAGTTTCAATGAATCTTTTTTATTCTCTGTTTTTTGTCCGAAAGAAAAAAAGGTTACAAAAAGAAAAATCGGCAGTATAAAATTTTTCTTCATTACTTTTATTTGGACAAGAAATGATGAACTCAATACCATTTATATATTCTCTTTCCGATAACAAAAAACAACAATCCTGTTGCTGTTAGTTGTAAAATAGCCATTTTGGTTTCTGCAAACCCTGCCCCTTCAGTAAAAATGCTTCGCATCGTATCGGCAATGATAGTAAGCGGAAGTTGGCGGATAATAATGGTGAGCCAGTCAGGAAAATTATGGTAACTGAAAAATATTCCGGAACAGATCATCATCGGCATGGATACTGCGTTAATGATTCCGTTTGCAATTTGAGTATTGGCAGTTCGTGAAGAAAGCAGAACTGCAAGACCGAAGAAAACAATGTTCCCTGCCAGTACCATTGCAATCAGTGCTGGAATACTGCCCTGCACAGTCATGTCGAAATACAACCAGGAAAAAAATAAAAGAAAAATAACTTCAACAAAGCTGAGAGAAATGCGTGTAACGAAATAGGAAAATAAAAAAGCTGTTTTGCTCATCGGGGTGGCGATCATCCTCCTCAATAATTTTTTTGACCGCTTCTCGATCAAAGAATAACTCACTCCCCACAAACTTCCGAACATGATGTTCATTGCAAGTAAACCCGGAACTAAAAAATCAATATAGCGCAAGCCCTTTTGGTCGAGCGGCTGAATTTGCCCCTGATCATCACTACCGGATCCATTCTTCAGTGCAGTTGAGATCTGAAAATACGCAAGCTGTGCTTCTGGATTTTTAGGATCGAAAAAATATTTAATACTATCATGTATATCTTCCAATATTAATGTTGTTCTGCCTCGCTTCACCATCAACGTTGCATCTTCCCATGTGGAAGGAACAAAATGATAAGTAACAAATCCGGTTTTTTTATTGCCCAATATTTTTACCGATTCCTTATTATTTCCCGCAGTATCATGAACGAAATTTTTCATGAGCTGTCCATCGGCAGATGTTTTAACCCACGCTACGGTGCGTTCTTGTTTTGCCTTTCCGCTGAATGCAAGTCCCAACCCCCATGCCATGACAATAGGAAACAGCAATGCCCAGAATATCACTCCAGGTTCCCTGAAAAATTCCAGGTATTGTATCTTGGTGAGTTGAAGAAACTGTTTCATGTTTTTATTCGTCAAGTCTTCTTCCTGTCATTGAAATAAAAATATCGTCTAATGTCATCTTTCTGCATTCCAGCGATTTTATCTTAATGCCTTTCTGTTTCATTTCTTCGAGGAAAGATGGAAGCGTGCTTGCAATATCATCCACGGTAATCTTCCATTTTTCATTTTTATCATCTCTCACCATTTTAATTTTTTCATCGTTCAGCTTAAATCCGTTCGATGCTTCTCCTTCAATGCTGAATTCAATTATCTCAGCACCATTATTCTTTGCCACCAATTGATCCAATGTTCCATCCGCAAGAACAGTTCCTTTATCCATAATAATAATACGCTCGCACAAATAATCGGCTTCTTCCATGTAATGCGTGGTGAGTATCATGGTGATGTTATGCTCTTTTTTAAGACGGAAAAGTATTTCCCACACTTCGCGTCTGGCAGTAGGATCGAGTCCGGTGGTAGGTTCATCGAGCAGTAATATCTCCGGACGATTGATGAGTGCAATGCCGAGTGAAAGGCGCTGACGCTGCCCGCCCGAAAGATTTTTTACGAGTGCGTTCTTTTTTTCCTGAAGATTGACCAAGTCCAATATTTCGTTGCTGCGTTCTGATTCCAGGTCGTAAAACGAGGAGAATAGTTCCAGCGTTTCGCCCACTTTCAGCTTATCAAAGAAATTTGTTTCCTGCAAAGAGATTCCAAGTATCTTATGAATTTCCAACTCATTCTTCTTCCATGTTTGTCCGTTGATTATAATTTCTCCCTGATCCGGATTTTGTATTCCTTCGATCATTTCCATGAGCGTGGTTTTTCCTGCACCATTAGGTCCAAGCAGAGCGCAATATTCTCCTTTCTTAATAGTAAATGAAACGCCCTTGACAGCTTTTACATCTTTGAAAGATTTGATAACGTTATTTACGGATATGGCTGGGATACCTGACATGTAAACAAAATGCTATTTTCAAAAATTAATTAGGCGCAAAGGTAAAAGTTCTTTGCTACTGTTAAACATTCAAGAATTTTAACCTTTCTCGTTAAGTTCGCATTGCAAACCCTGTCTATTTATTATGGCGGTGCTTTTTTATGGATTTTCTGAGGAATTCTTAAGTCAAACTAATGAAATCCACAGTATTTACTACTGAAAATGTGCCAAAACTGTTGAAAAATAGCGAAATGATGTGAATAAAGTTCCCCAAGCACTTTGATAAGTTNNCCCACGAGGTTAAATGAGTTCCCCACGTGATTAAAATAGTTCCCCAAGCACTTTTAGAAGGAGTCTGTTGGCGACTATATACTTGTTACAGCACGAGTAAATAATAAATAATAGGAGAGATTTTTAGCGTTTTTCAGCACACTATTTCTTAGTGGCTTTCTTCTTCGCCTTTGACTTTCTTTTCGGCTTTGGATTACCGCTTACCATTGCCTTAGTCATAGCAAAGAATGTAGATGCAGTTTCTTTAGGAGATTTTTTGTCTTTATCCATGAAACAAAATTACAGAATATTTTTGATGTCCATTTCAAGAGCATCAATAATTCGTTTGTAGCTTAGGATTAGACCATTGGTTTTACCATTTTCAATACTGCAAATAGTACCAACATCTAATCCAGTCATTTTACGAATGTCCTTTCTCTGTAATCCCTTTCGGATTCTCGACACTTTAATTTCCATGCCGATTTTTTGTAAGAACTCTTTGTGTGTTGCCATATTATATTTGTTTGGTTAGTGTTTTATAAGTTAAATGTCCTTCACAATTAGATACAGCGTTTGCAAATCTTTCATCTTGGGTAATTTTCTTTTGGTTATATCTGAATGATGCTTCATGGCAATAGCGTTGTAAATGCTTTGGTGAAACATAGTGATGTATTCCGTTGATTTGTCTTTTCAGCAAACTCCAAAACCCCTCAATAGTATTCGTATGAGCCGCGCCAATCACATACTGTCCTGAACTGTGATTTACTTTTGCATGTTGGTACTCTTTGCTCAAACCTTTGTAAGAAGGATTTTCGTCAGATACCATAACAGAACCTTTCTCTATGTTCTCGTTTACAGCATTGATTAAACTTTCCTTTGTTGTGTCTGGAACTATTTGGGTAATTACTTGTCCTTCACGTTCCACAGCACCAAATACCATAGTTTTATTATCATTCCTTCCGAAATGTTTTCTTTTGCTTACATGCTTATTAGAAATCTTACCGCCTACATAGGTTTCGTCAACTTCAACAAGCCCCCTTAAAACCTTTGGTTCTTTCTCAGTCAGCATTTCACGGATTCTGTGATTAAGAAACCAAGCTGTCTTTTGGGTTACACCAAGCCATGAAGCAAGTTGCAAAGAAGAAATTCCCTTAGAATGGTTTGAAAGAATATACATAGCTAAGAACCATTTTGTAAGTGGTATCTTTGTATTTTCTGCTATTGTTCCAACAGTAACAGAAAATTGTTTTCTACATTCTTTTTCATTGCATTGAAAACGTCTGCCGTTTTTCAATCGGGTTACGTGTAGTGAACCACAGAAACAACAAGCAAGAGTTCCGTTCCATCTTTGATGTTCTAAAAATTCTCTGCACTTTTCTTCTGTGTTAAAGTGCGCTTGAAATTGTAAAAGTGAGTTGAATGGTTTCATATTATTTAGTATTATTTTGTATTACCTATTATTCAAAAAATATATGTTATTTCTTTTTTGTGTCAACTAATTTTTCAAGTTGAACACGAACAAATTCCGATATGTTTCTTCTGTCCATATCTGCTAACTGCTGAACCTTTTTCTTTAGTTCAGGAGTTACTTTTACTTGTATTACTTCGGTTTTCATATATTCGTTTCTGGTTGTTATACGTTGCAATAATACAAAAAGTTACAATATAATACATAATATTATAAGTAAAGTTTTCAACAAGTCGCCCAATTCGAGTTTAGAACTACTTTGTGGACATTGATTAAATACTTTATATTCGTTGAGTTCAATTTTGAAAATATGTATTTTCTTAGTTTTCTTAGTATCATAATATTAAAGTAGTTAATTAATATACAATAACTTACAAATGTCAAAGTCCTTAGATGTTAAAGGTGTTAAGCAATTGCTTAACTTTGTAGAAAAGGAGTGTCGTGAATATGATACAACAGAATTGTACAGGAGTATTCTCCCGATGCACGGAAATGATTTAAGTAAATTTATTAAACTTAGATTATTCATACAAATAGATAATCAAAAAGAAATACTAAAATTTTTCTCACACAAAAGAAATAAATCTGCAATTAAGAAAAGATTGATAATGATAATAAATTCAATAATTACGAATAAAAGAAATAATGACTTATACGAAATAGAACATAAAGATATTTTTTTAGGTGTAAAATCTTATGTGGGCGCAATGAAATTTCATTCTCAGGATAATGTGCGAATTATTTGTAGGGATTATAATCCGTTAAATGAAATAAATATTGTAATGATTGAAGCATTTAAAAAGCAAGGGAATACAAATGTTGAAGATTCTTCATATAATAATAGATTAAAATCGGCTATTAAATTAAAACATTATTATAAAGAAAAAGATACAGAAAAAATAATTTATATATCATGAATAAAAATAAATCCACCTCAATAGTTAAGAAAAAAGATTCACTGGAAAATGCACTTTCTTTTAAAAACAAAAAAGAAGAAATAAGGATATTAACTGATTTGGTTAATTATGAATATGTGGAGAGTATAAAAAACTCACTAAGCATTAGGCGTATTTCATCTTCTACAATTGCTTCAGATATTGGTGTTTCTAAAAGTTATGTTTCTCAGGTTTTAAATGGAAATAGACATTTGAATCTTTCATTTATAACAAGATTAAGAAGGCAATATGCAATACCATTAGAACTCATAGATACTTCAATATTCAACTCTGTTTTTTCAACAGTCTTTTCGAGTGAACAACCACAAGAAACGGAAGACGCTGATTATACCGAAATTAAAGGCACGATAATATCTTTAACTACCTAAATATATGTTCATAGTAAAGAAAACCTTATTCGCCCAATCAATTATTATAGATAAAAAATCTAATTTAGTAACAGCGTGTAATATAATTGAGGAATTTATAACTCCAGTTATTCCAACACATCTTGCCCCTACCAATCTTCTTATTTACTTTGAGAGAGATAGTATAATTGGGGATTCTAAATTTAATGTAAAAGTTACAACTTCATTGAATGATAAACTTCTTGGAGAAACTAACACACCAATAGATTTCCAAACAAGAAAAAAACATAGACTCGTGGTTGGATATAATACTATTCCGATAAATGAATTGGGCGTGTTGAAATTCAAAATATTTAATGAGAAGGGTAAGTTATTACATACCCATGAGTGTTCAATATCTCCCACCACAATATAATCTTAATTACGAAACTATTTTTTTATAAATAATTTAATGCCTCCCGTTACATCTAAGATTTAATATTATTGCAACATGGAAAATAAAAAATCCCTTCTTCCATTAGGTAGTACCGATCCAGTTGAGTTTCTGCAAAAGTTAGGCGACAATATAAATTCAATTAACAATAAGGCATCTGATTTTAGGGGGGCATTTATCCATAGTGTTACATTATTAGAAACACAAATAGATGAAATTCTTACATTATATTTTTGCCCTAAAGAACCATTAAAAAGAGAGGAATTATTATACGCCCTATTATCAACAGAGAAAATGACATTGTTTAGTAAGTATCAGTTATTATCTTTCATAATGCACAGACATTATAAAAAGTATTATGAAAAACATAGTCCACAACCATTAAAGAAAAATAAAAATGAAATTCCTCCACCTTCATTAGATACAAGGGTTTTAGATGTTATAGAACTAAGAAATAAATTTGCTCATAGAAAAATAATTAAATCATTTGGGAATACAATAAATTTCGATGGTGATAATATTGCGTTGGATTTAAAGAAATCAGGAAAGAATGGAGAATTTAAAAAAGCTGAATTGAAATTGAATAAGGAAATTATGAGAGGGTATAGTGCAGATATTTTACACTTGTTATTAATATTTCAAGGGCTTAGAGTATTAATGGAAATTGAAGTAAAAAAAGAAAAAGAGTAATCGCAAAACGTTCCCACCTCTCGTGTTCTCCGTTCTATATTCAGTTACCTGAATACTCCATCTGTCTTAGATGAAACTTAAAGACATTTCAAACTCTCCTTTGCAACGAAGTTTATTCGATTTGTCTATAATTACTCCTTTTTAAAAACTGTGTTTTTGTTTGCTTTAACACATATATAGTCGCCAGTCTGTTCAGCTAACTGTGTCAAATAATTCTTTAGACAAAGGGGCTGTTCGGTCGGTACTTGAAAGGATTGGTTCGGTCGTTGAAAGGTATGGTTTGTCAATGTGAAGAAATACTTAGTTAGCAAATAGGGATGGATATATTCAAACATCATATTCACAGAAAAGAGAATATTTTGTAGATAATGAAAAGGGGGTAAGTTTGTAAAAGGTTTTTGTAAATAGGTTATATATGAAACATCAAAAACAACATTATGTCCCCAAAGTCTATTTGAAGCAATTTTCAAAAAATTTGAGTGGTAATTTTTTCAGAACTGGATTGAATCCAAAATTTCACAACAGTATCAAATCCAAAAATGTTTCAGAGGTATGTTTTTTAGATAATTTTTATACACTAAACAAAGATGATACATTAAAAAAGTATGAGTTGCCAGATAAAAACTTTATTGAGAAAAGTGGTTTTAGGTACGAAAATCACTTAATAACACAAATCATAAATAAATTCAAAAATAAGAATGCTTACATATATAAAAGCATACATGAAAATCTCGTTGACATCTATTTAAACATCAAGCAAAGAGGAATATTATATAGAAAGGATTACACAGGGCAAAAGGGAAAAGAATCATTAAACAAAATACTTACTAAGGAAATTGATATTAATAAAGCTCTATGGAAATCTTATTTTGGAGAAATGGTTAATGATGAAATGTTTGAAAAAATTAAAAATGATATTATTCTTGATAGTGAAAGACATGAGGAATTTCACAAGACGGCATTGGTTACATCAGCAAAAGGGATAAATTCAAATGTTGAAGAAACTAAAAGAGTACTGTTAAAAATGAATATTTATTTATTCGAACCTAAATATCATAATGATTATTTCATTACATCTGACAACCCAGGGTTTTCACTTTTAAAAGGAAAAGTATTCAATACTAACTTTGGAGATTTTGATTCAGTAGGTTTTCCCATCAATTCGAAGCAATTCATATTCTTTCACGGAAAAAGTGTTCAGAGCGAGTTTGAAATACGAAGAGCTATCAATTATCAAAAAGCTACTTCCAAAGAGGTTGACCAATTCAATTATTACACAATGCAAAATTCATTTGAATATGTTTTTTGTGAAAGTAAATCATATCTTAAATACATAACTGAGAAGTTGCACGAGGGATTGTAGTGAAAAGCCCACAGTGAAGCGAGGACTTGAAACGAAAAGCCCGACTTGAGCTGAGCGAGAGGCGCGCCCTAAAACAAATTCCCTGTCTTTGAATTCGGAGTTTTTCCAAGATGTTTGTAAGCCAGTTCGGTAGCTTCTCTTCCGCGAGGAGTGCGCTTGAGGTAACCTTCCTTTATGAGAAAGGGTTCGTATACTTCTTCAATAGTGCCCGATTCTTCGCCCACCGCAGTGGCAATGGTGGTGATGCCCACCGGTCCACCCTGGAATTTTTCAATGATGGTGCTGAGGATCTTATTATCCATTTCGTCCAAGCCGTGTTTGTCCACGTTGAGCGCGTTGAGTGCGTACTCCGCAATCTTCACATCAATGTTTCCATCTCCTTTAATTTGTGCAAAGTCGCGTACACGCCTGAGCAATGCGTTGGCTATGCGCGGAGTGCCGCGGCTTCTGCGTGCAATTTCATCGGCAGCTTTATCGTCAATAGAAATATTTAAAATGGAAGAAGAGCGCAGAAGAATTTTTTTGATGAGCGCAGCATCGTAATAATCCAATCGCAGATTAATGCTGAAGCGCGAGCGCAAAGGCGAAGTGAGCAAGCCCGCGCGAGTGGTTGCGCCCACCAGCGTGAACGGATTTAATTTTATCTGAACGCTTCGTGCATTGGGTCCGCTGTCGAGCATGATGTCGATGCGGTAATCTTCCATAGCGGAATACAAATATTCTTCCACCGTGGTATTGAGGCGGTGAATTTCGTCAATGAAGAGAACATCGTTGGGTTCAAGGTTCGTTAAAAGCCCTGCAAGGTCGCCCGGTTTTTCAAGCACCGGACCGGAAGTTACACGAACCTGCACGCCAAGTTCGTTGGCAATGATGTAAGAGAGTGTTGTTTTTCCCAATCCCGGAGGACCGTGAAGCAACACGTGATCGAGCGATTCGCCTCTTTGCTTGGCGGCTTTTACAAATATCTTAAGGTTCTCAACAACTTTATCTTGTCCTGTAAAATCGCTGAACTCACTCGGGCGCAGAACCTTCTCCAGTTCCTTATCAACTGCACTTAGCTGATCATCTGAAGGATTGAGGTTTGAATTCATATTGCAAATTCAAAAGTAATACAAATATCAGTGTCATTTCGACCGAAGGGAGAAATCTCTTTATGCTATCTGTTAATATCATGAGATTCCTCTCTGTGTTCGGAATGACAGACAACATTTTCCAACTAACATCGTTGTGTGAATAAGTCCGAATCTTATTCTTGATTCACAGCACCGTTAAAAGTATTTTTGGTAGAATAATAAATAAGGTAAAACATGCTCAACTCCATTCTTCTTCAGATAGTAACTTCTCCCGCGGGAGATTCGGCAAGCAAAGCAACAGCAGCGGTTACGAATGCAATGCCAACGGTAGCGCCTGCACAGGATACGCTTTCGCTTCTGGATCTGCTGATGAAAGGCGGACCGATGATGATTCCTATCGGAATTCTTTTTCTGATGGCGATCTATTTTTTCTTTGAACGATTCCTTACCATTTCGCGCACAGGAAAAGCCGATGAGAACTTCATCAATCATCTAAAAGATTCTCTCGGCACCGGAAATATTGAAAGCGCAAAAATACTTTGCAAGCAAACCAAAGGTCCGCAGGGGAGAATTGTTGAAAAAGGAATGTCACGCCTGGGAAAACCAATCAAAGAAATCGAGGAAGCGATGCAGGGCGTTGCACAACAGGAGCTGTACAAGCTGGAAAAAAATCTTCCTATCCTCAGTATCGTTGGTCGTGTGGCACCGATGGTGGGTTTCATCGGAACGATCATCGGAGTAATTTATATTTTTTATGAAATCTCTTTATCAAAAACCGTAGAGATTGATGTGATCTCAAAAGGATTGTATCAGAAGATGGTAAGCAGCGGCTCGGGATTGTTTGTCGGCATTCTTGCCTTTGTATTCTATTACATTTTGCAGATGATGGTGGACAAAAGAGTGCATGCGATGGAAAAAACTTCATTGGATTTTATGGATATTCTTTCAGAACCGAATAAATAATTCTTTGGGCAATGAAAATTAACAGACGACATAGAGAAGGAGCCGAAGTGAGCACAGACTCACTCAGCGATATTATGTTCTTCCTTCTGATATTCTTTCTCATACTTTCCACACTGGTAAATCCCAGCGTAATAAAAATTAATTTACCATCCTCAAAAGCAAATCAGCAGATAGAAACAAAGCCGATCGCATTGGTTGTTACAAAAGACCTGCAATATTATCTCAACAACAAACTTGTTGACGCAATGGATCTGGAACACGAATTGGTTGTTGCGATGAGCCAGATGAAGGAACCAACCATCATTCTGAAGGTGGATAATTCTCTAACTGTGCAAGACCTTGTAAATGTAATGCAGATAGGCGCAAAACTGAAAGTAAAGATGGTACTTGGCACTAAACCGCCAAATGCAGGTTGATATGGAATAATCCCAATTCTGCATCTTAAAAACATGGAAGCATCGTTCGAAAGAAATAATCGTTTGATCTCAATGGGAATAACAACTCTCATTGCGGTTTTGCTTTTACTTATTTTCCTCTACATAAAATTCATCACACCCATTCCTCCATTTGAAAACAGCACCATTGGCGGACTGGAAGTTAATTTTGGTTTCGATGCAGCAGGAATGGGAGATAATAATTCCATGCAGCACGTTACTCAGGATCAGAAAAATAAAACGGAAGCAAGTCAACCTTCAAGTAATTCTCCTTCTGAAATGGTTTCAACAGAAGAAGCAAGCATTGTAACTGCGCCTCCTGTAAAAAAACATAAAAAGCACGAAACAAAAGTGGAAGAACAAAAACCTGATCAGAGCTTAGTCAACGCATTTAATAAAACACACAACACTACCGGTTCAACTACCGGAGACGGAAATACAAATACTCCCGGCAATCAGGGAAGTGAAGATGGCACGCTCAACTCACATGTGTATAGCGAATTCGGAGGTCATGGAGGAATCAAAGGGCGACTCAGAGGAAGCGGAAGAAAGATGATAGGTGATGTAGCTATTCACGATGACTCGCAGGAAACAGGAATTGTTGCTGTGGAAATCTTAGTTGACAAAAAAGGAAAGATTACAAAAGCGGAGCCCGTTCTGATGGGTTCTACCACTACAAGTTCCCTCCTCTGGAAAAAAGCAAAGGATGGTCTTATCAATCAAAAACTATTCAACGAAAGCGCCAGCGGAGAAGAGGCGCGCGGAACTATCTACATTAATTTTTCGGTGAGGTAATTACTTCTTCAGGTCTTTCACCTGCAATTGCAAATACGATTTCCCTTCCCATTCCTGTTCGTTAATGTGATAACAAACCGTAAAAGGATTTTTCTTGGCAACAAATTCATAATGCTCATCCATTCCGAAACCAATCGCCGGAATTCCCTTTGCCTGTCCGTTCTGAAGCAGTTCCATCTTCAAATGATTTTTCCCTACAATGCTTGCATATCCTTTGTCTGAAACATTTTTTGTCATGAAGTTAGGATTCATATTTCCAGGACCAAAAGGAGAAAATTGTTTCAGGATATTGTAAAAACCGGGAGTGACATCATTCAAATTCAGTTCCGCATCAATTTCTATTTCAGGAATCAGCATTTCATCAGTGATAGAAGAAGAAACAACTTTCTCAAATTTTTCCTGAAACGCTTTTACATTTTCAGGAAGCATCGTCAAGCCGGCTGCAAATTTATGCCCGCCAAATTGCAAAAGCAAATCACTACATGCGCTGATGGCTTCGTACACATCAAAATCTTTTACCGAGCGCGCAGAACCTGACACAACACCATTTGATTGCGTGAGCATGATGGTAGGGCGATAATATGTTTCAGTCAATCGCGATGCAACAATGCCAATCACACCTTTATGCCAGTTAGGATCAAACAGTACTGTAGTTTTTTTTGTCTGAAGAACAGAGCTATCCGCAACCATCTGCAACGCTTGCTGCGTTGTATAAATATCCAGATCGCGTCTGTCGGAATTATTTTTGTCGAGATAATTTCCTGCTTCAACCGCGTGTTCGGAAGTAGCGGAGATAAGCATCTCCACTGCTTTCTTTCCGCTTTCCATTCTTCCGGCAGCATTAATTCTCGGGCCGATCACAAAAACAATATCGGTGATGGTAAGCTCCCTTTTCATTTTTGTAAGTTCCAGCATGGCGCGAATTCCTGCGCGGGGAGAATGATTGATATGCTGAAGTCCGTAATAAGCAAGGATGCGGTTCTCTCCCGTGATTGGAACAATATCCGCTGCAATACTAATTGCAGTGAGGTCAAGGTATTGTTCGAGATGAGAAATCGGAATATTATTTTTCTGTGCAAATGCCTGAACAAGTTTGAATCCTATTCCGCATCCTGAAAGTTCTTTATAAGGATAAGGGCAATCTTTTCTTTTCGGATCGAGCACGGCAACCGCATCTGGTATTTTATCTCCGGGCAAATGGTGATCGCAGATGATAAAATCAATATTCTTTTTGTTCGCGTATTCTATTTTATCCACTGCCTTAATTCCGCAATCAAGCGCGATGATGAGAGAGAAATTATTGTCCGCAGCAAAATCTATTCCTGCAGTGGAGATTCCATATCCTTCTTTATATCTATCAGGGATATAATAATCGATAAAATGATACCCCACTCCGTCTCTCCCCAAAGGGGAGAGGGATTGAGCGGGTGGTGTTTTACTTAAAGGAAGAGAATGAAGTTTATTGGAAATTTGTTTTAGTACATTGTCTACATTTCCAATCACTTCTTCGTTTTTAAATCGAACGACTGTAAATCCATTTCGATTTAGGAAATCTGTACGGTCGTCATCTTCTTGTTTTTGATAATCATGTATATCGCCATCAACCTCAATAACCAAATATTTTTCCAGACAAACAAAGTCAACAATAAATCTATCGATTAAATGTTGCCTTCTAAAATGAAAATCCACTCCATGTTTTCTAAGCAACTGCCACATTATATTTTCAGCAGGAGTAGGATTATTCCTCATCTCAACAGCTTTATTATGCAGCAACTTCCACATTTGTTTGTCTGTTGTATGGTACTTGGGAATAGTGCTGCCGTCTTCTGACTCTCCCCCTTTGGGGGAGTTGGAGGGGGTCTGGTTTTTAAAGAACGAATAAACCAACGCAACCGAAGTGGTGCCATCTACATCGTAATCACCATATACCAAGATCTTTTCTTCATTTTTTATTGCTTGTTCAATTCGCTCAATCGCTTTATCCATATCCTTCATGAGGAACGGGTCGTGAAGTTGAGATAACTGCGGTCGGAAAAATAATTTTGCCTCATCGTAAGTGGTGATGCCACGATGCCAAAGCAGATTTGCAATGACCGAACTTACATTAATATCCTTTGAAAGTCGTTCAACTATTTCTGCAGGAGCAGATCCTTTTATCTTCCAACGCTTTTGTGCCACAACTTCATTCTAATAAATCGCGAAGTTATAAAAAAGAGAATTCTAATTTATTAATTCCTAACTCTAAAACGGAAGTTGATGGGGATATCTTTCCGTATGAAGTTCCTTCACAGTCGAAAAAAGTAACTGCTTGAGTTCACTTATGTTTTCTTTTGTGACAGCGGAAATAAAAACACAGGGATCAAATAATTTCGCTATCCAGCTTTTCTTTAGATCATCCAGAGAAATAGGCTTTAGCTCTTCCACATCATCGGTCGTTTCATCGCCTCGTAAAGTTTCTGTCTCGCTTTTGAGTATGCGGTGAATTTCATGTTCCCCGCTGCGTACGGCATCAATTTTATTGAACACGGTGATGATGTTCTTATCTCCTACTCCGATTTCCAACAAAGTTTTTTTAACCTCTTTCATCTGTTCTTCAAAGCCGGGATGAGAAATATCCACCACATGAATGAGAATATCTGCTTCGCGCAATTCATCGAGTGTTGATTTAAAACTATCCACCAGTTGATGCGGCAGTTTTCGTATAAAGCCGACTGTATCTGAAAGAAGAAAAGGAACTCTGTCTATTACAACTTTTCTTACTGTTGTATCTAACGTAGCGAATAATTTATTTTCAGCAAACACATCCGATTTCGCCAGCAGATTCATCAGTGTGGATTTGCCGACATTTGTGTAACCAACAAGCGCTACTCGAATCATATCTCCCCGATTTCTTCTCTGCGTTGCCATCTGCCGATCTATCTCTACAAGTTTTTCTTTCAGCAAATGAATTTTTTTTCGCACAATACGTCGGTCGGTCTCGATTTCTTTTTCTCCTGCTCCACCGCGCGTTCCGGTTCCTCCGCGCTGACGTTCAAGGTGAGTCCACATTCCCATGAGGCGCGGATATAAGTATTCGTGCTGGGCAAGTTCCACCTGGGTTTTAGCATAAGAAGTTTTTGCGCGCTGAGCAAATATTTCAAGGATCAATCCGGTGCGGTCCAATACTTTTCTTTCAAAAAGGATTTCCAGATTACGCTGCTGAGAAGGAGAAATTTCATCGTCAAAGATCACAAGATCAATCTTGTTGGCATCAATAAATAATTTTATTTCATCTACTTTCCCCTTACCGATAAAAGTTCCTGAATCAGGTCTTGATAACTGTTGCGTAAATCGTTTTACAGGAGTTGAACCAGCAGTTTCTGCAAGGAAAGCCAATTCATCCAGAAACTCTTTTATTTTGACCTCATTCTGCTTTTGATTGACAATGCCAATCAAAATTGATCGCTTCAATATTGCGCCTGTTTCTTTTTTGCTTCCTAACATTTCATTTCAAATTTACATTCCCGGCATCCATCCTCTCGCTACCGCTGACCAAGGCAAATGAAATGGCCAAGGTATTGCAACAAATATCACGATAAGCGCGAGCAGAAAAAAAATTGCTGTGCGTTTATGTTTAGTCACATCATCTTTGCCGCGTTTTGCAAGTGAATAACCAAGTGTGATTAAAATTATTGCGATGATCATCATTGCACTGTGTTCCATAGTAAAGAAACGAACTTCGCGTGTTACTGAAGACAAATTTGAAAATTGCACTTCTGCACTCATAAAATAGATTGCAAGTCCAAGCACTAATTGCAGATGAGCAGAAATAAGCGTGAAGAGCGCCAGTTTTTTATCTCCTGATAAATATTGCTTTTTGCCAAACCATCCGCCGAATGATTTGAAAATAGTAATGAGTAAAAGCAAAAGAATAATGTAGCGAAAAAGTGAATGAATGTGAAGGAATCCTATAAACATAACTTATTTGTTTTGGGGGTTTGATGTTCAAAGTTATGAAAAAACTGTTCGTGTAGTTTAGCCGGATGACATTATAGAATGTATATTTGTCATGCAATGAATTTTGAAAAACATTTCAATAAGTTCAGTTGGGAAGAAGTAAAGGAAAGTATTTATTCCAAAACTTCTTCCGATGTGGAAATTGCGCTTCGCAAAAAAGGAAAACGTACGCTGGAAGATTTTAAAGCGCTCATTTCTCCTGCTGCTTCCGATTATCTGGAAGAAATGGCGCAGTTAAGCCACAACATCACACAAAAGCGTTTCGGGAAAACTTTGCAAATGTATATTCCGCTTTATCTTTCCAACGAGTGCCAGAACATCTGCACGTATTGCGGTTTCAGTTTCGATAATAAAATTGCAAGGCGAACACTGACGAATGAAGAAATTTTAAAAGAAGTTGCCGAAATAAAAAAACTCGGATTCGATCATGTTCTATTAGTTACCGGTGAAGCGAATAAAACCGTCGGAGTGGAATATTTGAAAAATGCCATCAAATTAATTCGCCCATATTTTTCAAATATCTCCATAGAAGTTCAGCCTCTCGAACAAAATGAATATGCAGAATTGATCACGCTCGGGCTTTATTCCGTTCTTGTTTATCAGGAAACTTATCATCGCGAAAATTATTCTTTGCATCACACCAAAGGAAAGAAATCAAATTTCTCCTATCGGATTGAAACGCCCGAACGACTTGGCAATGCTGGCGTTCATAAAATTGGTGTCGGGATTTTGATCGGACTGGAAGACTGGCGCACTGACAGTTTTTTCACCGCGATGCATCTGGATTATCTTGAAAAAAAATTCTGGCAGACAAAATATTCCATTTCGTTTCCGCGCCTTCGACCTGCTGAAGGAGTTGAACTTCCGAAAAATTTCATGTCAGACAAAGAACTTGCACAACTCATTTGCGCCTATCGAATTTTTGACGAAGAAGTCGAACTTTCACTTTCCACTCGTGAAAGTCCGAGTTTCCGCGATAACATTATCAAACTCGGAATCACTTCGGTCAGTGCAGGTTCAAAAACAAATCCGGGTGGCTATGCGGTCGCACCAGAATCTCTTGAGCAGTTTGAGATTAATGATGATCGTTCTCCTATGGAAATAGCTTCGATGATCCGAACAAAAGGATATGAAGCCGTTTGGAAAGATTGGGACAGAACGTATCAGATTGAAAAAGAAAATACTTTATGAGCCAATACCAACTTCCGGTTTTGCTTTACCACCGCATCGTCAATTCAAAAAAAGAAGTTGGCAGACATAAAATTTATGTTTTCAAAGACAAGTTTGAAGCTCAATTAAAATTTCTGAAAGAGAATGGTTATGAAACACTGACCTTTCATGATCTGCTGAAAGACAATAGTAAAGATTGGAATAAAAAAATCATTTTAACTTTTGACGATGGCTATGAAGATAATTACACCATTCTGTTTCCACTTCTGAAAAAATACGGATTCAAAGCTGTGATATTCTTAGTTACACAAAAAAAAGATAATAGTTGGGGAATTCAGGAAGGCGAACCGGTTTTCAGGATGATGAATGAAAAACAAATCCGCGAGATGAGCGAATACGGAATTGAATTTGGTGGACACACGCAAAATCATCCTGACCTTACTAAAATTTCTATTGAAGAAGCAAAAAAAGAAATTGAAGGTTGCAAAAAAGATATCGAAGCAATTACCGGAAAACCTGCTGTGAGTTTTGCTTATCCATTTGGCGCGCTGAATGAAAAGGTAAAATCAGCAGTAAAAGATGCCGGATATAATTTGGGAATCGCAACTACATCAGGACCGAATCCATTTTCGGATGATAAATTTCAAATAAGAAGAATAGAGGTTCGTCCGAAAAATGGTTTGGCGAGATTTAAATACAAAGCAAGCGGCTATTATTTTCAGAAATCGTACATACAACAAATCTTCAAATGAAAGTCAGCGGTTTTACATTCGTGCGCAATGCAGTGAAGTATGATTACCCAATTGTTGAGGCGATAAAATCTATTCTTCCTGTTTGCGATGAATTTGTTATTGCTGTTGGAAATTCGGATGACGACACACTTGGCTTAATAAAATCCATCGGTTCTCCCAAAATAAAAATCATCGAAACGATTTGGGATGATACACTGCGCGAAGGCGGGAAAGTTCTGGCAGTGGAAACCGACAAAGCACTCCGAGCAATTTCTCCCGATTCAGATTGGGCATTTTATATTCAGGCGGACGAAGTTTTTCACGAGAATGATCTTCCGAAAATAAAAGAAGCTATGCTGAAATGGAAAGATGATAAAAATGTTCAAGGACTTTTATTCAACCATATTAATTTTTACGGAACATATGATTATTATGCCGATTCGCGCAAGTGGAATAAAAAAGAAGTGCGCGTGATTCGAAATGACAAATCGATCTCATCCTGGAAAGATGCCATGAGTTTCCGTCAGGATGGGAAAAAGCTTCATGTGAAATTTGTGGATGCGATGATTTACCATTACGGCTGGGTGAAATCGCCCTTGGCTCAGCAGAAAAAAAGAGATTCATTCCATAAATTATGGCATGGTGACGAAACCAATAAACCAACTTTTCAAGATCAGGAATTTGATTATTCAAAAACAGATTCGGTAGCAATATTTAAAGGTTCGCACCCAAAAGTGATGCTCGAACGAATTGAAAAACAAAACTGGAAATTTGAATTCGACAAAAGCAAAGCGGTAAAACTTTCGTTTCGCGAAAATATTTTAAACATCATCTACCAAAAAACAGGAATTCATATAGGAGAATTTAAAAATTATATTCGAATCTAAAAAATGCTGAGCGCAGAAGAAAAAAATCGTTACTCACGTCATATCATTCTTCCCGAAATCGGAATTGATGGGCAGGAAAAACTCAAGCAAGCAAAAATTTTGGTCATTGGAGCCGGTGGATTGGGCTGTCCGGTTTTACAATATCTCACTGCTGCTGGAGTCGGAACCATTGGAATTGTGGATGACGATGTGGTTGACGAAACAAATCTGCAACGGCAAATTTTATTTTCTGCAGAGGATATTGGAAATCCAAAAGTTGAAATTGCATCTAAAAAACTTTCTCTATTGAATCCTCACTGCAAACTGCAAACCGTAATCTGCCGACTTTCTTCCACGAATGCACTTGACATAATTAAGGATTTTGATTTAGTAATTGATGGCTCAGATAATTTCCCGACTCGTTACTTAGTGAACGATGCTTGTGTCATGCTGAACAAAGTATTGGTGTTCGGTTCGATTTTTAAATTTGAAGGGCAAGTAAGTGTTTTCAATTATCAAAATGGTCCGAACTATCGCTGCATTTTCCCCGAACCACCTATTGACTCACCTAACTGTGCAGAAATTGGAGTGCTTGGCGTTTTGCCCGGGATCATCGGAACATTAATGGCAAATGAAGCACTGAAAATTATTTTGGGAATAGGAGAAATACTTTCAGGAAAACTTTTTGTTCTGGATGCGCTGAATTTTCAAACGCAGATTATTTCTTTCGAGAAAAATCCGGAGAACTCAAAAATAACATCGCTGATTGATTATGAAAAATTTTGCTCCTCGTCTGATTTCAATAAAATAAATATGGTAAAAGAAATCTCAGTTGACGAATTCAAAAAACTGATTGACATCAAAAAAGATTTTCAATTAATTGACGTGCGCGAAGTGCATGAATACAAATCTTTAAACATAAATGGAGAAAATATTCCTCTTGGAACTGTCGAAAAAAACTTTGATAGAATTTCTCGCACCAAACAAGTGATTATTCATTGCAAAAGCGGAGCAAGAAGTAAAAAAGCTATTGAATTACTTCAACAACAATTCGGATTTACCAATTTGTGTAATCTTACCGGAGGAATTGATGCGTGGAAACGCATCACTCCATAGGCAAATTCAGTTCAGCAAATTTATTTTTCACTTTTGTAAATTCTTGAACCGGATTTTGTGTTTTCCAGATGGAAGTATAAAATGCTACGCCGGCAAAACCCAATTCGTATGCTTTCTGAATTTTATCTGCCGTAATCCCTCCGCGCGCTATTACTTTTGATTTTGTGTTTTGCAAAGCTGATTTAATATTGAATTCTGAAAACCCCGCTTGAAAATTTCCGGACAAACTATCGAACACAGGTGAAAGAAAAACATAATCGTAGTTTGATTCACTTTCTGAAAGATTTTCCGTATGCCTCACAGTAGCTGATACTTCTAATCCGCTTTTTCTTAATGCAAACCACTTCATCCGAAACCAAGTTCTGATCTTTCTTTTTTTATGAGAACGTGAAATATAAACTCCTTTCAGGTTGAATTTCATAGCAAGTTCATGGTGAGTATGAATTACCAATCGGCTATGATATTTTTCCGGTATCTCCGAAATATAATTCCGTAATTGGCGGGTAGAATATTTTGTTTTTCGAACATGATAGGTCAACAAACCATTTTCAAACATATTGATCAGAAATGGAATCTCAGAATCTTTTTTATCGGACGGAGAAATTACAACAAGTTTCATTTTTTATTGAATGTTTGAATTGCTTTTGAAATTTTATTCACAAGTGTAATATCTTTTTCGATTGCATTGCCCACTACAATCATGTCCGCTCCCGATTTGCAGAGTACAATTGCCTTTTGCTGCGAATCAATTCCACCGCCAACAATAATCGGAGCGGAAATATTTTTTTTAACTTCTTTAACAACATCAGAATTCAAAGTTTGTTTTGCGCCGCTTCCTGCTTCAAGATAAATCATTTTCATACCAAGCAATTCGCCGGCAATGGCGGTTGACACAGCAAGATTTTTATCTGAACCGTTTATTGGCGATGTTCGAGTAACCGCTTGAGTAGAAATTTTTTTTCCGCCACCAATCAAAATATATCCGGTGGGAATAATTTCCAGATTTGATTTTTTAAGTTGTTGCGCTGCGCGAATGTGTTCGCCAATGAGGTAATCAGGATTTCTTCCGGAAATAAGAGAAAGAAGTAAAATTGCATCAGCCGCATCAGAAATCTGATCTTTTCCACCAGGAAATATTACGAGCGGAATTTTTGTGAGTTTGCGAATGGCATTAACGCATCTATGAAAATTTCCATTCTTCACCTTGCTTCCTCCGATAAAAATAAAATCAACTTTAGATTTGTCTGCCTCACGAATTACTTCAGGAAAAAATTTATCAGGGTCAACGAGAACGGCAAAAAGTTTTTTATTTTTCTTTTTACTTCTTAGGATGGATTGAAAAATTGTTGACTTCATCTTAAAAACTTCTTCGCAAAGATATTAATCCTCATTAATGACATATGCCAACATATAATTATCATCACCAGAATTCAGTTCTTCGTATTGAAGTTGGAAAGATTTTTGAAACAAAGATTTCTTTATCCAACCTTTGATAATTCCCTTACCTGAATATTGAAACGGTTCGATTGACAGGTTTTCTTTAAATGCCAGTTCTTTTTTACCATACAATTTATATAATGATTCTTTCGCGCACCAGTAAACGGTGAGTTGTTCTTCGAGATTTTCTTTCTGCAACAAATTTAGTTCTTCATTGCTCATAAATTTTTCTTTTATCCTTAAAATCTTCGGCTTGATAAGTTCAATATCAATTCCGGTTTCTTTGTTATCCAAAATAACTGCAAGAAAATTATGGGAATGAGAAATTGAAGTGTGTTTCTTTGAATTTTCCAAAAACGGTTTATTATGTTCATCATATATGATGCGAAGATTTTTTTCTCCTGAAAGTTGTTCCGCCAGAATTCTTGCAACCAACCATTCTTTTTTCCTGTGTTCGTAAGAAAAAATATTCATCACAGATAAATCATCAGGTGAAAACTGCTTCATTTTCAAAAAATCCTCCAACGACTCGGTTATATTCCAGATGGCAATTTTACTGCTGGCTGATATTTCCTTTTTGCAAAATAATGGCATGTTGTAAAATTCTTAAAAAATGACCAAAATCGTATTTTTTTTTCACTAAAAAGTAAATTAATTGTCTGTTCAGATTCCAAAATAATTTTACTTTTACAACCCATCAAGAATAACAACTAACTAAAAATAAATTTTATGGCTACAACCACAGCAGTAAAACCAGCGAAAGCAAAATCGAACGGACACAACAAAGTGGAAAATGAAATCCACAAATTCATGGCAAAAGTTGCCGCAAAAGATCCTAACCAGCCCGAGTTTTTACAGGCGGTAATGGAAGTTGCGGAAGCCGTGATTCCATTTACCATGGAACACACCAAGTATGCCGATGCAAAAATTCTTGAACGCATTGCAGAACCGGAGCGCCTCATTCAATTCCGTGTGCCTTGGGTGGATGACAAAGGTCGTTTCCAAGTGAACCGCGGATTCAGAATTCAAATGAACAGCGCTATCGGTCCTTATAAAGGCGGATTGCGCTTACATCCTTCGGTGAATCTTTCCATCCTTAAATTTCTGGCTTTCGAACAAGTTTTCAAAAATTCTTTGACCACACTTCCTATGGGAGGAGGTAAAGGCGGTTCTGATTTCGATCCAAAAGGTAAATCGGATAATGAAGTAATGAAGTTCTGTCAGTCATTTATGATCGAACTTGCAAAACACATTGGCGACAATACTGACGTTCCTGCAGGAGATATTGGAGTTGGCGGTCGCGAGATCGGTTTCCTATTCGGACAATATAAAAGAGTAAGAAACGAATTTACCGGTATCCTTACAGGAAAAGGTCTTGCTTACGGCGGAAGTTTAATTCGCCCTGAAGCAACAGGTTACGGATGCGTTTATTTTGTTCAGGAAATGCTTGCTACTAAAGGCGATTCTTTCAAAGGAAAACGCGTAGTGGTTTCCGGCTCAGGAAACGTGGCGCAATATGCCATAGAAAAAGCAACACAACTTGGTGCAAAAGTGGTTACCGCTTCTGATTCTGAAGGATATATTTATGATCCTAACGGAATCAATGCAGATAAACTTGCGTTCATTATGGAATTGAAAAATGAAAAACGCGGACGCATTAAAGAATATGTGAAAGAATATAAATCGGCAAAATTTGTTCCGGGGAAAACTCCTTGGGAAGTTAAGTGCGATGTTGCGCTTCCTTCGGCAACACAAAATGAGTTGAACGGAGCCGATGCAGAAATGTTGGTGAAGAACGGATGCATTGCAGTGGGCGAAGGCGCAAACATGCCAAGCACACCTGATGCAGTAACTATTTTCCAAAATCATAAAATAATGTTTGCACCCGGCAAAGCATCGAATGCTGGCGGTGTAGCAACATCAGGTTTGGAAATGAGCCAAAACTCTCTCCGTCTTTCCTGGACACGTGAAGAAGTTGACCAACGCTTGCACGGCATCATGAAGAGCATTCATGCTACTTGTGTGAAGTACGGAAAAGATGGCAACCATGTTGATTATGTGAAAGGCGCTAACATTGGCGGTTTTGTGAAAGTTGCTGATGCAATGCTTGCACAAGGAATGGTTTAAGGAATGATGAATTAAGAATTGAGAATTATAAATTAAATCCCGTGACGAAAGTTGCGGGATTTTTTTTTATTTTCTAAATGACTACTGCTTGCCCGGCGTTCCCTGCATCTTGGTCAGTTCATTAACCACTTGCTCGTAAACATTGTTTAGCAGTTCAGGATGGTCAATGTAAAAGTTTAAACTTTCTTCGTATTGCTGTTTGGTAATGGTATCTTTTGCAAATATTTTTTTAAAATTGAGTGAATCTTTTTTTGCTGAATCAGAAAGCGAACGCAATTTCACTTTAGCTTCTTCAAGATGAATGTCGGTAAGTATGCACGCCATTTTTTCCTTTTGAATAATGTTTGCGGGAATCACAATCGGTGTTGGTTTCTGTCCACAAGAAAATACCAGTAGGCAATTGGCGGTAAGCAGAAGGCAATAAATACGTTTCACTTTTAATAACTTAGTTGCACAAATGTAAGATTTGCACAGAGAACGTAAACCAAAAAATTACTTTACTTTTGTTCACGCAGACTCTTAGATAAATAAACATGAAAAAATTCTTTTTGCCAATTTTCTGTTGCTTTTTGCCCGCAATTCTTTTTGCACAGGTTGACCTTGGCATTCCAAGCATAACCGGAATGGGTGGTGCTGCAAACGGAGTTGTAAAAGATTGGGAGTGCATTGGTGTAAATCCCGCCAATCTCGGATGGAAAAACAATTATAAATTTTCCATCAGCGCAGTTATTATAGGAATTAGCGTTCAGTCGAATGCGCTTGATTATGGTCAACTTATGAATGCTTATCTTAACAAGAGTGATGGTTTTACCGCAGCCGAAAAATTAAACTTTGCAAATATTTTTACTGATAAGGACGGATTGAATCTTCAGGGAAATTCTGATTGGTTCACGTTTTCTATTGCAAATCCGAAACTCGGCGGCTTCGCCATGAATGTTCGCGACAGGGTTTTTGCTCATGTGCATCTGAATCAAAATGCCGCTGACCTTCTTTTTTTAGGAGCAGGTGCTCCCATTTTTCAATATCCCTCTGCCTATGCACAAAATATGTCTCACATATTAGATGGCACTAATATTTCTTATATGCACTATCGCGAAATGAATTTTGATTATGGTGTAAAAGTTTTAGGCATCGGCGGAAAAAAAGATTCAAGTATAATTTCCATTTATGCCGGAGTGGGTTTCAAATATTTATGGGGACTTGGCAATATGAATATGTCGGCAGAAAATGGCGAACTCACCGGCAATGCAGCGTTTTCTTCCAGCTATGGAATTGACTACGGAACCATTCCAAATTTTACTCCTCAGTCTGCCTCAGGAATTTTTCCCTCTGTAGGAAATGGAAGTGCTTGGGATCTTGGAGTTGGAATCGGTATAGGAAGTAAAATGAAAATTACTTTTTCAGCAACTGATATAGGGCAGATTACATGGAATAAAAATCTTTTAACTGTACACGATTCTCTGCTTCCGCACACTTCCCAATTTAATTTTAACGGAATAAATTCTTTTAACATTCCTAAAGAAACAAAAGCGTTGCTCAGCGACAGCGGCATTGTGAAAGTGAAACCGGGAACTTCTTATACAACCATTCTTCCCTCGCTATACAGAATGGGAATAGGGTATCAGTTCACCCGAAGACTTTTAATAGGAGCTGATGCGATGGTGCCAATAAGTAGTTATTCTCAAAATCTTCAAAATGCTTATTTCGCTCTGGGAGCTCAAGTCGAACTTGCAAGAAATTTAATTATAAGTTTTGGAGTTTCCGGAAATTCCAACTACGGACTTTCAATTCCGTTCGGCATAACACTCAAACATGTTTTCAAAATTATGGAAATGGGACTTGCCACTAATAATATTCTTCCCTTTGTTACCCATGAAGGCAGCCCGAATATTTCTTTTGCAAGAAGTTTTATTCGATTTGATCTTGAGAGAAAAAAGAAATGAGTTCATTCTTTGAAAATAAAGTTGTTTGGATTACCGGAGCATCTTCAGGAATTGGAGAGGCGCTTTCAAAAGAATTTGCTGCTGAAAAAGCAAAACTTATTTTATCTGCGCGAAGAGAATCCGAATTGCTTCGCGTTAAGAAAGAATGTTTGAATTTTATTTCAGAAGAAAATATTTTAATTCTTCCGATGGATGTTGCAGAACTTTCAAATGTAAAAGCCGATGTTCAGAAAATAATTCAGAAGTTTGGAAGAATAGATATTCTGGTGAATAATGCCGGAATCGCGCAGCGTTCTTTTGCCGGAGATACCCCGATAGAAGTGGAACGAAAAATAATGGAGGTGAATTATTTTGGAACAATTATTCTAACAAAAGAAATTTTGCAATTGATGCGTAAGCAACAATCCGGAAATATTGTTGCCATCAGCAGCGTGATGGGAAAATTAGGTTTTCCGGGGCGTTCGTCTTACAGTTCGTCCAAACATGCGCTTCACGGATATTTTGAATCGCTCCGCATCGAGGAAAATAAAAATAATATTCATGTTCATGTTATTTGTCCCGGTTATGTAAAGACAAATGTATCTCTCAATTCAATTAATGAGAAAGGAGAAAAGCATAATCAAATGGATAATGGGCAGGAAAAAGGAATGGATCCGAATGTTGCTGCAAAAAAAATTCTAAATGCAATTCGCACTAATCGTTTTGAAACATTTTTTGGCGGAGCAGAACTTCTGGCAATTACATTAAAGCGTTTTTTCCCTTCACTTTTTTACCGATTGATTTTAAGAACAGCTAAGAAATAATTTTTTAGAATCTAAGAGTCAACCCAACTCGAAAGTTGAATCCATAAGTAGGATAATTATTCCAGAAATAGTATCTCGAAAATCCAAGGTTATTTAAATTGCAGAATGCAGAAAGTTTTTTATTAAGGATAGGAAGTCCTCGATATTCAACTCCGAGATTTGCATCTACAATTGGTTTCATATCCACCACATCTGCCGAAATTATGGTAACACCGTTTCCTTGCCCTTGAATTGGTAAATATGAAAATCTATTCCCAATTAAAAATATATCTGCCGTCAAAATAATTTTATTTTTCAGGTTATAATTTGCCGATAAAGTTGTTTGCCATAACGGTTTGTACCACGGCTCCAATTCGTTTGCTATCGTATAGCTGTTGTAATCCGCTTTCGCAATGAATTTTAATTTTTCGGTATGTTGATATTGCAATTCTCCATGAATGTTCCAGAGGGTAACATCATCATACACAGTTTTGAAACCGCTTTGCAAGGATTTTGTAGTGTCATTCACAAAAAACAACATATCGTTTACCTTGCTGAATGAAGTTCGCGCATTGTAAGAAATTTTTTTACTGATGTTTCCTTTTATTCCGAGGTACAATTCAAATTTCGTACTTGTGTTTTTTATGTCCGGATTTGGAACAATGAAAGGATTTTCTGCGGAAAGTGTGTTCAGAGAATTTCGTTTTAATCCGCCGGTAACTCCTGCATACGGAACAATAATATTTTCTATTACGTTGTAATTAAAATCAACATTCGGATAAAAAAGAAATTGACTGTTTGAATTTTGTTCGGCATCAATGGCAATATTCATTCCGATACGACCATTCCATTTCTTTTCCGAAAAATTTATATTTGGATTCAATGCAATAATGGTAGAATTATTTTTAACTGTATCGAACTTATTGGAATAATAATCTATAAATATTGGAATACTCACCAATTGTTTGTCATAATATCCGCTGAAATTTCCTTCCATCCGTACATTATTTTCAGATGATTTATAATTGTCAGTCAGATTATAATATTTTAATTTCAAAAAATAATTTGCATGAATGGAATCTGTGTAATGACTTTCAAGAGCTACATTTCCGCCAACACGGGAATAAAACTGTCTGGTAGCGCTGTTATTTTCAGGGTGAACCGCACTTGTATCATATCCGTAATAGTGCACAAGATTTCTATTGTAATCTAATCCACCAGAAAGCGTATGCTTTCGCAGAAATCTTTTTCCATAAAGTTCAACCTGATTATCGCTGAGTCCGCTGTAACCATATCCCACAGGTGTTGCCGAAGAAGAAAAATGATTCAGATGAACGCCATAAGAAAAATCTTTGGAACGAAGATTATTGTAAAAAAATTCCGCGTATGGTGAATTATAATTTCCGTAGCCGATTTTCAAAAGTGAACTGTAAAGTTTTGTAAGCGGTTCGCCAACCATTTTTGCCGGTTTGAGTGGCTCCACATTAAAAGGAGTAAAAACTTTTTTTGAACTGATGGAATAATTGGGCGCCGGAGCAGGTGGAACGGTATCTTTTACAACGGGTGCATCATTTATTTTATAAGCATCAGCAATCGTAGGCTTAAAGAATTTTTCTACTTTAATTATAGTGTCTGGCAGAATCTTTTGAGCGAAAACAGAATTGCAAATTACAAATTGCAAATTACAAATTGCAATAAGTAAACCAACCCTAATTTTTTGACTTGTAAAGTTTAACATTTTACTTCATTATTATTTTCCTTCATCCTGCTTATACAAAGTTGAATCCTTCGGATTATCAGGTTTGAATTGTATATTCAGGTCTTCCGTTTTCTTTTGCTGTTTTTTATCCTGCTCCGCTTTTTCCATTTCTGATATTTTGTTTAACTTTTCATTTGCGACAGCAACGAGTTCCGTATTTTTTGATTTGTCAACTAATCTTTGCAAGGCATATTTTGCATTGAAATTATCTTTCAATCCTAAATAATCATCGGAGAGTAGAATAAATCCTTTACCCACCCAATATTCATAACTGGGTTCCTGATTAATCAATTCGAAAACAGTTTTTTGTGATTCTTTAAATTGTTCGTTCAAAAATTGAATGTAGGCAATGTTGTATTTTGCTTCTGCATTTTTTTCGCTCGTAGTCAGATAAGTAACATTTAGAAATTCTTTTGTCGCCATGTCGTAATATTTAATTTCTGAAAAACATTTTCCAATAATCAAATGCGCTTCCGCTTTTATATCATTTGAAATTTTTTCCAATGCGACAACTTTTTGCGCAGCTTCTTTTGCCAAATCAAAATTTCCAAGAAGCCACTGACAGCGCATTTCTCCAATCCTGCCTTCGTTCACATTCGCAGGATATTCTGCAATCTGTGAAAGTCGAACGTATTGAGGCAAAGCATTTTTATAATTCTTATTTTTGAAATTAATGGATGATGCTTTTAAAAGCGCTGATTCCGTGAATTGATTATAAGGTTTATCAATCACATATTGATAACCGCCAAGAGCCGGGTCATAATTTTTTGCATTGTAATCACAATCTGCTTTGTAATACATCGCATTAACAATAAAAATTCCATCAGGATATTTTGAAATATATTTCGAGAAATATTTATTTGCATTGTCGCAATCGCCTTTGTCGTAATAATCAAACGCCACATCGTAATTGCTTGAATCGAGTGCAGCAAGTGTTACGGCTGCATACGGAATATTTTTCAATTTAGCTTCGTATGAATCCATGTCGCCTTTCGCTCTGTAAATATCTTTCATTACCCTGATTGCTTCAAAAGCTTCGTTTGACTTTGGATAAGCAGCTAAAACCTTATCAAGCGTTGCAATCGCTTCATCATATACTTTTTTCTTCGACTGAATCAATCCGATTTGCAAAAGAGATTTTCCAGTATAAGAACATTCAGGATGTTCGGTTACAACTTTTTGATAGTAAGTAAGTGCATTTTCATCGTTTCCCAATTGCAAATAAGTGGTTGCCAATTCAAATTTTCCGGCAGCTTCATATTTTGACCTTCCCGAATAAGTTGCCAAAAGTTCGGTCAGTGTTTTTGATTTCGCTTCGTGTTTTCCAATCAAACCCTGAGCAAGCGATTTCTGATACAAAGCGTAATCTGCATCACGGAAACCGGTTTTTAGTGCTTCCTCATAGTAATCTACTGCATTGTTATAATCTTTCGTCATAAAGAAATCATCTCCAATTCTAAGATATGCGTCATTAATTTTTTCTTTAGGTTCATTCGATTTCAATCCCACATATTTTCTGAACCACACATTGGCTTCGAAGTAATTTGCTTTTTTGAAATTTGCATAACCAAGATTATAATTCGCAGCGAAGAATTCATTATTATTTATTGCTCCTGGAGAAGAAAGAAATGTTTTGTAGCCCGAAATGGCTGAATCCAATTCATAAGCGATTCCGTTTTTCTCAGCTAACTGATAAAAAGATTCTCCTTTCCAGTAATGAGCGAGCGAAGTGTAAGTTCTATTAGAAGGATGAGAAAGTGATTTATTCATATAGATTATCGCTTCCTGCAAATGATTATCGGCAAATGATTGCAAAGCAAACATGAAAGAAATTTTTTGATAGGCAGATTTCATTTCTTCATTAAGCGATTTTATGTTCTCAATGGATTTCATCGCTTCTTTATAATTTTTTGTATTGAGATACACGTTCACAAGATATTTGTAGCACTCGTCCAACCGTGCGGAGTTCGGATACTTATTAATGTATTCATTCAGCGTGTTTATCGCTTCATTGAACGGGCTAAAAGCAAGTTCGTAACAGAGTTTTGCATAATTGAACAGAGCGTCTTCGGAAATTGCTTTATCAAAATCTAATTTATACGCCATCTCGAAAGAATTTTTTGCAAGCATTTTTGAAGAAGAACCTCCTGCAAAAGGCGATGGTTTCACATAGCAACCTCCGAGATGATAATAAGCATTCTGAGCGATGGAATCTTTCCCGTTTGTCGCATTTTGAAAACAAAAAATTGCTGAAGTGCAATTATCATTTTTAAAATAAGAATATCCCAATTCATACCAATCGGTTCGCTGAAGCGTGTTTCCGAAACTTTTATATTTTTCAAGATAAGGAAGACATTCTTTGTAGCGGGAAGTGCGGTAATACGATTCACCGATAATTTTTGTCAATTCGGCAACACGCTTGGTTGTTGAATCAAGAAGCGGAACTGCGTATGCAATAGCGCTGTCGTATTTCCCTTGGAGATAAAAAATCTGTGCAATATAATAAGGAACAATCGGTCCGAAGTTTTCATTCTTTTTCAGTTTTGTGAAATGCTGCAGTGCTGTTTGATAATTTTTTTCGAGATAAGAAATGTGTCCGAAGTAATAAGTAGCCGGAATTGCATATTTGTTATCAATATCTTTTATTTCGAAAAAATCTTTCTTTGCTTTTTCAATGCTGTCTTCTTCAAAATAACTGTAGCCGCGCTTGAAATAAAGTTCAGAAAGCTCTTCGTTGTTCAAATCATACACATCTACTTTTGAAAACCATTCGAGCGCTTTGTTGTATTGTTTTTTTCGGTAATTATATTTCCCCAGATGAAAATAGGCCGTTTGAGTTCTCGGACTTTCAGGGTGTTGAGCAATAAATTTTTTCAGCAACAGCTCAGCGTCTTTATTAAAAAGCTCAAGGGCACAAAGTGCAGCATAATATTCCGCATCAATTCTTACGAGATTATTCGGCTCGCTTGCATATCGCTCCGAAATTTTTGAGAATTGTTTTTGTGCTGAACCAAATTTTTGTCTTTGAAAAAGTTCCAATGCGGATTTTAAATCAGCATCAGGATTGGTATAGATGGCAGTCTTCTGAGAAAACAGAGCAATGCAAATCAGAAAAAAAATTCCAAAGAGAAAAATATATAAAGCTGAACGTTTGTCCATTTTTTGGCAAGAATATTATTGAGCATAAAATTATGTCGAGAATAAGAATGAAAAAAAAATCAAAAATCTACTTATCAACCTAAGGTTGTTGAAAGCGGAACTCTTTTTCGTTTTGTAAATTCCTACCTTTAACTTTAAGAAACGAAATGTTTTCTTTCATTTAATCATTTTGAAAGAAAACAATTTTTAGGATTATGGAATGAATTGGACTATGAGAAAAGAAATATTTCCATTTTTAATTATTAGCGTTTTCTGCTTGATGTTGAGTGAATTTGCTTTATCACAAACTCAACAAAAAGTTATTAGTGAAAATGATTTAATAAAAAGTTGGAAATTGGAACGTGATATGATTCACGATAGGAGTCCTGATTATATTCCAACACAAACATTAAAACTTAATTTTTATTCCAATCATACGTGTAACGGTATTATTGTAGGTACAGATACATCGTTATCTGGTTCTTGGAAATTAGAAGAAAGGCATCTAACTATTAAATACAAAACCAAAAACGGAGAAGAAAAACAAGAAGAATACAATATTGTTGAACTAACTCAAATCAAAATGGTTCTTTCTCATCACAAATATTTTGGAAGTGCAAGAAGAACATTTATTTCAATAAAATGAATCCTAAACCTCATTCATGTCTCTTGAAACAATCATAGAGTTAAGCAAAGCATCCATCTTTCAAAAGCACAACCTTGTGCTCACGGATGTTTCGCTCACCATTGACAAAGGCGAGTTTGTGTATCTCATTGGAAAAACAGGAAGCGGCAAGAGCAGTTTACTTCGCACACTTTATGCAGACATTCCACTTCTCCAGGGCGAAGGAAATATTGCAGGATATAATCTCAAAAAAATAAAACGAAAAGAAATTCCATTCCTCCGCAGAAAACTTGGCGTTGTTTTTCAAGATTTTCAATTACTCCCAGACCGCTCCATAAATGAAAATTTATTTTTCGTAATGAAAGCCACCGGATGGAAAGACAAAGAACAAATGCAGCAGCGCACCCAGGCGGTTTTGGAAAAAGTTCACTTAGGAACGAAAGGATTTAAAATGCCACATGAACTTTCGGGTGGAGAACAGCAGCGTGTTGTTATTGCACGCGCACTTGTCAACGAACCCGAAGTAATCCTTGCCGATGAACCCACAGGAAATTTAGATACCGAGACCGCTCAGGAAATTGTCGGATTGCTGCACGAGATCAGCAAAACAGGTCGCGCAGTTATTATTGCCACACACGATTTTCACCTCTTTGAATATTTTAAAGGAAGAACGATTCGTTTTGAAGGCGGCAGGATTACAGATTCTAAAACAACAGAGACAACAACTGTATAACATTCTTTCGGTTAGAAAAATTTTCCTCAAGAATCTTTTCACGATTTTGTTTTTCTTCTTCGCTAAAAGAAATATTAATCAATCGCAGAACTTCTTTTTTCATTTCCGATGAAGAATCTGCCGTGTGGCACAGCACTTCAAGTCCTGTGTTTGCTACCATTGGAGAATTTACTATGCAATACCTTCCTATATAAAGAGCGGAAAGCAATTTCAATTTTATTCCTGTTGCCTGAAAAGTGGGAAGAATATTGATTTGTGCATTTTGAATGAGAGAATAAATTTCTTTGGTTGAAATATTTTCCTGAAGCTGGATATATTTTTTGTTTTTCACTGCATCTTTCAATTCAGAAGAAGCTCCGTTTCCAGCAATCACCAAAGAAATATTTATATCATTGAAAATTTCATTTACAAGATAAAGAGCAGCTTTGTTGTTTTCTCCAACTGCCAGACTTCCATGATACAATGCAAAATCGCTTTTACCTTCTTTGATTTCGATCTTATCATGCGGATGAAATGCCATGATATTCGAAACATTTTTGTATTTACCGGAAAGATATTTGGCATCTGCAGGAGAAATAGCAGCGATGGCATTGGACTGATGAAGAACTGCTTCAAACTTCTCGAGCTTCTTCGCTTCACTCTCAAAATATTTTCTTCGGAAGAATTTTTTTTCCACCAAAGCGAGATTCGAATAGTAATTATGCTCGATGTTGTGCATGCGCACAATCTTTTTTCTATTCTTCAACCTCACATCATCTAAATGAAAACAACAATGCAGTCCTTCAAAAAGAATTGGAGAATCATCCTTTAACAGGTTTTTTACCAATTCTTCTGACGAACGACTGGCTACTATATAAGGAAGCGAATTAAAAAGCAAATGCTTATTAGCCTTTCTCATATAATAAAATACTTTGTCGCAATATTTTTCAAGTTCCTTCTTTTCTCCGCGCCCGTATTCAAAACAATGCAGCGTAATTTTTATTCCTTCTTCATGAAGTGCTTTCAGTTTATAATAAACATCAATAACGCCACCGTAATCGGGAGGAAAGGGAACATCAAAGGCAACAATATGAAGATGTTTTAAGTTCAAATCTTTCTTAAAATTAATTTTTCGAATGTAAAAACAAAAAAGGACTGACGATTCTGTCAGTCCTTTAGTATATTTTGACTGTTAATTTATTTGGTAGATTCTGCCAAAATCTTTTTCGCTTTTTCTTTAGCTTCATCAATGGTTCCTACCAGGTGGAATGCTGCTTCCGGCAGGTCATCCACTTCACCGTTAAGGATCATATTGAAACCTTTGATAGCGTCTTCGATAGAAACAAGCGCGCCTTTCAATCCTGTGAACGCTTCTGCAACGTGGAACGGCTGCGACAAGAAACGCTGAACGCGTCTTGCACGGCTCACCACCAATTTATCTTCGTCTGAAAGTTCATCCATTCCAAGGATCGCGATGATATCGAGTAATTCTTTATAGCGCTGAAGGATCATTTTCACGCGCTGAGCGCATTCATAATGCTCATGTCCTACAACGGCTGGAGTAAGAATACGAGAAGTAGAATCCAACGGATCCACCGCAGGATAAATTCCTAACTCAGCAATTTTTCTTGAAAGAACTGTTGTTGCATCCAAATGCGCAAATGTCGTTGCCGGTGCCGGATCGGTCAAGTCATCCGCAGGAACGTAAACTGCCTGCACTGAAGTGATCGAACCGCGTTTGGTAGAAGTGATACGCTCCTGCATCACACCCATTTCGGTTGCGAGCGTTGGCTGGTATCCTACTGCCGATGGCATACGTCCCAAAAGTGCTGACACTTCTGAACCTGCCTGCGTGAACCGGAAAATATTGTCAATGAAAAAAAGAATATCTTTTCCACCTGATTTTTCATCTCCATCACGGAAATATTCCGCAACTGTCAAACCTGAAAGCGCCACACGTGCACGCGCTCCGGGAGGTTCATTCATTTGTCCGAACACGAAAGTTGCTTTGGACTCTTTCAATCCTTCCATATCTACTTTGGAAAGATCCCATCCGCCTTTTTCCATGGAGTGTTTGAAAGCATCTCCGTATTTCATAATTCCTGCTTCGATCATTTCGCGCAGAAGATCGTTCCCTTCGCGTGTTCTTTCTCCAACTCCGGCAAACACAGAAAGTCCACCGTAACCTTTTGCGATATTGTTAATTAACTCCTGAATCAAAACTGTTTTTCCTACTCCCGCGCCACCGAACAAACCGATCTTTCCACCTTTTGCGTAGGGTTCGAGCAGGTCAATAACTTTAATTCCTGTGAAAAGAATTTCAGAAGAAGTTGAAAGGTCTTCGTATTTAGGAGGATTGCGGTGAATGGCATATCCATTTGATTTTTCTACCTGTGGAAGGCCGTCAATCGCTTCTCCAACCACATTGAAAAGACGACCGTTAATTTTTTCTCCTATCGGCATTTTTATTGCAGCTCCTGTTGAACGCACTTCTGTTCCTCGGCTGAGTCCGTCTGTAGAATCCATCGCAATGGTTCTAACCGTGTCTTCGCCAATGTGAGTTTGGCACTCGAGTACCACATTTACTCCGTCAGGACGGGTTACTTCCATCGCATCAAGAATGTTTGGAAGTTTCACCTTTTCTCCATGAAACGAAACGTCAACCACCGCACCGATGATCTGAGAGATTTTTCCTTTTAATTGTGACATATATTTTGAATAATATTTTTGTTTTTTGAGTAGGCGAAAGTAACATTATTTGGAAAACATAATGAAAAAATTATCAGGTAATTTTCATACATTTGATAACAGGAAATGAAAGTTTACGAAGGCATAGAAAAATTTCACGGAGTAAAAAACCCTGCTGTAACCATCGGCACGTTTGATGGCGTTCATTTGGGGCATCAGAAGATCATTGAACAGTTAAAAGAAGGTGCAGCTTCTGTTAAAGGAGAATCCGTCATCTTTACTTTTTATCCTCATCCGCGTATGGTTCTTTTTCCGGATGATGACAGTTTAAAACTTCTTTCCACCGAAGATGAAAAAAAAGAATTGCTGGAAAAATTAGGAGTGGATCATCTCATCGTTCATCCGTTCACAAAAAAATTTTCGCGCATTTCCTATACAGAATATGTTCGCGATATTCTCGTCAATAAATTGAAAGTAAAAAAACTCATCATCGGTTACAATCATCAGTTCGGCAGAAATCGCGAAGGAAGTTTTGAAAAACTTTTTGAACTGGCAAGCGTTTACAATTTTGAACTGGAAAAAATTTCTGCAAAAGTTTTAAATAAAGTGGAAATTTCTTCAAGCAAAATCCGTAAGGCACTTGAATCGGGCGACATCAAGACGGCAAATAAGTTTTTAGGGTACGAATACTCGATCAAAGGAAAGGTCGTTAAGGGAAAAGGTTTAGGAAAAGGCTTGGGTTTTCCGACTGCGAATGTTCATATTGACGACAAACACAAATTAATTCCTGCCGATGGGATTTACGCTGTAACTATTGAATATGAAAAGGCAATATACAACGGAATGATGAACATCGGATTTAATCCGACAGTTAACGGAGAAAAGCGTACCATTGAAGTGAATATCTTTGACTTTGAAAAGGAAATTTACGGAGAAACTCTGAAAATATTTTTCAAACAAAAAATCCGCGATGAAAAAAAGTTCGATTCGCTTGAAACGCTGACAAAAGCGATTGCCGGAGATAAAGAAAAAACAATAAAGATTCTTTCCGCATGAAATTATTTGTAAAAACACTCCTGCCTTTTGCCTTTTTACTTGTGACTTGCAACATTTGCTTTTCTCAGCTTTTGGACACCATTACACTTATGGCTCAGCCGGTTTACGATAATCTTAACGAAGCGCTTCAGCATTCCAATGTGGTTTACAAATTAAGTTTGAAAGGAAAGAAATTGAAAACTTTCCCTATGGAAATTCTTAAATTAAAAAATCTGCAAGAGTTGGATCTAAGCAAGAATAAACTCGATTCGCTTCCGGAAAAAATCGGAACACTAACTAATCTGCAAGTGCTGGATGTTTCCGGAAACAAATTGGAATATCTGCCTGATTCTATCGGAGAATTAAAAAATCTGAAAAAACTTGTCGTCTCAAAAAATAATTTGATTTCACTTCCGCATCGCATTGGCGATCTAATAAATCTTGAAATACTGGATGTATGGGATACCGATCTTTCTGTTTTTCCGGATGAAATGCAGAAACTTACAAAGCTCAGATGGATGGATTTACGTAACATCACGATTAATGATGAGATGCAGTTGCATATTCGCGAAATGCTTCCGAAAACAATCATTCATTTTTCTCCCAGCTGCCATTGCGTTACCGGCTGATGTTGATAAAACTTTCCTCATTATTTCTTTCACTTTCTCCATTTATTTTCCATCTTTACAGCGAAACTTATGGGGGTGCTCTGGCGAAACAACCAGGGCTGAGAGAATACCCTTAGAACCTGATGCAGGTAATGCTGCCGAAGGAAATAAGAGAAAAAATATTCCTCTCATTTTCCCTTTAAGTTTTACGAAAATTTTCTGCCTATTAGGAGCTGTTTAATTATGAAATTTTTTGTAAACGATAAAGAACAATATCTGAACGGAGAAAATTCTCTGGAGAATTTAATTTCAAAAACAATTTCCGATACAAAAGGAATTGCAGTTGCCGTAAATAATTCAGTTGTTCCGAAAAATAATTGGGAAAAATTTCAACTAAAAGAAAGCGATAAAATAATCATCATAAAAGCCACACAAGGCGGATAAAATAATTATAAGATTGCAAATTACAGATTAATAAAAAGAAACTATGAAAACCGAAAAACTCCCCAACGAAAAATCCATTACCACTACTCCATTTCCCGCATCGAAGAAAATTTATGTGAAGGGAAAACTGCACAATATTTCTGTAGCCATGCGCGAAATAGAAGTTTCGAGCGGAGTTTCTTCCAAAACCGGAAAGGAAATTGCAAAAGATAAGATCGCAGTGTATGATACCAGCGGTCCATATACTGATCCAAACATTTCCATTGATGTAAAAAAAGGATTGACTCCGCTGCGCGAAAAATGGATTATGGAACGCGGTGATGTTGAGCAGTTAAAAGATTCTTCTTCAGAATACGGTCGCCAGAGAATGAATGATAAATCTCTTGACGCACTGCGCTTCGAACATATCCGCAAACCATTGAAAGCTAAAAAAGGAATGAATGTTTCGCAAATGCATTATGCAAAAAAAGGGATCATCACTCCTGAAATGGAATACATCGCCATTCGTGAAAATCAAATGATAGATGAAATGCGTGTGAAATATAACGGACTGACTTCTCAACATGCCGGACAAAATTTTGGAGCTGTTACACAATCTCATATTACTCCTGAATTTGTCAGAGACGAAGTGGCACGTGGACGCGCGGTGATTCCATCAAACATTAATCACCCTGAAAGCGAACCGATGATCATCGGAAGAAATTTTTTGGTGAAGATCAATACCAACATCGGGAATTCATCTGTGAGTTCAAGCATTGAAGAAGAAGTTGAAAAAGCAGTTTGGAGTTGCCGTTGGGGAGGCGATACGCTGATGGATCTTTCTACAGGGAAAAATATTCACGAAACTCGCGAATGGATCATCAGAAATTGTCCAGTGCCGGTGGGAACCGTTCCAATTTATCAGGCATTGGAAAAAGTAAATGGCAAAGCAGAAGATCTCACCTGGGAAATCTTCCGCGACACATTAATTGAACAAGCCGAGCAAGGCGTGGATTATTTTACCATTCACGCAGGAGTTTTACTTCGCTACGTTCCACTCACTGCAAAACGCGTAACAGGAATTGTTTCGCGCGGTGGAAGCATCATGGCGAAATGGTGTTTGTCGCATCACAAAGAAAATTTTCTTTACACACACTTCGAAGATATCTGCGAGATCATGAAATCGTATGATGTTGCTTTCTCACTCGGAGATGGTTTGCGTCCCGGCTGTATTGCCGATGCAAACGATGCAGCACAGTTCGGAGAATTGGAAACTCTTGGCGAGCTGACAAAAATCGCATGGAAGCACGAGGTGCAAACCATCATTGAAGGTCCCGGCCACATACCGATGCACCTCATCAAAGAAAATATGGACAAGCAATTGAAAGAATGTCACGAAGCGCCTTTCTACACGCTTGGTCCGCTTACTACCGACATTGCTCCCGGCTACGATCACATCACTTCCGCTATTGGCGCTGCTATGATCGGCTGGTACGGAACCGCGATGCTTTGTTATGTGACTCCGAAAGAACATTTAGGTTTACCAAATAAAAAAGATGTAAAGGACGGAGTCATCGCCTATAAAATTGCTGCGCACGCTGCTGATCTGGCGAAAGGACATCCCGGTGCGCAACTGCGAGATAACATGTTAAGCAAAGCCCGTTTCGAATTCCGCTGGGAAGACCAGTTTAATCTTTCCCTCGATCCCGACACTGCCAAAGAATTTCACGATGAAACGTTGCCGCAGGATGGAGCCAAAACCGCGCACTTCTGCTCCATGTGCGGACCACATTTCTGCTCTATGAAAATCACGCAGGATGTGCGCGAGTACGCAGAAAAGATCGGACTTGCTGATGAAGAAGCATTGAAAAAAGGAATGGAAGAGAAAGCGAAAGAGTTTGCGGATAAAGGAAGTGAAATTTATTTGCATGAATAAAATAACTAGGGCGTTCCCGCGAAGCGCGGTCGGGCTATTCGCTGCAATCTTTGCGAAGCGCAAAGGATTTACGCTGCTATCCCTAACGCGAATTATTTTTCTTATTGGAATTTTATTTTTCTTTTTTGAAAATTCATTTTCTCAAAAGCTTCCATATTTAATTCCATATCGCAAAGGAAATCTTTGGGGATATTGTGACAGCACTAAAAAAATCATCATTGAACCAATATATCATGAAACAAATTTATTTAGCGAAGATGTTGCACAAATATTGTTAAATGATTCCGTCTCTGGATTTATAAATAAAAAGGGGAAATTACTTTTCTCCTTAAAAGGAACGGGGTCGAGTGAATTTTATCATGGGTTACTTGAAGATATTAATTCAGAAGACAAAATCGGCTTCCTAGATAAAGAAGGTAAAGTTGCTATCCCTTATCAATTCGAACATTTTGATATGCTAGTTGGATTTCAATATGGCTATTCACCTGTAGTCAAGAAAAAAATTAATATGAAAGACACTTCTTATATATATGAAATAATTGATACTCTCGGAAATGTTTTACTGGAATCAAAAGGTGATGTTTTTAATTTATGTTCAGTAAATGAAACTTTTGCTTTCATATTTTATGGAGATAAAACACAAATATTCGATGTAAAAAAGAAAAAATTTATTTTAGAGTATAATGACTCCATTCCTGTAAATAAAATCAGGGAAGAATTAAAAAATACTGGATATAAAGAATCGGAAATAAATAATGAGATGTTGGAAAATAAAAACTACAGAATCTACTGGTCGTATACTTTAACAAAATCATTTCCAAATGATGCATTGTATCTATATAATGTGTCAATTAAAAAAACAAAAAAGACGTATAAATCAATAGAACTCTGTGAAGATTTGTTGCAAATAGCAGCAGATTATAATAATAATGTAGGATGTGTTGACAAAAATGGAATTGAAATTATTTCTCCGAGCTATTCGATGATAAGTTACAAAGGCAAAGGATTATATGCCGCATATACCAAAAGAGAGAAACTACATGGCTATATTGATAGATATGGAAAAAAATATTGGGAAGAAAAATGAAACTCATCGTCATCTCCTCCCCCACTTCTATTCCAAACGAACACGAGAAAATAAATTCTTTGTTTGAGGAAGGAATGGAGCAGTTTCAAATCCACAAACCCAATTTTTCAAAAGAAGAAATAAAACAATTCGTTCAGCAAATTCCTTTCAAGTACCACAACAGAATCGCTTTGCATTCTGATTTTCCGAAATTTCATTCATTAAAAGAACTGGAAGAACACAAAGAAAAATATGAATACGCTTTTCTATCGCCAATATTTAATAGCATTTCAAAAGTTGGATACAAATCAAAGTTTGATTTAATAGAATTGAAAGAAAAAATAGCAAATAAAAATATTATTGCTCTCGGCGGAATTGACGAAGATAAAATTGAAACTTGTCGCTCAATTGGTTTTGCAGGCGTTGCTGTGCTTGGTGCGATATGGAATAATAATTCGTCAGTTGAAAAGTTCAAAAGATTAAAAACATTATGCCAAAAGAAAGACCTTGTATTTTAAGCATTGCCGGCTTTGATCCCAGCGGAGGCGCAGGCGTTTTTGCCGACATCAAAACCTTTGAACAGCACAAAGTTTTAGGAATGGGTGTAATTACTGGATTAACTTTTCAGAATGATTCAGAATTTGACGGAGTTAAATGGATTGAAACAGACGAGATCATAAAACAGATCGAGATACTGACAAGAAAATTTAAATTTCAGTTTATGAAAATTGGAATGATTAAAGATCTAGATACTCTTGATAAAATAATTTCTTTCTGCAAACTGCAAACTGCCGACTGCCGACTGATCTGGGACCCAATCTTAAAAGCAAGTGCAGGATTTGAAATTCACAAAGCAATAGACAAGAAGAGAATAGCAACTATTTGCAAAAACATTTATCTCATTACTCCAAACACAGACGAAATAAAAATTCTCACAGGAGAAAATGACGTAACGAAAGGCGCTAAAGAATTATCAAAATACTGCAATGTGTTTCTCAAAGGTGGTCATAGTAAAGAAAAAACAGGAAAAGATTATTTATTTACCACAGATGGGGAAATATTTCCTTTTCGTCCGAAAAAAATTTCAGAAACAGGTAAGCATGGAAGCGGATGCGTATTATCTTCGGCAATCGCGGCAAATCTTGCTTTGGGCAACAACCTGCAGCGTTCATGCCTGAAAGCAAAAGATTACGTGACAAAATTTTTAATGAGCAATAAAACCTTACTTGGTTATCATAAAATTTAATCATGGAAAAATTATACGAAAGTCTTCTTCAGGGTAACAAGGATTGGGTTGCAAAAAAACTCAAGGAAAATCCTAACTTCTTCAAAGAATTAGCAAAGGGACAAAACCCTCCTGTGTTATGGATCGGTTGTTCTGACAGCCGTGTTCCGGCAAACGAAATTACAAATACCAAATCAGGTGAAGTATTTGTGCACCGCAACATTGCAAACATGGTAGTGCATACCGATACCAACATGCTGAGCGTGCTCGATTTTGCTGTGAACATTCTTGAAGTGAAACATGTAATTGTGTGCGGACATTACGGCTGCGGAGGGATTCAGGCAGCGATGAGCCACAAGCATTTTGGCGGTGTAATAGATAATTGGCTGAGAAATATTAAAGACGTGTATCGTCTGCACAACAAAGAACTGGATGAAATAAAAGATCCTGTATTGCGTGACAGAAGATTAACCGAGCTAAATATTTTCGAACAAGTTTATAATCTCTGCAAAACATCTATCATTCAAAGCGCCTGGGAAGCTCACAAACGTCCGCATGTGCATGGATGGGTGTACGATGTTGCACACGGACTGATAAAAGACCTGAATGTAACGGTGCGTGATCAATCGGAAATGCACAATATCTACAAGATAGATTTCTAACTGAACCAAAAATAATTTTCATGGAAAAATTCGACCAAAAACTTTTGCGTGGGAACAAAGAGTGGGTTGCGCAAAAAAATTCGGAAGACTCGAATTATTTTAAAATGCTATCGCAAAGTCAGCATCCTCTCGCTCTATGGATCGGCTGTTCCGACAGTCGTGTTCCTCCGAATGAAGTGACGAAAACCCATCCGGGCGAATTATTCGTTCAGCGCAACATTGCCAACATGGTCATTCATACGGATGTGAACTTACTCAGCGTGCTTGATTATTCAGTGAACATTCTTGGAGTTACGCATGTGATCGTATGCGGACATTACGGATGCGGTGGTATCAAAGCAGCCATGAGCAATATGTCGTTTGGCTTGCTTGATAACTGGCTTAGAAATATTAAAGACGTTTATTTACTTCATCAAAAAGAATTAGATGGCATCAGCGATCACACAGTACGCGAAAGGCGTTTGGTCGAGTTGAATGTTATTGAACAAGTCCGAAACGTTTGCAAAACCTCTATCATTCAGAATGCATGGAAACTTCAAAAACATCCGCATGTTCACGGATGGGTGGATGATATTTCAAACGGATTAATAAAAGATTTGGAAATATCAGTGCGCAGTAATGAAGACATGCACAAGATCTATAAATACGACTTATAGTTGCTGATCTTTTATGAATCATAAGATTTCAAGTTTACATTACATCACACAGGATGTTGAAGGATTTACACATCCTCAACTTGCCGAGTTAGCTTGTATTGGCGGAGCAGATTGGGTGCAACTCCGGTTAAAAAATAAATCTCACGATGAATGGCTGAAGATCGCTTTGGGAACAAAATCAGTTTGCAGAAAATATGGAGCAGCACTAATAATTAATGACAATATTCAAATTGCTAAAGAAATTTCAGCTAATGGAGTTCATCTCGGGAAAGAAGATATGAATCCGAAAGAAGCGAGAAAAATTCTTGGAAATAATTTTATCATCGGAGGAAGCAGTAATACAATGGATGATGTAAAATGGTTAATGGCTAACGGGGTTGATTATCTTGGTATCGGTCCCTTTCGTTTCACAACCACGAGAGAAAAATTAAATCCGATTCTTGGACTGGAAGGAATACAAAAAATTGCAAAAGAATTCGGCAGTAAAATTCCTATGATCGCAATTGGTGGAATAAAACTATCAGATGTTGAATCGGTGATACAAACAGGAATTTACGGAGTCGCGGTTTCTTCCGGAATAAATATGGCGGAAGATAAAAGTGAAATGACGAAAAAATTTATTTCGTCACTAAAAATTAAGCAGCCTTCAATCTCTTCAACTTCGTGCGGCTGAGTTTATCTTTTGCGTAAGCAAGAGAAATGTGAAGCTCTTTTACCTTTCCTTCAGATGGAATTTCAAACATGGCATCGTTCATTACACCTTCGCACAAAGAACGTAATCCGCGTGCACCTAATTTATATTCCATCGCCTTTTCTACAATAAGATCCAGTGCATCATCATCGAATGTCAACTTCACCCCATCCATTTCAAATAATTTCATGTACTGTTTGATGAGTGCATTCTTTGGATCGGTAAGAATTTGTTTCAATGCAATTTCATCCAAAGGCGATAAATATGAAATCACCGGCAAACGTCCGATCAATTCGGGAATCAAACCGAATTTTTTCAGATCAAGCGGAGCAATGTATTGAAGAATATTTTCTTTGTCGACTGTTTCTCCTTCTTGGGATGCAGCGTAACCCAGTGATTGCGGCTTAATTCTTCGTGCTATCACTTTTTCAATTCCGTCAAACGCTCCACCGCAAACAAAAAGAATATTTGAAGTATCTACCTGAATCATTTTCTGTTCCGGATGTTTACGTCCACCTTGCGGAGGAACATTCACAATCGATCCTTCCAAAAGTTTTAACAATCCCTGCTGAACACCTTCACCGGAAACATCTCGTGTAATCGATGGATTGTCGCTCTTGCGGGAAATCTTATCGATCTCATCAATGAAAACAATTCCTCTTTCCGCAGCAGCAACATCGTAATCCGCAACTTGTAAAAGTCGAGCAAGAATACTTTCCACATCTTCGCCTACATAACCGGCTTCAGTAAGAACTGTTGCATCTGCCATGCAGAAAGGAACGTTGAGTATTTTCGCAATAGATTTAGCCAGCAACGTTTTTCCTGTACCTGTTTCTCCAACCAGAATTACATTTGATTTTTCAATTTCAATCTCATCCGATTTTGTAGTCGTTCTTTTCGGCTTCTGAGAAATTCGTTTGTAATGATTATAAACTGCAACTGACAAAACCTTTTTTGCATCGTCCTGCCCAATTACAAATTCATCCAGATGCTTTTTAATTTCAGTCGGCTTAAGAAGATTCAAAACAAAATGTGCAGACTTTCCGCCCTTTGCTTTCAATTCCTGCTTCACAACCAAATGTGCTTGCTCCACACAATGATCGCAGATGTGGCCATCAAGCCCGGAAACCATTACGTTAATATCCTGCTGATCGCGTCCGCAGAAAGAACATTTTACATTTTGCTTAGCCGCCATAATTATTTTGTCTTGCTTCTAACTAAAATTTCATCTACCATTCCGTAATCTTTTGCTTCCTGTGCAGTCATCCAGTAATCTCTGTCACTGTCTCCCCATACTTTTTCGTAGGTCTGTCCGCTGTGCTTAGCGATAATTTCATAAAGTTCTTTTTTCAACTTCTGAATCTCGCGCGCAGTAATCTCGATATCAGATGCTTGTCCTTCTGCACCGCCCATTGGCTGGTGAATCATGATTCTTGCGTGTGGAAGTGCGCTGCGTCTTGTAGCAGCTCCGGCACACATAAGTACTGCGCCCATTGATGCCGCCATGCCTGTGCAGATGGTAGCAACATTCGGAGCAATATATTGCATCGTATCATAAATTCCAAGACCTGCATACACCGAACCTCCGGGAGTATTCAGATAAATTTGAATGTCTTTTTTTGCATCTACCGATTCAAGAAAAAGTAATTGCGCCTGAATAATATTCGCCACATAATCATTGATTCCTACACCAAGAAAAATGATCCGGTCCATCATAAGGCGAGAGAACACGTCCATCGTTGCAATGTTCAATTGGCGCTCTTCAATAATTGTCGGAGAGATGTATGATTCGTTTCGGATGGCAGTATTGCTCAGCGAAGTATATCTGTCGTAGTTCAAGCTGCTGATGCCTTTATGCTTGGTTGCGTATTTGCGGAATTCATTTTGTTCGAACATAATTTTGATTATTTAATATTAGTGAGTATGCGTATCTTCTTTTTTGAAAAATTCATCGTAAGAAAGTTCTTTCTTCTCAATGGTGAAAGTGTTTTTAAAAAGGTCAATCAGTTTCTGGTCATACAATCTGTCGTAAGCACCTCTCACCTGCTTTTCATCTTCCAGAACTTTTTTAACATGTTCTTTTACTTGTTCTTCGGCTGCATTTTGCATTCCTCGCTTTGCAAGATTCATCTTGACTGCGTTGACAATGAATTGCTCTACTTCTTCAGCAGGCACAACCACCTTGTATGTTTTCAAAAGATGATTTTCTATCAACTGCCATTTTAGCGCATCGGAATAAGAATGATATTCTTTGTCCACCTGCTCATGCGATATTTTTTCTTTATTGGTTGCAACCAAATATCTTTTCAAAAAATCTTCAGGCAAAGATAAATTTGCTTTTTTCAGCAACGATTCGATCACTTCGTTAAAAAATTTACGGTCGCTGTCGCCAATGAACATTACCGAAAGTTCTTCGCGAATTTTATTTCTGAACTCTTCTTCGCTGTGTACTTTATCTGCACCGTATATCTTATCAAATAATTCCTGATTCACTTCCGCCTGAACAATACGGCTTAGATTTCTTAAACGAAATTGCAGAGTGATGTTTTTCAATTTTTCTGCCGGAAGTTCAAGTATTTCAAAAATGTAAGAAGCGTCCTCCGAAAGATTATCGAGTGCCACTTTATCCTCAATTTTAAGTCCGATAAGCTTCTTTTTATTTTCCGAATTAGAGATTTTGGCAATATCAACAAGCGTTGTTTTGAAAAATCCGCCTGGCACCACATTGCCTGAAGCATCCACTTCAGTAAAATCTCCTACTAAAACATCTTTGTCTTCTGATGCTTCGGGATGAATTACCTGTCCATAATTTCTGCGGAAATAATCCACGTGCTTATCAAGCAGAGCATCATCCGCTTTTATTGTATAATACGGATATTTTTCTTTTGCTGAAAGTTCAACATTCATTTTTGGCGCAAGACCCAGATCGTATTTAAATTCAAATTCTGTTTGATGATCAAAATCAATATGATTATCGATTTTCGGAAGAGGATTGCCAAGAATATCTATCTTATTTTCTGAAATATATTTTTGAAGCGATTCTGAAAGCATATCATTGATCTCTTCCACCAAAATCTGTTTGCCAAAACGTTTCTTCAACATATCCACAGGAACTTTACCCGGACGAAAACCAGGCAAATCAACTTTCTTCTGATACTTTTTCAACGCTGTATTATATCTGTCTGAATAATCAGCCGGAGCAATTTTCACTTTCAAAACTGCGTTTAAGTCGTCAATGTTTTCCTTAACAATATCCATGGCGATTAATAAAGTAAATGGGATGCAAAGATAATAGATTTATGCTGACAAAATTTACGTAATAAATCCGGTAGTGTCTCAGAGGCACAACCATAAATACAGATAAAATATCCTTTATCTTAACTGAATATTAAACAGACTATTAAATCCCATATTCGCACACTTTATTCAAAAATAATTCGTTCACCTTTTTTTGTAAATTTGAATCTCTTTAAAGCCAATATGAAAAAACTGCCTTTTATTTTCTTATTTTTTCTTTTCTCTTCCATTCTTCATGGGCAATTTTATAACGGCTCTCAAATGACATTTGGCAAAAATCGCGTTCAGTTTAACGAACCTCATGCTTGGCAGTGGTATAAGTTTGACAAATGCAATATTTATTTTTATATGGGCGGAAAAGAACTTGCCTTATACACTTCTAAACGAGCGAAAAAATATATTGATGAGATTGAAAAACTTCTTGATTATAATCTGGACGATAAAATTCTGTTCATGATTTACAATAAGCAAAGTGATTTTAAACACAGCAATGTGGGATTGGAATACGAAGAACCTAACAATATTGGCGGCGTAACAAAAATTGTCGGCTCAAAAGTTTCTCTATTTTTTAACGGTGATCATGATGATTATGACAGGCAGATAAAAGCCGGTATTGCCGAAGTGCTCATCAACCAGATGATGTATGGAGGAAATGTAAAGGATATGCTGAAAAATTCTGCACTCCTGAATCTGCCGAGCTGGTATGTGCAGGGATTGGTTTCTTACATCGCAAATGATTGGAACACAGATATTGATTCGCGTGTTAAGGATGGAATCCTTGCCAATAAATACAAAAGATTTAACGGTTTGGAAGGCGCTGACGCAATATATGCCGGACATTCCATCTGGAATTACATAGCTGAAACGTATGGCGCATCGGTCATCTCAAATATTTTGTATATGACCAAAGTAACGCGCAATATGGAGAGTGCATTTCTTTTTGTGCTGGGAGTTTCCATGAAAAATATGACAAGCGAATGGATGCAATATTACATTGACCGATACAATGAAAAGGACACCACAAAAACTCTTCCGCCTCAATCTCTTCTGAAAAGAATTAAAAAAACTCGTGTCTATCAGCATTTCAAAATTAGTCCTGATGGGAATTATGCAATTTATACTACTAACGAATTTGGTCAGTATAAAGTTTGGCTGTATGATTTCAAAAAGAAAAAGGCAAAGCGCATTATGAAGCACGAGCAAAAACTCGACCGCCCTGCTGATTATTCTTATCCGCTTCTCGCTTGGCACCCGAAAGGAGAATTGTTCACTATTATTACTGAAACAAAAGGGGAATTGCATCTCTCCTATTATAATCTGGCTAAAAAGAAATTAGAGACGGTGAAAATTTTCAACTTTGAAAAAGTTCTTGATTTTTCTTATTCGGATGATGGAAAACAATTTGTGATGTCGGCTGTGCAAAACGGACAAAGCGATATTTTTGTTTATAATCCTGGCTCCGCATCCTTTGAGCAGATTACAAAAGATATTTACGATGATTTGAATCCGAAATTCATCAGCGGCTCATCAAAAATTATTTTTTCTTCCAATCGTCCGAACGATACTATTCGTTTCATGAATGAATATCCTTTTAATCTGAAAGAGAAACTCCAACCGATGGGACAAAAAGATTTATTCATTTATAATTACAAACAAAAAAATCCTGTATTAAGAAGAGTAACCAACACGCCAAACGTAAACGAAAGTTATCCCTGCGAATTTGACAAAGACCACATCTGTTTTCTTAGCGATGAAAATGGAATCCGCAATCGTTATCTGGGAGTGCTCGACAGTTCAATCTCTTATGTTGACACCATAGAACATTACCGGTTTTTTACACGCACTTATCCCATCACAAATTATTCAACTAACATTCAGGAGCAGGATATAAATCTGAAATCAAAAAAAATTGCCGAAGTTGTTTTCAACAAGAAAAAATACCGAATGTTTGAAAGCGATATGCCCGATGCCAGCGCTCAATTGAGCGCGCCGTTGCAAAATACTGCCTACAAAAATTATTTAGCGAAGCAACAAGCAAAAGTGAAAGAGCAGAAAAAAGAAAATGAAACAAAATCTGTTCAGAGCGTTCAGGTAATTACAAAAGAAGAAAAACAACCTGCGAAAGACACGGCTTCAGGAGGAATTGACATCAATAATTACACGTTTGACAATGAACCTAAAAGGCAAATAAAAACTTCACCTCCGGTAGAAATAAAAAATCATCCTGATACTTCTGCCGCTGCTACTGTTCCTGCATTCCAACTTCCTAAACAAAGAAATTATTTTGTTTTTTTCTCAACCGATTATGTGGTTACTCAGCTTGACGAATCTTATTTGAATCCGGTGTATCAAAAATTTACCGGACCCGGTGCTGTGGATTTGAATCCTGGTTTTTCTGGATTTTTCAAAATCGGTTTGAGCGATTTATTTGACGATTACAAAATTACTGGTGGGGTGAGAATTTCTGCTGATTTGAACAGCAACGAATATTTTATGAGTTTTGAAAATCGCTTGCATCGCCTCGACAGGCAGCTTATCCTTCACCGGCAATCATTGCTTGATATTGCTGATGGTTCTTCGCTGGTAAAAATTCATACGCACGATGCGCAGTATATTCTCAAATATCCTTTCAACGAAACATCGTGTATTCGCGGAACTCTCAGCATGAGAGCTGACAGAACGGTTTATCTTGCTACGGATGATTACGACCTTGCGCATCCGAATGTTTACGAATACTGGGGCGGAAGCAAACTGGAATATATTTATGACAACACACGCAAACGCGGACTCAATTTATATTACGGCACTCGCTTAAAACTTTTCGCAGAATATTATCAGCAAATAAACCAACAACAAACCGATATGGAAGTTCTCGGTTTTGATATTCGACACTACACAAAAATTCACCGCGATTTTATTTGGGCAAGCCGCATCGCTGCAAGCACTTCACTCGGTCACGAAAAACTTATTTATTATATGGGCGGCGTTGATAATTGGTTGAGTCCATCTTTTAATAATAACACGCCTGTTTCCACCACCGAGAATTATGCATTTCAAACGCTTGCCACGCCGATGCGCGGCTTTATTCAGAACATCCGAAACGGAAATAGCTTTGCCGTTGCAAACAATGAATTGCGCTTGCCGATTTTCCGTTACCTGATGAATCGCCCTCTCAAATCTGATTTCCTAAACAACTTTCAGATTATTGGTTTCACAGATGTGGGAACGGCATGGACAGGAAAATCTCCTTACAGCGATAATAATTCTCTCAATACGCAAACTTTTTCCGCACCCGGAAATCCAGTTACGGTTGTTGTGCAAACAAAACAAGAACCGATTGTTGTGGGATATGGATGGGGGTTACGCAGCCGCATCCTTGGATATTTTATTCGCCTCGACTGGGCGCATGGCTGGGATGATGGAACAATTGGAAAAACAGTTTTTTATTTGTCTATCGCTCTCGATTTCTAAAATTAATCTCACTAATGATAAAAAAATCTTTTTCAATGAATGAAATTTTAATTTTGCTCATACTTGGGCTGATTGCCGGCATGCTCAGCGGCATGGTTGGAATTGGTGGTGGCATCATCATCGTTCCGGCGTTGGTTTATTTTCTCGGATTTTCTCAGCACAGCGCACAAGGCACGGTGCTTTTCATGTTCTTGTTTCCGATAGGAATTCTTGGGGTTTATAATTATTATCAGGCAGGATATATTGATTGGAAAACAGCAGCCATTATGGGAATTACATTTTTTGCAGGAAGTTTTCTGGGTTCTAAAATCGCAATCAATATTGACCAAACTTTAATGAAAAGAATATTTGGCGGAATTATTTTTCTGATTTCTCTGAAAATGCTCTTTGGAAAATAAATCGGATGTCTTTAAAAGAAAATATTAAATCGCTTTCCGAAAAATATTTATCTGAAATTATTCAGGTGAGAAGACATTTGCATTCCCATCCTGAATTATCCTTTGAAGAATACAATACCTCCAAATTTATTTCCGAAAAATTAAAAGAATGGGAAATTCCTTTTAAAGATGAAATTGTAAAAACAGGAATTGTTGCCTTAATACAAGGAACAAAAACCTCCAATGGAAACTGTATCGCATTACGTGCAGATATGGATGCGCTTCCCATCACAGAAAAAAATGAAGTGGAATACAAATCAAAAAATATTGGAGTGATGCACGCCTGCGGACACGATGTACATACTGCTTCACTTCTTGGTGCTGCAAAAATTCTTTCGGAATTAAAAAATGAATTCAACGGTACGATAAAACTTATTTTTCAGCCCGGCGAAGAAAAAGCTCCCGGTGGCGCATCTCTGATGATAAAAGAAGGAGTATTGGAAAATCCAAAACCAAGTTCCATTTTTGCCCTACATGTTTTTCCAACTCTTGAAGCAGGAAAAGTAGGGTTCCGAAGCGGGAAATACATGGCAAGCACCGATGAGATTTATTTAACCATAAAAGGAAAAGGCGGACACGCCGCAATGAAAGGAACGTATGTAAACCCTTTGCTTATTGCTTCCGAAATTATTATTGCACTTGAAAAAGAATTTTCTAGAACTGAAATTCCTACCGTGCTCGCTTTTGGAAAAATCATCGGCAATGGCGCTACGAATGTGATTCCCGATGAAGTAAAATTAGAAGGAACTTTTCGCACGATGGATGAGGCATGGAGAAAAAAAGCGCACGATATCATTCGACAAATTTCAGAATCAAAAGCAAAATCTATGAATGGAAATTGCGAAGTAAATATTTTATCGGGTTACCCCGCCCTTGTTAATGATGAACCGACAACCGAACGTGCAAAAAAATTCGCGAAAGATTTTCTCGGAAAAGAAAATGTAACTGAACTGGAACTGAGGATGACAGGAGAAGATTTTTCTTTCTTCGCAGAAAAAATTCCTGCTTGCTTTTATCGCCTTGGTACCGGAAATAAATCGAAAGGAATTACCTCAGGTGTGCATACTCCCACATTTAACATTGATGAATCTGCTCTCAAAACCGGAATGGGACTGATGGCGTGGATTGCAATTAGTTCAATCAGCGAGAAATAAAAATCAGTTTTAGATAGAAATCTTCTCTTTTCCTCATTTTTTTTTTGTGTGTTGGTGTTTTATCTTTATATCCGCATAAATGCAGAATACCGTGAATCATAACACGATGAAGTTCATCTTCAAAGGAGACCTTAAACTTTTTTGCATTCTCCCTCACGCGCGGAATGCTTATAAAAATTTCTGCCGAAAGTTTTTCAGAAGGATATTGAAAAGTGATAATATCTGTAAACGTATTATGTTTTAGAAATTTTTTATTAAGCGACAGCAGAAATTTATCATTGCAGAAAATAAAAAAAACCTCTCCTGCTTTCTTTTTTTCTTTTTGAATTGCAGATAAAATCCAAGTTTTAACTACCGACTTTTTTTTCAGGGAGAAAAAAACATTCTGACAGAAAAAATTAATTGACATTTTACCGTTGGCTTCTTTTTCTTCTAAAGAAGTTTGTGTGTTTCCAAAAACTTGGTGGTATAATTTCCTTTTCTAAAATCTTCGTTCTCCATCAGCTTTACATGGAATGGAATAGTAGTTTTTATTCCTTCAATGACAAACTCACCCAGTGCGCGCTGCATTTTTGCAATAGCTTCTTCGCGTGTCTGTGCCACGGTGATAAGTTTTGCGATCATGGAATCGTAATACGGAGGAATTACATAACCGGAATAAATATGCGTGTCAACACGAATGCCGTGCCCGCCGGGCGCATGCATGGTGGTGATTTTTCCAGGTGACGGGCGAAAATCATTGTACGGATCTTCGGCATTGATGCGGCATTCGATGGCGTGCATCTGCGGGAAATAATTTTTCCCTGAAATAGGAACGCCGGCAGCAATTTGTATTTGTTCGCGAATCAAATCGTAATCAATCACTTCTTCCGTAATTGGGTGTTCCACTTGAATACGCGTATTCATCTCCATGAAATAAAAATTGCGGTGTTTGTCAACTAAATATTCAATCGTTCCTACCCCTTCATATTTAATGGCATTGGCAAGTTTTACAGCTGCATCTCCCATGGCGTTTCGCAATTCAGGCGTCATGAATGGGGAAGGAGTTTCCTCCACCAATTTCTGATGTCTTCGTTGAATGGAACAATCGCGCTCCGAAAGATGGCAGGCTTTTCCGTATTGATCACCAGCAATTTGTATTTCAATATGCCTCGGTTCTTCAATGAATTTTTCCATGTACATACCATCGTTGGCAAAAGATGCCAGCGCTTCTTTTCGTGCCGATTCCCAAGCGTGTTCAATTTCTTTTTCTTCCCAAACAATTCGCATTCCCTTTCCACCACCACCGGCAGTTGCTTTCATCAGAACAGGATAACCAATTTTTTTTGCAGTCTTTTTTGCATCATCCACATCAACCAATAATCCTTCAGAACCGGGCACGCAAGGAACGCCTGCTTTTTTTGCAGTTGCTTTTGCAGAAATTTTATCACCCATCGCATCGATCATTTCAGGAGTAGGTCCGATGAATTTTATTTCGTGTTCACCGCATATTTGAGCGAATTTGGAACGCTCAGAAAGAAATCCGTAACCTGGATGAATGGCATCAGCATTGGTAATTTCAGCTGCAGCAATAATGCTGGGAATGTTTAGGTATGAATCTTTGCTCGCAGCAGGACCGATGCACACCGCTTCATCGGCAAAACGAACGTGGAGGGAATCTTTATCCGCAGTGGAATAAACAGCTACCGTTTTTATTCCCATTTCTTTGCATGAGCGGATGATTCGAAGAGCGATTTCACCGCGATTAGCTATTAGAATTTTTTTAAACACAAATTAATTTTTTAGTGATACATCAACGACAAATTTATTTCTGAGCAATCTTCTTCCGATTAAAACCGGATAGCGCATGTTTGCCCTGTCGGTGAGCGAAATTATTGATTTTATTACTCTGCCAGCAATTTTTATTTTAGTTTTTATCATGTATCTTTCTTCCACTTCACCGAAAGAATTCTTTATCTTCTTTCGAGAAAATTCACTGAAGCAATTTTCTTTCCTGCTGAAAATAGGATGAGTGGGATCCAGCACTTTAAAACAAAGCATCTTTTCTTTTATATGAATGTCGTGACAATGCAGTGTGTTTGAATACGCGCCTGTGTCAATTTTCGCAACGATGTCATTAATTCCCAGTTCAGGAAAATCAACCGTTTCTTTTTTACCGATGATCTGCTTGGGTTTAGAGCGAGCTTTTTGTGACATTATCATATTAGCTTTTATGACCGCAAAGTAAAACTAATTTATGTTGACACAATATTACAAATCAGATATTTATTTCCGTTCATATTCCAAAGCCAGCCGCCACTTGCTTTTACCGATTAAACATCGATGAGCGGATAGACATAAAAAAAATTCGTTGTTTTATTTTTTACTTAAACGCAATCTGCTCCGCATCGGCAGTAACAACTTTTGCGTAAAAATCTTTCAATTCATTATATTTTTCAGCAGGCACAAAATCATCCTTAAAAATAAATTCACGGGTTGCTACAATTTTATTTCCCTGCATTTTATATTGAATGGAATAATCCGCAAGAAAGCAAGAGTATTTTTGCGACTTCGGCATTTCGGTAATTATTTTCCCTTGCGGAATAATCAGCGTAAGCGTTTCAACTTCTCTATCTGCCGATGTGAATTCCCAATATTCTATAGGATATTTTCTTTTTTCGGGCGAAAGAAAATCAATGGATTCAATTCTGTCCGACCAAGGCAATTTGCAAATAGACATCCCTCCTATTTTTGTGAACGGATCGTTCACCGCAAAACTGTAATTGTAATTCATCGTATCTGCCAGAGAATCCAAATTCATAAATTCAAGTGAAGTGAGTTTCATCTTTTGCGGATAATCGCTGGCAATGGATTCGAGCATTTGCTTTTCGCGTTCTTCTCTGCTCAATTGCAGGTAGTTTGCTTTCAATCCCGAAACAAAATCTCCGGTTCGTGCAGTTTTCTTTTTCACGAACATATTTGTTCCTTCAAAAGTAACATCCACTTTGCGTATGAGTTGATTCTTAGGGCGATTCACAGGATTGATGGTGATGGGTGCTTCGGTGGATTTGTCAATGATGAGCGCCACTGCTTTTTTATCTTCGGCAGGCAGCACGCTGAACGGAACTTTATCCGAAGTGAGTTCAACAAAATAATCTTTTCCATCGGCATTTATTTTCACGGTGCAATGATTAAAATCCACCGAGGGAAGAACCATGTCATCCTTTCCGTTGTCGCGCGTGTTCACCAAAATCAGCGAAGCCGGAATTCCAACTTCGCGGCACATCGCAGCATACAGCGTTGAAACATCTTTGCAATCTCCCAGTTTTGTGTTCAGCGTAGTGGTTGCTTTTTGCGGAATGTATCCGCTCTGTCGGAATGAAACGGAACTGTAGCGCACATTTTCCACCACATATTTATATATCATTTTTGCTTTTTGCAATTGCGTGAGATTATTTTTTCCGGCAAACATTTCATCGAGTGCTTCTTTCACTTCATACTCTGCTTTGGCTTTTGTTTTTGAAAGGTCAATGTACCAATTGGCAATGAATTTCCAATCGGGAATGGAAGAAATAAATAAAATTTTTCCTACATCCGTAAGCGGAGGCATGTATCTTTCGGGTTTGATGCTCGGTTCGTCTTTTGTTTCCCAAGTGTAAAGTGTGAAATCTTCAATGTCTTTTTGTGTCGGTTTAATATCGCAATTCAGCATTTTGTAATTAAACTTCATGTTTTTATTCACGAGCAAACTATAGCTGGTGGATTTGGAAGGGAACGCACCGTTCATATATTGCTTATCCCAAAATTGTTTTGCTAAACTACCCGAATAAAAATCCTGAACCCGGTAGGTGATGTGAATGGCATCGCCAGGTTCCAGCGAAGTGAAAACAATTTGATTGTCATTTTTTTCAGCAGCAGTTTTGCTTCCGTTCGGTTTGATGACTTCCGCTTTTTCAACGATTAATTTCTGGGCATAACCGTTGTAATAAATGGAATATTGTTTCCAGTCGTCAACTCCCTGTTTGTTCAGCGTTTTTATTACGATTACTTCTTTTGCTTCGGACGCTCCGTCTTCGTAAATTACTTTCTGAATATTATGCGCAAGAATGACGCTGTTATCATCAGGATACTCTTTTGCGCCGGGAGCATTCTTCACCAATTTGTAAACATCTACGCTGTCAAAATTTGTATATATGTCTTTTTTGTTATCAAGATTTCTAAGTTTCTCCCGAATCTTGTAAGTTGTCGGACGATAAATGAGACATTTTTTGTAAGCATCTTTTGCTTCATCTTTTTTCCCCATTTCCTCGTAACACTGCCCAAGCGAAGACCAATAATCGCTGATGTAAGGCGATTGTTTGATACATTTCTGGTAGCACTCAGCCGCTTTAGCATATTGCTGAAGATTAAAATATTTTTCTCCGAGCGTGTAAATGTATCCTACCGCCAGCGGTTCGTTGCTGATAAGTTTGTCGTAAATCTTTAATGCTTTGTCAACTTTCGCAACATCAAAATAATTTCCGGCAAGATTTTCATAAGCGGTTTCAGAATAAGTTTTATCCAAGTATTTTTCCCAAATAGCTATGGATTTTTTTGTGTCTTTCGAAACTGCTTTGTCCAGCAGCGCTTTCATATTCACAAAAGAATAATTGGTGGGAAATTTTTCGTATGCCTGATTGACCAATTTCACCATTTCTTCAATTTGTTCTTTTTGCGCGGCAATTTTTATCCGGTTGTCAAGAAGATATTGTGCATTGGATTTATTTTCATTCCCATAAATTTCTTCAATCTTGTTGAGCAAATCTTTTGCTTCGTCATAATTCTCTTTTTCAAACGCTTCTTCCACCTGATAAGTCAAAGAAAAATATCCTTTGGGGTCGTGTTCTTTCATCCATTCAATTTCTTCACTGAGCAATGTTCTGTTTTTTGTTTTGATATAAAGAGACAGAAACTGGTAAGCAACGTAGCTACTGTTTGGCGCAATCTTTTTTGCTTCTTTTAAAACCTTGCGAGTCTCTTGTTTTTTTTCGTTGCGGGCGTATGCTTCGGCAAGTAAAAGATAATTCAAAACATTTTTAGGTTCTTCTTTTATTTTTTTCTGAAAAAATTCTTCATAAGGATTGTTGTAGGTTTCCACTTTGTAAGCGGTATCGCTTGTGTTATACTGCTGAAAATCTTTTGAGAAAGTAATATCGGGAAAGAATTTTTCATTCACATCTGTTACGCGTACCAAATAATTGCAGGCACCAAGGTCTTCACTTTCTCCAATCTGTAAAAGCAAACGGTTGTATCCTTGGTTCAATTTAACTTTCATCAGATATGTGTCAAGGTCATTATTTGTTTCTTCGGAATAAGACGCGACCAATTTATCGTTGAGCCAGACTTTTAACGAACCGGAAGTTCCAATCCTTAAAACAGCATCGCGCTGCGAAGGACTGTTGATGAAAGTTTGAGAAAACATAATTGAATTCTGATAATAAAAAAAGTATGCAAAATCTGTCCACTGGTCTTTTCTCGGACTTGGAATATCAAACCATTGAATAGGTGCGCCCACTTTGTTCGTGTAATTTTCCTTGTCGTTCTTTGCATGAATCGGAGCGTAATCTTTATCAAATCCGCTGGCAGAAATATTTTCAAACGTGCCGACAACTTTCCAGTCATTCACGCTTCCCATTTGTTTGTAATAACTATTCGCTTTTGCAAAATCTCCTGTGTGCTCATAATGTTTTCCGAGAGCATACGCTGTCATCGCCTTCATCATGAGATTTGCTTTCGGGTTCACAAGTAATTGCTGAAGAAACTTTTCCTGCTCAGGTCGTTTTTCCGAGTAATCAGAATTTACACAGGCGGTTGTCCAAAGTGCGTAAGTATAAGGAATCGGATTTTCAGATGCATTGAAAAAATCCTGAAAATATTTGAACGCTTCTTCTTCATTGTCAACTTCCTTGGCGAGAAGAGAAAGTCCGAGTGAAGCTTCTGCTTTTGTGTCGGAAGTTTTCACAGCTTCAAGAAAATATTTTTTGGCATCATCTCTTTTATTTTCAAAAAAACTGTCCCAACCTTTTTGGAGATTTTCTTTATTCGCAAAAGCAGATTGAAGAAATAATGTTGTGAAAACCGCGGTTAAAAAAAATATTTTTCTCATTGGATAAAGGGTTTTTAATGCTCAAGAAACAGAATATAGCTCACCTCGTTTGGCGTTTAAATTATAATTGACAAATTTATCAAACCTGTGAAATGAAGTGGGAGAAAAACATTAAAAAGTGTTAAAATAAATTTAGGCGAAATATGGATTCAGTCTCACAAAAATAAAATCAACTGAACAGAAATCCCCAGTAAAAACCCAACATACACTTGGGCTGGATTGTGCGCGCTGAGTTTGAGTCGAGAAAAAGCAACTAATCCTGCTATGAGAAAAAGTGCAATAAGAATAAAATGCAGATTGATTTGCAGGCGGTATGCAATTGCGATCATCATTCCACAAAGTCCGCCGATTCCAACCATGTGTGCACTGATTTTCCAGAAAAGATTAATAAGAAGAACGCTCACCACAAGCAAAGTTGCGCCAAGCATCAATGCTTTTATGAGCAGAGGCACATCCCATTTCATTAAAAAATAATATTCTGAAAAATATAAAAACGCAGAAATCAAGTAAGGAATTTTTCGTTCTTCTTTTGTTTTCATTTCTAATGAAGAAATGTATTTCATCTTCAAGAGAATAAGCGCGCTGAGCAATGGCAGAAGAAAAGTAATGCTGAAAGTAACGGCATACAAAAACAAACGCATTTCGGAAGTGGCGATCCATAATCCGATTCCATCTAAATTTAAAATCAAAACCAAACCAAAAGTTGGTAACAGCAACGGATGAAAGACGATTGAAATACTTTTTGAAAAAAGAGAAAAAAGGTTCTGCATCTATAGTTTTTTTCTCATCCTCGCCACCGGAATATCCAGCATCTCGCGGTACTTGGCAACGGTTCTGCGGGCGATGTTGTATCCTTGTTTGTTCAGGATCTTTGTGAGTGCTTCATCGGTGAGCGGTTTCTTTTTTTCTTCGGCTTCAATGCTGTCGAAAATTATTTTTTTAACTTTCTTCGAAGAAACATCTTCTCCTTCATCGTTGGTGAGCGCTTCATTAAAAAGTGTTTTCAGTAAAATAGTTCCGAAAGGAGTTTGCACATATTTGGTGCTTGTTACGCGCGACACGGTAGAAATATCCAACTTGATTCTATCGGAAATATCTTTCAGAATCATGGGCTTGAGCAGAAGTTCATCGCCCGTAAGAAAATATTCTTTCTGAAATTCAGCGAGGCAATGCATGATGCTGTAAAGCGTATTCTGCCGCTCCTTGATATTATTGATGAACGATTTTGCACCTTCAATTTTTTGTTTCACAAATTGAACCGCTTCTTGTCCCGTTTTATCTTTTCGCCCTGAATATTCACCAAGCATTTGTTGGTACAAATTGCTCACGCGAAGGTCGGGCGCGTTGCGGGAGTTAAGAGAGATTTCAAGAACTCCGTTATTGTTTGTCAAAATAAAATCAGGAATAATATCCAGCATGGAGCGCGAAGAATCTTTTGCCGAACCACCCGGACGAGGATTCAGTTTCAGAATTTCATCCAGCGCGGGTTTAATTTCTTCTTCACTGAGATTAAAATGTTTTGCAATCTTGCTGTAATGTTTTTTGGAGAACTCATCCATCTGCTCGTTCACAATCTTCAGCGCAAGTTCAAGATTCTTTGTCCATTTTTTTCTTTCTATCTGCAATCGAAGACATTCCTGCAAATCTTTCGCGCCAATGCCGGCAGGATCAAATTCATCCTGAATCATTTTTAAAACAGATTCCAGTTCCGCAACGGTAACGGTGATGTTCTGCGAAAACGCCATGTCATCCACCACCGAAGAAAGTTCTCTGCGCAAATATCCGTCCTCATCAATGCAGCCGAGAAGATATTCAGCGATCATTTTTTCCCGCTCTGTCAGTTCAAGATTTTGAAGCTGAGTTGTAAGCGATTCCTGAAAACTGGAAGAAGAAGCCATCGGCATGTCGCGGTCTTCATCGTCCTTGCCTTTGTTGTTTACCTGTAATTTATAGTAGGCGATGTCATCGTCATCGTCCAAATAATCTTCTGGAGCCATTTCATCCTTGGCAGCTTTTTCATCGTCCGTTTCAGAAATTCTTTCTTCGTTCTCATCGGTATTATCATCAGCCGAATCTTCATTCTCTTCGTCCCGTTCTTCATTTATTTCTTCTTCTGTGCCGTCTTCCAAAGCAGGGTTGGTTTCCATTTCTTCCTTAATACGCTGCTCGAGTGCGGTAATAGGCAGCTGCAGCAGTTTCATCAACTGAATTTGTGCAGGTGATAATTTCTGCAGAAGCTTTTGCTGAAAGGTTTGTTTTAACATGGTTACGAATAACGAATCATTACGAATTTACGAATCTGCACTTTATTCTTTTTGTTAATTATTCCTAAATCTTTTTAAAACTCCGCATTCTTCGGTGTTCTCGGAAACGGAATCACATCGCGCACGTTGGTCATTCCGGTAATGAAAAGCACCAGGCGTTCCAATCCCAAACCAAATCCGCTGTGCGGACAGGTTCCGAATTTCCGTGTTTCCAAATACCACCACATTTCTTTTTCAGGAATGTTCATCTCTTTCATTCTCGTCAATAACTTGTCATAATTATCTTCACGCTGAGAGCCGCCAATTATTTCTCCTACATAAGGAAACAACACATCCATTCCGCGAACTGTTTTTCCGTCATCATTCTGTTTCATGTAAAACGCTTTGATGTCCTTCGGATAATTGGTAACGATGACAGGCACATTAAAGTGTTCCACCAAAAAGTTTTCGTGTTCGCGCTGCATATCAATTCCCCATTTCACCAGAAATTCAAATTTCTTTCCGGATTTTTCAAGGATGTCAATCGCTTCTGTGTAAGTGATGCGCTTGAAAGTTGCATTCGCTACCATGTTCAAGCGGTTCAGCAATTCTTTATCGTAATGTTCGCAGAGGAAAGCCAAATCGTCTTTACAAATTTCAAGCACATAACTGATAACAGACTTCAACATACTTTCCGCCACATCCATGTTATCGTTGATCTCATGAAAAGCCATTTCAGGTTCTATCATCCAGAACTCTGCGAGGTGGCGCGGAGTGTTTGAATTTTCTGCTCTGAAAGTTGGTCCGAACGTATAAACCAAACCAACGCCCATTGCGCCCAATTCTCCTTCCAGTTGTCCAGACACAGTCAAATTTGTTTGTTTGCCAAAAAAATCTTTTTCAAAATCTATTTTTCCATCCGATGTCTTTGGCAATTTTTCCAAATCCAGATTTGTTACATGAAACATTTCTCCTGCTCCTTCTGCATCAGAACCGGTGATGATGGGAGTATGCAGATAAAAAAATCCTCGGTCGTTGAAAAATGTATGAATGGCGAAAGAAATATGGTGGCGCAATCTGAGAATGGCTCCGAAAGTATTCGTGCGCGGACGAAGATGTGCTATGTCGCGCAGGAATTCTAACGTGTGTCCTTTTTTTTGCAAGGGATACGTTTCTACATCTGCCGCACCAAGCACAGAAATTTTTTCCGCCTGAATTTCTACCGATTGCCCTTGTCCCTGCGATTTTACTAATTTTCCTGTTGCTGAAATGCAGGCACCGGTTGTAACTCCTTTCAAAGTTTCTTCACTGAATTTTGCAATCTCTGTCACAACTTGAATAGTATGAATGGTGCTTCCGTCATTCACCGCGATAAACGCCACACTTTTTCCACCGCGCCTTGAACGAACCCATCCATTAACAGTAACTTCCTTGTCAAAATCCGTTGATTTGAGCAGTTCTGCAATTTTTGTATGCTTCATATATAATAAGGTATAACCTTGACAAAAATAATCTTTTGAAAGATATGCCAAATCGTTATCTCATTGATTAAAAGGAAGAAAAAAGTTTATGGAAACTTCGGGAATGTAAAAAGTTTCCTTAGTTTTGCCAACTTTTATGCCTACGAAAGGACACATACTTAAATCTGCCGAAGAACTTTTTTTCCGCTATGGAGTGAAAAGCGTAACGATGGATGATATTGCCACACATCTCGGCATGTCGAAAAAAACTATTTACCATTTTTTTAAAGATAAGGATGAACTGTTGAGTGATTTTGCCAAATCATTTGTCAACCGCAATGCAAATGTTTTTGAGCATGAATGTAAATTATCTCATAATGCCATTGACGAAATTTTTTGTGTGATGAAACATCTGAGAAATATGATTCAGCAAATGAATCCAAAGTTGTTTTTCGAATTGCAAAAATATTATCCGCAGGCATGGCAGCAACTACGAGATTTCAGAGAAAAACATGTGACGGAAATGATTCAGAAAAATCTGGAGAAAGGAATCACGCAGGGACTTTACCGTTCCGACATAAATATTATTGTTCTTGCAAAACTTCGTCTGGAAGAAATTGATATGGCGATGAATCATTCCGTTTTCCCTATTGATAAATTTAATATTGCGCAGGTTCAAATTACTTTATTCGAACATTTTCTATATGGAATTTGCACATTGAAAGGACACAAGCTCATTAATAAACACAAACAAATTATTGACGAAGAATAAATATGAAAAAGTTACAAGTTACAAGTTACAGATTAAAAGTTTTGACAGCCCTGATATTTTCACTGCTGTTCAATAAAAATTTTGCTCAAACATCAAGTGCCACAGGAAAAAAACCCTTTTCCCTCAAGCAATGCATTGATTATGCTTTGCAAAATCAATACTCCATGAAGAATGCAACCCTCGGCGAAGCTCTTGCAAAAGCGAAAGTGGGTGAAGTAGTTGCAGCAGGATTGCCGCAAATAAACGGCAATGTTCAACTTAGCACAAATGACCCTTTGAGAAGAATGTTTTTTGACCCGACCAATCCATCAATCGCTCTTTTTTTTCCGCCCGGATATAAATTGCCGGATGAAAAAGTTATTGCCATGCAAAACTTTTTTCAATTAGGCAACACAGGTGATGCAGGATTATCCATCAGCCAATTAATTTTCAGCAGCTCGTATTTTATCGGCTTACAAGCGGCAAAAACATATCAGGACCTTGCTTCAAAACAAACGGAGCAAACAAAAATTCAGGTGATAGAAGCGGTTACCAAAGCATATTATTCGGTACTGATTAATGAGGAAAGAATTATTCTGTTTAAAAAAAACATTGCTCAGATTGATAGTTTGCTCAAACAAACCAAAGTGATGTTTGAAAACGGAATGGTAGAAAATATTGATGTAAAGAGAATAGAAGTGAGCTACAATAATGTCGTTACCGAGACGGAAAAATTCAGCAACATTTTATTGTTGAGTCGTGCCTTGTTGAATTATCAGATGTCAATGCCTTTGGATAGTGAAATGACACTGACAGAAAAAATAAGCAACCTGAATGTAGAAACAAAAAGTATTGCTTCAAACCAAAAACCAAATTACTCTAACCGGATTGAAGTATCGCTTCTTGAAACACAAAAAAAACTTCAACTGCTTGATTTGAAAAATAACAGATTCACCTATTTGCCCACGTTGGCGGCATTCGGAAACATTGGAGAATTTTCTCAAAGCACCAAATTTGATTACCTCACTTCAAACAATCTTTGGTACGGCTACGCTATGTTTGGACTTACATTGAACGTTCCGATTTTTGACGGATTAAAACAGCAGCACAAAATTCAAGAATCAAAATTGAATTTAAAAGTAACTGAAAACAATCTTTCAAATATGCAGCTTACGGTGGACCTGCAAATAAAAACAGCCGAATTGAATTTGAAGAATAGTTTGTCAGCTTTGGAATTGCAGAAAAAAAATATTGACCTGGCAGGCGAAGTTACGCGTGTAACCAAAGCAAAATTCCAGCAGGGAGTTGGTTCAAGTTTAGATGTAACAACTTCGGAAACTTCTTTGCTTGAAGCTCAGACCAATTATTATAATGCGCTGTATGATGCGCTCATATCAAAAGTAGATTACGATGTGGCGAATGGAAACATAAAATAGTTTAGAGTTTAAAGTTTAATGTAATTGTATGGAACAAACAGAAAAAAAGAGCAATAAAAAATTATTCAGCAGAATAATTCTCGTCGTGATTATTTTGGTCGGATTGGTAATCGGATTTATTAAATACCGTGAGGCGTTACGTTATGAAACAACCGATGATGCACAGTTAGAAACCGACATCAGCTCGGTAACTGCGCGTGTATCGGGATATATTTCAAAAGTTTTTTTTGAAGACAATCAGCATGTGAAAAAAGGAGATACGCTTGTGATTCTTGACGATCGCGATTTGAAAATTAAAGTAGAACAATCGGAAGCTGCTCTTGAAAACGCGAAAGCATCGCTTGATGTTGTTAAAGCAAATGCACATACAACTCAGGAAAGTGGTTGCACTACAGTTTTTAAAATTGATGAACTGAAAATACGACTTGCAAAAGCTACAAAAGATTTTGAGCGCTTTAAAAAATTATCGCTCGAAGGCGCCACTACTCAGTTGCAACTTGAAAGAGCACAAACCGAAAAAGAAACTTTGGAGCAACAAGTTCAAGCAGCGCAGCAACAGCAACAAGAATGTAATTCAATGACAGGAGCTGCCAATGACCAAATCAAAGTGGCGGAAAGCGTGGTGAAACAGCGGCAAAGTGATTTGGATTTTTCAAAACTTCAGTTGACATATTCTATTGTAACAGCTCCGTTTGATGGAGTTGTTTCCAAGAAAAATGCGGTGGTTGGTCAGTTGATACAAGCAGGACAGCCAATGAGTTCTATTTTATCCACAGAAAAAATTTGGGCAATTGCAAACTTCAAAGAAACACAATTTGAAAAAATGAAGCCAGGAATGAAAGTGGAAGTGGAAGTGGATGCATTTCCCGGAAAAATTGTAACCGGAAAAATTTCTTCATTCGCTTCTGCTACCGGTTCAAAATTTTCTCTCATTCCACCGGATAATGCAACTGGAAATTATGTAAAAGTGGTTCAACGAGTTCCGGTGAAAATAGAATTGGATTCAAAGAATGATGCATTAAAAGATTTAAAACCGGGAATGAGCGTGTATGTTAAAGTAATTCTCAGCGAGTAAAGTTGTATGGCAAAAATCACTCTTGATAAATGGATTATTATCATTACGGTGGTATCGGCATCGCTTTTGCAGCTGATTGATACCTCCATTGTGAATGTTACTCTTACGCAAATGATGGGCAATTTGGGCGCATCATTGAGTGACATTAGCTGGGTGGTAACGGGATATACAGCAGCAAACGTGGTGATGATAACTTTATCGGGATGGATGAGCGCGAAACTTGGACGAAAAACTTATTTCACCGCTTCTATTATTCTTTTCACTGTTGCATCAATTTTTTGCGGAACATCCACAAGTGTTGAGCAATTAATTGTTTTTCGAATCATTCAGGGAATTGGCGGAGGCGGATTACTTTCCACAGCGCAGGCAATTTTAATTGACACATTTCCACGTGAAGATATCGGCATGGCGAATGCAATTTTCGGAATGGGGGTAATTGTTGGTCCCTCCATCGGTCCATCATTGGGAGGTTATCTAACCGACCATCTTTCTTGGCACTGGGTTTTTTTCGTCAACATTCCGGTAGGAATTTTTGCAACAATTCTTTCTGTTCTTTATATTAAAGAATCAAAACATAAAATGAAAACCGGCAACATGGATTGGCTGGCACTCGCCTTGCTGATTATTACGATTGGTGCTTTGCAAATTGTTTTGGAAAAAGGCGTGGAGGAAGATTGGTTTGAATCGCGTTACATTACACTTCTGGCGATTTCTTCCATCCTTGCAGGAATTATTTTCGTTTGGCGCCAACTAACGGTTGAACATCCGATTATTAATTTACGATTATTGAAAAATTATTCTTTTGCGCTGGGAACATTTTTTGGGTTCATTCAGGGAATCGGATTGTATGCATCGGTGTTTATCATTCCGGTTTTTTGCCAGAGCATGCTTGGATACACTGCACAGCAAACAGGTTGGCTTATGATGCCCGGAAGTTTGGCGGCAGGAGCGATGATGCCTTTTGTCGGAATGATAATGAAAGGAAATAAAGTTTCTCCGGTAGTTCTTGCAGGAATCGGATTCTCACTTTTTGTTTTATTCGTATGGATGTTGTCCGGAATGAATCTGAACACAAACGTAAACGCTTTTTTCTGGCCTTTGATTATTCGTGGAATCGGAATGGGGTTACTTTTTATTCCGCTTACAACAATTACCGTTTATGCACTTGATAACCGCGACATTCCGCAAGGAACCGCACTTTCAAATATGGTCAGACAGATTGCAGGTTCTATCGGAATTGCAATGATGACTACTTTGTTGAGCACTCGTGCTGTGTTTCATTACAATCGTTTGAGTGATAATATTTCTGCCTTTAGTCAATCTACTTTTGAAAGGATGAACGCTTATACCGGATTATTTATGTCGAAAGGAGATAACATTTTGAGCGCACAGGCAAAATCAGTTGCTGCAATGCAAGGAGCAGTATATAAACAAGCGATGGTATTAACTTATAATGATGTTTTTTTGATTGTCGGAATATTTTTTGTGTTATGTATTCCTTTGCTTTTGCTTTTTCGTTTGAAAGGCAAGAACATGGAAAGAGTGGAACACAAAGTGGAAATGCATTTAGCGGATTAGTAGAAATAGAATCTTGAAATATTAAAACTTAATAAATATAATCTATGAAAAAGATTTTTTCGATCATGTTGGCGTTCACTCTCATGGCAGCGTGTACTTCTTCCGACAAAAAAGCACAGTTAGAAAAATTAAAAAAGGACCGTGATGGTTTGAATGAAAAAATTTTCAAACTGGAAGAAGATTTATCAAAAACAGATTCAACCAAAGACAAAAACGCAAAAGTGGTTGAGTGCATTGCACTTGTCCCGAAAATATTTAACAGTTATATTGATGTTCAGGGAAAAGTGGATGCAGATGAAAACGTAGCTGTGAATGCCGAAATGGGCGGAACCGTTTCTAAAATAAATGTAAAAGTGGGAGATGAAGTGAAGAAAGACCAAGTGCTTGCCGAACTGGATTCAAAAATAATTTCCGAGCAGGTTGCTGAAATTCAGAATTCGTTTGAACTTTCTAAAACAATGTTTGAAAAGCAAAAAAATCTTTGGGAACAAAAAATCGGAACCGAAGTGCAGTTTCTGCAAGTGAAAAATCAAAAAGAAAGTTTAGAGAAAAGATTGGCTACACTTCAGCAACAGATGGAAATGTCGAAAATGAAATCACCAATTAACGGAATTATTGATGCGGTTGATATCAAACTCGGACAAGCAACCATGCCGGGACTTTCAGCTATTCGCGTAGTGAATCTGTGCAGCTTGAAAGTGAAAGCGGAGGTTTCTGAATCCTACCTTGCGAAAGTTAAAAAGGGAAATGAAGTGGAAATTATTCTTCCCGACTTGCAAGATACGCTGAGAACAAAAATTTCGTATGCGGCAAAAGTAATTTCTCCAATGACCAGAACATTTACCGTATCAGTAAACCTTGATTGCATAAAAGAATATGACCCAAACATGATTGCAATTTTAAAAATTGTTGAATACTCAAATCCAAAAACATTTGTGGTTCCGGTCAGCATCATTCAAAAAACCGGAAGCGGAGAATTTGTTTTCATCGCTGAAAATAATAAAGCAAAAAAAGTAAAAGTGAAAACAGGAAAAATTTATAGCGGAAAAACAGAAGTTATTGAAGGATTAAAAGAAGGCGATAAACTGATAACCGCAGCATATCTTGATTTAGCAGATGGAATGAACATAAAAGTATCCGGACTATGATTTGTGTGATTATGTGATTTGCTATGATTGTAAAAGAACAATATAAATACTCAGAACTCACCGGTAAAATTATTGGCTGTGCAATGGAAGTGCATAAGCAATTAGGTAATGGTTTTCAGGAGGTGATTTATCAAAGGGCTTTGGCAATTGAAATGCACTTGCAGGGTTTAGCTTTTAGCCGCGAACACGAAATGGAAATTTTTTATAAAGGTGAAAATATTGGAAAAAGACGCGCAGACTTTTTAGTAGAAGAAGTTGTTGCGGTTGAACTGAAAGCAGTTATTCAGCTTGAAGATGCTCATTTGGCTCAGGCAATCAATTATCTTGAAGCGTACAACTTGGAAGTCGGGCTGCTCATCAACTTTGGAGCAAAAAGTTTACAATATAAAAGAGTTGCGAATACCAATTTCAACCAACTTAATCAGCGAAATCAATAAATCAATTTAATCATAGTCAAGACGATGGAAAAATTTAAAGAGTTCAAACTGACGAGCTGGTGTGTTGATAATAAGACAGCCATATTCGTACTTACTATTTTCATCACCCTTTCTGGAATATTTTCTTATGTCAATATTCCCAAAGAAAAATTTCCTGACATAATTATTCCTACCATTTATGTAAGCACCGTTTATCCGGGCAGCTCGCCAAAGGATATTGAAAATCTGGTTACTAAGCAACTGGAAAAACAAATTAAATCCATATCAGGAGTAAAAAAACTCACCAGCAATTCTATTCAGGATTTTTCGAATGTCATTGTGGAATTTAATACGAACGTAGATGTGTCGGTTGCAAAACAAAAAGTAAAAGATGCGGTGGACAAAGCGAAAAAAGATTTACCTAAAGATTTACCTGCCGACCCAAGCGTGATGGAAGTGGAATTTTCTGAAATGCCTATCCTGTTTGTGAACATTGCTGGCGACTATGAATTAAGCCAGTTGAAAAAATATGCCGATGATGTTCAGGATAAAATTGAATCGCTCAAAGAAATTACGCGCGCAGATATGGTAGGTGCGCCTGAGCGTGAAATTCAAATTAATGTGGATATGTACAAAATGCAAGTCGCTCAACTTACCATGGGCGATATTGAACGAGCTGTTTCGTCAGAGAATCTGATTGTTTCGGGGGGCGCAGTAACCATGGATGAAATGCAAAGAACCTTGAGTGTGTCGGGCGAATTTACAGATGTAGAGAATATTAAGAATGTGCTCGTCAACTCAATGTCAGGAGCGCCGGTATATTTAAGAGATGTGGCGGACATTAAAGATAGTTTTAAAGATCAGGAAAGTTTTGGACAATTAAATAGAAAAAAAGTAATTACGCTGAACGTAATAAAACGTGGCGGAGAAAATCTTATTGAAGCATCAGATAAAATTCGTGCCATCATTGATGAGATGAAAACAACATCGCTTCCGAAAGATTTAGTTGTTACCATCACCGGAGATCAATCCACACAAACACGCACCACGCTGCACGATTTGATCAATACCATCATCATCGGTTTTATTTTAGTAACGGTTGTCCTTATGTTTTTTATGGGAGCTACCAATGCACTTTTTGTTGGCTTGTCGGTTCCTCTTTCCATGTTCATCGCCTTTCTTATTCTTCCAGGAATTGGTTTTACGATGAATATGATTGTTCTTTTCGCTTTCCTGCTTGGTTTGGGAATTGTGGTGGACGATGCCATTGTGATCATAGAAAACACGCACCGTGTTTTTGATAACGGCAAAAAAGATATTGTAACTGCCGCCAAACAAGCAGCTGGTGAAGTTTTTCTTCCTGTGCTTTCAGGAACAGTAACTACGCTTGCGCCCTTTTTTCCACTTGCATTTTGGGGAGGAACCATCGGAAAGTTTATGCACTTTATGCCGGTAACCATGATTATCACGCTCAGCGCTTCGTTAGTAGTTGCCTATATTATCAATCCGGTTTTCGCAGTAACATTTATGAAACCGCATCCTCACATTCCGGAGGGAGAAGTTCAGGGAATGAAATCTAAATGGACAAAAGGCGCAAAGATTACCACGGTAATTTTAGGTTCGATAGCTATTCTTTTTTATCTTACCAAAAATATTGGAATGGGAAATTTTGCTTTGCTTCTGCTCCTTTTGAATTTGCTTTACCGTTTCTTTATAGAAAACTGGGTAAAAAGTTTTCAGACCAAAACATGGCCCGCATTTCAAAGTTTTTATGCACGGTTTCTGAACTGGGCACTTAATCGCCCGTATCAGATTTTGATTGGAACAATCGCTTTGCTGATAGTTTCAATAATGATAACTGCCATGCGAAATCCCAAAATAGTTTTCTTCCCGAAGGGCGACCCCAATTTCGTTTATGTATATGCCACACTTCCCGTAGGAACAAAACCTGCAACTACGGATTCTGTTGCAAAAATTTTAGAAAATAGAATTTACAAAGTCATAGGAGAAAATAACCCTAATGTAGAATCTGTTATTACGAATGTTGCGGTAGGAGCTTCAGAATCGCGCGATGACCGAGGGACCTATTCCAATAAAGCTAAGATAGGAGTAGCTTTTGTTGAGTATGGGTTGAGAAAAGGAATTTCAACAAGAGATTATTTAGAAAAAATCAGGGAAGAAGTAAAAGGCATTCCGGGTGTGGAAATAGCAGTTGACCAGGAACAAAGCGGTCCCGCAACTGAAAAGCCAATTAATATTGAAGTGAGCGGAGATAAATTTGAAGACCTCATTGCCACTTCTCAATCTTTGAAAAGATTACTTGATTCTATTCATGTTCCGGGAGTGGAGGAATTAAAATCCGATTTGCAATTAAACAAACCGGAAATTAAAATCAATCTTAACCGAGAAAGAGCCAACCGGGAAGGAATATCAACGGGACAAATTGGTTTGGAAATCCGCAATGCAGTTTATGGGAAAGAAGTTTCCCGATATAAAGATGCCAATGACGATTATCCTATCATGCTTCGCTATGAGGAATCGCAACGAAACAATATTGACGAATTGAAAAATTTAAAAATTACTTACCGCGATATGAATATGGGAGGAGCCATCCGCCAGGTTCCATTATCTGCTTTTGCCGATGTGGATTATACCAGCACTTATGGAGGAATAAAAAGAAAAAATCAGAAAAGAGTTGTTACACTTTCTTCCAATGTGTTTTCAGGATTTAACCCAAATAAAGTAATGGCGAGTGTGCAGACAGCCATGAAAGGTTTCAAAACTCCCGATGGAGTTACCGCTCAATTAACCGGGGAAAAAGAAGAGCAAAAAGATGCTGCGTCATTTCTGGGTCGTTCGCTGATGATTTCGATTTTTATTATTCTGATGATATTAGTGATGCAATTCAATTCGTTTGGAAAAACGTTAATCATTCTTTCAGAAATTATTTTAAGCATTATTGGTGTATTGCTTGGACTTGCCGTTTTTAATATGGATTTGTCAATCGTAATGACAGGAATTGGCATTGTGGCTTTGGCAGGAATCGTCGTGCGGAATGGAATTTTATTAGTCGAATTCACGGATAACCTGATTGCTCGTGGAACGTCTGTAAGAGATGCTGTTGTGGAAGCTGGACGAATCAGAATGACTCCGGTATTACTAACTGCCACCGCCACTATTCTCGGAATGATTCCTCTTGCCATCGGTTTCAATATTGATTTTGTAACCATGTTCACAGAATTAAATCCGCATATTTATTTTGGAGGTGACAGCGTTGCTTTCTGGGGACCTTTATCATGGACAATTATTTTTGGATTAGGTTTCGCGACTTTCATCACCTTGATTTTGGTTCCTGTCATGTACCTGATTTCCGAAAGAACCAAAGAAAAAACCAGACGAATTATTTCAAACTCAAGGCAAAAGATTGCAGGAACATCCAATTAAAAATATAATAGCTTATATAATAATTATAATACCTGAATCTATTCTATTCTAATTGACTAAAATCATTTCATTGCAATGCAAATAGAAATATTTTCGCTTGCAAAATAATATTCTCCTATGAAAAAAGTATTTATTTTTTTCAGTCTGCTGTTAATGGCAGTTGAAAATTACGGGCAATCACCCAAAACAATAAACCTGGATGACTGCTATAAACTTGCACGTCAGCAATATCCGCTCATCAAGCAGCACGACCTGATTGAGAAAGCAAAAGATTATAGCATTCAAAATGCTTCAAAAGGATATTATCCGCAATTCTCCGTAAACGGTCAGGCAACTTACCAGTCAGCAGTTACAACAATTCCGATGGGTGCGCTTCCAAAACCATTTAATGATATAAGTTTTCCTGTGCCATCAAAAGACCAGTACAAAGTAACCGGTGAAGTTGACCAGATGATTTACGATGGCGGAGCAATAAAATACACCAAACAAGCAGATGATGCAAATGCAAAAATTCAGCAGCAAAATCTTGAAGTGGAATTGTATGCGTTGAAAGACAGAGTCAATCAGGTGTTTTTTGGCGTGTTGCTGATGGATGAACAATTAAAACAAAATGTGTTAACGCAAAAAGATATTCAAAGCAGTATAGATAAAATTCAGGAAGGAGTTAATAATGGAACCGCTACAATCAACAATGTTTACGAATTGCAAGCAACACTCATGCAGCAGCAGCAAAATAAAATCCAACTGCAGGCATCACGCAAAGCGTATTTGGATATGCTGGGAGTTTTCACCAATCAACAGCTGGATGAAAATACAATTCTTCAAACTCCGCACTCCGTTGCGGTTTCGGATAGCATTAAAAGACCTGAGTTGATGCTTTACGATGCGCAGAAACGCAGTTATAATATTCAGGACTATATTCTTTCAGCGTCCAACAGTCCGAGGTTTTCATTTTTCTTTCAGGGAGGTTATGGCAGACCGGGGCTAAATATGTTTGACAATACCTTTCAACCATATTATATCAGCGGGTTCCGTTTCAGTTGGATGCTGGGCGGATATTATACGTTGAAAAATCAAAGGCAAATTTTGGAAATCAATCGCAAGACAACCGATATTCAAAAAGAAACTTTTCTGTTCAATACCAACATCGCGCTCAAGCAGCAAAATTCTGATATACAAAAACTGCGTGCCCTGATTGAAAAGGATAATGAAATTATTTCCAAAAGAACGGAAGTGAAAAATGCTTCAAAGGTTCAAATGGAAAATGGAGTGGTAACCGTTCATGAATATATCAGCCAGTTGGATGCGGAAGACCAGGCAAGACAAAATCTTTTACTTCACCAGGTACAATTATTATTGGCTGAATACAGCTATCTGAATACAACAGGAAATTAAAATTCTAAAATTTAAAATATGAAAGTAAAATCAATTTTAACAGTAACCTTCGCCGGAATTTTTTATTCCTCATGCAATAATGGAGATAAAGAATATGATGCTTCGGGAGCATTTGAATCGGTAGAAACAATTATTTCTACTGAATCATCAGGAACACTTATGCAGTTTGATGTAGAGGAGGGACAAACGTTGAACAAAGGGCAGTGGATTGGCTACGTTGACAGCGCGCAACTTTTTTTCAGAAAACAACAATTAGAAGCGCAGATTGCGTCTACTGTCAGTCAGCAGCCTGATATTCCTGTGCAAATTGCGTCCTTGCAATCGCAACTTGATGAAGCTGTAAAGAATCAGCAAAGGATGATAAACTTGGTGAAAGCAAATGCTGCCACACAACAGCAATTGGACGATGCCAATACTCAGGTGGATGTTATAAAAAAACAAATCGAAGCTCAAAAATCTGCTCTTGGAATTACTTCTGTTACGCTCACAAAAAATGTTGCACCTCTGCAGCGCCAGATAGACCAAACAAATGACCAGCTTAAAAAATGCAAAATCATAAATCCAATTCACGGAACAGTACTAACCAAGTACAGCCAAAATCATGAAGTGGTTAATCCGGGGAAAGCGCTATATAAAATTGCTGAAACCGACACGCTTATCCTGAGAGCTTATGTTACCGGCTCGCAGCTCACGCAAATTAAATTGGGACAAAAAGTAAAAGTTCGTTCTGATGAAGGAACAAATAAATACAGAGAATATTCAGGAATTGTTTATTGGATTTCGGATAAATCGGAATTCACGCCTAAAACCATTCCCACAAAAGATGAACGTGCTGACCTTGTTTACGCAATTAAGGTAAGAGTTGCAAACGATGGCTTTCTTAAAATAGGGATGTATGGTGAAGTGAAATTTTAAATGAGCAATGAGCACCATAACTTTAAATAACATCACCAAAACTTACAACAAAGGCGCAACCCTTGCTGTGGATGATATTTCTTTTTCAGTTGATAAGGGAGAATTATTTGGTTTGATTGGTCCTGATGGCGCGGGAAAGACGAGTATTTTCAGAATGCTTACAACGCTTTTGCTTCCCGACAAAGGAACTGCAACGGTGGTGGGTTATGATGTGGTAAAAGATTTTCAGAAAATACGCGGCATCGTTGGTTATATGCCGGGCAGATTTTCTTTGTATCAAGACCTTAGCGTAGAAGAAAACCTGAATTTTTTCGCAACCGTTTTTGGAACTTCTATAAAAGAAAATTATGACCAGATAAAAGATATTTACGAACAGATTGAGCCATTTAAAGACAGGAGAGCAGGAAAACTTTCGGGCGGCATGAAACAAAAACTTGCGCTGTGCTGCGCGCTTATTCATAAGCCAGAAGTCCTATTTCTTGACGAACCCACCACAGGAGTTGATGTGGTTTCAAGAAAAGAATTTTGGGAAATGCTGAAGCGACTGAAAGAGCAGGGGATTACCATTATGGTTTCCACTTCTTACATGGATGAAGCTACGCTTTGCAATCGCATCGGGCTGATATTGGGAGGTAAAATACTTGCTCTGGATACTCCGGCAAAAATTGTGGAGTCTTATCCTGAAAAACTTTTTGCCATTAAATCTTCCAACATGCACCAACTCTTAAAAGATTTGCGAATAAATGATACACTGCTGAATTGTTATGCTGCTGGCGAATACATTCACTTGTCTTTCAAAAATTCTTCAGGAGAAAATGAAAGTCTGCTGACTAAATATTTACAGGAAAAAGGACAAACAGATTTAGTTTTTAAAGAAACAGTCGCTTCCGTGGAAGACTGCTTTATAAGATTATTAGGAAATCCAGATGGAAACAGTAATTAAAACAAAAGACCTCACCAAGCGCTTTGGCGATTTTGTTGCCGTTGACAAAATTTCTTTTGAAGTTAAAAAAGGAGAGATTTTTGGTTTTCTCGGAGCTAACGGAGCGGGGAAAACCACCGCCATGCGTATGCTCTGCGGGCTTTCACGACCTACTTCGGGAGAAGCTACCGTTGCAGGCATTGATGTTTATCACAATCCTGAAGACATAAAAAAAAATATTGGTTACATGAGTCAGAAATTTTCTTTGTACGAAGATTTGACTGTATTGGAAAATATTAAATTTTATGCCGGAATTTATGGATTATCAGATAATGATATAAAAGAAAAAAGTAATGAGTTGGTTGAAAAACTTGGGTTGCAAGAGCAGGCAAATAAATTAGTGCAAAGCTTGCCGCTTGGCTGGAGACAAAAACTTTCTTTTTCGGTTGCCATTGTTCACCAACCCAAAGTTGTTTTTCTGGATGAGCCAACCGGAGGTGTTGACCCATCCATGCGCAAGCAATTTTGGGATATGATTTACGATGCGTCTGAAAAAGGCATCACCATTTTTGTTACCACGCACTATCTGGACGAAGCGGAATATTGCGACCGCATCTGCATCATGGTGGACGGACGGATTGAAGCATTAGATACTCCTGCTTTGCTAAAAAAGAATTTTGGCGTGGATAATATTACCGAAGTATTTTATCAGTTAGCAAGAAAGGCGAAAAGGTCAGGAGATTAAAAAAATTATGAAACAATTTTTTTCATTCGTAAAAAAAGAATTCTCTCACGTTTTTCGTGACAGAAAAACTTTGCTCATGCTGTTCGGCGTGCCTGTAGTGCAAATAGTATTGTTCGGCTTTGCGCTCACCAATGAAATAAAGAATTCGAATATCGTTATTGTGGACAATGCAAAAGATTTTGCTTCCCGCCAAATCATCAATAAAATATCTTCAACCAATTACTTCAAAATACAGAAGACGCTCATGAATTCATCCGAAATTGATGCAGCGTTTAAATCGGGAGATATTAAATTAGCTATTGTCTTTCCGCAGAATTTCTATACCGATTTATTGCATACCAATCACGCGCAGATACAGGTTATTGCCGATGCCTCTGACCCAAATACCGGCACCACGCTCACTAATTACGTCAACACGGTTGTTGCAGATTACAATGCCCAGATGAATCAAACAATAAATTTTCCATATCAAATTAATATGGAAGTGCGCATGTTGTACAACCCCGATTTGAAAGGCGCTCCAAATTTTGTTCCCGGAGTAATGGCAATGGTACTTCTGCTCGTTTGTGTGATGATGACTTCCATCGCCATTGTTCGTGAAAAAGAATTAGGAACCATGGAAGTTTTACTGGTATCTCCGTTCAAACCAATCTATGTAATTCTTGCGAAAGCGGTTCCGTATCTTGTACTTTCTCTTATTAATTTAACTGTCATCCTTCTCTTGAGTGTTTACGCTTTGGTTTTACCGATTAGAGGAAGTTTAATACTTCTTTATGGTGTCAGCACTTTGTATATTATCACTTGTCTCTCGCTGGGTTTGCTGGTTTCTACCGGTGCCAGTACACAACAAGGCGCCATGACACTTTCGCTTGTAGGAATGATGCTTCCCACATTAATGCTGAGCGGATATGTTTTCCCTATTGAAAATATGCCATGGATTCTTCGGATGATTTCAAATGTTGTTCCTGCGAAATGGTTCTACATAATTATTAAAGCAGTGATGCTGAAAGGACTTGGTATTTCCTATATCTGGAAAGAAGTGCTGATACTTTTCGGCATGACAATTTTTTTCTTGTCGCTTAGCTTAAGAAATTTTAAAATCCGTTTGGAATGAGAACCCTGAAATTTTTATTGCAGAAAGAGTTCAGGCAGATATTCCGCAACAAGGCTCTGTTGCGGATGATGTTCATGACGCCTATTATTCAATTGATCATTTTACCGCAAGCTGCTAATTTCACTATCAAAAATATAAATCTCGCCGTAGTTGACCTCGACCGTTCTGTTTACTCGCAAAAACTTATTAATAAAATTTTGTCATCCGGATATTTTAAAATGGCAGCATTCACTCCTTCTTATAAAGATGCGTATGAACTTATTGAAAAAGATAAAGCCGATATTGTTCTTGAAATACCTCAGGGATTTGAACACAACCTTACACGCGAGAGCAGCCAGAAACTTTCGCTTTCGGTGAATGCAATCAACGGCGTGAAAGCCGCGGTGGGCAGTGGTTATCTGAATAAAATTATTCAGGACTATAACAATGACATCCGGCTGGAATGGATGCAACCATCAACGATTAATCAAATTCCAACCATCGAAGTGGTTTCTTCCAATTGGTACAACCCTACTCTTTCTTATTATTTATTTATGGTTCCGGGAATATTAGTTTTATTGGTAACTCTCATCGGAGGAAATATGACTGCTCAAAATATTGTAAGAGAAAAAGAAATCGGAACTATCGAACAGATAAATGTAACTCCCGTAAAAAAATACCATTTCATTCTCGGAAAACTAATTCCATTCTGGACATTAGGAGTAATTGTTTTCACAATGGGTTTGGTGATAGCAAGAATTGTCTATGGAATTATTCCGCTCGGCAGCGTAGCATTATTGTATTTATTTCTCTCGGTTTATTTACTTGCCATTCTCGGTTTCGGACTATTGATTTCTACTTATTCTGAAACTCCGATGCAGGCAAATTCACTCACTTTTTTCTTCGTACAGATATTTAATATGATGGGCGGACTTTACACACCCATTGACAGCATGCCTGGTTGGGCAAAATTTATCACAGAGATAATTCCCATTTCCTATTTCATTGATGTGATGCGGATGATTGTGATTAAGGGAAGCCACTTTCACGATGTGCTTATGCACATATTAATAGTTTTCCTCATGGGTGTAATTCTGAATACATGGGCAATTCTGAATTACAGGAAAACTACGTAGAATAATTTTTTGTTCGCGAAACATACTTCCTGCCGAAATCCTATCGTACAAATAAATACATTTGCAAACCAATTATGCAGACAAAATTATTTTTCATACGAAAAACAAAAAATAATTTCATGCGGTTCAAACTGCATAAAATCTTTAATCTGTTTTCCGGTTTCTTTCTCAATCTTGCTTATCTCACGAAACTTTCCGAATGGCGTGAGCAGCACAGCAGTCATTCCATTAATGATTTTTATTCCGGCAAATGGGATTACTCTAAACGGTTTACTCTTTACAAAAAAATATTTGAAAAAGAAAATCTTACGGTTCCGGTAAATTATCTTGAGTTTGGCGTGGCTGGAGGTTTTTCTTTCAAGTGGTGGGTGGAACACAACAAAAATGAATCATCTAGCTTTTTTGGTTTTGATACTTTTACCGGCTTGCCGGAGGATTGGAATGTTTTTAAAGCAGGTGATATGTCAACAGGCGGAAAGTTTCCGGAAATAAATGACAATCGTGCAAATTTTCTGAAAGGATTATTTCAAGATACAATTCCGGCTTTTCTCAAAGAGTTCAATAACGACAAGCGAAAAATAATTCACATGGATGCGGATTTATATACATCTACACTTTATGTGCTGACTTCTCTTCACCCGTATTTGAAAACCGGGGATATTATTTTCTTTGACGAGTTTGCCGTGCCAACTCATGAATTTCTCGCCTTCAAAAATTTTACGGATTCCTATCGGATTTCTTACGAAGTAATCGGCTCGATGAACAATTACTTTTTTGTAGCGATAAAAATTCTTTAATCTCTTGTTAGTTTCTTCGGAATTATGCAAACCGGGATCGGTTTCATCTTATGCACGTTCATTTTATTCAGTCGCTGAAAAATTTCCAAAACCTTTTTTTGCCGGCTGTTCAACTTTGCACATTTAACTTTTAACTTTGAACGTAACTGTTTCATCGCCCATTCCAACTCATCGTAAGTCGCTCCAATTTGCTGTTCATCCGTGCGGTTATCTTCCCACAATCCATCCACAGGCGCAGCTTTTATAATGTCTGAAGAAACTCTGAGCTGCTGAGCCAATGCGCGCACTTCCGATTTCATCAGGTCGGCAATCGGACTGATATCCACACCGCCATCTCCATACTTTGTATAAAATCCAACACCAAAATCTTCCACTTTATTTCCTGTGCCGGCAACCAACATGCGGTGATGCGTGGAGAAAGCATACAGTGTGGACATTCTCAGACGAGAACGTGAGTTTGCCATGGAGTGAGCATCTTGAATTTCTTTCGGCAGAGTTTCTTTAAACTTCAGAAAAGCATCGGTAAGATTCACTTCGTAAGAAGAAATATTCTTGAATTTATTTTTCAACCATTTAATATGTTCATTCGCTAAACTGTATTGGTCTTTATGCTGAAGAATTGGCATGTTCAGACAAATGACAGGTTTTCCGGTAAGAGCGCAAAGGGTTGAAGTAAGTGCAGAATCAACTCCGCCGGAAATTCCGATCACAAAACCTTTCATGGAAGAGTTTTCGCAGTAGGAATTCAGCCAGTTAACAATATGTTTTATGATTTCTTTTTTTTTCACGATGATTGTTTCGATAAAAAAATCCCGAACTCAACTTGCTGAATTCGGGATTAAGAGCAAAAAATAATTATTTAAAAAAGAACGCCTACTGATAAAACAACTCCGCTCTGGATAAATTTTTGCGTTACAGCTCCGTTGGAAGGACTGCCGCTCGCTGTGTGAACTAAATAATCGGAAGTGCTTTTTGCAACACCTGTCAATCCGTAATCATACCCAACAGAAAAAATAAGTGCTGTGGATCCTGATATATAATATTCTGCGCCTGCACTAATCGAAGCAGAAAGACGTATCAAAGCCATATCCTTTGTGATGTCAAGATTGGTTTGATTTGCCGATTGTCCGCTGTTAGCCGAAGTAGCAACAGTTTTTGGCCAGTTTGGAGGCAACGTAGTCAGATCATCAGTTGCAAGTACTTTTTTACGAATACCAATATTTAAACTCGGTTGAAAAAAATAGCGCATATAACCTATTTGGTTCGTTCGCATTTTAAGTGAAATAGGAATTACAAAGTAACTTGCAGAATATTTGCGGCTGTTTAATTTATATTGTGTATATTTTCCTTTCAAACCAGTAGTATCTGATTGTTTAATGATTGCATCATTGCTGTAAAAATAGCGGACAGAGTCTGTGAAGGCAACTTTTCCCCCTGCGGATGCAATTCCAAGACCAAAACCCATAGAAACATTTTTGCTGAAATTATATTCTCCATTGATAACAACTCCAAACTTAAATACAGAGCCATTACTCGCAAATTTTTTCAAATCATTAGGTGTGTACCATGAAATATCCGGCATCGCTGCAACTCCAAAACGAAAATTTTTCAATTCATTGGCGCTTTGTGTTGATTGAGCAAAAATACCGCCAGAACAAACCACTACTAAAATAGAAAATGCTAATATCTTTTTCATGAGAAAATAAATTGTATGGTGAATGATTTTAATTTTGTATTGCAATATTAAGAAATATTTATGAAGTCCTCTCGAAAATTTAGCTGTTGGCTATTCGCTGTTGGCTGTTGGCTATTGACTTCCTGCAACCATAACCACCTGAATGTAAATGTTTCCAAAATAAAAATCGACCCCATTAAAATTGAACGCTTCGATCAGGATTTTTTTTCACTTAATGCCGATAATATTGTTTCAAAACTTCTGCAGTTGCAAAAAAAATATTACGGCTTCACCGAACTGTTTGTGCGAAATATTCTTTGTCCTAACGGAATTCAGGACAGCGCCTGCATTCCTGAAATCACAAAATTTGTAACCGACAAAGACATGCGCGATGCATTTAATGAGTGTCAAAAAACTTTTCAGGATATTTCTCCGATTGAATCCGAGTTAACGGAAGCATTCAGGCATCATCAATATTATTTTCCCGAAAAAAAACTTCCGAAAGTTTTGGCGATGATGTCTGGCTTTAATTATTCCATCGCGACAGATGACCCCGTTTTTGCTATTGGACTGGAAAAATATTTGGGGAGGCAAAGTCGCTTTTATGAAATGAGCCAGGTTCCAAATTATGTGCGAATCACCATGCAGCGCGAATATATGATTCCTGACTTGGTGAGAGTGTGGATGGCGAATGAATTTCCCGATAATGTAAAAGGAAAAACTCTTCTGAGCGAAATGATCTATGGCGGAAAAATTCTTTACCTCACCGATGCGCTGATGCCGGATACAGATGATTCGTTGAAAATCGGTTTTACAAAAAAACAATTAGATTGGTGTCATGAACACGCAAAAGATATTTGGGGATATTGGATAAAAAATAATTTTCTTTATTCATCGGGAGTTGATATAATTACAAAATTTACCGGAGAAGGTCCCTTCACAACAGGATTTGCAAAAGAATCTCCCGCGAGAACAGCTATCTGGACCGGTTGGCAAATTGTTAGAAAATATATGAACAATCATCCCGAAGTTTCGCTCGAACAATTGATGAAAGAAAACGATCCGCAAAAAATTCTCAGTTCGTCAAAATACAAACCATAATGAATGTAATTTTTAAACATGAAAAAATCAGAAATAAAATTTACCGTAACGCTTGATGAAAATAATATTCCTCTTTCCATTGACTGGGCAGCAAGCAGCATGAATGAAAAAAGTGTTTGCAAAAGCATTTTAATTTCCCTGTGGGATGCCAAAGAAAGTAATACGCTGAAGATTGACCTTTGGACAAAAGAGATGCTTGCGGATGAAATGAAAGTTTTTTTTCATCAAACATTGTTATCCATGGCGGATACATTCAAGCGAGCGACCGGCGAAGAAAAAATTTCTGAAGACCTGAAAGATTTTTGCGCACACTTTGCAGATAAAATGAATTTATTAAAAAAAAAATGATTACACCGATAATACAATGATTTCACCGATGAGCAATCAAGTAATTGGCGTAATCTTTCTAAAATCTGTGTAATCTCGGAATAACTTTATTTTACCTTTGCCAAACTAAAAAACAAATTATCGTGAAAAACATTTCTTTGGGATTAAACATCGTTTTAATTTTCGCAGTAGGATTTCTTTACTACAAACAATTTTCAGGAGGAAGTAAATCTTCGTCTGCAACAATCAGCGCAATGGATTCAACCGGAAAATCTTTGCAAACTCCTGTCATCGTTCCGGTGATTAATAACGCGCCAAAAGATGTGCGCATTGTTTTTGTGAATGCTGATTCCATTTTTGCAAAATACGAATACGCGAAAAAAATAAAATCTGCAGGTGAAGTTCGTGTGGCAAATTACCAAAAATCCTATCAGGAAAAAGCAGCTGCATTTCAAAAAGATTACAACGATTATATGGAAAAAGCCGGTGCAGGCGGATATACAAAAGAGCAAGCTACTGGAATAGAAGCATCGCTGCAAAAAAGACGTGATGAAATTGTAGAGATGCAGCAAAATCAGGATAAGGTTCTTGGCGATGTGGAAAAAACAAATTCGGAAGTTCAGAAAAAAATTTATGATTACCTCGAACGATTTAACAAGGGACATGGTTATTACTGCGTACTTGCATACACAAAAAGCGGCGGCGGCGTGTTGGGAGTTGACAATAATCTTGATGTTACCACTCAAGTGCTTGCAGGATTGAACAACGAATATAATTCAGGCAAAGGAAAATAGTTCTGAATTATATTTGTGTGAAGTCAAAACGATTACACAAGTATGGAGAAAGATACCGAAATGCTGGATGCGTTGTTTCAATATGCAACGGAAGGAATTGTTGTTGCTAACCAGAAAGGTGAAATTGTGTTGGTCAACCCACGCGTGGAAAAACTTTTTGGCTACCTACATTCCGAATTAATTGGAAATAAAATTGAAATACTGATTCCCTCCCGTTTTGAAAAGACCCATGTTTCTCGTCGCGATAGTTATTTTCATGCACCTCTTGCCCGACCGATGGGGCAAGGCATGTCGCTTTTTGGACAGAGAAAGGACGGCAAGGAATTTCCTGTTGAAGTGAGTTTGAGTTATTATGTTGCGCATGGCAAAAAATTTGCCATTGCTTTTTTGACCGACATTACTGAAAGAAAAAAACAGGAAGATGTCATCCGCAAAGCCAATCAGGAGCTTTCGCACTATTCGAATACGCTGGAAAAAAGAGTTGAACAAAAGACAGAAGCGCTTGCCAGCACTATCAATGAACTGGCAAAATCACAGCAGGATTTACAAAAAGCACTTTCAAAAGAACGAGAATTGAACGAATTAAAATCGAGATTTGTTACTACCGCTTCGCATGAATTTCGAACACCGCTGGCAACTATTTTATCTTCCACTTCGCTGATTGCGAGATATGATAAGCCGGAAGATGCCGAGAAACGTCAGAAACATATCACCAGAATAAAATCTTCCATTTCAAATCTCACCGAAATACTAAATGATTTTCTCTCGCTCGGAAAATTAGAGGAAGGATTGGTGAGAAATAATCCGGAAGAGTTTGAAATAGTTTCATTCTCGCAATCCATCGTGGATGAAATGAAAAACATCACCAAAGAAAATCAACAAATTATTTTTTCTCACCACGGTAAAAATTCAACTGTGGCATTTGACAGGCAACTGTTGAAAAATGTTATACTTAATCTGCTTTCCAATGCCATTAAATATTCTCCAGCAGGAAAAAATATTGAATTTAAAACTCATTTATCAGGTAGAATGTTACTCATCAGTATTGTTGACGGCGGAATAGGAATTCCTGAAGAAGATCAAAAGCATTTGTTCGAACGATTTTTCAGGGCGAAAAATTCTACCAACATTCAGGGAACAGGATTGGGTTTGAACATCGTAAAAAAATATGTTGAACTGATGAACGGAAACGTAACGTTTGCCAGTACACTGAATGAAGGAACAACTTTTACTGTGCGACTCCCGATAGAAAAGGGAAAAATATCCGCCAGATAATTATCTTTTAAAATGGATTTTTCAGCAAACAAATAAACTTGAGAATTCATAATAAACGGATTTGATCTATTGACTGATACACAAACGGCGAATATCTTGTGGAATAAACATCTCTCTTTTTGGATTCTTTCTATTATTTTTATCTTTGCACCTCATGTTAACGCTTAATCCAAAAGAACTTTCTATTCCTGCTTTGCAGGGATATTTGTCCAACGTCATTGCGCCAAGACCAGTGGCGTTTGTCAGTACGATAGATAAAAACGGAAATCCTAATCTAAGCCCATTTAGCTTCTTTAATATTTTCAGCACCAATCCGCCTATTGCAATATTTTCTCCTGCTCGCAGTGGCAGAACCAATTCAACAAAAAATACGCACGACAATGTGTTGGAAATTCCCGAGGCGGTAATAAACATGGTGAATTATGACATGGTTCATCAAACCTCGCTTTCGAGCAGTGAATTTCCTAAAGGCACAAATGAATTTGTAAAAGCCGGATTCACCATGCTACCATCGGAATTGGTGAAACCTTTCCGTGTAAAAGAATCGCCCGTGCAAATGGAATGCAAGGTGAAAGAAGTGATAGAGCTTGGTAAAAATGCCGCTGCCGGAAACCTTGTTATCTGTGAAATAATACTTATCCATATTAGAGAATCTGTTCTCAACGAGCATAAACATATTGATCCGAATAAATTGGATTTGGTGGGACGGCTTGGAGGGAATTGGTATGTGCGTGCTTCGGGCAATGCTCTTTTTGAAGTAACAAAACCGTCTTCTCCTCTGGGCATTGGCGTGGATGCTATTCCTGAAAAGATTAGGAATAGCTCTGTACTTACCGGAAATAATTTAGGTCAACTTGGCAATGTGGCAAAACTTCCGAATAAGGAAGATGTGATTGCCTATAAAACTCAGTTCCTTAAAAATGAGTTAGGAGAAAAAGAAATTCATATTATTGCCAAAAAACTTTTGGACGAAGGACAGGTGGAAGATGGATGGAAAACATTACTTTCGCTTGAACATTAATTTTAATTTTATATACACATGTTAACTTACACAGGAATCTTAAAAGTAAAAAATGCCGAAGTAAAAGTTTCGGAGAAATTCAAGAAAAGAGAATTTGTTCTTACGGATAATGCTCAATCGTATCCGCAAACTATTCTTTTTCAACTCACTCAGGATAGAACTTCGCTGATTGAAAACGCAAAAGTTGGAGATGAAATTACCGTTCATTTTCTATTGAAAGGGAGAGAGTGGAAAAATCCGCAAGGAGAAATTAAATTTTTCAATTCGCTGGATGTTTTCAAAATTGATCTGCCAAAAGCAGGTAGCGGTTCAACAAGTGTTCAGGATCCAAACTTCAGCAACGAAACTTTAGTTCCAACACCCGATGATGATTTGCCATTTTAATTCACAGATTACACAGATTGAAATGAACAAGATTACACCGATTGTTTTTGTTTCGATTCGACATTCGATTGCTCGATTGTTTTTTTGTTTATTTTCTTTTGCCTACTGCCTACTGCCTACTGTTACTTTTTCTCAGGCATTGGATTCTGTAGGTTCTTTGAAAAGTGGAATTACACAATTCAATGCAGGTAATTATGAAGGAGCGGAAGTGGAACTCAATAAAGCGGTGGAACTTAATCCCAAAAACTCTGATGCGCGTTATTATTTGGGAGAAGTTTCCTTCATCCTGAAAGAAGACAAAAAAGCAATGGAAAATTACAACAAAGCAATTGAACTTGATTCTGCAAATGCAAAAGCATATAAAGGCAGAGGAAGAATCAAAGCCAAGCTGGAAGATTATTATGGCTCGATTGAAGATTTTTCTAAAGCAATTAAACTTGATAAAAAATTTTCGGATGCATATTTTAACCGTGCGCTGTCTTATCTTATTTTGAAAGATTACAAATCTTCCATCGCTGATTTTTCTGAAGTGATAAAGATGAATCAAAAAGATTTTCAGGCATATTCCCAGCGAGGATCTGCAAAATTTGAATCGGGAGACAAAAAAGGAGCGTGCATTGATTGGAGCAAAGCAGGTGAATTAGGTTACGCCAAAATATACGACACAATTAAAAAAAATTGCAAATAATGAATCCACTTATTATTGAAGCCCACGAGAATATAACTCCGGCTGTAACATTTGATATTGAAAAAGGAATTTTTGAAATTTCAGGATGGTCACATCCCGAAGATGCAATGCATTTTTACGCTCCCATTTTTGAGTGGATGAATAAATATGCTGAAACTCCAAATGCCGAAACTGTATTTCATTTTCGTTTTCAATATTTTAATACTTCTTCTTCAAAACAAGTATTCCGACTAATTTCATTATTGGAAGAGATAGCTAAAAAGAGCAGCACAAAGATTAAATGGCACTATGATCAGGAGGATACCGACATGCTGGCATCCGGGGAACGATATTTAAAAATGAGTACCCTGCCGTTTGAATTTATTCCGCATTCCGTTTAGATTCTTATACCTGCGAGCAATACATCGTCAAGTTGTGCGTAGGATTCTTTCCACAGGTCGAATGATTTGATTATTTCCTGTTCCTGCTCCTTGAAATCCAACGTGGAAATACGGAGCAATAATGTTTCTAAATGTCTTGTAAGAAATTTTCTATTCTTTGTTCCACCCACCTGATCGGGAAATCCGTCGGTAAAGAAAAAGAGAGTTGAATCTTTTTGTATGAAAATTTCTTTCTGAGTAAAAGCCACATCCTTTTTTCCAAACATACTTCCGATGGAATAAATATCTCCTTTGATTTCCTGAATCTTTTCTTGCTGAGTAATATACATCGCATGATTTGCTCCGGCAAAAGTGATTTTATGGTTTGCTTTATCAAACAAGCAGATTGAAATATCCATTCCGTCATCCTGAGTACGCGATTCCTGATGAAGCGCATTCACAATTCCTTCGTTAAGATGGTTCAGAATTTCTGCCGGCTGAAATATTTTTTGTTCGTTCACTATTTCATTCAGCAAGGTATTTCCTATCATGCTCATGAATGCACCTGGAACTCCATGTCCGGTACAATCAGCAATTGCAAGAATTGTTTTCCCATCTTGGTCGGATAACCAGTAAAAATCTCCGCTAACAATATCTCGTGGCCGAAAGAAGATGAAATAGTCGGAAAAATGTTTTGACAACTCTGTTTTTGAAGGAAGAATGGAATCTTGAATGCGTTTTGCATAATTGATGCTGTCTGTAATGCTTTTATTTTTCTGATCAATAATCAGTTTTTGTTTTCGTGTTATCTGAAGACGGTTGAAAATAAAAATTGAAAACAAAATAACCATTAACAAACCCAAACCAATAGAATAAGTAATAATCTTCTGACGTTTTTTTTCTTCTTCGGCAATGGCAAGTTCTTTTTGATGTTCGGCATCTTTTACTGCTTGTTGCTTGTCATATTCATATTTTGCTTGCTGTTTAAAGGTAGATTTTTGCGTTTCTTTATTGACTAAACTGTCGCGCATTCGAATATACAATTCGTGCATTTCCAATGCTTGCTTCCAGTTTTGCTGCTGACGGTAAACCTTCAGCAATAATTGAGCTGCATTACTTATCGAGTTAGGAGATTTTAATTCCCTTCCTATTTTCAATGCCTGATTTCCATATTGCTGTGCCAATGAAATATTATTCTGATCGAAATAACAATTTCCAATACTATTAAATATTTGCGCTAAGCCAAACTCATCTTTTATTTCCTCATTCAGTTTTAAACTCTTTTGGAAATATTCAAGCGCAATTGTATAGATGGAATCACGACCGGAATTTTGAGAACTTGCTTTGGATAAATAGGTTGAACCTATATTCTGATAAGCAATTGCCAAACCGCGCTTTTCTCCAACCTCTTTCCATAAGGAGACAGATTTTTTAAAATCAGCAAGTGCTTTTTCCTTGTTTCCCATTTTGCTGTACAAAGAACCCACTCTGCTTAACGAATAAGCCCATCCTCTTTTATCGCCTGTCTCTTCTCTCAACTTCAAACTTTTTTCCATGTATTCAATTCCTTTTGCCGTGTCGCCTTGCTGAAGATAAACACTTGAAATGTTATCGAGCGGATATGCCATGCCGATTTTGTCATTTGTTTCTTCATCTAATTTTAACGCTCGAAAATAATTTTCAAGCGCTTTGCCGATATTGCCTTGTGAGCTAAAAATAATTCCGGTATTATTTAATGTACTTGACATGCCGTGTTTGTCGCCAACTTCCTCCTCGATTTTCATACAGGTATCATAATACGCTAATGCTTTAGGAATATTCCCCAGCAAATTTTGCGCATACCCAAAGTTTTGCAGTGAGGTGGCAAAATATTTTTTGTATGCTTTTATTTCCTTCGCACTAATGGAAGAAGAATTCTGTAAATGTTTTTTGGATTCTTCATACATGAGTTGATTATACTTTGGCCAGAGAGATTCTGTATTTAAATCTTCATCCAACGTTTCTAATATTCTTAAACGCCCAGTATCATGCGTTGCTTTGTGATACAAAGGGAGAAGTGAATCCAACGTGTGCCGGTCATTCAGCGCGAGCGAATCATACTTCACAGAATCAACAAGAAAGTATTCTTTTCCTTTTTGAGAGAAGGAATAAAAAGAAATCAGTAACGCAAAAAATAAAACAACTGCATTCTTCATTAATGAGTATTATTCAAACGCACTTATTCCTGTAACATCATATCCGGTGATGAGCAGGTGAATATCGTGCGTTCCTTCATAAGTAATAACTGATTCCAAATTCATGCTATGGCGCATAATGGGGTATTCTCCGGTAATTCCCATTGCTCCATGAATTTGTCTTGCTTCACGAGCAATTTGAATTGCCATGTTCACATTATTTCTTTTTGCCATGGAAATTTGCTGAGGAGTTGCACGGTGTTCGTTTCTTAAAACACCCAGTCGCCAGCAAAGCAATTGCGCTTTGGTAATTTCCGTAATCATCTCTGCTAATTTTTTCTGTGTCAATTGAAAAGCTGCAATCGGTTTTCCAAATTGAATCCTTTGCTTAGAATAACGAAGAGCCGAATCGTAACAATCCATTGCTGCACCAACTACTCCCCAGGCAATTCCGAAGCGTGCAGAGTTAAGACAGTTAAGAGGACCTTTCAATCCTTTCACGCCAGGCAAAATATTTTCTTTCGGAACTTTTACATTATCAAAAACTAATTCTCCGGTAGCACTAGCGCGCAATGACCATTTATTATGCGTTTCAGGAGTGGTGAATCCTTTCATTCCGCGTTCAACAATCAAACCATGAACTTCTCCTTGTTCGTTCTTCGCCCAAACCACGGCGATGTCGGCAAATGGCGCATTGGAAATCCACATCTTGGCTCCGTTCAGAATAACATGGTCGCCCTTGTCTTTGAAGTTAGTTATCATTCCGTTTGGATTAGAACCATGATCGGGTTCTGTCAGACCAAAGCATCCCATCCATTCACCGCTGGCAAGTTTTGGAAGATATTTTTTCTTCTGCGCTTCACTTCCAAAAGTGAAAATTGGAAACATCACCAATGAACCTTGTACAGAAGCTGTGGAACGAATTCCGGAATCACCGCGTTCCAGTTCCTGCATCATCAACCCATAAGAAATATAATCCAATCCTGATCCACCGTATTCCTGCGGAACAAACGGACCAAATGCACCAATTTCTCCAAGTCCTTTTATTAATTGTTTCGGAAATTCAGCACGCTGTGCAAAATCCTCTATGATAGGAGAAACTTCTTTTTTAACGAAAGCACGAGTGGTATCGCGCACTAATTTATGCTCGTCAGTTAAGAGGTCATCAACATTAAAATAATCGGGTGATTGAAAAAGATCGGCTGCCATAATTTTTTTAAGTAGTAAGAAAAAACAGAAAACTATAAATCGGGGGATTTTCTTTTCGTTCTCTATTCTTTACTCTTGTTAGCAAAAATAGAGAAAATATTTTACAGATTGCCGAGTTAATATTTTATCAATTGCTCAAGCTATTTTGCAAGGCAGAATAATATCTTCGTCGTATTCATAAACAGCGCACATGCGGTGGTAACCGTCAGCTATGATTACATTTCCGTTCTTCTCATCTCTCACCAAAAGAATTGGGGACAGGTGTTTGCCATTTGTAATTTTCTTTAAATTTTTCTTGACATGTTGGTTGCTGACACCCAAAAGCGAAAGACGGGAAGCCCTGAAAATATCTTTTGCTTTGAATTGAGTGATTGGAGCTTTTCTCAAATGTTTGATTAACAGAGATGCTTTTTCTTCATTGTATATTAAACAGAGATATGATAATGCTGCCGGATAATTGTGTTCTTCCGGTTGATCGAGCCATTTAATTTTTGAGTTTTCTGTTTTCATATTGAACCGCAAGTGCGTTCACAAACATACAAATAACTCCCAAATCTCTCGTATTTCTTTATGATAGTAATATTTCTACCCCACTAATTCAATACTGCGCTTAATAAAGTTTGTCAGGTCAGCACCGGTAAGCATGTTTTGCGATAGCATACCTAAATCAAATGCTTGCTTAGCAAGTTTTAATTGCAATTCTTCGCCTTCTGCTTTCAGAACTCGCTGTGCGATGGGATGATTTCCATTGATAGCCACATTATAATTATCGGGCATTGTTCCCATAAAACTCATTCCGCCTCCTCCTCCCATTTTCGCCATGTCTTTCATCCTGCGCATCCATTCACTGATAGTAATTACCACAGGCAAATCGTTAGGAGAAAGCGATTCAACTGCAACGGTCATGTTCTTGTTGTTGATGGCTTTTTCAAAAATGGTTTTTATTTTTTCCTGTTCCTCTTTGCTTAACACGCTTTCTAATTTTAAATCCTGATCAATAAGCTTATCGGTGGTTTCGCTGTCAACTCGTTTGATTCTTGTCTTCTCAAATTTCTGTTCCATTGTATTGATGAAATGATTATCCAATTGTCCGTCCAGCAGCATCACATCGTATCCTTTGCCTTTAGCCGCCTGAATAAAACTGTCTTGTTTATCTGCATCGGTGGTGTAGATGTACACGATATTTTTTTCCTTGTCCGTTTGATTCGGACTTACCTTTTCTTTGTATTCATCTAACGTAAAGTATTTCTTGTCCACATTTTTCAGCAGTGTGAAATCTTTTGCGCGCTCGTAGAATTTTTCATCGCTGATGATTCCATATTTCACGAAGAGATTAATGTCGTCCCATTTCTTTTCAAAATCAGCGCGATCCTTTTTGAACAACTCTTGTAATTTATCCGCCACCTTCTTGCTTATGTGCTGACTTATTTTTTTTACGTTGCTGTCGCTTTGCAAATAGCTGCGCGAAACGTTTAGCGGAATATCGGGCGAATCAATCACTCCATGTAACAGCATAAGAAAATCAGGAACCACATTTTTCACTTCATCGGTGATAAACACCTGACGCGAGTAAAGATGTATCTTGTTCTTCTGAAGTTCAAAATCGTTCTTCACTTTCGGGAAGTAAAGAATTCCTGTGAGATTAAAAGGATAATCCACATTCAGATGAATCCAGAACAAAGGATCTTCGCTGAACGGGTAAAGCTCTTTGTAGAAAGCAAGATAATCTTCGTCCTTTAAAGTGGTAGGTGCTTTTGCCCAAAGCGGATTGGTATTATTAATAATGTTGTCGACCGTTTTGCTTTTGTATTTCTTTTTTCCATCCTTGTCTTCGCCATCTTCAATACTTTCTTCTTTGGTGCCGAACTTGATTTCTACCGGAAGGAACTTGCAATACTTTTCAAGAATTCCTTTCAAACGAAACTCATCCAAGAATTCTTCCGAGTCCGCATTGACATGAAGTATTACATCTGTACCTCTTTCTTCTTTTTTTGCCGAAGTAAGTTCATATTCGGTTGAACCATCGCAAACCCATCTTGCAGGTTCAGTATTTTCTTTGTACGATTTTGAGATCACCTCCACTTCATCCGAAATCATAAAAGCAGAATAAAATCCTAATCCGAATTTTCCGATGATGTCTTTTGCATCCGTTTTATCTTTGAACTTTTCTACAAATTCGGTAGCGCCCGAAAAAGCAATTTGATTGATGTACTTTTTTATCTCTTCACCCGTCATGCCCAGACCTTTATCGCTCACGGTGATGGTCTTTTTCTTTTTGTCGAAGCTGACTTCAATTTTAATATCGCCCAATTCGCCTTTGAACTCGCCCATCGAGCCTAGCTTTTTCAGTTTCTGCGTTGCATCCACGGCATTTGAAACCAGCTCGCGTAAAAATATCTCGTGGTCGCTGTAAAGAAATTTCTTGATGATGGGGAAGATGTTCTCGGTATGGATGGAAATACTTCCTTTTTCAGATACTTTTGTCATAATAAATATATTTTGAGTTTAAAATTGTTTGCGAAGATAACCTTTCAAAAGTTATTCCAGTATGAAAAAAAGGACAGGATGGCAGAATTCAATAGAATATTTCTATCTTTAATCATTATTTCTATCTATCAAGTTTTTGACTGACCCACAAACTAAAAAAAGAGATACCATGAAAACAAAATTCCAACTCGCTCTTTTCAGTTTTATTTTTTCAGTACAATTTATTTTTGCGCAGAAAACAATTGACGCTTACAAAGCCGAAGCGGATCGTTATTTTGTTCATCCGGTTAATACAATTTCGGGTGTAATTGCCACAGATAACTTTGCTTCCGCCATTTATTTAATTCAAGATAAAAAGCTGAAAGAGTTGATAAGTTCACCGAGTTGCGGAAGATATTTTTCACTTTCTCCTGATAAATCAAAAATTGGGTTTAAAGGGATCAATGCTGATGGGACGCAGATTCCCGCAGTGTATGATCTTGTAACCGGAGGCATTTCTCCGTTATCAACTGCGGTAAAACTTTGCGGACAACCAAGCTTCAGCAACAATGGCAAAATGGCTTTCACTATCGGAAACGAATTAAATGTTGTGGATGGCATCAACATTCAAACAATTGATCTTGGAGTTTATTCGAATATCGCTCCTATTTCTCCTGACGGAAACAACGTGATCTATAATGATGACAGAGACCAATTGTTTATGAAGAATCTTGCTACAGGTAAAGCAGAACAAATTACCAATGGTAAATGTGGTTACGCTTTTCCGCAATGGTCTCCCGATGGAAATAAAGTTGCGTATTCCACTCTGGCTGGAAACATAATGATTTGGGATAAAACCGAAGGCAAAACATATTCAATCGGCTCAGGCGAAAACGTTTCATGGTCAGATGATTCTCGGAATATTATTTTCAATCGTAACGATGTCGAAAATTTTCAATTCAAAGGATCGGATATTTATATTTCATCGTTCGACGGAAGTAAAATTGTTAATCTGACAAATACGCCCGATGTAAATGAAATTGCTCCATCTTTCGGTCCGAACAATACAATCATTTACAGCACTTTTGAGAAAAAAGAAATCATTTCGTCCGAATTTGATTTGCAGAATTTGCAAATGAAAAATAAGACTACATTGGTTAAATACACTTCTCAACTGTTGCCACACAACAATAATTCAAATAAAGTATCAAGTGTAAATAATATCAATTCGATAGTTACGATTCCAGGCACCGTGCCTTATGTGAATCAGGTATATGATACTCCAACCTGGCACAGCGGATATTCATCTTGCGCTGCAACCTCATCCATTATGGCTCTTGCGTATTACAACAAGTTGCCAAAGTGGCCAACTACGGTGTATCATGGCATGTCGTGGGATCCTCATACCAGCGATTACGGTTCTTATGTTGCAGATGAGTACAGATATAACGGAACATATTTTAATCTTACTGCTACCGACTATGCCAGTAATACTTCATGGGGAGGATATGGATATATGTGGAATGGAAGCAGTTCTCCTGCAACTATGATGGCTCCTTATCTTCAAAATCATAATATGACATCGGTGTATTCCGGTTCAACCGTTTTTACCGATGTGCAAACCGAAATTAATAATGGTTATCCGTTTCCGATCTGCAACACGCTTTCATCAGCAGGTCATCTTACGTTGGCGATAGGTTATGTAAACGGGCAGCACACGCTGATATTTAACGATTCTTACGGAAATAAAAATACGGGAACGTGGCCCAATAATACAGGGCAAAGCGCTTATTACGATTGGCCCGGATATAATAACGGTTACCAAAATTTGAATACAGTTGCATGGACAGTAACTGCCGAGTCAACACAACTTGCGTATAACGATACCATTGTTGACGATGTAAATTACAACAATGGATTTTTTATTAATAACCAACCAGTATCGCACATGAAATATTTTCACGACAGCGAAACGGGAGGTTATGGCACGTATTCTCATTATTGGTGGACTTATACAAGTTCATCTACCAACGTAGATACTTGTTATGTGAAATGGACACCTACTCTGACAACAACAGGCAATTATAATGTTTCGGCATATATTCCTGCATCGAATGCAACTGCAACTGCCGCGCGGTATAAAGTTTATTATAATAACGGAAACCAAACGGTAGTGATCAACCAATCGCAAAACGCAGGGCAGTGGGTTTCACTCGGTACATTTCCTTTTTTACAGGGGAATACCGGTTATGTTCGTTTGGGAGATGCCGGAGGCAATCAGGGACAGCAAATCGCTTTTGATGCCGTGAAATGGAATTACATTCCTGCTTCAACAGGAATTGCACAACTGTATTCCGATACTCATATCAGCATAAGCCCGAATCCGGCAAAAGATATTGTTACAATATCAGATAATGAGATGTATAAAGAAATGCAGGTAAGTATATTTGATGTTCAGGGAAAGAAAATTGCTGATTATAAATTCCAGAAACAAAATCCAATAAATTTAGATGTCAGCAATTTTTCAAAAGGAATTTATTTTGTAAAGATTAAGACAGAAAAAAGCGTTGAAACAAAGAAATTAGCAATACAGTAGTTGCTGAAAGAAAAATAAATGGTTCACGGATAGTAGTTTTCTTGCAAATAATTTGGATTATTTTTCTACAACTGTTTTTTTCTAATCAGTAGATTCGCATAAAAAGGAACTTCTCAGATGGTACGGCTATCTTCATCTTGCGCGA
>PLUL01000041.1 GCA_003164895.1 Bacteroidota bacterium | reverse complement strand
CGCTGAGATTTTATTTGCTCCGAAATCTTTTTGATTCTTTTGAGAAAAAATAATTGAACTATTATCCAGAAAATAAAAAGACAAACTATCGTTGTTATCAGAATTGTAATTCCCATTCGTAATATTAAAATTCAAATTTATACCCCACGCCTTTTACTGTTTGAAAATAATCGTCTCCTAATTTTTCGCGAAGTTTGCGAATATGAACATCAATAGTGCGATCGCCTACAATTACTTCATTTCCCCAAACTTTTTGAAGAATCTCATCGCGTTTAAAAACTTTTCCTGGTTTCGAGATAAGCAGATGTAGCAATTCAAATTCTTTTTTTGGAAAGACAATTTCTTTTCCATCTTTTTCCACACGATATTTTTCGATGTCAATTTTTATTCCACCGGTTTCAATAATTCCGGCAGATAAATTTTTTGAAACTCTTCTAAGCAACGCTTTTACGCGGCTCACAAATACATTTGGTTTGATGGGTTTGGTAATGTAATCATCCGCTCCCGAATCAAATCCTGTTATTTGGGAGTAATCTTCGTTGCGCGCAGTGAGAAAAGCGACCATCACATTTTTCAGCGATGAAATTTTTCTGAGTTCTTTACAGACTTCCATTCCATCCATTTCGGGCATCATCACATCCAGCACAATTAACTCAGGGATCTCTTTTTTTGCTATGGAAATTGCTTCGGTGCCGTTGGTTGCGGTGAAAACATTGTATCCTTCTTTTCGCAGATTGTATCCCAGAAATTCAAGAATGTCCGGCTCGTCATCCACCAATAAAATTTTATGACCGTTGTTTGTCATTGGAATGATTGCATATAATAAACGAATGTACTTGGTTTTTTATTAGAGACGGCAGAAGATTTGAAATTCTTAACATACGCTTAACATTGAAACTCATAAAAACGGTTTTCTTTGTTGTGAAATATAAAAACTAACAATTCTTTATTCATATAGTATTATGGCAAACTTTCTTAACTTCCTTCTTCCACAGGATAAAAAATTCTTCCCTCTGTTTGAAAAGGCATCGGCAAACTTACAGGCAATTTCAAAAGTACTGGTAGCTATGGTTAGCACGGAAGATTCTGTTAAAAGGAGAGAACTCATTAAAGAAATTGAACGGCTCGAACACGTGGGCGATAATATTACACACGAGATTTTCAATGAGCTCAACGCAAATTTTATTACTCCATTTGATAGAGAAGATATTCACGAACTGGTTTCTTCGCTCGATGATATTGTAGATTATATCCATGGTTCAGCAAAACGCATTGAACATTATAAGATAGAAGTACTGCCGACGGAAGTTGTAAAACTGGCTGAACTTGTATTGAGCGCTGCCGAAGAACTTCACAAAGCAATTATAGAACTGCGTCAGTTGAAACATGCAAATAAAATCAAAGAAGCATGTGTGAAAATTAACAGCATAGAGAATCATGCGGACGATATTTTCGACATGGCGATTGGTCGTTTGTTTGAAGAGGAAAAAGACGCGATCAAAATCATTAAAATGAAAGAAGTTCTTTCTGCGCTTGAAACAGCAACCGACAAATGTGAAGATGCTTCGAATGTGCTGGAACAAATAATTGTTAAGAACGCATAAAATATTTATTCTGAATTATGGAATTTCTCTTTATAGTAATAGCAATTGCCCTCATCTTTGATTTCATCAACGGATTTCACGATGCGGCAAACTCCATTGCTACTGTTGTATCCACAAAAGTTCTTTCTCCGCTTCAGGCGGTAATATGGGCAGCGGCTTTTAATTTTGCTGCCTTCTGGATATTCAAGTTGCATGTGGCAGATGCCGTTTCTAAAATTGTAAAAGCTGATTCGGTAAATCTTCTTGTCATTGCCTCCGGACTTACTGCCGCCATTGTTTGGAACCTGTTCACATGGTGGAAAGGCATTCCTTCCAGTTCATCACACACACTTATTGGAGGATTTGCCGGAGCCGGAATCGCTTTTGGCGGATTTGGTGCAATAAACTTGGATAAGATTCTTCCTCCAATTGCTTTCATCGTTCTTGCTCCTGTTATCGGAATGATAATTTCTTCCATCATTTCTATCATCACCATGCATATTTGTAAAAAGTTCAGTCCAACGAAAGTGGATAAGGTTTTCAGACGACTCCAATTATTGTCTGCTGCGTCATATAGTCTTGGACACGGAGGCAACGATGCTCAAAAAGTAATGGGAGTTATCGGTGCGGCTTTAATTGCACAAAAAGTAATTCCCGACATCGCACATCTTCCAAATTGGGTTCCGCTTGGTTGTTATGCTGCAATTTCTTTTGGAACATTATTTGGCGGATGGAGAATTGTAAAAACGATGGGACAAAAAATTACCAAGCTTAGACCCTTTGAAGGATTCAGTGCAGAAACAGCAGGAGCCATTACTCTTTTTGGAACGGGAGCATTAGGAATTCCTGTGAGTACCACGCACGTCATTACCGGTTCTATCATTGGAGTTGGCGCAATTAAAAGATTAAATGCCGTGAAGTGGGGCGTTACCATCGAACTTCTCTGGGCATGGATTCTAACCATTCCTGTAACAGGTGCGCTTGCTGCACTTATCTATTTTGTTGCTTCGCGATTCATTTAGAAAAATGTTTGAAGGTTAGAAAGTGGCAAAGTTTTAAAGTTCAACAGCCAAATAGAGTAACTAACTTTCTAACTTTATAACCTTCCAACTTTCCAACTTCCTTTCGTGCCTTTGTGTCATTCCTTATTATTTCAATGTCAGACATTTTCCCTATGAGGAATTCATAACGTGTCAGGATGGCAAAATAGTTTAATTTTATCCCAATGGCATCATACTTGACTTATGCTGACCGTAAAAAACTATAAACATTAAACTCGAAACTTAAAAAACAGAATCATTATGGGAAAGATCATCGGAATAGACTTAGGAACAACCAATAGCTGCGTGGCCGTTATGGAAGGCAGCGATCCGGTTGTGATACCGAACAGCGAGGGAAAGAGAACTACTCCTTCCATCGTTGCGTTTGTAAAAGACGGAGAGCGTAAAGTGGGAGATCCTGCAAAGCGTCAGGCCGTTACCAATCCAAAACATACTGTGGGTTCCATCAAGCGTTTCATGGGACACACCTTTGACGAGGTTGGCAATGAAATGAAATATGTTCCTTACACAGTTGTGAAAGGAGATGGCGGAGTACCGCGCGTTCAAATTGACGACCGCAAGTATTCCGCTCAGGAAATTTCGGCACTTATTCTTCAGAAGATGAAGAAGACCGCTGAAGATTATTTGGGACAGGAAGTTACCGAAGCGGTTATCACCGTTCCGGCTTACTTCAACGATTCTCAAAGACAAGCAACCAAAGAAGCAGGCGAAATTGCAGGATTAACAGTAAAACGTATCATCAACGAACCTACAGCAGCAGCGCTTGCTTACGGTTTAGATAAAAAAGGAAAAGACAGCAAAGTTGCGGTGTTCGACCTTGGAGGAGGAACTTTTGATATCTCTGTTCTCGAATTAGGAGACGGAGTGTTTGAAGTGAAATCTACTAACGGAGATACTCACCTTGGTGGAGACGATTTCGACCAAAAAATAATTGACTTCCTTGCTGATGAATTCAAAAAAGACGAAGGCATTGATTTGAGAAAAGATCCAATGGCGCTTCAGCGTTTGAAAGAAGCTGCGGAAAAAGCAAAGATCGAACTGTCTTCTTCTACAGAAACAGAAATTAATTTGCCATACATCATGCCGGTTGATGGTGTTCCAAAGCACTTAGTTAAAAAATTAACACAGGCAAAGTTCGAGCAGATGTGCGATGACTTATTGCAACGCGCTCTTGAGCCATGCAAAAAAGCATTAAAGGACGCGGGGCTTTCTACAACAGATATTGACGAAGTTATCTTAGTAGGAGGAATGACCCGTATGCCTAAGGTACAGAAGATAGTAAAGGATTTCTTCGGAAAGGAACCGCACAAAGGTGTGAATCCTGACGAAGTGGTAGCGGTGGGCGCAGCAATACAAGGTGGAGTTTTAACAGGGGAGGTAAAGGATGTACTCCTCTTAGACGTTACTCCTCTCTCCCTCGGAATCGAAACAATGGGCGGTGTGTTTACAAAACTTATTGAGTCGAACACAACCATTCCAAGTAAAAAATCAGAAACGTTCTCAACTGCTGCGGATAACCAGTCCTCTGTGGAAATCCATATCATGCAGGGAGAAAGACCCATGGCAAAGGACAACCGCGCACTCGGAAGATTTATCTTAGACGGAATTCCACCCGCACCTCGCGGAGTGCCTCAGATTGAAGTAATCTTTGATATTGACGCAAACGGAATACTTGCAGTAACGGCAAAGGACAAAGCCACCGGAAAATCTCAGAACATTCGCATTGAAGCAAAGAGCGGACTGAGCGAAGCCGAAATTAAAAAGATGAAGGCTGAGGCTGAGGCTAATGCTGAGGGCGACAAGAAAGCAAAAGAAGAAGCAGATAAAATTAACTCTGCCGATGCAATGATATTCCAGACCGAAAAACAAATGAAAGAGTTTGGAGATAAAGTTCCTGCAGATAAAAAAACTGCAATTGAATCAGCTCTTACTGAGTTGAAAGCAGCACATGCCGCACGCGACATTGCAAAGATTGATACTACACTTGCCGCACTTAACACTGTGTGGCACGCAGCATCTGAAGAAATATACAAAGCACAGCAAGCGGCACAACCCGGAGCAGGTGGAACAGAACAGCCACATGCAAACGGCAACGGACACGCTAATGGCGATGCTAAAAAAGATGAAGCTGTAACCGATGTGGATTTTGAAGAAGTAAAAGATGATAAGAAGAAATAAACTCTAACAAACAGAAAGCCTCGCAGAAATGCGGGGCTTTTTAATTTTAAATAAAAATGGAATTACAAGTGATTTTAAGTAGAGGAGAAGATTTTAAACATCTTCCATTCGATATATCTACCCGAACAATAAAAATAAAAAAGATTGATTTTGTTAAAAACAAAGTAGAACTAAAACTTGTAGCTGATTTTGATTTTAATGGAGGAGAAGATTCAAGACAAGTACTCATACTTCCACATAAAAAGTCATATGATTTATTTGAAAATAGTGATCAACAATTGGGATATGTGCTTAAAAGTTTATCTGTAGAAGCAAAGTTTTCTGAAAACGATGATGGTCAAGTAATTTTAGATTTTGAATAATGAGATTTGAATCAGGTGATAATGCTTTTAGGCAAAGGGTATCTGTGCGAAAAGTCGATTAGTTTATTTTATAAGTTTGTATAAATATTTTTCATGAAAAAGAAAATACTTATAGCGATTGGAATCATAATTGCCATCCTTCTTCTGACAAATCCTACCCCTAGTGATTTTCAAAGTTGTTATGGCAAGTCCCCATATTTAAGGAAGAAAGAAAATTTGTTATTGTTTTCTATTTATACGAATGGAAATAAATCATATTTAGGAATCGTTAAAAACTTTTTCTGTTTAGATGATGGTAAAAATCATAATGAGTTGAAAGATGTAGAAGTAACTAAGGATACTACCTCACTACCTCCTGCTGCTTTGGATTTATCTCCCATAGAAAAATAATCCCAGCTATCGCGCGTCCGTAACTTAGCCTGTCCTGAGCTTAACGAAGGATGCAAGTGGTTGGTGGTTTGAGGCGGTTACTCAGATAAAATTGTTCAATTATTGCCCCTTCCTTCAACCAATACCCTCAAAATAACTCCACAGATGCATGCATCTGCAGGGATAGGCATCATTGCAGTCCATTTTGCCCAACTCCCTGCAGGGAGAGGCATCAAATAAAGTCATTTTGTCCGACTCCCTGCAAGGAAGGACACCATTGCAACTGCATTTGCCCATGTACCTGCAGGCACAGGCATCATTGCAGTCCATTTTGTCCTTGTGTCTGCAGAGACAGGCATCATTGCAACTGCAATACCCTAATCCTTTGCAAGGGATGGCATCATTGCAACTGCAATACCCTAATCCTTTGCAAGGGATGACATCAAAGCAACTCTCTTTCCTTTTTAGGCAAACTTTGGATTACCAAATTATACGAATGGTCTATCCATTCCTTTAGTAATTTATCATTTACGGAATGGTCAAGAATAATTGTATTCCAATGAGTTTTGTTCATGTGATAACCCGGTTGAACACAAGAAAAACTTTCGCGTAATTTAATTGCCTTTTCCGGTTCACATTTTACATTGAATTGCAAGGGAATGTCATCCAGATTAACCAACAAAAACATTTTGTTCTTCACTTTGAATACCAATACTCCTTCACCAAAAGGAAGTCCTTCCGTTACAGCTTTTTTATCCAAACAATATGTTCTTAATTCTTCAATGTTCATGTGATTAAGGTAGAAAATTATTCAGTTCTTTAATTATTACGATTAGTAACATCCATTTTGAATTTTTCTACATCAATTGAATTAATTAATTGAACAATATTCTGAAATGTATTTTTATGAAAACCATAACCACCGTTTACCAATTCTTTAATCGCTTCTTCTTTTGTCCAATTAAATTTCACAATACGATAACAAGCAATTATAGCTCCTGTCCTGTCTGAACCGTGCCAGCAATGTACAAGAATCGGTTCCTTTGCTCTAACTAAAATACCGGTGGCGTTAACCAACTCATCGTATGAGACTTTCCATGTATTAATCGGTATATGTTCCAGTTTCAACTTTGTCTTTCTGCCTTTCCAATTATCATTTCTTTTATGTCTCAAATTAAGAACGGTAGAAATACCCATTGATTGCAACTCCTTCATTTCTTTGTGATGAGGTTGCTCAGACCGATAAACAAGACTATCAATTTTATACAAGTTATGCATTCCATTGACACTTACTTTTTGAGCCCAATTAGTTGGTCTGTCGGAAGAAACTTTATTTGTTTGTGTACAAGACCCCAACAAAACTACAAGTACAAAGGAAAACAGAAGTTGTTTCATTTAATTACTGTATGCTAAGATTCCCAAGCACTCGCTTTGTTCAGCAAATTAATATCCTCTACGCTTAATTTTATTTCTGTTGATTTCAATAACTCTTTAAGCTGTATCAGGTTTGTAGCACTTGCAATCGGCGCAGTTACAGATGGTCGTGCAAGAAGCCAAGCAACAGCAATTGACCCTGGAGTAGAATTGTATTTGGCAGAAACAGCATCCAATGCTTTTAAGATTCGAAACAGTTTCTCATTTAAATAAGTTTCTCCTCTATTTCCTCCTCTTACGCTTTTTGTTAGATCTGCCTTGGTTCGATATTTACCTGTAAGAAATCCGGATGCAAGAGAATAGAAATTTATTACGCTGATATTATTTTCCAAACAAATTGGTTCTAATTCCTTTTCAAATACTTCTCTGTCATATAAATTATAAAGAGGTTGAAACGTTTCGTAACGTGGCAGATTATATTTTTTACTTGCTTCCAAAGAAGCTATTAATCTTGCCGGAGAAAAATTGGATGCTCCAATCCATCTTACTTTGCCGGCTTTAATTAATTGCTGATGTGCCTCCAAGGTTTCTTCAACCGGAATAGACAAATCGTCTTTATGTGTTTGATACAAGTCTATATAATCCGTTTGCAGTCGTATTAGAGATTCTTCAACGGCTTTTACAATGTATGATTTAGAGATATTTACTTTCCCTGCAGCATCTACCATCCCGACTTTGGTGGCAATAATTACTTTATCGCGGTTGTTACGAAGCTTTGTCCATTTACCAATGATAGTTTCCGATTCTCCTCCCACACCAGTCGCCCACTTTGCATAAATATCGGCTGTATCTAAAAAATTAAATCCTGATGAAGTGAAAGCATCCAGTAAATCAAAAGATGTTTTTTCATCGGCAGTCCAGCCAAATACATTGCAGCCAAAAGTAATTGGAGCGACAAACAAATCTGTATTTCCGAGTTTCCTTTTTTGAATCATAAAAATATTGTTCTATGGTTTGTTGTTTGTTAAGGATAAAAGTATTAGAAAATCAAAACAATTGTTCCTGTAATAATCAGAATTGCTCCCAGCGCAACCTTAAATGTTAATACTTCTTTCAGAAAAATAACCGACAAGATAATTGCAAATGCCACACTTAATTTATCTACAGGTGCAACTTGCGACACTTTGCCCAACTGCAAAGCTTTGAAATAAAATATCCAAGATAGTCCTGTTGCAATACCTGAAAGTGATAAAAAAATCCAATTGGTTTTAGTTAGCGATGTGATGGATGTGATACTGCCTCTGTAAAACACAATCATCCAGGCGATTATTAAAATTACAACTGTTCTAATAGCTGTTGCCAAGTCGGAGTTGACATCTTTGACGCCAACCTTTGCAAAGATTGCTGTGAGTGAGGCGAAGAGAGCGGAGAGCGAAGCGTAGGTATACCACATAAGGAATTATTTATTTGTTTCTTTACGATTGCAATCTCATTCTTTATGCGCGTCTTTGAATTTTAACATATCAAAAAGACGTTGCTCCTTCTCATTGTGGATCTGAAAAACCATTGGACGTAAACGACATTTCTTTTACATGCACATAACGCATTCCCCAATGGCACTTTACAATAAAAAAACCGACCAATTAAAGTCGGTTTCTCCTACGCAAATCATCGTGCTCGGGACGGGAATCGAACCCGTACGGGCGTTTAGGCCCACAGGATTTTAAGTGCGTCCTAATGCCAATTTCTGAGCAATTTCAAAACAATTATAGACAAAAGTAATACAAAAGAGGACATTTCACCACCTGAATTCCCCACCTTATGTTTCATTGTTTTTAAGAATAATAGGATTGTAGAAAAGTGACATTTTTTCTCAGTACAATGACATTTTTTCTAGCTTAAACATCGTTGTTAAATACTAAAAAAAAGTCATATTGTCAGTTTGACTGGCTTGGTATTTATTTTGAGCATGCCCAAAATGAAATTAAAAACTAAACATTAACCATTAAAAAAAAGAAGCCATGACACTCATTAAATGGAAAGACCCTTCTAAGGGCATGGAAAGGCGAAACCTGCTAATGCCTTCGTTGGAGAACTTCTTCAGTGATTTCTTCAGCAATGATTTAATGTCGCGGGAATTTGCAGGCAATGTTCCCGCAGTAAACATTACCGAGAACGAAAAGAGTTACAGCATTGAGGTTTCGGCACCGGGGTTTGAAAAAGGAGATTTCAATATTGAGGTGGAGGATGGTATGCTGACCATTTCCGGAGAGCACAAAACAGAAAAAAATGAGAAAGACAAAAACTTTGTGCGCAAGGAGTTTAACTATGGTTCATTCTCCCGCAGTTTCAATCTTGTTGACTTGGTAGACGAAGAAAAGATTGACGCGAAGTATGATAACGGAGTTTTGAAGATTGAACTCCCGAAAACAGAAAAGGCAAAAGCGAAAAATGTAAAACAAATTAAAATTGGATAAGTAGTTGTGAAAAGCCCTTCGGTAAAACGGAGGGCTTTTAAAAAAAAATGGTATAAAATTTGTAAACCACAAGTAAAACAAGATAAATGTAGAAACCAACAATAGAGAAATAATAGTGTCAACTCCCGTAGTTTGACTTTGTTTAACA
>PLUL01000065.1 GCA_003164895.1 Bacteroidota bacterium | reverse complement strand
CGGATTTTTCTTGGGATGGTAAAACTTCCGCAGGCACTAATGCCGAAGATGGAACTTATTATTACATCCTCACCAATAAAACCACAACAAGAAAGGGGTTTGTTACGCTGCTGAGATAATACAAACTCAAAACGGAGCAGGGTATGACAACAAAGAAGTTGGTGATTAGTAAATAACAAGAACCATATCCTCAGTCATTTTTCCTACAAATCCCTTCGTATGTGGAGTGAAAACCTCTAACCTGTAACTTATAACTTGTAACTGATACCCAACCTTTATTACCGTTTAATCATCTTTTTAGTGTAATCAATTTATATAAATAAATAGAATTATACATTTGGATTGCTTTAGTTAATACCCCCAATTAAAATAAATTTTATGATTAAAAAATCTTGGTGCCTGGCAGGCTTTTTCCTGTTTAGTATTCATTTTGTAAAAGCGCAATGCGGAGCCGATTTTTATATAGCTAATAATCCCATCTGCGTTGGCGATACCGAACGTTTTGCAAACAACAGTGGAGGAGGATCGGGTCCTTTTTCTTATAATTGGAATTTTGGTTCAGGAGCCACGCCTGCCACATCCAATGCGCAAACTCCCCCGCCTGTGGTTTACTCCACGGCGGGAATAAAAACTATTACTCTTATTTATACTGCTCCGGGTGGTGGCGGTGGATGCGGTGGCGGAGGTTTCAGCAGCACTATTGCTTATCAGGTAACAGTTAATTTGTTGCCTGCTGCAAGTTTTATTTCAAATGCTCCGCAATGCGCCAACGCACCTGTTAACTTCACAAATAAAGGAACTGTAGGCATTGGAATAACCTATAGTTGGGATTTTGGTGCCGATGCCACTCCGGCAGTTTCAACAGCCGAAAATCCAAGCGATATTATTTACTCTACCGGAGGAACAAAAAAAGTTACACTTACCATTAGCAATGGGTTTTGCACCAAGGTGGATACGCAAAGTATTGTAATAAACCCTACGCCGATTGCCTCGTTCACTTCCAATTCACCTATTTGCACGGGAGATTCTGTTAACTTTCAGAATACAGGAACAGCTTCGGGAGCAACCTACGCATGGACTTTTGGTTCAGGTTCTGCGCCTGCTACTTCAGTGGTTCAAAGTCCGATGGGAATTCTTTACGGAACATCGGGCATAAAAACGGTAAGTCTTATCGCCACAACAGGAACGTGTCATGATACCAGTACGCAAACCATTCTTATCAATCAAACTCCAAGTGTAAGTTTCACTTCCACATCGCCGCAATGTCAAGGCAATGTGGTGAACTTTACCAATACCGGTTCATCGGGCGGTAACTGGATATACAGTTGGGCATTTGGAGCCGGAGCAAAGCCAGCCACTTCTACTTCTCAAAATCCTAACGGAATAATTTATTCAACTTCCGGAACAAAAACAGTTACGCTTACCACCAGCGATGGCACTTGTTTGAATACAAAAACACAAACAATCAATATCAATCCTCTTCCCGTTGCGAATGCAGGAAAAGATACTGTGATTTGCAATAATACATCTGTAACAATAGGCAGTGCTGCCATTGCCGGAAATACCTATAGTTGGTTCCCCACAAACACATTGAACGTACCCGTTTTTTCAAATCCACTTGCAAGCCCCACCGCTCCAACCACTATTTATATAGTTACAGTAACAAATACCGCTACCGGATGTATCAACACCGATTCGATTGTTGTTACTATGCTTGCTCCTCTTGCAGTTAATGCTGGAGTGGATGTTAAAATTTGCAGATACGACAGTACTCAAATTGGTGCTGCTCTTGTTACGGGCGAAAAATACGTTTGGACTCCTTCAACCGGATTGAACGATATTCATTTACCTAATCCTGTTTGCAGTCCATCAACCACTACAACCTATACTGTAAGTGTAACTAATATACTTGGCTGCGGACCTGTAACCGATGAAGTAACAGTAACTGTTCATCCATTACCTATTGCAGAAGCGGGTCCAAACGATAGCATCACACTTGGCTCAAGCACTCAACTTACCGCTACCGGAGGAATTGAATATTTATGGTCGCCTCCAACGGGATTAAGCAACATCGGTATTTTTAATCCTATTGCCAATCCAACTGTTACCGCTTTGTATATAGTAAAAGTAACAGATGTATATGGTTGTGTGAATACCGATTCAATGACCGTTTATGTTATTGCGCCTAACTTTTGGGTACCTACCGCATTCACTCCAAATGGTGACGGACAGAATGATGTCTTTTTTGTTCACGGAGAAGGCATCAGCAATTTTGAACTTGGAGTTTACAACAGATGGGGAGAAATTGTATTCACCACCAAAGATCTATTAACCGGATGGAATGGTAAACGGCAATTAGGAGGAGAAGATTTGCCCGAAGGAGCATACGTTTATTATGTAAAAGGAAAACTTTCTAACGGAACTGTAATTAACAATACCGGAATTGTGAATTTAATCAGATAACAAAAAATGAAATATAAAAATCAACATAATTTAATTTCATCTATTATGAAAAAGAATTTCCTTATAACTTCTATGATATTCTTAATCACTTCCAATATTTTTTCTCAGGATTATCATTTCACACAATATTTTGCAAATCCTTTGCGATTGAATCCTGCAATAATGGGAGCGAATTCAGATTTAAGAGTCGGTCTTGGCTACCGTTCGCAATGGATGAACATTCAACAAGGATTCACCACTATGTCTTTTACAGGAATGTATCCTGTTTTTATTAAGAACGGTGGTAAATTAGATATTGGAATTAGTGCCATCAGCGATAAAGCAGGTGCATTCACCACCACAGACGGCGCTCTTGCGGTTGACTATAATAAAAAAGTAGGAAAAGATCAGAACCTATGCTTGTCTTTGATGGGAGGATATGTTCAAAAGTCGCTTACCACCAGCGGTCTTACGTTTGATAATCAATATGTGCTGGGATCGTATAATGCTTCCAATCCTTCAAACGAAGCGATACTGAATAATAAAACAAATTATCCTGATGTCGGTTTCGGTTTTGTGTGGTACATGAATCCTTCGCCTGATAAATCCAAGCTGAATGCCTTTCTGGGTATTTCCGGTTTCCACTTGAATCAACCCAATCAATCGTTTACAGGAACTGCTGCCCCGCTTCCATTACGCATGACTTACATTGGAGGAATAAAAATAATTGGAGAGAAAAAAATTGATATTTCTCCTAACGTGCGTGTTATTGCTCAGGCAGGCAATATTGATTTGGCGGCAGGACTAACGGTGGATTATAATCTGAGTGATAAAATGAAACTTGTGATAGGAGCATGGTACAGACAAAACGATGCCATTGCTTTCTTGATCGGTATAGAACATAAATCTTTCACCTTTGGATATAGCTATGATGTGGTTACTTCATCCATCACTAATATGGCAGCACAAACAAATGCAAACGAAATCACCTTGTCATATAAACTGCACAGAGGACCCAAAATTACAGTAGCCATGTTAGATTCTGATGACTCTAAAAAGGGAGATCAAGATGATAGTAAGAAATCTAATCCGTTCAGTTCATTCTGAAAAATTTGCGTGTAAATTATCTGAGAATAAGACAGTATTTGACACTAAGTAATAGACATTATAGGGATTAAGTTTTTGTGGGTTTTCGATAATGCGCCAAACTTTCTTATCCCCTTCATTAAAATTGTTAAACCTAAAATTATTTTTGTTTTGGGCAACATTATCGTATTCCTTTTTTTTCTGCAAATATTCCTGAAACTTTTTACTATCTCGGTTCATCGTATAAAGAAGTTGAAGTTGTATATGATTCTGAAAATCCTAATAATGCTGAAACAAGTTCCTTAGAAACTCAATATTATTTATCCATATTGTTTTTTTTAATAAACGCAATGTTGGTTGGATACTGGATGTATTATTATTTGTAAGAAGGTCACGTTCCTGCTTATTACGGTGATAAATAGTTGGATAATGGCTTGCATCATCATGTCAGTTTACTTAAAATAAATTACCTTTGCTTTATGAAAACAAAAGCTCTCCTCATCGTATTATTTTTTGTTTACTGCTCGGTAAATCTCTTTGGGCAAAGCGTATGGACAAAGAAAACCGACTTTCCCGGGTCTTCCCGATATTCCGGCATTGGTTTGTCTGTAGGTAAAAAAGGATATTACGGATTGGGGCAAAAACAGGTAAAGACTTCTATCTACAAAGTATATACTGATTTTTGGGAATACGATTCAGAAAAAAATAGCTGGACACAGAAATCAGATTTTCCCGGAGAAGGTCGTTTGAGCGCCAATGGTTTTTCGGTTTCCGGTAAAATATTTGTCGGTTTGGGTTATGTAATAGCGCCCGATGGAATAAATACAGAATATCAGGAAGACCTTTATGAGTTTGATCCATCCGCAAATAAATGGTCAAAAAAAAATGATGCGCATTTGGAAGGCAGTGTTGATTTTATATTTAACGACACACTGTGCTCTGTGAATCTTAACAAGAGAGTTTTAAAAAAATACAATCCTGCATCAGATTCTTGGACGGCTTCTGGTACCTGGTCAAAGGAAACTAAGTCGCCAAATCTTACAGATATAATTGGAAATAAAACTGTTTTTTCAGTTAACGAAAAAGCATTCATCATTACAGGAGAAAAGAAAAAAGGTAAATACATCAACCAATTATGGGAACTTAATTTGCGCACAATTACTTGGAATCAAAAAAATGATCTTGCAATTCCCGGCAGTGATTCTATTAATGTTTTCAAAATGGAAGGAAAAAGTTATGTATTGAATGGTAGCAATGTTTTTTGGGAGTATAATTCTGATTCAGACACATGGACTGAGAAAAAAGAAATCTCTGCACCTAATAAAAACTTTTCTCCTTTATTTACTATTGAAAGTGGATGTTATGGTTTTTGTAATCATGAATTTTTTGAATTAGCTCCAGCACACAAGGAAGCAAGTGTGAAAACAAATCCCATCATGACAGTCAGCGTTGATACAATAAAAAGAACCTCTGCTCCTGGTGCTGCTACTTCTGTTGCTCTTGCCACATCTCCTATAACTACAACCGCCATTAAAACAACCATCTCCTTCAACAATGTTCTTTTTGCTTTTGCAAAATCAAAACTTCGTAAGGAATATTTACCCGAACTTGACAAAGCGGTTGATTTATTGAAGAAAGAAGATTTGCAAGTTAAATTTGAAATTGCAGGTTTCACCGATTCAAAAGGCAAAGCGGCTTATAATAAAACGCTCTCAAAGCGCAGAGCAGAGGCGGTGGCAAATTATCTTGTCTCAAAAGGAATCAACCGAAGCCGAATGAAAGTGGTTGGTTATGGGAAGGAAAAACCAATTGCTCCTAATAAAAATGCTGATGGTTCAGATAATCCCGAAGGAAGAGCAAAGAATAGAAGAACAGAAATTGTGATTATCCGATGAGAAAACTGTATGTCGTTCTGAGCTACTGCTGAGAGGTCATTCCGTAAAGAAATGTTTCGTCTGAAATCAGGTTTCCAATAGGCAATGCGCCATGTGCAGTTCCAGAAAAATATAGAAGTTTAGTGTATTGTGCATTTACGCCTTGGACATCAATCATAATTTTCCTATTTCCTGTTGCGCCAATCATTGCATTGAGGCAATTGACCAGTATTAATAGTCCGCGAATATTATCTTGTATTTTTTTTTGATTCCATAGAAACCAAACAGGGGAAACCATTATCAACTGCTACACCAATGACATTGTATATGACAAATTTGATGGTAGGTGGACAAAATAATTTTTAAGCGATTATTTTATTCCTCAAAGTAGTTACCGTTTCACGAAGTTTTGGCAATGTATCTGAATCCCATCCTGTTTTTCCATAGGTGAGCAGCGTTGCTTTTGCTGGCTCCAGTTCCTGTAAAAGTTTTGCGCAATCCGAATTGTTTTTATACTGATTCAACAGTTGGAATACATATTCAAACGCATGGCAATGAATACTGATATCGTTATAAATGATTTTCTTGTTTTCATCCCCACTCGAATTTGCATTTACCGATTCAATGGAGGTGTAAAGACCTTCCACCCATCCTCCTGCCACCATAAGAATAGATACTGCAACACGCTGGTTAGAACGAAGGTTGCGTTCTGCTTTATCAAATGCCTTGTCGAGCATTAGCTGAATGGTATCCGGCTTGTTGATGTTTGCGAGAATCTTTTTTGAAAATCCTGGATCAAATGCATTGTTGATGCCAAGCTCAGCCGCAAGTTTACTTACTGCATCAATACAATCAAGAGCATCTTGAGTTTGATTGTGAGAAGCAGCCATCCCTATATCTGCGCCATAAGCGCCAACGCCAATAGCTTTTTGGTAATTGGTAACATAATTTGCTCTTTTCCCGATGGAAAGCAGAAAGATTTTGTTGTACCCGATCTTAGCAGCAGAAAGTTTTTTAGCCAATATACCCGGAGAAGGAATGTTGACCCTGATCAGGTCAAAATTTATTCTTGTTTCTGATTTAATGGTGTCTTGCGTAACTTCAAAATCTATTATGTCAGAGGTTCCCATTGGCTTTTCACCGCAGGAAGATAAAAATGAGGAAAGGAATACAGTTCCTATAACTATAGTTGAGTGAATAGGTTTTTTTTGGAGCATACATTGGTGCTGGTTTTTTTTGTTTGCGTTTTACTTGTTTCATCTTTCACAGATATTCTCAGAGAGCGTGTTTAAAATAAAATCAGAAGCGAATGTATGTGCTTGAGAGCATTCAGTCAATAGAAAAAAGTAACTTTTAGAAAAATGACATGTTTTATCCGATGGATGACTTATGAAACTCTGGATTTTAGATCAAGAAAGCATTGCGCTTATGATTATGGATTCTGACAGCAAAACAGGAGAAAGAACTGCATACTATCTTGAAGTATTGTTGAACTCCTCCGCAAACTTTATCACAAAAGAATTTATCATTGTTCCTCGGCAATTGAATGTGACTTTTAAGTACATCTAAATCTGAAACGAACAGAACTTTATTCCTTCTATTTATATTCACCATAAAAGAAAAATCCCGCCACAGATGCGGGATTAAATCATATCGAATGTTCTTTTATTAGGTAGGATAATTTATCCAATGATAATTTTTTCTTACAGCAAAGATGAGCAGGTTAATCGTTTTTGTTATTACACATCCTTTGTAATAAATTCCATGATTCACACATGAGATTTAGAAATTAACATTCTTTAACAGTCAGATATAGTTTGGTGGTATGAACATTGTCTTTATGGTTACATAACCATAAAAAATAAATCTTATGACAATATTTTTTGCAACAATCGGAGGTTTGATTCTCATAGTAGCTTCACCATTTCTATTTAATTGGACAAATAAATTGACTCAGAAAAGAGTTATTCAAAAAATTAACTCTAAGTAAGAACAAAGCAACTTTTAACAGGTGGTTCTTTCCTCCAAGATTCTAGTAGAGGAGTATTACCAACCTTGAATACCTGCTTATTACTAAGCATCAGATGTACTCACTCACAGCCAAGATCAACAAGTTCCCGGATAGGTTGAGAATCCGGTGACAATGACCCTTTACCGTTAAGGGTGAACAAATTTCCTTTTACCACCTGTCCATAGTCGAGTTGCAAAGGTTTTATGGATTTCGTTGCCGCATTGAGTGCTGTGTCTTACTTGTTTTGCCTGTTCTGATAAACTTGGGCGTGGAATAGAAGAGTTAAGAGCCACTGTAACTATTGACATTACAGTTTTAAATATCAATTTGGAAGGAACCTTTATTGACGTTGGTAGGATTTATTTTCTTGCTCCAAGCATCGGAGAGCAATGAGAAATTGTTTTGTGATAAAGTTAGTCCGGATGGCTTAATGAATCGAATCAAGAATTTTTTTTCTTCTATTTTCTTTTTTTGTTCCTCAATAATTTGTTTTTGTTTTCGAGTAATACGAAGGGCACTAAAAATAAATCCAGCAAACACTAATACCACAAGTAATTCCACAGGATGTACATTTATAAATGATAAAATAAACAAGAACAATATGATTATTGTTTTCATTCAGTAAAGTTGTGTAGTATCTGTTGAGTGTATATTAACAAATTACATCATTCAAACACTTTGACGTTTGGAGAATGTAAAAATGACACAGAAAAGGACATTCCGTGAAACATTTGTTTTTTAGCAGGACTTTTTTTCTTTTTTGAAAATAATAAATAAACTAGAAACAATTATCACCATTCCGCCTGCAAGAAGATACATTGAGAGCATGTTTTTGGTAACATAACAATAAGCAAACGCTATCGCATAAATTATTGAAGCAAAAAGCAGGAATGTATGTAATGCCTCTCGGGTGAGTTTATGACTTATGTTGGATTGTGATGTAATCATATCAGTATAATTTTATAAATTAATTTACACTGTAAATATGAACACTCTTTAAAAAAGAAGCATTACATAATTTTTGTAATAAATTGTATAATTCACACGTTCAGCAGTAAAGAAAATAATCAAGAAATAAAGTTCCGTTTGGTTTCAGTGTATTAAATACTACTTTTGGCAAAAACTTAAAACCATGATATTTTTTGCTATCGGAATTCTTTTATTTGCTATTGCAAAACAAATTGCAAAACTATTTCCGAATGTTAGTTTCATTCTCCCCTTATTAAGATATACTGGGTTGGCAATTGCAATTATCAGCCTTAGTAATGCTTCAGTAAAACAAATAGAAGCTGGGCAAGTGGGAGTTCAAACATTATTTGGCAAGGTTCAGCCTACTGTTCTCGAAAGCGGTTTGAATACTATCAATCCTTTTGTAGAAGTAAATTCTATGGATATAAAAACACAAAACTACACTATGTCTGCCATTTCAACAGAAGGAGAAAAATCTGGAGATGATGCTATTCGTGCGTTAAGTGCTGACGGATTGGAAGTGATACTTGATTTAACAATACTTTATAGTGTTATTCCGGCAGAAGCTTCACGCATATATAGGGAAATAGGATTGGATTACAGGAACACCGTTGTTCGTCCGATAGCGCGTACTAAAATTCGGGACAACGCTGTTTATTATGATGCGGTTGCATTATATTCTACAAAGCGCGATGAATTTCAGGCAAAAATATTTGATGGCATTCAAAAAGATTTTAAAGAACGAGGATTGGTATTGGAACAATTACTAGTAAGAAATATTACTTTACCCGCATCTGTGAAAGCTGCTATTGAATCGAAGATCAATGCAGAGCAAGATGCACAGAAGATGCAATTCGTTTTACAAAAAGAAAAACAAGAAGCTGATCGGAAAAGAGTGGAAGCTCAAGGAATTGCTGATTATCAGCGCATTATCAACAGTGAACTTTCAGATAAATTATTGCAATACGAAACTATAAAAGCTCAGAAAGAAATAGCTCTTTCCCCCAATGCAAAAATCATCATTATGGGCAAAGGAAATGGACAAATTTTGATCAATGATAAATAATCAAAGAATAAAATTCCGTCCGTTTGTCCGCTTTCAGATTTAGACATACTGAAAAGCCACTGCCAAGCATCGGAGAGCAATTAGGAATTATTTTGTGATAAAGTTAGTGCGGAGAGATTTCAATCCTTGATTTTGTGGGTTGTTTTAAAAGGATTATATTTGGTCTGTGAAAATAAGATTTCACCAAAAATGAAAAATTCTGCTCTATGAAAAAAATCTACTCCCTTATTATTTTTTTACTCATTCTTTTTGCAGGTGAAAAATCTTTTTCTCAAACATTTTCATTTACCAATCACGATACTCTAAGGTACGGATCAACATCGACTACTATTAGCCTCTCTATTGGCAACTCCATAATAAATAATACCGCAAGTCCCCTTACGCTGGAGGTGGTGCGCGTCCAAAATGATAACGGAACACCTGGATGGGCAAGTTCTTTCTGTTTAACTAGTACTTGCTACAATCCGACTGTTGACAGCGTTCCCTTCACTCTTCAGGCAAATAGCAGCGCGGGAATCAACATAGATTTTTATCCCTCTAGTACTCCAGATAGTGGAACAGTATTAATGAAAGTTAAAGATGTAAATAATCCCGCCAATGTCGCTTATCAACGCTATCATGCTTATACTATGACCTCGGGAGTAAATGAGATAGCGGACAACAATGTGGACGTAAAAATTTATCCATCTCCTGTGCTGTCGGGAAAATCTTTTTCACTGAATATTGCAAGCGTAAATAATCACTCAAATAATTTTTCTTTAGACGTATATGATATTCTTGGAAATGCAGCATCAAAATTTTCTGCGCTCAACACTGGCAATAATTCCATTGCCATTAATGTTCCGCAGGGAATTTATTTTTTCAAGCTTGTTTCTGAAACTCAGCAGGTAAGTTCTGGAAAAATAATTGTAGTGGAATAATTAGTAAATGGAGAGAAAAACTACTCAAGTATGAAGTAATTCATTAATTCAATAATAATAATTTCCTCTCAACCCAGCGAGATATATTTTCTAAAAATCACAAACCAAGACGGAGGTTCAGCGGTCAAGAAAATCATCAAAGAATAATGTTCCACTCGGTTGTAATGCCCCTTAATTGTGTGAATCGGTTTGAATTGATTACTTTTACTCTGTGAAAACAATTTCATACTAAGAAGTGAAAACATTACAATGAAGAAATTATTTTTCTACTTCGTATTTTTCATTTCCTTTAGCGTTTATTCGCAGGACAAAATTGTTTTTAAGGACAAAAGAGATACAGTATATTGTAAAATCGACAAAATAACAGAAAGTATAATTTTTTATCATGAGAATAAGGAAAATAAATCCGATTATATCCGAAATGTATCATGGCATTCGGAAATAAAAACAACCACTCCAACTCCATTAGTTTCTACAGTGTCAGCCAAAAAAGATAACACTGTACAGAATCAACAAGTAAATAATTCGCCTTCTGTTATTAATACAGTTCAAACTCAAATCGCAGAACAAAATGAAGCGGTTTTTGATGCATATAAAAATGGCAATACCCCCTCAAGAATTGAACGGAGACTTTCCAAGATAAGCGATGTGAATATTAAAAACAAAGATGGTTCTTCCCCTCTTGAATTAACTGTCGGGTGGAGCAATTGGTCAATTAACGAAATACAGAAAGCAACCTCAAATAAGACTTGGACTATTAGTGTTAGAAACCAAATGATCCAACTGTACGAAGGTTTTCATGAAAGGTATAATGGAATTATGGAGTTGCTTATTTCCAAAGGGGCAGATGTAAATTCGAAAAATAATTCAGGAAATACTCCGCTTTTAGTTGCAATAAGCGGGGGAAATAAAGAGATGGTATCATTGCTTATTTCCAAAGGGGCAGATGTAAATTCAATGAACAACCTTGGCAAGACCCCCCTTGTACTTGCAAAGAATTTAGGCAAAACTGATATTGCCGAACTGCTGACAACTAATGGAGCCGTGGATAAAGTAAGTCAGCCACTAAGTAATTCTAAAACAAAAGACACTCAATCATCTGATTTTAGTTCCCAAAGCAAAGCACCTTCCAATCTCGATTCATTGACAAGAGGAAGCGGTGATCCGTTAAAAGGATTGAATGTTTCAAAATCCAAAGAGATTACAAGCGGAACTTATTATGCACTCATTATCGGTGTGGACAAATATTCAGGGCAATGGACAGAGCTTCACAATGCGGTTCATGATGCACAGTCTATTGAAAAAACATTGACTGAAAAATACAGGATAGATAAGTTCTATACGTTATATGACGAGCAAGCAACTCGCTCTGCCATTATGAATATCCTTGAAAATCTTGTAAACACTTTGAAAGAAGATGATAATGTGATGATTTATTTTTCAGGACACGGTGAATTCAAAAAAACGATGAACAAGGGATATTGGGTTCCTTATGATGCAAAAACAAATGCCGTATCCGATTTAATTTCGAACAATGATATACAGACATTTTTAGCTTCCATTCAAACAAAGCATACGCTGTTGATTTCTGATGCTTGTTTTAGCGGAGATATTTTCAGAGGTACAACAGTATCCATTCCTTTTGAAGAGTCAGATAAATATTATTCTAAGGTATATAATAAAAATTCAAGGCAGGCAATGACCTCGGGAGGAATTGAACCGGTAATGGATGGTGGGAAGGACGGTCATTCTATATTTAGTTATTTCTTGTTAAAGTCGCTTAATGGTAATGACAAAAAATATTTTGATGTAGGTCAGTTGTATAACGACATTAAGATAGCTGTTATCAATAATTCCAATCAGACACCTCTGTTAAATCCCATAAAAGATACTGGAGATGAAGGCGGGCAGTTTATTTTCATCAAGAAATAAATTTTTCCTGAGAAAAATAATCAAGGAATAAAGTTCCATAACTTTGTTCGGTTTCAGATTTAAACCTGTTGAATAGATACTTTCAATTGCCGGAGAGCAATGAGAAATTATTTTCTGATAAAGTAGTGCGGAGTTTCCCCCATTTTGCGAATCATTATAAATTGGCTACATTTGTTTCATGAAAACAAAATTACTCATTACAATTTTCCCACTTCTTCTTCTCTACTCTGGAAATCTTTTTTCACAGAATTGGTTGTGGGCAAGAAATGCAGGTGGAATTAATGGTAATGATTATGGTGAGAGTGTTTGTACCGACCAAAATGGAAATATATACATAGCAGGTTCTTTTAATAGCCCAAAAATTATTATTGGAGCTGACACTTTGATTAATTACAGCCCCGATACTGCGGATATTTTTATAGCTAAATATGATGCAAACGGAAATGTCCTTTGGGCAAAAAGTGCAGGAGGTCAATGTTATAATTATTGTCATGGCATTCTATAGATAATCAGAGCAACATTTATATTACTGGAGAATGGAATGGTCCAAAAATGGTTTTTGGTACAGATACATTAAATAATTACTTCGGACCGATATGCGGAGGAACAAACATGTTTATTGCAAAATATGATTCAAATGGAAATTTGATTTGGGTAAAAAATTACGGACAGCAAGGAGGAAAAAATGCAACTGATTCTTATGGTAATATTTTATGCTGTTTTAATGGGTATGGGTTGGGTAGTATTATTGCAAAATATAATGCGAATAACGGAGATACGGTCTGGACTCGGACTCCCAATTATAGTTTTGGATTTTATTTTGCAAATAGTATTTGTACAGATATTAGTGGCAATGCTTATTTGACAGGATATTTTTCAGGCACACTTGTATTTGGGAATGATACTCTGCCAAAACTTCCGTCATCTACAGGCGATAATGTTTTTATTGTAAAATATGATTCGAATGGAAATGTTCTTTGGGCAAGAAATTCTGAAGCGAGTTACAATGATGCAGGGATGAGTGTCGCTACAGATATAAAAAAAAATGTATATGTGACTGGAACATTCCAAGGACCAACTACAAAGTTTGGTTCAATTGCTTTGACAAATCATGGCGGTTGTTGCGGTAATCCAAGCGATATCTTCATTGTTAAGTACGATTCAATTGGAAATGTATTATGGGCGAGAAGCGAAGGCGGACTTGGATTTGATGCAGGATATAGTGTGAATACAGATTTAGTAGGTAATGTATATGTTACTGGATATTACGAAGGCAGTATTACCATTGGTTCTTATACATTAGGAAATATTGCTGGAGATGGTATTTATATAGCCAAATATGATGCGAATGGGAATGTTCTCTGGGCATTAGGACAGAACGGCGGGAACAGTAGTTCTGAAGGATTCAGTATGTGTACCGATTTAAATAATAATTTAATTGTAACAGGTGATTTTGGAAATACTAATTTAATTCTTGGTGCAGATACTCTTAACAGTAATGGAGGAGATATTCTTCTAGCAAAAATTTCATCACTAACTGGTATTCAACAATTATTTATGGATAATACATTTTCTGTTTTTCCAAATCCTACGAGCGGTGCATTCGTGCTTGTGAGTGAATTAAAGCAATTTCAAATAGAAATTTATAATGTGATGGGAGAAAAAGTATTCTCAAAAATTCAGCAACATACTACTTCAACCATTGATTTATCCTCCTATCCCAGCGGAATCTATTTCCTGAAAATAACTGCCAAAGACGGAAGTGCAGCAGTCAAGAAAATAATCAAAGAATAAAGTTCTGTTCGTTTGTTCGGTTTTAGATTTAAATATGCTGAAAGCCACTTTTAAGCAAATGCGAGCAATGAGAAATTGTTTTGTAATAAAGTTTTTGCTTTAAAATATATTGCAAAAAACTTGACTTTTACATTCATTATATTGTACTTCGCTGTAGCTATCATTGATAACCCACATAAAAATGAGAAAATCTTGTTTTATTTTTCTGTGCATAAACACTTTTTTTGTTAATGTTCAGGCGCAATATATATTTAATGGTTGCAACAATCGCCCTGCGTATAATGATAGCTTAACTGGAATTATATTCAATTTTGATTCTACAAGTATAACATCTGGCAACGCAGGATCAAGCATCACATGGAATTATACGAATCTAACTCTTTCCGCTACCGGAAAAATATCTCATTCTTATTATGATCCATCCACTATTAAAGATACTTCTTCATCAAGTAATTTACCTTTGTTTCCATCCGCTAATCTTGCCGATTTAGCTCCCAATGGAGTTTATTCTTTTTATCAATTCAATTCTGATAGTGTAACGTATTTGGGTGATTATATAGATGTTCGTAATTATCAACTTGTATTGGGTTCGGAAAAACAAATTATTTGCCCATTCAATTTTGGAAATAGTTTCTATAATTCTTTCTCACTTCATCCTATAGGAATATGCACTTTTAATTCTTACATAAACCGAACAATTACTTATGACGCTTATGGTACGCTTAATACCCCTCACGCAAGTTATTCTGTTGCACGATTAAAAATAGTGGAACAAGAAATAGATACTTCTTGCACACCTCATATACCTCCGGCATTTAAAGCGGATACTACTTATATGTGGTTTGATATTAATACAGGACAGCCTGTTTTTTCATGGGAATATTATAATGACACCACCACTCATTATATAAATAAATATGTTGAAGAGTATTCTTATTCTCATCTGCCGCTTACTGTCGCAACAAGTGTTCTGCCAGTTGATGAACAACTATCCGGATTTAATATTTATCCAAATCCAACCAGTGGCATATTTCAAATTACATCTAATAAAATACGAATAATGAACTTAGAGATTGACAATGTCCTCGGAGAAAAAATATACCAATGTCCTATCTCTCAACTTAAATCTCCAATAGACATCTCCTCCCACCCCAGTGGAATCTATTTTCTGAAAACAACTTCTCAAGACGGAAGTTCATCAGTAAAAAAAATAATCAAAGAATAAAATTCCGTTCGGTTTCAAGTTTAAATATACCGAAAAGACACTTTTAAGCACCGAGAAGCATAGTGCGAAAGTTTGGTGGTCTTTACTTTTACTTCTTTATTAAACATTTAATAAGCAAAAGAAAAAATCAATTTGTTAATTGTTTAAATTGACTTGACCTTTATTTACTTAGCACCTTTCTTGCAGCAATCTGGAAGACGGTTGTACGCTTTTTCATCCGCTTTCATTTCATCGGCATCGTAACCAATTTTTGTAATAGCTATTTTAATTTTTTCTGCAGAAGTTTTTTTAGGATTATAAGTAGCCGTAACCACTTTTGTTTTAGTATCAAAGGTGGCTGATTTCACGCCTTTTTCAAACGACAACCCGCTCTCAATTCTTGATTTGCATTTTTCGCAATCGCCCGAAGTTTTTATTTTAATAGTGGTGTCTTGCTGTGCAGAAACATTACCAATGAATAGAATCATCGGAAGACAAATTGTAAAAATTAATTTCAGTGGTTTCATAGAATTTAAGTTTTAATTTATTTTAAGGTGTATCTGATTCCTCCGTAACCCATTCTTCCTGTTATTGGTCCCCATATCATCGTAGCATCAAAGTTCGGTCCGAATGGATTTGTCGGGTCAATAATAGGATGTGGTATTGTATAGTTAAACAAATTTTCTGCTCCAATGTAAACATCTATCCATCTGAATTTTTTTGTTACCTGAGCCATCAAGGTAAAATAAGTATCGGAATAGTCATGCAATTGAAATTCAGGAGCATTTGCCGAAGTATTGGGTAATCTGCTTTTTCCAAACCACTTTACAGTTAAATCAAATTTCCATTTTTCAAATTTAGTCGCGTAATCAATATTCAGCAGTGCGCGGTCTGTCGGAACAAAGGGTTTCTCTAAAAGAATTCCGTTATAAGTTGTTTTTACATCGTAATATTTGTACGCAAGTTTTACATCCCATCGTTCAAGTGGCTGAAAAGAAAAATCAGTTTGAAAAGCATTGGAGTAAGAAATTCCTTTCAGATTGTAGAACTGAATTTTCCGCGCATCTTCCAAATCAACCACCACTTGATTTTGAAAATCTGTTCTGAAAAAATCCATATTGAAGGATGCTTCGCGATAGAATAATTTGAATTTCTGCGTAAAGGTTGCGCCGTAGTTCCAAGCCACTTCTGGAAGAAGTTTTTCTTTTATCACCACCTCACGCGAGCTGGCAAGCACTTGCATGTTCTCTGCAAAAATATGCGGCGTGCGAAATCCTCTGCCTCCCGATAAACGAAAAGCGCTTTTCTTTGTGAGATTGTATTTGAAATGCAAACGAGGGTCAACCATCAGTTCATTCAAATTGTAATAATCGGCACGCAATCCTGCAACGAGCGAAATATTTGAATCGTTGCTGTAAGTGTATTCTGTATAAACACCGGGAACAATTTCCTGCGTATTAAAAACAGAATCATTTTTTGTAATCGTATTCGCAGAGAATTTCTCATTGTAATTATCTAGCTCCAAACTTCCGCCAAATTTTATTTTATTAAAAGTTGTGCCGATGATAGTTTGGTCAATTGTATTTACATACAAACTTTTCTGTTCGCCCGAATATTCTTTCGTTCCGAAAGTTGCATCCTGATTTTGGTAACGCTCGGTGGTGATCAGCGCCATGCTTTTATAAGGTGCATCAGGAAAAAGCAGCGCATTCTTTGTAAATGTTTCAAATTGATTTGTGTGAATGTTTATCATGTAAGGATTTGGAATAGATTCATTCATCATTTGCCCGCCCATTTTATTTTCACTCAAGGCGCGAATTCCAATTTGCCCTTCCATTTTATCCGTACTGTAATGCCATCGGTTAAGAAAGTTGTACTGTTCGGTGAGTGGCAAATCCATAAAAGTATCGTGGTTTTTATCCATGCTCATGGTGTTTTTGTTTGCGTGCACCAACAAAAGTGTACTTAGGTGTTTATTGAACCGATGCGCGAAGTGAGAATTTATTTCAAATCTTGTTTCACTGTTTGCATAACCGTTCACGAAAAATTTATCTGCTTTGTCCAGTTCTAAAATCTCGATTTGAATTTGTCCTGTGATGGGCTCGTAGCCATTCACAACAGAGCCGGTTCCTTTTGTAACCAGAATGGATTCCACCCAAGGACCGGGAATGTAAGAGAGACCTGACGAAGATGAAAGCCCATGAACGAAAGGAAGATTTTCATAGAGGATTTGAGTATAAATCCCATCCAGCCCAAGCATCTGAATTTGTTTTGTTCCCGAAACTGCATCCGTAAAATTTACATCCACCGACGCATTGCGTTCAAAACTTTCGGAAAGATTGCAACATGCGGCAAGTGTTAGTTCTTTATGCGAAATTAATTCCGTGTTCATTGGCGCGGTGATAAGATTACTTGTGCTTTGTTGTTTTTCGGTAATGTTAACAGTTCCGAGAGTGGTAGCTTCGTTCTTTAAAAGAACTTTTAGATTGGCAGTGAACTTGTCTTTAAAAAAGATAGTATCATTCTTATATCCGACCATGCTCACAATAAGTTCAGCAGGCATCGAATCAGGAAAAGCAATGTGAAAATTTCCAAGCGAATCGGAGGTTGAATAAATTTTTGTTCCAATCCATTTTATTCCTGCCATAGGTAAAGGCGATTCTTTTCCGTTTTGATTTTTTTCTGACACATTTCCTATTAAGTGTTGTGAAAATGCTGGCAGAGAAAAAGCGAACCCGAGAAAAAGAATAAATATTTTAATTTGAATTTTCATTGCTGTTGTTTTGTAAAAACAAATAATCAAATCACCCTGACCTTGTCAGAATGATGTATTGCAACAAAAACAAATCAAAGTAAAAGCGAACGGAAAGAATAAAGCAGGTCTTTTATGTCAGGAAGAGGAAGGTCGGAATAGAAAATCGGATATTGGATATTGGATATTGGAGGCAGAAGCGAAAAAGCAGGAGTAGTAAAAACTAATTGTTCAGGACTTGATGTGATTTTCGAGGAAGGAGAAAAATCATCCAATGAATAAGCAACATTGATAAGTTCGCAGCAAGATTTTTTAATTGTTTCACGCTGAGTGCCATTCTTCTCACAGCAATCTTTTGCATTTCCGAGCGAGTAAGTGGCGTGCCCGTTTCCGATGCAAATCATTTTGCCAATAGCATACTTTCCGCTGCCAAGAATAACCAAAGCCGACAGAAATAAAACTGAAATTGATATGCAGATTCGCTTCATGAAACAAAGATAAGCAATTAACCCGTTTCTGCGAAAAACCATAATCAAAAACGAAGAATACATTTTTACATTAACTTTGAGAAATCTATTTTACCATGAAACGCTTTTTATTTTTTGGATTTTCACTTTTCACTTTCCATTTTTCATTCATCACTTGCTTTTCACAACCTGTCATCACCTATTGGAACAACGATTCTATTCATAAAAAATCGGAGGAGAATTTCAAAAAAGGAATGCAGGATGGTCATTTTGCCGAATGGTATAAGAGCGGCAAACTTGCCAAAGAAGGAAACTACAATATGGGAGCGGAAGAAGGAATTTGGAAAGCATGGTATGAAAATGGTCAGCAGAAAAGCGAAGAGAATTATGTGAAAGGGAAAAAGGAAAAAAAATCTACTTACTGGTATCAGAACGGAAAATTGGCGCTCGTTTCTTTTTACAAACATGATTTAACTGACAGCGTTTGCCGCAGCTGGTATGAAAAAGGAAAGGATAAAAGTTTGGAGAACTTCAAAGTTGTTGAATCAAAATATAATTGGGTCAGTCTTAAAAATGGAATTTTTCAATATTACTTCGCGAACGGAAATAAAGAGAGCGAAGGCGTTTTTTTTAACGATAAGGAGGAAGGAATCTTCACAAGATATTTTCCTTCAGGAAAAAAATTATTTGAAGGAGAATATAAAAACGGGAAACGCATAAATAAATGGACGTATTGGTATTTGAACGGACAAATAAAAGAAGACAGAAAATATCTATCGGATGATGACTATCTTGTGATGAATTTCTGGACAGAAGATGGAAAACAGCAGGTGAAGGATGGAAATGGCAACTATACTTTTTTTGAAGCAGATGGGATAAAACTTCGTGAAGGAAATTTGAAAGACGGACGAGAAAATGGAGAATGGATTCTTTGGAACCGCGATGGATGGAAAGAGCATTTGATTACTTATTTCAATGGAAAAAAAGAAGGAAAGTGTATTAATTATTTTCAAAATGGAAAAGTGAAGAGCGAAGGAAATTATTCCAACGATAAAAAAAATGGCGACTGGAAATTTTATGAAGATGATGGAAAGTTAGTGGTGGATGGAACGCTGAAAGATGATTTGCGACACGGAAAATGGCACTATTGGTTCAAGACAGGAAAAAAAGATGCGGAAGGAAATTATAAAAATGATAAGCAAGACAGCCTGTGGCAATATTGGCATAGAGATGAACATCCTTGGAAAAAAGGTTTTTATAAAGATGGAAAGAAAAACGGTTGGTGGGAAGTTTACTATGAGAGTGGAAAAAAGATTGATGCAGGAAAATATATTAATGATAAACAAGACAGCGTTTGGACTTCATGGTATGAGAACGGACAGAAAAAAGATGAGGGAACTTTTAAAAATGGAATTATGAACGGCAACTGGGCTGGCTGGCATGAAAACGGAAATAAAAATTACGAAGGTATTTATGCGGACAGTGTAAAAACAGGAGAATGGAAATATTGGTTTGAGAATGGAAAATTACATCAGCAGGGAAATTTTAAAAATGGAAAACAGGAAGGTGAATGGCAGTTTTGGTTCGACACCGGAATTCAAGAGAGTGTTGGGAGTTTTACGAAGGGCGACCACGATGGCAAATGGACTTTTTTTTATGAAACCGGAGTGAAGTTCAGAGAAGAAAATCATAAACATGGAAAACTGGCGGGAGAAATTAAAACATGGTCGCCGGATGCCAAACCTGCAAGCGTTGGTCATTATTCGCTTTCTCGTCCCAATGAAAAATCAGATTGGATAAGTGTGAAAAATGGCGAATGGATTTTTTATGATGATAAGGGAAATGTTCTTCGCAAGGAAACTTACAAAGGCGGAATCAAGCAATGATTTATCTGGATTATAACTCCACAACACCCGTTGACTCGCGCGTGTTGGAAGCCATGCTTCCATACTTCACAGAAAAATTTGGAAATGCTGCAAGCAAAACACATTCATTCGGATGGGTGGCAGAAGCTGCGGTGGAGCAGGCGAGAGAGCGAGTAGGAAAACTTATTAATGCAATACCTAACGAAATTATTTTTACTTCGGGTGCAACGGAAGCGATTAACCTTGCTCTCAAAGGTGTTTTTGAAAATTATCAAAGCAAAGGAAATCATATCGTAACCGTTTCCACCGAACATAAAGCGGTTTTGGATACTTGCCAATATCTTGAAACAAAAGGCGCACAAGTAACTTATCTTCCTGTGAATCGCGAAGGATTGATTGACCTTAATCAACTCAGCAACTCAATTACCCAATCAACTATTTTAGTTTGTGTGATGTATGCGAACAATGAAACGGGCGTGATTCAGCCGATAAATGAAATTGCAAAAATTGTTCACGAGAAAGGAAGCATTTTTATGTGTGATGCAACTCAGGCGGTAGGAAAAATAAAAGTTGATGTTGAAAGTGACGGAATTGATTTGCTTTCTTTATCCGCTCACAAAATGTATGGACCAAAAGGAATCGGATCTTTATTTGTCAGAAGAAAAAATCCAAGAGTAACTTTATCTCCTCTCATTCATGGTGGCGGGCATGAGCGCGGACTTCGTTCAGGAACTTTAAATGTTCCGGGAATTGTGGGTCTTGGAAAAGCTTGTGAGATAGCTGAAAAAGAAATGTGGGATGATGCAACAAGAATTTCTCAGCTAAGAACAATGCTTGAGCAGAAACTTTTGGATATAGGAAATGTTTTTGTGAACGGAAGTATCAAGAATCGTTTGCCGAACGTTACCAATCTTTCTTTTTCAGGAATAAAAGCAGATTCTCTCATTGCCCAACTTCCCGACATTGCAGTTTCATCAGGTTCTGCCTGCACTTCTGCAATTGCCGAACCTTCACATGTTTTGAAAGCAATGGAAATTTCAGATGAGATGGCTTATTCTTCAATCCGTTTCTCGCTCGGAAAATTCACCACCAAAGAAGAAATAGAAATTACTTTGGGAAAAATAAAAGAGAAGATAAAAGAAATTAAAAGCTGAAAAATTATTTTCCTATCAATTTCTTATAATCATCAGCCGACATTAATTCTTTTACTTCGTTTGCGTTAGTCAAAGAAATTTTGATCAGCCAGCCTTCACCGTAAGGATCTTTGTTTACGAGTTCAGGATTGGTATCAATTTTTGAATTCACTTCCATCACTTTTCCGCCTACGGGAATAAACAAATCCGAAACCGTTTTCACGGCTTCGATAGTGCCGAAAATAGTTTCTTTGTTCAGCGTATCTCCCAATGTGCCGATATCCACAAAAACGATGTCGCCCAATTCGCCCTGAGCAAATTCAGTAATTCCTACGAAAGCGTCATTGCCTTCCACACGAATCCATTCGTGATCTTTGGTGTACTTGAGGTTGGATGGAAAATTCATAAAGGATAATTTAGAATGCGAATATAGTATTTTCGATTTACGGAGAACCTGATATGGATTACCAATTATTTATTTTCTTAACTCTTTCAGCATTTTTGCCGTACCAACAAATTCTAAAACTTCCTTGTTATCTGCGTGGAGAATAGTTGCGCTGTTCCCTTCCCACCACTTTTCCCCTTTGTAAATAAAAATCACCTTATCTCCAATGTTCATCACGGAATTCATGTCGTGTGTATTCACAATAGTTGTGATGTTAAGTTCCTGTGTGATTTCTTTGATAAGGTCATCAATCACATGTGAAGTAAGCGGATCAAGTCCGGAGTTTGGTTCGTCGCAGAAAAGATATTTCGGACTCAACGAAATAGCACGAGCAATTCCTACGCGTTTTTTCATTCCACCACTAAGTTCAGAAGGATGAAGTTTGTTTGAGTTTTCGAGATTTACTTTTTTGAGACAAAAATTTACTCTCTCGGTTTTTTCTTCTTCGGTCATGTTGGTAAACATGGAAAGTGGAAATGCAACATTTTCTTCTACTGATTGAGAATCAAAAAGTGCCGCACCCTGAAATAACATTCCCATCTCCTTGCGGATTCCTTTGCGTTGCTTCGTATTCATCTCCGAAAAATTCCGTTCATTGTAAAAAATTCCTCCACTATTAACTTCTTCCAATCCAACTATGCATTTCATTAATACTGTTTTTCCTGAACCGCTTGCTCCTATGACAAGCGTAGTTTTCCCTTGCTCTGCAACCAGCGAAACATTTTTCAGAACTTGCTTCTCCCCAAATGATTTTGAAATGTTTCGAACTTCAATCATGCAAGTAAAAGTTGTGTGAGTATGAAATTAAAAAGCAGAATTAACAAACTGCTGTACACCACCGCTTTTGTGCTTGATTGCCCAACTTCCAGCGCTCCGCCTTTTGTATAATAACCATGATAGGCAGGCACGGAAGAAATAATAAATGCAAATACGGCAGCTTTGATAAGCGCATAAACTACGTTGTAAGTTCTAAAATCATATTGAATGCCATATAAATATCCGTAAGGCGTTACTACATGGGTAAGTACGCCAAAACCCCAGCCACCTATGATTCCTGCGAACATGCTTATGACAATCAGAAAAGGGTTGATAAGAACCGAAGCAATAATTTTTGGTAGGATGAGATGAGTTGACGAGTTTACTCCCATGATTTCCAGCGCGTCAATTTGTTCAGAAACACGCATGGTGCCGATTTCAGAAGCAATGTTAGAGCCGACTTTTCCTGCAAGAATTAAACTTACAAGTGTTGGAGAAAATTCAAGCATCATCGAATCGCGTGTTGCTACTCCTATTGCGTAAGGCGGTATCCATGGACTTGTAAAACCAAATGCCGCCTGAATGGTAATAACGGCTCCCATGAAAACAGACATGATGAGAACAATGGCAAGAGAGCCGATTCCAAGATTATCAATTTCTTCAAAGATGCGTTTACGAAAAACATAATTTTTTTCCGGCTTGCTGAAAGCTCTCGCAATCAGCGAGTAATATCTGCCGATGTGATAAAAAATATTTGAAACGTATGTTACCATTTGTTATACGCGAAAATAGAGAATATCCGATTTGGTTACGACAATTTCATTTTCTAATTTAGTTGTAGATTTGCAAATACCAATGAAAACGAAAAAGCATTTGTTAATTATACTTATTGCAAGCTTTTTGATGTCAGGTTGTTTTATTTTTCGACCAAAGAACAAGTGCAATGATTGTCCAACCTGGAATAAGCACGGACATTGATAGAAATTGTAAAATTTCGTTTTGATTTTTTACCACTTACTAAAAAAATCCTACCAGTTACTAAATTAACCTTGTTTGGCTATTAAATTTTCTTACCATTGTCTTGTGAAATTATATGAAGTGAAAAGTAAATTAATCATAGGTAGTTGTCTACTTCTTCTTCTCGTCAATGCTTCTTTTTGTCAGGGAACATGGATTCAGAAAGCAAACTTTGGCGGAATATCAAGAGTAGGTGCTGTCGGGTTTTCAATTGCCACAAAAGGATACATCGGGACAGGTTATAATGGCACTTCTCTAGAACAGGATTTTTGGGAGTGGGATCAAACAACTAATGTATGGACACAGAAAGCAAACTTTGGCGGCACGCCAAGAGCATATGCAGTAGGTTTTTCGATTGGAATAAAAGGGTACATTGGAACAGGAAATGATGCCCATTATCTAACACAAGATTTTTGGGAGTGGGATCAGGCGACCAATGTATGGATACAAAAAGCAAATTTTGCTGGTACAGGCAGAAATTCTGCCGTAGGTTTTTCTATTATAAATAAAGGATACATTGGAACAGGATATGATGCTGGTTCTTCTTATTTAAAGGACTTTTGGGAATACAATCCAAGTATAAACATTTGGGTGAAGAAGGCAGATTTTAAGGGTACTGCAAGATGGAACGCTGTTGGTTTTTCTATTATGAAAAAAGGCTATATAGGAACCGGATATGATGGCACTTATAAACAAGATTTCTGGGAATGGGATCAAGCGACGGATGTATGGACACAGAAGGCAAACTTTGGTGGAACGGCAAGGGCTGGAGCAGTTGGTTTTTTCATAGGCGCTAATGGATATATTGGAACTGGAAATGATGGCACATATAAAAATGATTTTTGGAAATGGAATGGTGACTCTCTTTCTCCTGCCTATAATACTTGGGTGCAGGAAGCAAACTTTGTTGGAACAGCAAGAAATGCTGCTACAGGTTTTTCCATTGGTTGCAAAGGATATATAGGTACAGGATCTGCTGGTTCATCACAAACACCACAAAAAGATTTTTGGGAGTATGCTCCTCTTCCTGTAAAAGCTACTATTTTTAGTTCTATAGATCCGCTTTGTTTTGGACGATCGGTAACTCTCACCACTGGTGGAGGTAGCAATTATTTATGGAGCAATGGTTCAACTAACAATCCTATTGTTGCTTATCCATCAGTAACTACCAACTATTCAGTTCTTGTAAGCGATGGATGCACAAGCGATTCCATAGCAAAGACTATAACTGTAATTCCGGCACCGACAGCATTATTTAATTTTCATACTGACTTGTGTACATCGTCTATACAATTTACAGATAATTCTATCGCTGCCAACTCTTGGTTATGGAATTTCGGTGATGAACATTCTTCTTCATCTCAAAATCCCACACACAAATTTACTTTGACAGGTAATTTTATCGTAACACTTATTGTGCGTGGATCTTCTATTTGCTCAGATACCGAACATTTGTCAATTAATATTCCTGACCCTTTTTCAGATCTATTCATTCCTAATGCCTTTTCACCAAACGGTGACGGAGAAAATGATGTTTTTAAATTATTGGGAATTTCCGAATGCATCAATACTTTACACATTGAAATATTTAATCGTTTGGGAGAAAAAGTGTATGAATCATCAAATCCATTCTTTCAGTGGGATGGGAATTATAGCAATGGCATTTCAGATAATACACAAAAAATAGGAAGTGAAGTACTTGTTTATTATGCGGAAGTAGGATTGATTGACGGAAGAAAAATTGCCAGAAAAGGAAATATCAGTTTGATGCGTTAAACATTCCTTTTTCAAAATACCATTTTTTAGGTAATAGATAATAATTTCATTTGAGTAACTTTGTTGCTTTATGAAAAATGGGAATGGAACTCTTCTTACAATTGCAGAACTTCGGTTGGGAGAAAAAGCAATTATTGATTCTTTCACCGATTTGGAAGTTTCGTTGAAGCTGCTGGAGATGGGATGTCTTCCAGGGGAAATCATTCAGGTAAATAATATTGCTCCTTTTGGAGATCCGATTGCAATTTCTGTCGGTGGCTATGTGCTTGGACTTCGCAAAGCAGAAGCATCTTCAGTTATTGTGAAATCTATAAATGAAAAATAATCCGATTGTGGAACAAAATTCTTTTTCAGAAAAATCTTCGCTTAAAATTGCTTTGATTGGAAACCCGAACTGCGGCAAGTCCACACTCTTTAATGTTCTTACCGGATTAAAACAAAGCACCGCTAATTTCCCGGGTGCAACGGTTGATAAAAAAACAGGCGTAGTAAAAATTAAAAATACTTCCGGAAAAATTATTTCTGTTGAGTTTATTGATCTGCCAGGCATCTATAGTTTACATCCCAAATCTCTTGACGAAAAAATCGCTGTTGATTTTCTCTGCGATCAAAATCACCCCGATCATCCTGATTTAACGCTTTTTATTGCAGATGCATCCAACTTAAAAAGAAGTTTAGTTCTTGCCGCGCAAATCATTGATTTGAAAATTCCGGTTGTGATTGCTCTTAACATGATGGATGTGGTGGAGAAAAGAGGAATGGAAATAGATGCGGTGCTGCTGTCTGAAAAACTCGGAGTGGAAATTATACCAATAAGCGCGAGATTAGAAACCGGAATAGATTTACTCAGGCAAGGAATTGTTTCTCTTGTTCAAATTCCTCTAAAAGAAATATTTAATAAAGAAATCATCACAAAAGGAAACGAAGCTGATCAAACCATCGCGCGTTACAAAATCATTACGGAAATTATCAGCGGCTGCCTGAAAATAAAAATGAAAAAAGACGAAGAAGTTTTTTCTTCGCGAACAGATAAAATCCTCACACATAAAATCTGGGGCTATGTAATTTTTCTTTCGGTTCTCCTGCTGATTTTTGAATCGGTATTTTTTATTGCTTCTTATCCTATGAAATGGATTGAATCACTTTTTATTTTTTTCTCTCAGTGGGGAACGCAGCATTTGCCAAAAGGAGAATTTTCTGACTTGTTGGTGAACGGAGTTCTCGCGGGACTTAGCGGAGTGGTGGTTTTCATTCCGCAAATCGCTTTGCTTTTTTTCTTCATCGCTATTTTGGAAGATTCGGGTTACATGGCGCGTGTAAGTTTTATTATGGATAAAATTATGCGCAAGTTCGGTTTGAACGGACGCTCAGTGATTCCTCTTTTAAGTGGAGTTGCCTGCGCAGTTCCTGCCATTATGAGTACACGCACCATTAGCAACTGGAAAGAAAGATTAATTACAATTATGATAACTCCGTTGATGAGTTGCTCGGCACGCTTGCCTGTTTATGCGCTTCTCATTGCGCTGGTTGTTCCGGCAGAAACAAAATTTGGATTCTTGAATATGCAAGGAATCGTTCTGATGTTTCTTTACCTCATCGGGTTTCTTGCTGCTATCGGTGCAGCATTTGTAATGAAATATCTTATTAAATCGAAAGAGAGAAGTTTTTTTATCATGGAACTTCCACCGTATCGTTCTCCGCGATGGAAAAATGTCGGACTTGCAATTGTTGACCGCGTAAAAGTTTTTTTGTTTGATGCTGGAAAAGTAATCATCGCCATTTCCATTATTCTTTGGTTTCTTGCTTCGCATGCTCCGGGAAATAAATTTGAAGAAATAGAGAAAAAATATTCTGATTATTCCGAAATGATAGATGCCGATAAACATCCGGAGAAAATAAATAATCTTCCACAGCAAGTTGCCGCTGAAAAACTCGAAGCATCTTTTGCCGGCATCCTGGGAAAATTCATTGAGCCGGTAATTAAGCCACTTGGTTTTGATTGGAAGGTTGGCATTGCGCTTGTTACTTCGTTTGCCGCACGAGAAGTTTTTGTCGGGACGATGGCAACGATATATAGTGTTGGAGATAATACCAACGCAATGTCCATCCGAGAAAAGATGAGTGCAGAAATAAACACTGAAACACAGAAACCAAGATACACTTTTGCCGTGGGATTTGCATTGATGCTTTTTTATGCTTTCGCGATGCAGTGCATGAGTACGCTGGCGGTTGTTTATCGTGAAACAAAAAGTTTAAAATGGCCCGTACTTCAATTTATTTATATGGGAACGCTGGCGTATATTGCAAGTTTTGTGGCGTATCATTTGTTCAAATAGAAAATGAATCAGGAGGAGCGAAATAAAAACATTCTTAGAAAATATATTCCTGAAGCAGCGATTGATACGATTGCCGAATGGATTTATAAATACAATTTCAAATTAAAAGTCAAGAAATCGCGTAGTTCAAAGGAAGGAGATTATATGTCTCCTCACGATGGGAAAAATCATGTCATCACCATCAATTATGATTTGAATAAATATGCTTTTCTGGTTACTCTCATTCATGAAATTGCACATCTTACTACATGGGAAAAATATAAAGGAAGAGTAAATCCGCATGGCAGCGAATGGAAATCGGAATATAGCCGACTCTTGAATTATTTTTTAACAAAAGAAAAAGTAGTATCTGAAGAAAAAAAAATATTCCCGAAAGAAATTTTTATTGCATTACAAAAACACATGCAAAGTCCTTCAGCAGCAAGCGGTTCGGATTTGAATTTATCGCGCGTTTTGAAAAAATACGATACGGATTCTGAAACACTTTTGCTTGAAAGAATTTCTGTGGGAACACAATTCAGAATTGCAAATAGAAAAACAAAACATTCTTCCGAAATATTTATCAAAGGAGAAAAACGAAGAACTCGTTTTAAATGTATCCACGCACGCACTAAAAGAGAGTATTTGATTCATGCTTTATGCGAGGTGGAACTGATTACATAGCAAAGACTATTTTTCTGATATCTCACATCTTGTATCTCACATCAAATACCTATTTTAGCATTCTCATTAATCAAAATATTTTATGAGTATAACTATTGCCACCCCATCAAAGGAACTTATTGTTTCTAACATTGCTGAAAATATCATGGGTTCCGAAATCATTAAACTTGCGTGGGAGGTGAATGATAAAATCAAGAAAGGAGAAAAAATTTATAATCTCACCATCGGAGATTTCAACCCAAAGATTTTCCCCATTCCGGCTGAACTGAAGAAGGAAATAATTTCGGCATACCAAAATGACGAGACAAATTATCCTCCGGCTGAAGGAGTTCCTGAACTTAGAACCGCTGTTTGTCATTTCTTGAAACGCTTACATGGATTTGATTTCAAAACAGAAAACATTGTCATCACCTGCGGAGCGCGTCCAATCATTTACGCTATTTATAAAACCATTGTTGATCCGGGCGATACCGTTATTTTCCCTGTGCCATCGTGGAATAATAATCACTATGCACAGCTTTCATCGGCAAAATCTATTTTTATTGAAACAAAGGCAGCCAATAATTTTATGCCAAATGCTTCCGATATAAAAAAACATATTAAAGAAGCAACCATGATTTGTCTTTGTTCTCCGCTGAATCCAACCGGGACAACGCTGACCAAAGAAACGCTTATCGAAATTTGCGATTTGATTCTCGAGGAAAATTCCCGAAGAGGTGATGGAAAGAAACCGGTTTACCTGATGTACGATCAGATTTATTGGGCGCTTACTTTCGGAAATACAAAACATTTTGACCCCATTTCGCTTCGTCCTGCAATGAAAGATTACACTCTTTTCATAGATGGAATTTCAAAAGCATTTGCTGCGACAGGTGTGCGAGTTGGCTGGGGAATGGGACCGAAAAAAGTAATTGACAAAATGAAATCCATGCTTGGACACATGGGCGCATGGGCGGCACGACCGGAACAAATGGCGACCGCACGTTTTCTGATGAATGATTCTGCGGTTGATATTTATCTTGCAGACATCCGAAAAAAAATCAGCGACCGACTTACAGCTTTTTATAAAGGATTTCAGAATTTGAAACAAGAAGGTTTTAAAGTGGATGCAATTTCTCCTCAAGCTGCAATATATCTTACCGTTCAATTAGCATTGCACGGACAAAAAACTGCGGATGGAAAAATTCTTTCAACTACAAAAGATATAACCAAATATATTTTGGATGAAGCAAAAGTAGCTCTTGTTCCTTTTTCAGCTTTTGGAGATTCCGATGAATCAAGCTGGTACCGTTTGTCAGTTGGAACATGCAGGATTGAAGATGTGGAAGGAATAATTTCCAATCTTAGAAATGCATTCAAAAAACTTTCTTAATTTATTTTTCAGAGATGCCGATAAGAAATAATTATTGCGTGATAATGGCTGGCGGCATTGGAAGTCGCTTCTGGCCTATGAGTCGCACGGCTCATCCAAAACAGTTCATTGATATTCTGGGAACCGGACGAACACTGGTTCAGTCAACCTTCGATCGTTTTCTTCCGATTTGTCCTAAGGAAAATATTTTTGTTGTAACAAACGAAGCATATAGAAATCTTGTTTTGGAACAATTACCCGAATTAAAATCTGAAAATCTTCTCTGCGAGCCAGCCAGAAAAAACACGGCGCCTTGCATTGCGTATGCATCTTACAAAATTTATTCTCTCAATAAGAAAGCAAATATTGTGGTTGCTCCTTCCGATCACCTCATTGCGAAAGGAGATACGTTTGTGAAGGCAGTGAAATCCTGTTTCAGAAAATCAAAATCGGAAGAATGTCTGATTACGCTTGGAATCCGTCCCACGCGTCCCGATACCGGTTACGGCTACATCCAGTTCATTGAATCGCCTTTGAAAGAAAAAGACAAGCGAATTAAAAAAGTAAAAACATTTACGGAGAAACCCGATGCGGAGATGGCAAAATTTTTTCTTCAGAGCGGAGATTTTTTGTGGAATGCCGGAATTTTTATATGGTCCGCAAAAAGTATTGTAAAAGCATATCAGAAATTACTTCCAGAAATGGCGCAAGGTTTTTCTTCGGTGAAATATAATTCTTCCAATGAAGAAGAAGGCATAAAACGCGTATATGCTGAATGTAAAAATATTTCTGTTGACTACGCAATTCTTGAAAAGGCAGATAATGTTTATGTACGTTCATCACTCATCGGTTGGAGCGATTTAGGAACATATGGTTCTCTTTACAATCATGTCAAAAAAGATGCTGCTGAAAATGCGGTTGTCGGCAAGAATGTTTTAATGTACGATAGTAAAAACTGCATTGTCAATATTTCGAAAGATAAATTAGTGGTGGTGGAAGGATTGCAAGATTATATTGTTGTTGAATCGGATAACATTATTCTCATCTGTAAAAAGCAGGACGAACAGCGCATCCGCGATTTTGTCAACGATGTAAAGCTGAAGAAAGGAGAGAAGTTTGTTTAATCTGTTGGGTAGCATGTTATGGGCTTAATCATATACAACCAATTGATTTTTTTTTACATTTGAATCAAATTATTTCACCACAAAAATCCCACTAAATATGAAAACAAAAATTTTATTCCTTGTAGCGCTGGTGTTTGCCAGCTTAAGTTCTTTCGCACAGAAAAAAGAAGCAGCTCCTAAAAAGGAAAAGGACAAATTTCTTGCTAATAAAGTTTTTACGATTGATCTTACTGAAACAGGAGGCAAGAAAACTCCAAAACCCGAAAGCGACGAAATTAGTTTTAAAGGTGAAAAGATGAGTTCAAAATTCATGACTCAGGAGTACAAATTTCCTTCTTCAGCGTACACTGTTACGGTGGATTCTTCGGCTTCTCCTAAAACCATCACGTTTCAATCTCTCGGAAAAAATCCGGATGAAGAAGAAATAAAATGGGACGGAACCATTACAGACGATGCGGTTGAAGGAACTGTAGTGATTACCAAAAAAGGAAAAACGAAAAAAGAATATTCCTTTTCCGGAACGCTGAAAGAAAAACCGGGAAAGAAAAAATAATTACTTCAAACTTCCCGTCATATCTTCCGGTCTTACCCACTGATCGAATTGTTCATTGGTAACAAGTCCAAGTTCCACAGCGGCTTGCTTCAATGTTTTGTTTTCCTTGTGAGCTTTCTTGGCAATCTTTGCAGCGTTTTCATAGCCAATATGCGGATTCAGCGCGGTAACCAGCATCAGTGAATTATCCAAATGTCTTTTGATGATTTCTTTGTTCGGTTCTATTCCTATTGCACAATTTTTCTCGAATGAAATGCAAGCATCGCCAATCAATCTTGCCGATTGCAAAACATTGGATGCAATCACCGGTTTGAAAACATTCAGTTCAAAATGTCCGCTCATACCTCCGATGGAAACCGCCACATCATTTCCCATCACCTGCGCGCAAACCATCGTAAGTGCTTCCGGCTGAGTTGGATTTACTTTTCCGGGCATGATGGAAGAACCGGGTTCATTATCAGGAATAATTATTTCTCCTATGCCGGAACGCGGTCCCGAAGAAAGCATCCGAATGTCGTTGGCAATTTTCATCAACGAAACTGCCGAGCGTTTTAATGCACCGGAAAGTTCCACCATTGCATCATGAGCTGCGAGCGCTTCAAATTTATTCGGAGCGGTTACAAACGGAAATCCAGTTAGTTCGGCAATCTTTTTCGCAACAAGAACATCATATCCTTTTGGAGCATTCAGTCCTGTTCCTACCGCGGTTCCGCCAAGAGCCAATTCACGAATCATTTCCAACGCATTTTTTATTGCACGGATGCTGTTCTCGATTTGTTGAGCGTATCCAGAAAATTCTTGTCCGAGCGTGAGCGGGGTTGCGTCCATGAAATGCGTTCTTCCGGTTTTTACAATAGGTTGGAACGCATTCGCTTTTTTCTTCAGAGTGTCCAGCAGCTTTTGCATTCCGGGAATCGTAATATCTGCCACTTGTTTATATGCTGCGATGTGCATAGCAGTTGGAAATGTATCGTTGGAAGATTGGGATTTATTTACATCATCATTCGGATGCAGAATTTTTTTATCGTCCGTTAATTTTCCACCCGAAAGAACATGAGCGCGGTAAGCAATCACTTCGTTGGCGTTCATGTTGCTTTGAGTTCCGGAACCTGTCTGCCAGATGACAAGGGGAAACTGCTCGTCTAATTTTCCGGCAAGAATTTCATCGCAGACTTTTGAAATCAAATCACATTTTTCTTTCGTGAGAACTTTTAAATCACAGTTTGCTTGCGCAGCGGCTTTCTTTAAATATGCAAACGCATAAATAATTTCCTTCGGCATACTTGCTTCGGGTCCAATTTTAAAATTGTTGCGCGAGCGTTCGGTTTGTGCGCCCCAGTATTTGTCGGCAGGTACTTTTACCTCGCCCATGGTGTCGTGTTCTGTGCGGTAGTTCATGGTTTTCAGATTTAATATTTTTCTTTTTTTTGATAATCAAACGTACAAATATAGAGATTAAGTGCTCGGATTGAGAATGATAAAAATCATCATTTATCTGCTAAACAATGGAAGAAAATTCAGAATTGTGAATTAAAAATTTCAATCAGGAAAAAAATAAAAAATTTATGTTTTCTATAGGCGGGCAAACATACAAAAAATTGAGATTATAATTTGTGATTTTGGAATTATGAAAATATTTGCGATGAGAAAATTAATCAACATTTGCCACTGACATATTTAATTTCTCATACATTAGTAAAGTATTTTGAAAAAAATAATTTACATACTATTATTTGTTTATGCAATCATCGCTGCGCTAACTATTTATTTTTTTGACGGTACAGGTGATGCTGGAGACAGCATCCAACATTATTTATATGGAAAATATGCTCCTGTTCATCCGGAACTTTTTTTTGATCATTGGGCAAAACCCCTCTATGTTTTATTGATCAGTCCTTTTGTGCAATTTGGATTTACTGGAGTAAAAGTTTTCAATGCAATTGTATCGTTCCTGACTATCTTTTTAACTTATAAAACAGTTGAGGCATTAAATATTAAAAACGCAATTATCAGCGTTGTGATTTTAATTTTTGCACCGCTCTATTATATACTTACATTCTCGGGACTAACAGAACCCTTGTTTGCTTTATTTATAAGTATTGGTTTGTATGCAAGCGTCAAACAGAAATTTATAACAGTTGCGCTGGTAATTTCATTTCTCCCTTTCGTTCGTTCGGAAGGTTTGATTATTATCGGAGTATTCGGTTTGTATCTTCTGTTAAAAAGAAAATATAAATTACTTCCAATTCTTTTAACCGGACACATTGTTTATTCCATTGCAGGTTTTTTTGTGTACCACGATTTATTTTGGGTATTTACTAAAATTCCTTATGCAAGAATGAGTAGCCAATATGGCAGCGGTAAACTATTTGACTTTGCCCAAGACTTAATTTATGTCATTGGAGTTCCTATATATGCCTTGTTTTGGCTGGGAGTTATCAGCATATCTTGGAAGTCAATAAAAAAGAAAATAAATCTTGAACTTGGGATTTTAGTTTTTCTGGGTTTTATATCTTTTTTTGTTGCTCATTCGTTATTTTGGTATTTCGGTATTTTTAATTCGATGGGTTTAAAAAGAGTGATGATTGGTGTTATGCCGATGATATCTATAATTTCACTTTATGGATTTAATTTTATAACAGAAGATGTTTTCGGAACAAGAAAAAATGGAAAATTGATTTTTCAATTTTTATTAGCAGCTTACATTATTATTTTTCCATTCACTTCAAATCCTGCTGCAATAAATTGGGATAAGGATATGAGGTTATCAAAAGACCAGAAATCGGCTATTCAAACAGTAGATTTTATTATCAAAAATAAAGGAACAAATCATCGTTTTATATTTGACCATCCTTATTTAAGTGAGGTCTTGAATATTGATTGTTTTGACAAAAACAAAAAAATAGATTTAACAAATAATGCGCTGAATCAAATCAAAGAAGGAGATATTATTATTTGGGAAAATTGGTTTGCCGTGGTTGAAAATGGTATTACAAAGAAGCAGCTTGATAATAATCCCGAGTTGATTAATTTCTATAATGCGAATTCCACTGGCGGTGGCAGAGAAATAAATTATTCGGTTTATGAGAAGGAATTAAAGTAACGCAACAACACTTTCTCCGCCTCTCACCACTTCGTTCAATTTTACATTCAGTTTCGTGCCGAGAGGAAAAAATAAATCTACACGTGAACCGAATTTTATAAATCCGCATTCACTTCCTTGTATCACTTCTTCATTTTCTTTTCCATAGAAAACAATTCTTCTTGCCAATGCGCCGGCAATTTGCCTGAAAAGTATTTCTCCTGATTTTTCTCCCTTTACAACTACGGTCGTTCTTTCATTCTCGGTAGATGATTTTGGATGCCAGGCAACTAAATATTTCCCGGGATGATATTTGAAATAAGAAATTTTTCCGCTCATCGGATAGCGATTCACGTGAACATTAAACGGCGACATGAAAACAGAAACCTGTAAACGCTTGTCGTGAAAATATTCATTTTCAAAAATTTCTTCTATCACCACCACTTTGCCATCGGCAGGAGCAAGAATATTTTTTTCGTTCTGAATAATTTTTCTGGAAGGATTCCTGAAGAATTGCAAAATGATGATCAGCAAAATTCCTGAAAGAGAATAGCCGCCAATTCTAATAATTTCATTTCCGCCAAAAAAATAAATTATCAAATTAAGAATGGCAATAAATATCAGTGTAATTGCAATGGTTGTAGTTCCTTCTTTATGAATCATAAGTTTAACAATGAATTTTGTATCTTTGAACTATTCAATCATTATAAATGAAATTTGCTTCAAAGTTTTCCGAAAGTAATAATTTTTCTCTCATACGATTTTTTCTTGTTGTTTATTTTTCATTTTTCATTTTTCATTTTTCATTTGCTCAATTTCCAGGAACATGGGTTGCCATTTACGGAGGAACTAATTACGACCGTGGAAGAGGCATTGCCCAAACATTCGACAAAGGATATATTGTTTCCGGAACAACTAGCAGTTACGGAATCGGCAATACAAATGTTTACCTGCTGAAAATTGACAGCGCAGGAAAATACCAGTGGCAAAATACGTTTGGTGGAATTAATATTAATAACGGTTATTCTGTTAAACAAACACAGGATTCAGGTTTTATTATTTCTGGCTATACAAATAGTTTTGGTAACGGCGGGTATGATATGTTTCTCGTGAAAACAGATTCTGTAGGACATCTTCAATGGCAAAAAACGTATGGAGGATCGGATTGGGATTTGGGATATTGGGCGGAACAAACATCGGATGGCGGATATATTTTATGCGGACAAACTTACAGCTATGGAAATAACAGCCAAATGTATCTCGTAAAAACAAATTCAAATGGTGATACGCTTTGGACAAAAAAATTTGGCGGAACAAATGATGAAGCGGCTTACGAGGTTCACCAAACTTTGGATAACGGATATATTCTTGCCGGCTACACAACAAGTTTTGGTGCAGGAAATTCTGATTTTTATCTTGTGAAAACAAATTCAAACGGAGATACTTTGTGGACAAAAACTTATGGCGGCACTGCCGATGATTCCTGTACTTCGGTGGCGTTGTGCAAGGATAAAGGATTTTTGTTAGGTGGAAGTACGCAGAGCAACAGAACGCAGAAAATATATTTTCTAAGAACAGATTCTGTCGGCAATGTTAAAGATTCAAACGCGGTTTCTCCTGTCGGAAAAGGCAATAATTATATCAGCCGCATCCGGGAAACGAAAGATTTGAATTACATCACACTTGTAAATTCGGGCATGGGCATTCTTCTTTATAAATGGACAAGAGGAACGGGATTTGGATCATGGTCTTCGTGGGGGCAGTCATTTGGTCTTGTGAATGACCAGGCGGGATATGATTTACAGCAAACTTCCGACTCGGGTTTTGTGTTGGTCGGCTATACTGCATCTATAGGAATTGGACCCGATAATATTTTTATTGCTAAAACGAACAAGCTTGGAGATTATAATGACACTGCAAATTCTTATGTTGCGGTGAATGAAATTTCGGAAAAAGATACAAGCGCACTAATTTATCCAAATCCATTTTCTGAAAATTTGTTTTTGAAAATACACAATAGTTTTTTTGCTGATGAAAAAGAATTCTCGTTTGAAGTTTCTGATATTTGTGGCAGAGGAATTATGAAAACAACAAAAAATGTTTCTCCATCTTTTTCGGAACCCATTGAGATTCAAATTCCATCTGAAAAATTTAAACCCGGATTTTATTTAGCTTCACTTCAGTCTGGAAATAAAAAAATCTACCGAAAACTATTGTTTGTTAAGTAGGTTTTTTACTGCCGACTTTTTCAAAATTACCATCTGATTTTTGTCATACATCTTTTCCCATTCACCGGAATTTAAAAGCATTGCCACCTGAACATCAAAAGATTGTTTTGTAAGAGGGTAGAAATATTCTGCATAGGAGAAAACAATAAATTCCGCATCGTTAATGACAGGAAATTGGTAGATATAATCCCGAAAAGCAAGATGTGGAACAAAAGCCGACTGCGCGCTTACCTTTGCATCATCGGGAATTAATTTTAAACCACTGTGCGCTTCGGCTACATCATAATTTCTTTTATAATGTCCGGGTTGATAAATTCTTTGGAGTGCGCGGTCAAAGTACGTGAAGGTGCGGTCAAAACTTCGGACGGATACAGCAAGGGAGAGAAAAGTTATTCCGAATGCAAGATAATTTTTCCATTTTATATTTTCAATTTTTGAAATAACATAAAATGCACCGATGCTGCATATCGGAGCGAATTCAATGGAATAATGAGCGCCAATTCCCCATTTTAGAAAATCATTGTGAAACATTTTCTGGGCAAAGATTGGAATGAGCATTATAAGAAATTGCGGACGGATGAAAAATAGAATTCCACCTGAGAGTAGAACAAAAACATATGTTTCTGTTTTGTAATTATCGCCGAAATAATTTCCAGTATGATTAAAAAATAATAATTTGAAAATATAAATTGGCTTTGTTAAAATGGACGAAATAATTTCACTCAAACTCGAACCTACTGCGGAATAATTGTTGCGAATTTGAACATACGCTTCGCCCTCATTGGCAAGAGAAGGCATTATAAATTTTATTACCAAAATGAAATAGCAAGTAGCTAAAACGCAAAAAATGATTGATGCCATTCGCAATGTTTTATCTTTCCAATATAAAAGCGAAATACCAACACAAACAAAAGCCATCCACAAAGGCATATTTTCTTTTGTTGAGATCTGAAAAATAAAAATCAAAGCTGTCCATTTCCATTTCTTAAGGTGAAAGAAATACAAGAACCATGGTACGAACATCGCGCCAAGCACGTTATTGTGGAAATCAAAACTTAGCGCAGAAAAAATCCCATAGAAAAAATAAAAATGAAGTTGTGCAAGAAAAGAATTTTTTTCGTTTCCGGAAATTTCATTTATGTATTTGTAAACTCCAAATCCTCCAAACAAAATTGCAACTATCTGAAAAATCAACAGCGTGTATGTTCCGAAAATATAACAGAAGGGTGAAAGTAGCATAATGAATAGTTCAAAATGCTCGCTTAAATAATTTTTCAATTCAGGTTGTAGAAGTGTGCAATTATTAAAATGAAAGTGCGCGTAATCCCACATGGCATTGTTCATCAAACCAAGATCGTAAGCGTAGGTTCTGAAATTATAATGATTTACTAAGGATAGGAGGGAATATACAATTGCAAAAAAAATTACAGCAATGATCTGCAATCGGAATATTTTATTGGCAAACAATTTTATCATCAGAAAAATTCAGTACATAAAAATAGATAAATTCGTGGGACAAATATTTATTCGTGAATCATCCAGTTAACATAAATGAGTTTATAAAACTATCGCAGCGATTTCCTGTAGTTGATGTGCGTTCTCCTGCTGAATTTGAGCATGGACATATTCCCGAAGCAAAAAATATTCCTTTGTTTGATAATGATGAACGTGCGAAAGTCGGCACCGCTTATAAGCAAATCAGCAGAGAGGAAGCAATCAAAATTGGATATGAACTTGCGAACCCGAAAATAAAATCATTCATCGAGCAAGTGCAGACGGTTGTCAAACCGTCAATCATCAATCATCAATCATCAACTATTTTAATTCACTGCTGGCGAGGCGGTATGCGCAGTGCGAAATTTGCTGAGCTTCTGAACGCGCATGGTTACAACACGCACACACTTGTAAGAGGATACAAAGCATATAGAAAATTTGTTCTCGAAAGTTTTACTTGTAATGCAAACATTTTAATTATCGGTGGTGAAACAGGTAGTGGGAAAACAGAAATTCTTCACCAGATAAAAGAACAAGGAGAACAGATTATTGATTTGGAAAATATTGCGCATCATAAAGGTTCTGCATTCGGTTCGCTGGGAGAAAAACCGCAACCATCGTATGAGCAGTTTGAAAATAATCTTTCATTAGCCCTGAGTAAATTAGATTTTTCAAAACGCATCTGGCTGGAAGATGAATCGAGAAACATCGGCAAAACACAAATTCCAATTTCATTTTGGGAGAAAATGAAACAAGCGCCAATTCTTCGGATCAACATTCCAAAAACATTGCGCATTGAACGATTAGTGAATGATTATGGAAAATTTTCAAAAGAAGAATTGAAAAATTGTATCCTGAAAATTCAACAACGTTTGGGCGGGCAACATGTGAAGCACGCGCTTGAAGAACTTGAAAAAGGAAATCTTCACTATGTGGCAGACATCACCCTGACTTATTATGATAAAGCGTATAATTACAATCACGAGGCACGCAACATGAAAAATATTTTCTTTATTGAATGTGAAACCTCAGATGCATCGGTAAATGCCGAAAAGTTAATTACGTTCGCAAATAAAAAATTCCAGCAAAAATATGTCTGAACAAATTCTTCTTACCCAATTCTCCCACGGAGCAGGGTGTGGTTGCAAAATCGCGCCATCTGTTCTCGAAAAAATATTATACTCCGAACTTAAAACTCCGAATCCAAAACTTTTGGTAGGATATGACACAAAGGATGATGCAGCTGTTTATGATATTGGAAACGGGCGCGCCATTATTTCCACTACAGATTTTTTTATGCCGATTGTGGATGATGCGTTTGATTTCGGCAGAATCGCTTCGGCAAATGCCATCAGCGATGTATATGCCATGGGCGGAAAACCATTGATGGCAATTGCAATTCTCGGCTGGCCTATAAATAAAATCCCTGCTGAAGTTGCTCAAAAAGTTCTGGAAGGAGCAAGAACTATTTGCGCTGAAGCAAATATTCCTCTTGCAGGCGGACACAGCATTGACAGTCCTGAACCGATCTTTGGACTGGCTGTTACAGGAGAAGTGGAAATAAAGAACATTAAGAAAAATTCTACAGCAACCGAAGGATGCAAATTGTTTTTGACAAAATCAATCGGAGTCGGCATTATCACAACCGCACAGAAAAAAGGAATTGTAAAGCCGGAACATTTTGAACTGGCAAAACAATCCATGATAAAATTAAATTCGCTTGGCTATGAATTGGGAAAACTGGATTATGTGAAGGCGCTCACCGATGTAACCGGATTTGGTTTGCTGGGTCATCTTTTGGAAATGTGCGAAGGCAGCAAACTTTCTGCTGAAATTGATTTTTCAAAAGTTCCTTTGTTGCATGAAAGCATGGGAGAAAAAAATGTTCTTGAAGAATATATCGCACAAAAATGTATTCCCGGAGGAACTTTGCGCAACTGGGAAAGTTATGGAAGAAAAATTTCTTCCTTGAATGAATATCAAAAAGCAATTCTTTGCGATCCGCAAACCAGCGGAGGACTTTTGGTTGCGGTTTATTCAAAACATGAAAATGAATTTATTTCTTTTGTAAAAAAATACGGTTTTGATATTCAATCTTTCGGAAAACTTCTGAATCAAGAGAATATTCCTGCTTCCTCAGTGATAACTATTCATTAACAGCAATAAAGTTTTCTGACCTGATATTTTCCTGTGCAAATTATTTTTATACCGATTACATTTTCTGAGTAATTTTCCGAAATGATCACGCCGCGATATTTTATTATTTACAAACCATTCGAAATGCTTTCTCAATTCACGAAGGAAGGAAATCATAAAACGCTTGCCAATTTGAATTACAGTTTTCCAAAAGATGTTTATCCCGTTGGGAGATTGGATGCTGATAGCGAAGGACTTTTGATCTTGACAAACGACAAAATGTTGAATCATTTGCTGCTCGATCCAAAACACAAACACAACCGAACCTATCTTGCCCAAGTGGAAGGAAGTTTTTCTGACGATGCAAAAAAGAAAATGGAACAAGGAGTAAATATAAATGTGGATGGAAAAAACTACAAAACCCTGCCATGCAAAGTAAATATAATTCCCTCCCCTGAAGGGGGAGGACAGGTGGGGGCTCGAAATCCTCCCATACGTTTCAGAAAAAACATTCCCACTACTTGGGTTGAAATTAATTTACATGAAGGAAAAAATCGTCAGGTGAGGAAAATGACTGCAAGTGTTGGCTTTCCTACTTTGCGCCTTGTGCGAATTGGAATTGAAAAAATATCTCTTGGAAAAATGCAACCCGGAGAAGTAAAGGAATTTAAAAAGGAGGAAATAAATTCCCTGCTTAATTTTTAATTTTAGCATTAGACCAAAAAACAAAATAGTAGTAAATAAAAATCCCCGACACTTTTCAGCATCGGGGATTTAAGTTCTTTCAACTATACCAAAGTTAATTTTCTGATTTAGGCTTTGTTTTTGTTTTTTCCTTTTTAGGAGCAGCATCCGTTTTTGGCTGTTGTGCTTTTGCAATTTCTGCCTGAGCTTTCTTTGCTTCGGCATCGGCTTTAGCTTTTTCAGCATCCGATTTTGCTTTGTCGGCTTGCGCTTGCGCTTTTGCTGCATCGGCTTTCGCTTTTTCTGCCGAAGCAATTTCCGCCTGTGCTTTTAATTTATCGGCATCCGCTTTTTTCGCATCTGCATCAGCTTTTGCTTTATTTGCATTGGCAGTTGCTTTATCGGCTTCGGCTTTTGCTTTGTCAGCATTTGCTTGCGCGGTTTTAGAAGCTGCGTCTGCTTTTGTAGCTTCCGCTTTTGCTTTTTCCGCGTTAGCTGCATCGGATATGGATTTCTTCACATCGGCATCTGCTTTTGCTTTGTCGGCAGTTGCCTGAACTACTTTTGCATTTGCATCTGCTTTTGCAGCTTCTGCCTTTGCTTTTTCTGCGTTGGCAACTTCTGCTTTTGATTTTGCTGCATCGGCATCGGCTTTTGCTTTATCAGCAGCGGCTTGAGCGGCTTTTGCATTTGCATCTGCTTTTGCAGCATCTGCTTTCGCTTTTTCCGCAGTTGCAATTTCAGCTTTTGATTTTGCCGCGTCTGCATCCGCTTTTGATTTATCGGCAGCAGCAATCACAGCATCCGATTTTGATTTTGCAGCGGCTGCAATTGTTTCCTGCGCTTTTAATTTATCTGCTTCCGCTTTTGCTTTGTCAGCATCGGCTTTCGCTTTCAACGCTTCATTCTTTGGTTTTTCTGCATCAGCCAACTGAATTTTCAATTCATTATTTTTTTGCTCGGCAGTTGCTTTATCAGATGCTGCTTTCGCTGCGCTTTCCTGCGCTTTCAATTTATCTGCTTCGGCTTTTAATTTTGTTGCTTCGGCTTGTGCGGTTGCCGCATCTGCTTTTGCTTTATTTGCATCAGCCGCTTTTGCATCTGCATTTGCTTTTGCTGCAGCAGCATCGTCTTTTGCTTTTTGCGCAGCGGCAACAACAGCATTTGCTTTTGCTTTGGTTGCTTCAGAGGAAGAAATCACTGCATCCGATTTCGCTTTATCCGCATCTGCTTTTGCCTTGTCAGCATCCGATTTCGCTTTATCCGCATCTGCTTTTGCTTTGTTGGCTTCCGCCATTTTAATATCCGCTACAGCTTTGATACTGTCGGCTCTTGCCTGCACTTTCTGCGCTTCGTATTTTGCACGTTCAAGTTCTATCTGATTTTTTTCGAGCCCCGCTGCTTTCTTGGCGATGACCATCATCGAATCCATTTTTGCTTTTTCTTTTTCCACATCCACTTTTTCCACTTCCTTAATTACTTCCACCGTGGTTTCAACTGTTTCCACCACTTCCACTTCCTTCTCAACTGTCTTCTGAACTTCCACCACATCCGATACGCTCATTTCCTGAGTGAGAGTAACCACTTGTCCGGCAACATCAATATTTTCAACCGAGAATCCGCCCCCTTCAATTTTGAAAATGTCAAAACTTTCTGCACCATCACGCACGGTGGAATAGTAACGTGTTCCTCCGCCTGTGATATAAAAATTAATATCATCGCGAGTGGTGTTGATTGGAAAGCCCATATTTTGCGGAGTGGTCCAAGTGCCGTCATCTTTCAATTCGGAAAAGAAAACATCGTAACCGCCCATTCCATCACGATAACCGTTGGAAGAAAAGAAAAGTGTTTTTCCGTTTGGATTTATATAGGGAGAAATTTCGCTGAACGAAGTATTGACAGTCAAGCCAAGATTTTTCGGAGCGCTCCATTTGTTTCCGATTTTCACGCATTGGTAAATGTCGTACTTTCCGTTGCCACCATCGCGGTCGGAACAGAAATATAAATATTTTCCATCGGCAGAAACGCTCACTCCGGTTTCGTTTGCAGAAGAATTAATTTCAGTAACCGGTTTTGGAGTTCCCCAAACTTTGTCAACAAAACTGCTTGTATAAATATCAAATTGACCTTTCACTTCTTTGCAAAAATAAAGTGTGAGACCATCTGGAGAAATATAGAGCGGAGCTTCGTCTTTATCGGTGTTCCATTTGAATGAAGTTGCCGCTTCCCATTTTCCCGAAGCGTCTTTGTGCGTGTAATAAATATCCTGATCGTATTTTCCGGTTGTGTTGCTCACTTGTTTATTTGCATCTTTCGCTGCTTTGCGCGAAGCGAAAAACATAACGGAATTATCAATGGTGAGAACAGGATTTGTTTCGGCAAAAGTTGTATTCACATTCTTGCCGGGATTTTTCATGCTCACATCGCGCGGATTTTTTTTAGAATTTTTTGCGTTGATGCAATTGCGGATTTGTCTGTCAACCGGAATGGGTGGATTGCCGTTGAATTTATCTTCGTACTTGAAGAACATCCATAGTGCACTGTCGGGCTGGTCGGCAGTCAAATAAGTTTCGCCAAGAAAATACAACGCATCGTAAGGAGCGGTGGAATCGGCTTTGTCAAAAAAATCATATTTGGCAGAAAGATATTTTACTGCTTTTTTCAAATAAGGTAATGCTTTGGGTTGCTCATCAATTGAATTATAATAACACAATCCCATTTTGAAATTTGCATTGACATTGTTTACATCTTGTCTCAGCACTTCCTGCCACACAAGCATCGCGGAATTGAATTCTCCTTTTGCGAGAAGTTTGTTTCCGTTTTCGACCAATTCAACAGTAGGAGAAACAAGTGTGCCGGATGTTTTTCCATCTCCGGCAAAAGATGTAAGCGTAACTAAAGAAAAAGAAATAAGTAAAATATTTTTCATGTTTTAAAAATTATGTAACCTAAAATTGTTTAGTGCGTACGAATTCGGACACAAAAATAATTATTTCCATCATCCTCGCGTACTAATTTTAGTAGAAATAATGTTGGAAAAATAATGTGTTCTGTCAAAAACATTTTGTTATTTTTACGAACTGCTTTTGTCCCTAATAGAAAACATAATTTATATACATGAAAAATTATTTACGCTCACTTTTTAGCGCTGTTTCTTTTTTTTGTTGCTTGCTTGTTTCGCAGTCCTCTTTTGCGCAGGTAATAAACAATCAATCATTTGATGGAGTTACTTTTCCACCTGCCGGATGGATTGTACCTCCTGGTCCTCCCGGAGGTGTATTATCCAGAGTAACAGCTGGAACATCGCCTGCTCAAACCCCTCATTCAGGTTTAGGAGAATTACAATGGAATAGCAATTCTACATCTTCTGGTACTACGGGATTTCTTGAATCCCCATGGATTTCATGGAGTGGAAGAGCGTCAAATACTCCTACGGTAAGTTTTTGGTTTTGGAGGGATGTATCTGCTTTTAACGCTTCTCCATACCTCACAGAAGGTGTAAATATTTCTGTTGCCAGTCTTTCCGGGCAAACAGCATTGGGTTTTGTTCCAAGAGCAGGTGCAGCAAGTGCAAACGGTACTTATTTAGTTTCCGGCAGTGTACTTACCACTGTTACAAGCGGATGGTTTCAATATACTTTTAATATTCCACCCGGCTATAATACTTGTAACAATGTAATTCTTTTTCAGTTCGCCAGTAATGGTGGCGACAATTGTTTTATGGATGATGTGCAATACATCTCTTATCCATCAGCCGGAGATGTTATTCCTGTTATGAGTTTGGATTCAACTTGTTTACATTTCGGCTCAGTAGCAGTGAATGGATCAAGAAAAGATTCCTTGATGATCAGCAATACCGGCTGTGATACGCTGAAAGTATCCAGCATTGTTGCTACTCCTGGTGTTTTTACTGTTTCTCCGTCAAGTGTAAATGTTTTGCCTGGCCAGCAGCCAACATATATCAAAGTAACATTTCTCCCAACTGCTCAAACCACTTATACAGGCACTGTTACATTTAACAGCAATGATAATGTTAGTAATAACACTGTGTGTTTGACAGGAACAGGTGCACCACCTCCAATTATTTCTGTAACTCCAACTGCATTAACGGCAACATTGTCTTGTTGTGATTCTGTAACACAGTCATTAACAATTCACAATACAGGTGGAGCTAATTTGAACAGCAACATTACCGGAGGTGGGGTAAGTAATGCAAAACCAAAAGTTCTCATCATTACTACTGCAAGTGATGCAGGTACAAATGCACAGAATGCACTTGTTTCTTCCGGTCAATTTAATTTATCTGATATTAATATATTAGTTAATCCGGGCACACTCACCATGTCTATGTTAGCGCCTTATAATTCAGTATTGGTTTGGACGGATTCTCCTTTTGGTTCCACTATGGTAGGGGATACGTTGAAAAAATTTGTAGATAATGGTGGTGGTGTAATAATTGGTACATATGGTTTTAGTACAACTTGGCAAATGTCAGGAGGAATTATGGCACCTAACTATTCTCCATTTTCTCCTTCGGCTTCTCAATGCGTTTCAGGAACTATTAATTTATTGACTCTTCCGAATCCCAATCATCCAATATTTAAAAACATCAGTATTAATCCAACTTATAATACAAATTGTAATTATTCCAATCCTTTTCTTAATCCCGGTGCGACCTTGCTGGCAACAGATATGTCTGGTAATAATGTTGTAGCCGAAAATCATTCCGGAAAAGTAGTTGGCATGGTTATCTATCCTAACAATCTTAATTTGGCAAATGCTTCTACCGATATGATGTTTGCCAATGCACTTTATTATGTATATAATAAAAGTACTTGGCTTTCAGCTAACCCAACCACAACTACCACGATATCTGGCGGCACGAGTAATGTAAATGTAAAATTTAAAAGTTGCGGATTAACAGCCGGAACTTATACTGCTAATGTTACTATTTCTTCGAATGATCCTGTAAATCCAATCGTGAATGTTCCTTGCACGCTTACTGTTCAGGGGTCAGCCCAAATTTCTTTTAGCAAACCATGTTTGAATTTCGGATCGCTTATGGTGGGTGCAACAGCGCAAGATTCTGTATTAGTTACTAATACCGGATGTGGCAATTTAAACATAAGCAGCATTGTTTCTTCTTCAGGAGCTTACACGGTTACTCCAACAAGCGGAAGCCTTTTGCCTGGACAAGCTGCATACGTGAAAGTAACCTTTGCACCTCCATCCATCGCAAGTTATACAGGTACAGTTACATTTCATAGTAATATTACGGATGCCACAATATGTTTGTCAGGAACTGGAATCGCTCCTCTGCCTCTTTCTGTACCTCTTGCCGGAGGTGATGCTCAGTCACTTGCAATATGCAGTACATGTGATGATGGATTTGCCTGGGGATATAACGGATATGGGCAATTAGGTGATGGTACTGCAATCGACAGGCATACTTCCGTTCCAATAAATTTAATAAACATTGTTGCTGTTGCTTCCGGATATTATCACTCACTTGGGCTGAAAAGTAATGGCACCGTATGGGCATGGGGAAATAATGGATGGGGAAATTTAGGTGATGGCACTTATACTCAGAGATTAACTCCAGTTCCAGTAACGGGACTTACGGGAGTTGCCACTGCAGTTGCTGCCGGATATTATCACTCAATTGCTTTAAAAGGCAATGGTACTGTATGGTCATGGGGCAATAATGGAAACGGACAATTAGGAGATGGTACTACCACACAAAGATTAACTCCTGTTCTTGTGAGTGGACTCACAGGAACCGTTACTGCCATTGCTGCCGGTTATTATCATTCTCTTGCACTAAAAAGCGATGGTACTGTATGGTCGTGGGGATATAATGGAAACGGGCAATTAGGCGATGGCACTACTACACAAAGATTATCTCCTGTTCAGGTGAGCGGACTTACAGGAATAGTTGCTATTGCTTGTGGACAATTTCATTCTCTTGCTATTAAAAACGATGGTACCGTATGGGCGTGGGGAAATAATGGAAACGGGCAATTAGGTGATGGAACATACAATCAGAGATTAACACCTGTTCAGGTAACTGCAATTACCGGAACGGTTACTGCAGTTGCTGCCGGATATTATCACACACTTGCATTGAAAAATGATGGTACTGTTTGGTCATGGGGTTATAATGCTTATGGGCAATTGGGGAATGGTACCACCAACCAGAATCCAACCCCCACTCAGGTAACCGCACTTACCGGAACCGTTACTGCCATTGCTGCCGGATATTATCACACACTTGCCATGAAGAATGATGGTACTGTTTGGTCATGGGGAAATAATGGGAACGGGCAATTAGGAGATGGAACATACAATCAGAGATTAACTCCGGTACAAACTTTAAATGTTTGTCCTTTAAATGAATTTAGCAAAACCTGTATAAATTACGGATCAGAAGTGGTTAATACTACATCACAAGATTCTGTGATGCTTACCAACACAAGCTGTAACCCGTTGAATGTAACCAGCATCACGGTAACTCCAAATTTTACAGTAACACCAACTAGCGTAAATCTTGTAGCGGGTCAATCAGTCTATGTGAAAGTAACCTTTGGACCAACTTCTGCTATAACATCTTACACAGGAACTGTTACGTTTCATAGTAATCTTCCCGATGCCACCGTATGTTTGTCAGGAACAGGCATCAATCCTTTGACTCTTTCCGAACCTCTTGCCGGATGTAATGCTCAGTCACTTGCAATATGCAGTTCATGTGATGATGGATTTGCCTGGGGATACAATAATTATGGACAATTAGGCGATAGCACCACAACTGACAGGCACACTCCTATTCTATCGAGAATAACAGGGGCAATTTCTATCGCTGCTGGCAATTTGCATTCGCTTGCGTTAAAAAGTAACGGCACCGTATGGGCATGGGGATATAATGGATATGGACAGTTAGGCGATGGCACTTACAATCAGAGATTAGCTCCCGTTCAAGTGAATGGACTTAGCGGAACAAATCTTGCCATTGCTGCCGGATATTATCACTCAATTGCTCTGAAAGGAAACGGCACGGTATGGGCATGGGGGTATAATGCTTACGGGCAATTGGGTAATGGCACTGCTACCCAAAGTCAATATCCGGTTCAGGTGAGTGGGCTTACAAGCATTACCGCTGTTTCTGCAGGATTGGATGGTTATCATTCCCTTGCACTTAAAAATGATGGCACTGTATGGTCATGGGGAAATAATGCAAATGGGCAATTAGGCGATGGCACCTCAGGTACGAATAGATTATCTCCTGTTCTGGTAAGCGGACTCACAGGAACAGTTACTGCAATTGCCGGAGGAACAAATCATTCTCTTGCTCTTAAAAGCGATGGCACCGTATGGGCATGGGGATATAACGGGTATGGACAATTGGGTGATGGAACTTACAATCAGAGATTAACACCTGTTCAGGTAAGCGGACTTACAGGAATTATTGCCATTGCTGCCGGACAATATCATTCTCTTGCTCTGAAAAATGATGGCACCGTTTGGGTGTGGGGATATAATTCAAATGGACAATTAGGAGATGGTAATTTATCCAACTATCATCAAACTCCAGTTCAGGTAACCGCACTTACCGGAACCGTTACTGCCATAGCTGCAGGAGACTATCATACACTAGCCATGAAGAACGATGGCACCGTATGGGCGTGGGGAAGTAATGGAAACGGACAGTTAGGCGATGGAACCGTTGCTCAGAGATTAACTCCGGTGCAAACCTTAAATGTTTGTCCCTTAAATGAATTTAGCAAAACCTGTATAAATTACGGATCAGAAGTGGTTAATACTACACCAAAAGATTCTGTGTTGCTTACCAACACAGGATGCACTGCATTGAATGTAACCAGCATCACGGTAACACCAAATTTTACAGTAACACCAACCAGCGTAAATCTTGTAGCGGGTCAATCGGTATATGTTAAAGTTACTTTTGGACCAACTGCTGTTGGAAGTTATACGGGTACAGTTACGTTTCATAGTAATCTTCCCGATGCCACAGTATGTTTATCGGGAACGGGCATCAATCCTTTGACTCTTTCCGAACCTCTTGCCGGAAGTAATAATAATTCACATGCAATATGCAGTGTATGCGATGATGCATTTGCCTGGGGATATAATAATTATGGACAATTAGGCGATAGCACCACAACCGAAAGACACACTCCAGTGCTATCAAGAATAACAGGGATCACTTCTATTGCTGAAGGATATTATCATTCACTCGCGTTAAAAAGCAACGGTACCGTATGGGCATGGGGATATAATGGATGGGGACAATTAGGTGATGGTACTACCACACAAAGATTAATTCCAGTGCAGGTGAATACAGGCGGAACAAATCTTGCTATTGCAGCAGGATATTATCATTCACTTGCGCTGAAAGGAAATGGTACCGTATGGGCATGGGGAAATAATGGTTATGGGCAATTAGGCGATGGAACTACCACACAGGAAATATCCCCCGTTCAGGTGAGCGGGCTTATAGGAATTACTTCAGTTGCTACAGGATTGGATGGTTATCATTCTCTTGCACTTAAAAGCGATGGTACTGTATGGGCATGGGGAAATAATGGATTAGGACAACTAGGAGATGGCACCACAACACAAAGATTAACTCCAGTTCTGGTTAGCGGGCTAACAGGAACTGTTACTGCCATTGCGGGAGGAACCAATCATTCTCTTGCGTTGAAAAGCGATGGTACTGTATGGGCATGGGGATATGGTAGTTATGGGCAATTAGGCAATAATACTACTACCTACCAACAAATGACTCCCGTTCAGGTGAGCGGACTTACAGGAATTATTGCCATTGCTGCCGGGCAATACCATTCTCTCGCTTTAAAAAACGATGGCACTGTATGGGTGTGGGGATATAATTCAAATGGACAATTAGGGGATGGCAGCCTTTCCGACCAACATAATGCTCCAGTTCAGGTAACCGCACTTACCGGAACCGTTACTGCCATAGCTGCAGGAGACTATCATACACTTGCCATGAAAAATGATGGTACCGTATGGGCATGGGGAAATAATGGAAACGGACAATTAGGCGATAGCACCACTACTCAGAGATTAACTCCGGTGCAAACAAAAAATATTTGCCCACCAAAGCAATTTGATATTCATATTCCTTTGACAAGTTTATGCCCAAAATATGATACACTGGTATTAGGATTCAACGAGTCAAAATCGTTTGAGGTGTATAACAAAGGATGCGATACATTGCGTATTACCAGCGTAACTTCTTCTTCCAGCCAGTTCACCGTTGTTTCTTTCCCGGCAAAAATAGCTCCTATTGATTCAGCAAAGATCACCATTGCTCTTACTCCAACAGGTACCGGAACTGTAACAACTACCATTACTGTTAATAATAATGATGCAACCAAAACATTTTGCTTGCAAGGCGTGGTTATTCCACCACCAGTTATTGCCACCGTGCCAACTGCACTTAGTTATACTTTAGCTTGCTGTGATTCAACAATTATTCCAGTAACAATTCATAATAATGGTATAACAGGTGCAAGCAACTTGAATTATCAGATAAACTCAACTGGAATTTTTTCTGAAGGATTTGAAAATGGATTAAGTAAATGGATACCAAGTTCGGGTTCAATTTGGACAATTGTTCCAAATCCGCATTCGGGCTCTTACTCTCTTAAAGAAAGTCCGACCGGTAATTATAATAACAGCATGAACGAGTATATACAACTCGCTCATAAATTAAAAGTAGGTGATAAAACTAACTGTACATTATCCTTTTGGGAACAAGGTCAAACAGAATGTAATTACGATTTTTATAATGTGCTGATAAGTGTTAACGGTGGAAGTTTCATTTCTTTGACAACCAATAATTGGAATTGCAGTTCTCATGGATGGACGTATCATTCTTATCCACTCACATCGTATGTAAATAATGGAGACTCGGTTTTGTTACGATTTAATTTCACTTCAGATGGTTCTGTTACTTATGCCGGGATAAATATGGATGATATTTCAATTACTGGTCTTAATGCGTTCCCAACTTGGCTGCAAAATACTTCTGCTTCAACAGCTACGGTTACGCCTGGAAATTCTACTGTGGCAAATATTAAGTTTAAAAGCTGCGGATTACCTATTGGTACTTATACAACCAATATTACCATTGCTTCAAATGATCCCGCAAAACCGATTGACACTATACCTGCCACCTTGCATGTAATAGGTGCAGGAAAAATTTCAATTTGGAAAACTTGTGTGAACATGGGGCCCGCTGACTCTATCGCTCAGTTCACAACACGTATAGATTCATTTTTTATAAAAAACACCGGTTGTGATACGTTGCATGTTACAAGTATGACTACAACAACTTCACCCACTTTTTCTGTTTCCCCATCAGCTGTAAATATTTTGACAGGTGACTCCGCAAGAGTGATAGTTAAATTTTCACCGCTTACAGCAGGATCTTTTACAGATAATATTACGATACTTAATAGCAATATAACTAAAACCGTGTGCCTTACCGGATATTCATATACACGACCAACTATTTCCACCGTTCCAACTGCTCTAAGTTATACGTTAGGTTGTTGCGATTCCATAACAAAAGGATTGGCAATTCATAATGCAGGCGGATTAAATTTGATAAATCAAATTTCAGGTGGAGGTGGCAGAAAAATTAAAGTTGCGCTTGTTAATGCGGATGCTGGTTATGTTGCAGATGTACAAACGAAGTTGACTGGCACTGGAAAATTCACAACGATTGATATAATTAATGCAACTTCTTCCACGCCAACATTGTCACAACTCCAAGCATACGACGCTGTTATGGTTTGGAGTAATTCTCCTTTTAATAATGTTACTACAATTGGAAACAATCTTGCCGACTATGTGGATGCCGGAGGCGGTGTAGTTGTCGCGACTTTTTCTGATGCTTCTATGCCAATTGCCGGAAGATTTGGTACAGGCAATGCTTATTATTGTATAAACCCTAGTGCACAAACAAGTGGTGCTGTTTCACTTGGAACTATTTATGTTCCCAATCACCCAATTTTAAAAGGGGTAACAAGTTTGAGTGGAACAGGTGTGTATCATGAAACAGCAACCACAATTAATAACAGTGCAACAAGAATTGCAGATTGGTCGGATGGAACACCCCTAATTGCAACACGGGTCATTAATGGAACTAATAGGGTTGACTTAGGAATGTTTCCTCCTTCAAGCAATGCAATCGCAGGTGGATGGTCGTCTTCAACTAATGGAGCTACGTTAATGGCAAATGCACTTATGTATAGTGCGAATGCAAGTGTAAGCTGGATGGCTATTAATCCTAAAGCCGATACAGTTACAAAGGGTAGTGTGGATTCGGTTCATGTGAAATTAAAAAGTTGCGGATTAACTATTGGCACTTATACCACAAATATTACTATTGCTTCTAATGATCCTTTAAAACCAAGCGATACAATCCCATGCACACTGCATGTGGTTGGAACTCCAAAAATTGTTTTGAATAAAACTTGTATTAATTATGGAACTCAGTTTGTTAACTCAACAACAAAAGATTCTGTAAAGGTTACAAACACAGGATGCGATACATTGAAGGTCTCCAGCATTGTAGTTACTCCATCTGGGAATTTCACCGTAACTCCAACTGCCGGAAATGTTCCACCCGGTGATTCGGGATATGTTAAAGTAATTTTTGACCCAACTACTGCTGTGAATTATACGGCTACAATTACATTTAATAGTAACGATGTTGTGAGTACTAATACTGTTTGTCTGTCGGGTGCTGGAATTCCTCCTCCGATAGAATGCCACAGCCCGAATACATATAATGTTCACTTTACTATCTGCCAGGATTCAATTATTGATAATCTTTCGGTTTGCAATTCTGCTCTTGCCGGAGCAAGCAATCTATATTACAATCTTTGGTCTCCTTATGGAAGAAGTGCAAGCTTTAATGGCAGCAGCACAATTAATTTAGGAGGAAGTGCTACAAATAATCCTGTGAATTTTCCATCCGGAAGTGTTATGACCGTTTCTGCATGGGTTTATCCTACTGCGTATTCCGGTAATTCAGCAGTTGTTTCTTGGGGAGGTCCAAGTTGTTATCAAAGTGTGGTTTTATATATTAGTAATGGAACCATTGGATTGGATAATGTGTGCAACAATATTTCTTTTGGACAGGTAGCAACATTAAATCAATGGAATCACATTGCAATGGTAATGAATGGAACTTCTATTACTTTATATCTGAACGGACATCCGTATTATGGCGCATTTGGAGCATTACCAACTCTTTCTCCTACCAACTTTAATATGGGTACTTATTTTCATGGAGGATATTCAAATTTTAATGGTAAGTTGGATGAAGTAAGAATTTATAACCGCGCATTATCTCAAGCGGAAATTCTTGCTAACATGACGAACACGTTGAAGGGCAATGAAAATGGTTTGCAGGGATATTGGAATTTTGATAACGGAACTTCAAATGATCTGACTGCGAATGGCAACAATGGAACGCTTGGTACTACCACCATTACAATTCCAAATGCACAATTTATTCCTGCTTCAACCGGAACAGTTACGCCTACCAATACCTATACATTGCAAGTTAAATTTAAGAAAGACGGATTATCATACGGAGCGCATACCATTCCGCTTTACTTAAATTCTAACGATCCATCTAATCCATCGGATACAATTTCTGTTTCAATGATGATTGATTCATTGCCTCCGGCGCATCCTGTTGCCAGAGATACAGCAGTATGTTTTGGAAATCCAACGCCACCGCTGATTGCAAATGCAATTGCAGGAGATACTATTAAGTGGTACAATTCCTCTATGGTGTTCCAGTATAAAGGAAACCCTTTTGTCTCTACGCAAACGGTTGTTGGAACCTACACATACTATGTAACCTCTACAGATAACAACGGTTGTACCAGTCAGAAAGATACTGTGCGGCTTCATATTAATTCCGCGCCAGGTAAACCAACGGCAACGAAGAAGTCAAGTTGTTTTGGACAAACTACTCCTGTTCTCACTTCCACCGGAACAAATCAATTATGGTTTAGCAATGGAACATTAACAAACCATGTTCATACCGGAAGCCCTTACAATACGGGATTAACTGCTGCAGGAACTTATACTTATTACGTTTCTGACAGTACAGGTGGATGTCCCAAGAGTTCTGCGGATACCGTTAAACTAACTATTAATCCTTTACCTGCCCGACCTTTGTCAAGCAATGCTGCCGTTTGCTTTGGAGGAACAGTTCCTTCACTTGTAGCCACAGGAATAGGTCATGATACAATTAAGTGGTATAATTCTGCCATGTCATTTGTTTACAAGGGTAGTCCTTATAGCACAGGACAAACTTCTGCAGGCACCTATACGTATTATGTAACTTCTTCCGATACCGTTACTGGTTGTGCAAGTTTAAGAGATACAACAACACTTTCTATCAATTTCACTCCGCAGCCAACTGCAAACAACGTGAATGTTTGTTTCGGCAATCCCGCAATTCTCTCAGCAACAGGAACAAACATAAAGTGGTATGATTCCACTTTAACATTGGCTCATTCGGGTTCTCCTTTCACTACCGGACTGACTTCCGTTCATACCTATACTTATTATGTAACACAAACGCTAAATGGATGCGAAAGCAACACGAAGATGGTAACAATTACCATCAATCCTGTTCCGGCTAAGCCCACTGCTCCAAATCAACAATCATGTTTTGGTCAAGCAACACCGGCACTTACTGCTACAGGCACAAATATTTCATGGTATAGTGATGCAGCTCTCTCAACTCTTGTTCACAGCGGAAGTCCATTCAATACCGGATTAACTGCAGCCGGAAACTATACGTATTATGTAACACAATTTTCTGCCGGATGTACAAGCGCATCGGATACTGTTCATTTAACGATCCATGCACTTCCATCCACACCAGTTGCAACAAATACATTTGTTTGTTTTGGAAATCCAACGCCTAATCTGGTTGCGACAGGAATCACAGGAAGTGACACGGTGCATTGGTACAGCAGTTCTTTACTTACTCCTGTTATTTATACCGGACATTCCTATGCAACCGGACAAACTGTGGTTGGAACATATACCTATTACCTAACACAAACCGATACTGTAACAGGATGCAGAAGTTTATCAAATGCTGTTATTCTTACCATCAACGGGTCTCCGGGCAAACCTACTGCAGGTGATGTAACAGTTTGTTTCGGACAACCTGTTCCTCCTTTTACTTCTACCGGAACAATTCCTCAATGGTATAATAATCCTGCACTTACTCCAATTATTCATTCCGGAAGCCCATATAATACCGGACTTTCTGCTATTGGTTCTTATACATTCTTTGTAACAGACAGTATTTCCGGATGTCCGCACAGTCTTGCTGACACTGCAACTCTCACTATCAATCCTATTCCTGCTGCGCCTGTTTCTGTTCCACAGAAAGATTCAATTTGTTTTGGTCAATCCAATCCTTCTTTTACAGCAACCGGAACAAATATTCAATGGTGGAGTAATTCTTTAACCACAACATTGATTGCAAGTGGCAGTCCTTTAACTCCTACCGTAACAGCTGTGGGAACTTATACTGCCTATGTAACACAAACTTCTTTGGGATGTAAGAGTCCGTCTGACACAGCTATATTTAAAATAAATCCAATCCCAGTTGTAAATTTAGGAGCGGATGTAACACAGTGCGGAGGTACAGTAACATTGAATGCTGGAAATTCTGGAGCTACGTATTTGTGGTCGGATAATTCCACTGCACAGACCTTGGTCGTTTCCGCTACCGGCAGTTATTCTGTTGAGGTAACAAATGCCGGAGGATGTACAGCAACCAGTTTAATTAATGTCACTATCAATCCAATTCCAGCTGCGCCTGTTTCAGTTCCACAGAAAGATTCAATTTGTTTCGGTCAGTCCAATCCATCTTTTACAGCAACCGGAACAAATATTCAATGGTGGGGTAATTCGGCTACCACAAATTTGATAATCAGTGGCGGTACTTTAACACCTACGGTAACTGCAGGAGGTACTTACATTGCCTATGTAACACAAACTGCCTTGGGATGTAAGAGTCCGTCGGATACAGCAACTTTCATTATTCATTTTACACCCAAGCTCGCTGTAAATGATACGTCTCTTGTTTTTGGTTCGCCTCCGGTTTCTTTATCAGCATCAGGGTCTAACATTCAGTGGTACGATGCATCCAACACAATGGTGCATGCAGGCAGTCCGTATAATTCAGGATTAACTGTCATCGGTACTTACACTTTCTTTGTTACTCAAACTTTATTTGGATGCGAAGGAGTAAAAGATACAGTGACTGTTACAATTTATCCAGGAGCACCAGCTTCAACAAGTCAAGCTGTTTGTTTTGGACAAGTAGCTCCAGATTTAACTGCAACCGGAACAAATATCAAGTGGTACAGCAATGTAACTCTTACAACGCTTGTAGGAACCGGAAGTCCGTTTTCAACAGGACAAACTGCTGCCGGAACTTACACGTATTATGTTACTCAAACAGTGAATAATATTCAGAGTCCTGCTACGATGGTAACTCTCACCATTCATCCGCTTCCTGCAAAACTCACAGCAAGTAATCAAAGCGCTTGTGTTTTCGGAGTAATTCCTGATCTTTCTGCTACAGGCACTAACATCCAATGGTACGATATGACGGGAACAATGGTGTATGCCGGAAATCCGTTTGCAACGGGACAAACTACTGTTGGAACTTATTCCTATGTAGCTACACAGACAAACACTGTTACCGGATGCGTTAGTGTGAATGATACCGTAATGCTCACGATCAATCCTCTACCTGTACCTCCTTTTGCAAGCAAAGACACTGCAATTTGTTTTGGCAATCCCACACCCGATTTTTCTGCTGTTGGAACAAACATCAAGTGGTATAATCTTTCGGGGACAATGGTACATGCAGGCACTCCGTTTGTAACCGGACAAACTGCGCCTGGTGTGTACATGTATTACGCAACACAATCCAATGGTGCAACAGGTTGCGAAAGCTATGGAGATACAGTTAAACTAACCATCAATTCTACTGCTCCTCCGGTTGCTCCTGATGTGGCAGTGTGTTTTGGAAATACAGTTCCGCCACTCGTGGCAACAGGAACAAACATTAAATGGTACGATGTAACCATGACACTTGTGTCAACAAGCAATAGTTATGCAACCGGACAAACCGCTGCGGCAACTTACACATATTATGTATCTCAGACAAGTACAGTTACTTCCTGTGCAAGCCAGAAAGACACAGTGCTTTTATATATCAGCACTCAACCTACGCTGGCTCCTGTAGTTTCAAATCAAATCGGATGCGCCGGTACTACTATTCCTGATTTACACGCTACGAACGGAACCATCATTGACTGGTACAGCGATGCTGCCCTTACGCATCATCTATTTATGGGAAATCCGTTTGCTACCGGATTGATCGCTGCGGGAACATATACGTTCTTCGCTACTGACAGTACTCCGGGATGTCCTCATGGTCCTGCTGATACATCCATGCTCACCATACATCCTCAGCCAATTACTCCTGTGGTTCATGATACTGCAGTATGTTTTGGTAACACAACTCCAAAATTAATTTTTGTAGGAACGGATGTTCAATGGTATAACAGTATTCACGCACTTGTATTCAGCGGAGATACGTTTGCATCAGGACAAACTGCTGCAAATACCTATACCTATTATGTAACGCAGACCAACACCGTAACTACTTGTTCAAGCAAAACGGATACGGTTCATCTTACAATTAACCCATTGCCGTTAGTGCCTGTTGCGCTCGACACCACCGTTTGTTCTGCTGCAACAATTCCAAATTTAACTTCAACAGGAACAAATGTTCAGTGGTATAATTCACTGGGTACGCATGTCTTCACCGGAAACTCTTTTGCTACAGGACAAACAACTGCAGGATTACATTTTTATACTGTGACTCAGAAGAATGCCGTAACTGGTTGCGAAAGTGTGCGTGATACTGCAAAACTTTTGATCCTGCAATCTCCTCCTGTTCCGGTGGCGAACAGCATGGCGGTGTGTGCCGGAAATCCAATTCCTGCGCTTACTTCGAGCGGAACGCATGTTAAATGGTACAGCAATGCTGCACTCACTAATCTTGTTCATGTTGGAAATACATTCAGCACCGGACATACCACAGTGGGCGTTTACAAATATTATGTAACCGACAGTTTAACCGGATGCGTGAGCATTCATGCCGATTCTGCAACGCTCACCATCAATGCATCTCCTGCTAAACCAACAGCAAATAATGTTGCTATCTGTTACGGAGGTGCTGCTGTATTGACCACCACTGCTATTCATCCTCAGTGGTACAGCGATGCAACGCTTATCAACATGGTAAGCACCGCAACTAATTTCAATACCGGACGAACTACGGTGGGAACATATACCTATTATGTTACCGACTTTTCTGCCGGATGCGGAAACAGCGCTGCGGATACGGTGGCTCTTACTATTAATCCTACGCCGCTGGTTACGATAAATACTCATTCTATAACCATTGTGCAGAATAATTCAACCGTGCTTCATGCGTATAATGCCGTAACTTATTCGTGGGCACCATCGGCAGGATTAAGTTCCAGCACAGGTGCAACGGTTACTGCAAATCCTACGGTAACTACTACCTATACTGTAATCGGAACCAACGCGTATGGTTGCTCCAACAGTGCAACGGTTGTTGTTGTGGTGAATCCGCTGAGTGTTGCTTCGCTCAATGATCCTGTGCAGGATGTAAGCGTGTATCCGAACCCTGCGTTAGACCACTTTACGCTGGAGTTCAACACCACGCTTGAATCGCCCATTGAAATAGACCTAATAAATACGCTGGGTGAAAAAATAAATGTGATTAACGATGCAGGCGGACAAGGCAGCGGGCTGATGAAACATAAATATGAAGTGAACACAGGTAATTTTGCCGAAGGTGTTTACCACATACAGATTGTAACAAAGCAAGGCACCGTGAACCGAAGGGTGGTGCTGATACGATAGAGTTGAAAAATAAAAAAGCCACGCAATTTTGCGTGGCTTTTTTTATCTAAGTCAAACACGATGAAAAAACTTTATTCAATTATTTTATTTCACTTTGTTTGCACAATTGCAAATGCACAAGGCACTTGGTTACAAAAAGCAAATTTTGGTGGAATTACCCGATATCAAGCTGTTGGTTTTTCTATTGGAGCAAAGGGGTATATTGGAACAGGTAGTGATGTTAGTGGTAATCATCTCCTTGATTTTTGGGAATGGGACCAATCAACAAATGTGTGGACACAAAAAGCAGATTTTGGTGGAATAAGAAGACAGGATGCAGTTGGGTTTTCAATAGGTACTAAAGGATATATTGGAACGGCATCCGGTAATACATCTGATGATTTTTGGGAATGGGACCAAGCCACGAATATTTGGACACAGAAAGCAAACTTTGGAGGTACAGCAAGACAGAGTGCCGTTGGGTTTTCAATAGGTACAAAAGGATACATAGGTACAGGGGGCAATGGCGGATCCCCTACTGAAACGTATTATGTGGATTTTTGGGAGTGGGACCAAGCAACAAATGTATGGACTCAAAAAGCAAATTTTGGTGGTGCGGCAAGAATTGGTGCTGTAGGATTTTCTATTGCAGGTAAGGGATATATAGGAACAGGTTCATACACATATAATGCAAACACTTATGCAATGTATGACTTTTGGGAATGGGATCAGGCAAGTAATATTTGGACTCAAAAAGCAGACTTTGCCGGCAATCCAAGATGGGGAGCTGTTGGTTTTTCTATCGGACATAAAGGGTATATTGGAACTGGAGCAAATACTCAATATAATTTTTTAGGTGATGTATGGGTCTGGGACCAAACAAGTAATACATGGTCACAGATCGCAAATTTTGGTTTACCTACACGGAGATCCTATGCTGTAGGATTTTCTATTAATAATCATGGTTATATTGGTATTGGAGAAGAACAACAAGGTGTTAATTTCATTTTTCCACAGGATTTATGGGAATATACACAGGGATGCCCGTTAATAACAAATTCTGTTACTATTGTTTCTCCTGTTTGCGGTAACAATAATGGTAGTGTTTCTATAATTACATCGGGTGGTACAAGCCCTTATACTTTTCTTTGGAGCAATGGTAACACCACTTCCGCAATTTCAGGTCTTTCAGGGCAACCAGTAGATTCATTCACCGTAAATGTTACTGACGCAAATTTATGTAGCAGCACCAACAGTGCTACTGTTGACTGTAATAATTGGACAAATGTTAATTTTAGCAGTAATCTTGATGCACTTCTTGATATTTATTTTTTAGATGCAAACACAGGGTTCATATGTGGTTGGGCTAATGGTACATCAAACCTTTATAATAGAATTTACAGTACTACAAATGGAGGTGCTTCATGGACTAAAGTTTTTGAGGTTGCGGATCCACCTTCGCCTTCATCAAAATCACATTCTTTGCATAATATTTTCTTTACGTCTCCGTCCATTGGTTTTTGTGTTGGAGGTAGAGATGGAACATATCCATTTATTTGTAAAACAATAAATGGCGGAGTTACTTGGGATACACTTTCATTGACTTCATTCGGAAGCCCTATAGATAAAATATTTTTTCCAAGTTCAAACGTAGGATATATTTGCGGAGCAGTTGGAACCGGAGGAACTACTTTGATAAAAACTATTGATGGCGGAACTACTTGGTCGGATATTTCTTCTATTGCCTCAACTGCGATGAGTGGCAACGAGATTAGTGGAATTCAATTTCTTGATGATACAAATGGCTTTGCATGTACGTTAGCATCAAGTGCAGCTGCGGGCATTTATAAAACTACAAATGGAGGTTCAACATGGACGCAGATTTTCACAATAGGCAATAATGATGGATTTCATGCATTGCAATTTATAAGCAACACTACTGGATTTGCAGCTGCTACAACAGGTCATGTTTTCAAAACTACTAATGGAGGAACCACTTGGACACCCATTCCCGTTTCTGCGATACAAACAGATATTTGGGATGTTTATTTCTATACTCCACAACTTGGATATGCAGCAAGCAATGACGGTTATCTTTCGGGCGGTATTTATAAAACAACAAATGGCGGAAGTTCTTGGACTCTTGACAATTCAGGAAATTATGTTATAACAACTACTTATTACGCATTATCATTTAAGGGAACAAGGGCTTATGCATGTGGAGTTGGAGGATACTCATGGAAAGACACAACGGCAACCACTGGTGTCTTTGAATCTAATATCAATATTTCAAACATTAATATTTATCCAAATCCCACAAGCGGTAATTTCATTTTCAATTCTCAACTATCAAAAGGAGAATTGGAAATTTATAATGTAATGGGAGAATGTATTAATCGTCAAATCATCAAATCTCCAAATCAGCAAATTGATTTGAGCTTTGCGCCCAACGGCATTTATTTTCTGCAATTTAAAACCGAGCAGGGCGTGGCAACAAAGAAGTTGGTGATAAATAAATAACCTGCCTCCCCCTCACCCCCTCCGTCAGAGGGGGAAACGACTTCCTTCTCCTGAAGGAGAAGGAGTGAGGATGAGGTAAAACCCTGTACCACGCGGGGCTTTTTACTACAATATCTTTTCTTTAAAAGTGATTTAAAACAATTTGTTTGATGATCAAAGTCATTGGTGCATACAGCGGAATGTTAGAATATTGCGGCTCATTTAATTTCTAAACCATCTAATTTTTAAACTTAAAACTTAAAACTTTATTTTTATGAATCAAAAAGAAATTGCAAAAACAAAAATGTATAATGCCATTGATAAATTTTTAACTGATAATGTCAAGGCATATGAAACCAACAAAGCTTTCAGTACCGACCGACAAAATTTTTCGGATCAGTTGACAGAAATAAATGACATTGCCACTATTTTAAGCGTGGATAATACAGGATACAGCAAACAAAAGATGCAGGCAAAAAAAGATATGGCAGATAGTGCCGCACATCTTTCGGGTTTTGCACAGGTGTGTTTGCTCAAACTCAAAAAAAATCTTGAAGCATCGCAGCTTCATATTTCAAGCAGCGAATATTCACACATACCCGATACCGAAGCCAAAGCGCTGGCGCAATCCGCTCACGATGTGATGGATGCCAACATTACCAATTTAAGTCCTGATTATGTTACCGCCGATGATCTTACAGGTTTGCAAAACCTCATTAATACCTTCAACACCACGCAAGGCAGTTCCACTTCGGTGAGTCAAGGAATACCGGAGCAACGTAAAAATTTTAAACAAGCCATAATTACCATTGACAGTACCATTAACGATATTTGTTTGTTGGCGCGAAAATATATAACCAGCAATGCCGATTTTTATAACAATCTTCTTGCTCAATGTGTTATTCCGGTTGTAAATATTCATCATACCACGTTATCGGTAACCGTTAAAAAGAAATCGGATAATTCGCCCATTACAAATGCCACAGGTTCGCTCAGCAACAGTAAGAAAACAGGAACATCGGATGCCAAAGGATTCATGACTATTGAACAGGTGCGCAAAGGAAACCCTACTCTCAGCATAAAAGCGGCAGGATTCACCGATTACACATCGCTTATTCACATCATCTCAGGGCAGGATAACCATTTCGATATATTTATGTGAGCCGACACAAATGTTAATTGCGAAAACATTAGAGTTATCAGCGTAAGCACCGCAGATTAATGAGATAATTTCATTTTGAATGATGATAATCTTAAAATGAGATTGTAAAACAGCATAGTTAACAGCGTCAACACCACAACTTACTGGGTTAATTTCATTTTTACTTATGATAAATCAATAGTGAAATGAGTCAACAGCAATGTTTATTTTGAAAACATCGTAATTAAATGTGTCAGCACAGCAATTAACCGAAATAATTTAACATTGAATGAGGATAATTTTAAAATGAGATTGCAAAACACAAAAATTAATAGCAAAATCAACACAATTAATAGGAATAATTTCATTCTCAATCCTCATGGATTAATAATGAGAAGTAAAAACACAGTAAATAATACCTAAAACAGCGCAATTAACAGTAAAAACACGGAGGTTAACAACTCATTTCGCACGGTTACAAGTAATAATCTGTATGGATTTCATTATTTGCACCCAATTATTTGTAACTTTTTATTAATTCCTGCGTTGAAAAACACAATGGTTATTACAAATCATTCTTTTATCATTAGTTAAGACTTATGCATTCTTTGCGTGAAATGTTTCCCATAAAATATGAAAATAAATCTCTATCTGACAAATCAATTATTTTCCTACTTGCGAATTGTTGTATGCAATTCAAACCGGATTACTTATGATGTATCTCTTTTTTATTTATTTTTACGAATAGTGCCTATTACAAGGAACGAAATACAAAAAACCCAAAACAACTTACAAAAACATCTATGAAAAGAATTCTACTTAGCATTTTCTTATTATTGTTTGTTTGCGCTGTAAATGCACAAAACACCATAACCATTGCTACAATTACACCTAGTACTTTCTGTGCAGGTATAATTTTACCAGTACCATATACAATTACCGGAACTTACAATGGCGGTAATATATTTACGGCACAGTTGTCTGATGCCACCGGAAGTTTTGTATCTCCCACTACTATTGGAACACTTTCCTCAACAACGGCGGGAACCATCACTGCAACTATTCCCGGAGGAATACCTTCAGGAGCAATGTATAAAATTCAGGTTGTAAGCAGTAACCCGGTCGTAACACAAATTATGACTTCTCCTCCTTATTTAACAATCCATGCAGCACCTACTGCTTCAATTGCTTCTTCAACCAATATTATGTGCTTCGGCTTCAACAATGGTTCTGCTATGGTAAATGCTTCCGGAGGAACTCCCAGTTATACTTATTTATGGACTCCATCAGGGCAAAACACACAAACAGCAATCGGGCTTTCGGTTGGAAGTTATACTGCAACCGTTTCAGATATGAATGGTTGTACCGCAACCACAATTACAACAATCACTTCACCAACTGCGCTTACCGCTTCGGTAACGTCTTCAACAGATGTAAGTTGTTTTGGTGGAACGAATGGAACTGCAAATGTAACAGCAAGCGGAGGAACACCGGGATATACTTATTCGTGGAATCCATCAGGGCAAAACACACAAACCGCCACCGGACTTTCTGGCGGAAATTATACTGCAACGATTACCGATGCACATGGTTGTACTACAACCTCAACCAAAACAATTGTTTCGCCTACTCCGCTCACCGCATCACCTACTTCAACAAATGTTAGTTGTTTTGGTGGAACGAATGGAACTGCAAATGTATCTGCAATGGGAGGAACGCCGGGATATTCTTATTCATGGAGTCCGTCAGGGCAAATTACACAAACCGCCACGGGGCTTTCTGCCGGAATTTATTCTGTAACCGTTACCGATGCGAATGGTTGTACTACGGGTTCTATTCCTTCAAAGACCGTAACAATTACTCAACCTGCAACTGCACTCACTGCATCGGTTACTTCTTCAAACAATATTATGTGCTTCGGTATCAACAATGGTTCTGCCATGTTAACTGCTTCTGGAGGAACTCCCAGTTATACTTATTCATGGAATCCATCAGGGCAAATCACACAAACAGCAACGATGCTTTCAGCCGGAAGTTATACTGCAACTGTTTCAGATATGCAGGGTTGTACTGCAACTTCAATTGCAACAATCACTCAACCCACTGCACTTACCGCTTCGGTAACATCTTTAACAAATGTTAGCTGCTATGGAGGATCGAACGGAAACATAAACATATTTGCAAGCGGAGGAGTCGGCGGATATAATTATACATGGAGTCCTTTTGGTGGAAACGCCCAAATTGCTACTGGGCTTTCAGCCGGAAATTATACTGCCACCGTTACAGATGCAAATGGTTGCAATGCAACAGTTGTTGGTTCTATTACACAACCATCAAATTCCTTGTTTGCTTCTATCAGCGGTCACTTTCAGATTTGCTCCGGGCAAAACGATACTCTTTCTACTACAGTAAGCGGAGGTACTACTCCTTACGCTTATTCATGGAGTCCGGGCGGACAGAGTACTACAAACATTGTTGTAGCGCCAACTTCAAATGGAACATCATATAGTGTCGTGGTTACGGATGCCAATGGTTGCTCACAACCACAGAGTTATACAATTTACTTGTACACAACTCCGCAGGCGCCAACAGCAGGCGTTAACAGCCCAATTATTGATGCGGGGCAAGATATAAGTTTGGCGGCAAGTGCCGGAGGTGCAACTTATAATTGGATTGGTCCCAATGGCTTTGTTTCATCGGCTCAAAACCCAATTATTACAGGTGCAACTACAACTGCGTCAGGAACCTATTCGGTTACTCTAACAAACATGTGCACAAGTCCGACAAGCACCGTATCGGTTCTTGTAAATGCACCTCTTACAACTTCTGTTAATGTAACAAATATCTCCTGTAATGGAGGGAGTAACGGTTCAATCACTGCAACGGGTTTAGGCGGAACTCCACCTTATACTTATTTATGGAACAACAGTGCAACTACTCAAGCAATAACTGGACTTTCTGTCGGAAATTATTCCGTTATTATAACGGATGTTCTATCAATAACAGCAACTGCAACAGCTACAATATCTCAACCTACAGTACTCACCGCTTCGGTTACTTCTTCAACAAATGTTAGTTGTAGCGGAGGAAATAACGGAAGTGCAACTGTAACAGCAAGTGGAGGCACAGGTGCGTTCACTTATCAATGGAATCCGTTGGGGCAGATTACACAAACCGCCACCGGACTTAATGCCTTAACTTATTCTGTAACCGTTACCGATGCAAATGGCTGCACTGCAACTTCAAATACAACAGTTACTGAACCATCGACCATATCGGCACCCATATTAACTCCAACCAATGTCAGTTGTAACGGAGGAAATAACGGAAGTGCACCATTAATGACTCCAAGCGGAGGCACTGGTCCATACAGTTATTCATGGAGTCCATCTGAGCAAACTACAAAAACCGCGACCGGACTTTCTGCCGGAACTTATACTGCAACTGTAACTGATGCAAATGGATGTACTGCAACAGCAACTAAAACAATTACACAACCAACAGCCATATCAGCATCTATATTATCTTCAACCAATGTCAGTTGTAATGGAGGTACGGATGGAAGTGCACAATTAATGACACCATCGGGAGGCACTGGTCTATTTAGTTATTCATGGAGTCCAATGGGAGGAAATGCTCAAGTTGCAAATAATCTTGTTGCAGGAAATTACACTGCAACCATTACCGATGCAAATGGATGCACCAACACAACAAGTGTTTCCATCACACAACCATCTCCATTCATTGTTACAACTATTCCAAATAATATCAGTTGTTTCGGAAGTAGCAATGGCTCTATAGTGGCAACCCCAACAGGTGGAACTCCTGTTTTTACCTATCAATGGAATCCATCAGGGCAGATTACACAGACAGCGACTGGGCTTAGTGCCGGAACTTACACCGCATCTGTTACCGATTCACACGGCTGTGTTGCAACTTCAAGTGCAACAGTTACCCAACCTGCAGTGCTCACCGCTTCGGTTACTTCTTCAACAAATGTTAGTTGTGGCGGAGGCAATAACGGAAGTGTAACTGTAACAGCAAGCGGAGGTTCTTCTCCCTATGCTTATTCATGGAGTCCCATCGGAGGAAATACGCAAACAGCAAATAATCTTGTAACTGGAAATTATACTGTAACTGTTACCGATTCACACGGCTGCACAACAACCGTAACAAAAGGAGTTACCCAACCAATACCCATATCAGCACCCATATCCTCATCAACAAATGTTAGTTGTAACGGAGGAAATAACGGCAGTGCAAATGTATCTGCGATCGGAGGAACTCCCAGTTATAATTATTCATGGAATCCATCAGGGCAAAATACACAAATCGCAACCGGACTTTCTGGTGGAACTTATTCTGTAACCGTTACAGATGCAAATGGATGCACCAAAACAACAAGCATAATAATTACCCAGCCAACTGCAATCACCGCTTCGGTTACCGCAATACCTGTTAGTAGTTGCAATGGAGGATTGAATGGAAGCGCAACTGCAACAGCAAGCGGAGGAACTCCCAGTTATACTTATTCATGGAATCCAACAAGTCAAAATACACTAACAGCAACCGGACTTTCGGCCGGAAATTATACTGCAACTATTACCGATGCAAACGGATGCATTAATTCGGCAACTGTTTCTATCTCTCAACCATCAGCAATCACGGTTACAACTACTGCAACCAATGTGAGTTGCAATGGAATGTGCAATGGAAGCGCAATTGCAAATGCAAGTGGAGGAACTCCTTCTTATTCTTATTTGTGGAATACTTCCCCCGTACAAAGCACTAAAATTACAATCGGACTTTGTGCAGGAAATTATTCTGTAACAGTTACTGATGCAAATGGTTGTACAAATTCCGCAACTGCAACCATTACTCAGCCGGCAGTATTAACCCATTCTGTAACCGGCACAAATACCGCCTGTCATAATACCTGTACTGGATCAGCTACCGAAACTCTTTCGGGCGGTACAGCTCCTTACACTTATTTGTGGAGTTCAAATCCTTCGCAAGTTGGGCAAATAGCAAATGGTTTATGTATTGGAAATTTTTCAGTAACCGCTACAGATAATAATGGATGTGTAGTTTCTGATACAATTTCGGTTGGCGGACCATTAGCAATTCCAATTACTGTAACAGTTACAGCTACTTCCTGCGGCAATAATTCCGGTGCTGCAAGTGTTTCCACCAGTGGAGCAGGTGCTGTGCCTCCATTTTCTTATCTATGGAATACTGGAAGCACTTCAACGGCAATAAGCGGACTCGATGCCGGCATTTACCGTGCTAATGTTACCGATGGTAACGGATGTTTTTCTTTTGCCGATGCACTTATCATTAGCACAAATGGACCCGTTGTTACAGTAAATTCTACTACAAATATTTCTTGCTTTGGGTTGTCAAACGGAGCTATTGATATAAATGTTTCCGGCTCCGGTCCTTATAAATATTTATGGTCTAATGGAAATACCACGCAAAATATTTCTAACATTTCTTATGGTCCTTATGAAGTGGAGGTTTCAGATGCAAGTTTATGCGCTGTTACAAAAAGTGTGTTTGTAAATCAACCGGCTGCACCATTATCGGATGTTACTTCTGCCGTAAAGTCTTCTTGTCCGGGCGCAAATGGTTCTGTTTCGGTTTCTGTTAATGGCGGAACAATTCCTTACACGTATCATTGGTCTTCGGGAGTAAATGCAGCTACTTCCAGCGGATTATCTGCCGGAAACTATTCTATTACTGTTACCGATGCCAATGGATGCAGCATATATGATATTTCTGCAGTTTCAGACAGCGTAGGTCCGGTTGTAATTGCAGATACCATTCCTGCTATTGATTGCGGAAGCAGCGGACTTTTGATATTGAAACCTCAAGATTCGTTATCCATCGCATCATATCAATGGAATACCGGAAGCACTACGCAAAATCTTGCTAACGTAACTCCCGGAAATTACGGTGTGGTGATTACCGATACATCAGGGTGTAAAAGTACACTCGTAGTTCCTGTGAAGCCTGCATTACCTCCGCTTAAACCGATATGCTTGGTAACGGTTGATACATTGACGCAACTGAATTTAATTGTATGGGAAAAACCCATCAGCACAGTCATTGCAGGATTTAATATTTACCGCGAATCTTCGCAAAACGGAATTTACCAGCGTGTAGGTTTTATTCCTTACAGCCAACAGAGTCTTTTCTATGATTCAATTACAAACCCGAACGACCGATGGGCGAAATACAAAATATCCATGAATGATGTTTGCGGAAAAGAAGGACCATTAAGCCCCGACCACAAAACCATTCACTTCAGTATTCAGTCTTCAACAAGTAATAAAACAAATTTGATTTGGGATGAGTATATTGGCTTTCCGTTTTCGTATTATCACATTTTCAGAAAAGCAACTTCTCATGGAGCGTGGACGCTTATTGATTCTGTTCCGGCAACTGTTACAGTTTATTGCGATTCGCTTTTTCAACGGAACGGAGACAGTCTCTTTTATCTTGTGGATGTATCTGATCCGGGTGGCTGTTTTGCTTCAATAATAAATCCCAAAAATCCAACTACATTAGCGACCACAATTAAAGGATCCAAGTCAAACTCTTCAGACAGAACTACCGATAATCTTACTTCTGTTGCGGATCATAGTTTTGATAACACGCTGATTGTGTATCCAAATCCGAGCAGTGGAACAGTTACGGTTCAAAGTTCAAAATCAAAAATTCAGAGCTTAAATGTGTATAACGTGCTTGGCGAAATGGTGTATCAAGTCATGGTGAGCAATGTTCAAAAAACGGAAATAACAATTCCGGGAATTGCTAATGGAATGTATCAGATGCGAATTGTAACCGATAAAGGAACAACGAATAGAAAAATTCTCATTTCCAAATAGGAAGTAAATTGGTTATTCCGATGAACTATTTCATCGGAGAATAAATCTTAGATTTGCCCATATTCTTTTATTATGAGAATGTGGGCATTTTCTTTTTTTCTTTTTTTCTTTGCCTCTCTTGTCTCGTCTGCGCAATTCACAGATAGAACATTTGATGGGGCATTCCTTTCTTTGAAAGATGGTATCGGCAAAGTGGACTCGCTGAATAAACTTTGCCGCAAGCTCGATGATAATGGAAAAGCCATTGCTTGCGAAATTAAAGTGATGCAACTTGCAAAAAAAATAAGTTACAAAAAAGGAATTGCTCAGTCGTTAAATAATATTGGAGTTGCTTACTACAATCTTGACAAGGGAAAACAAGCACTTGAATATCATCAGCAAGCGTTAACTATTCGGAAAGAACTGCTGGAACAAATGAAGCAGAACGGAAATCAGGATGAAATCGGAAAATGTAAAAAAGATATTTCCGCCTCCTACACCAATGCAGGAAATGCCTATGATAATCTGGGGGATAAAAAAAAGGCAATAGAATATCATACAAAGTCCCTGGAACTCAGGCAGGAAATAAAAGATACAGTTGGAATGGCAAGGTCGTATAATAATATCGCCAGCGCTTATCTTGACCTTCCGGATTATTACAAGGCAATTGATTTTGGATTTAAAGCGGTGAAATTATATGATGCAATAAAAGAAAAATCTGATAATCTTGCTAATGCACTGAATAATATTGGGCTTGGTTATCAGCGCGTAAAAGAATTTGTAAAGGCATTGGATTATTATCAAAAAGCTTTATTACTCCAAAAAGAATTGGGGCACCAAAACGAAATTGCAAAATTGCTGGATAATATTGCCGGTATATATTCACTACAAGGAAAAGATTTAAAAGACAATTCTCTAAGAAGAAACAAATTCAGTTCTGCATTAGAAAACTACTCCAAATCATTGAGCATTCTTGAAGAAAGTGATGACAAATACACGCTTGCGCTGGTCTCAAATAATATTGGAAATACATATTGGGAACTGAATGATTTTCCTCAAGCATTATCCTATCTTAACAAATCCTTAGAATTATATAAGCAATTAGGAAGTCAAAGCGATATAGCGCTTGCACTAAATAGTTTAGCCATACATTTTCAACTTCAGAAGAAGTTTACTCAATCGGAAAAATATGCTATACGTGCGTTTGCCATTGCTGACAGCGTCCATGATGCGGAACAAATAAAAAACGCAAGCGAAATATTAAGCGGTGATTATTTTGATTTGAAGCAATTTGAAAAATCATTGTACTACTACAAAAAATACACCGCAGAAAAAGATACGTTGACCAATGTGGAAGGTGCGAAAAATTTAGTGCAGAAAGAATCGCAAATGGAATTTGAAAAACGAGAGCAGCAACTGAAATTTGATCAGGACAAAAAAGATGCAATCGCATTGGGAGAAAAACGTAAACAGCAAATAATTACTTGGTCGGTTATCGTAGGGTTGCTTTTGGTAGTTGTGTTTGCAGGATTTATATTCAGGTCGCTTCGGGTTACGCGCAAACAAAACCACATTATTGAATTACAGAAAACAGAAGTAGAGCAGCAGAAGAAAAAAGTAGAGGAACATCAAAAAGAAATTATTGATTCCATCACCTATGCAAAAAGATTACAGGAAGCCATTTTGCCTCCGAACGAGTATGTAAAAAAATATTTACCCGATAGTTTTATTTTGTACACTCCAAAAGATATTGTGGCAGGAGATTTTTATTGGATGGAAGTTCGGGATAACATTATTTTTATCGCTGCCGCAGATTGCACAGGTCACGGAGTGCCGGGCGCGATGGTTTCTCTTGTGTGCAGCAATGCGCTTAACCGCACCATTAAAGAATTTGGTTTGCGCGACACTGGAAAAATATTAGACAAAGTAACCGATCTTGTTATAGAAACTTTTGAAAAGAGCGATACCGATGTGAAGGATGGCATGGATATTTCTTTGCTTGCGATTAATAAAATAACGAATGAAATACATTGGAGCGGAGCAAACAATCCGCTATGGTACATTCAAGAAGGAAAGTTGATTGATATTACCGCCAACAAACAACCCATCGGCAAATACGATAACCGAAAACCATTCACAACACACACGATTAATCTCTCAACCCTCAACCCTGAACTCCCGACTACTTTCTATCTCTTTACCGATGGCTATGCCGACCAATTTGGCGGACCGAAAGGAAAAAAATTCAAGTACAAACAATTGGAAGGAATTTTATTAGTGCTAAGCGATAAATCATTAGCGGAGCAAAAAGAATTATTGGGTAAAACTCTTAGCGCGTGGAAAGGCAATCTGGAACAGGTAGATGATGTTTGTATTATTGGAATTAAAATATGAAATCGTGTTTTGGCTTAGTGTGTTCGTTTACTTTCCTTTTTATTACAAAAATACATAATATAATTTTTTTTTAAACAGCTTCAAACTAATCCTCTTCACCTTTGGTAAAAGATTTTTCTTCCTTTAATTTTCCGCTTTCGTCATAAAATTTCCATTTGCCATTTTTTTGGTAATCACTAATACCGTCATTATAAATCAAGTCGCCTTCTTCTTTTATATTTCCATTGTCGTAATATTCTTTGCTGGAATAAATTTTCTTTTTCTCGTTGGTAATCTCCAAAAGCGAAGTTGGTTTTCCATTCGGATTATAAAATTTTCGCTGAATATAATATCCGCCTTTCTTATTGTTTTCTTCTATATAAGAAAGCTGCCCGCTTGAATAATAATCTTCTTCTTTTAAAACATCCGATCCCGAATAGCTGATGCTGGATCGCAGCTTACCATCAGGATAAAAAACTGTCATGGAACTTTTATTCAAATCCGTCATTTTAAATTCTCGCTCCAATTGTCCGTTCGGAAAAAAATTTTTATACGCTTTCAGTTGCCCGTCAATGTAATATCCTTTGTGCAGTACCTGCTTGTTCGGATAATAATCTTCGATCCATCCTTGCTGCGCATATCCTTTTCCATCGTTACGAACAGAATCACCGCCAATATTTCTGTTTAATTTATCATAGACATTTATTCCATAAGCGGAATCATACACATCGTTCAGCTCCAGCATTTCACCATGTTTGATCTGAGCCGAGCAAATGGAAAATGAAGAAAGGAAAATAAATAATAAAAATAAATATGGAATAATTTTTCTTGTCATGAAGAAATGCAAAAGCAGATTTTGTTCGTAAATATAAGGAGAATAAAACTAATAAATTTCTGCTTTGGAGATTCAGTGATTTCCTTGTGAGCTGAGATAACGCTCGGCATCCAACGCAGCCATGCATCCGCTTCCTGCCGCAGTTACTGCCTGACGATAATGTTTATCCTGAACATCTCCGCAGGCAAAAACTCCTTCCACATTTGTTTTGGTGGTTCCCAAAACCGTTTTAATATATCCCTGTTCATCCAGATCAATTTTTCCTTTAAAGATTTCTGTATTGGGCTGATGACCGATGGCGACAAAAAATCCGGTGATGTCAACTTTTCGCTCCGCACCTGTTTTTACATTTTTAAATAATGCACCTGAAACTCCTTGTTCGCCAAGAACTTCTTTGGTTTCGTGATTGTAAAGCAATTCAATGTTGGGAGTGGTTTCAACTCTGCGCTGCATCGCTTTTGATGCGCGCAAAAAATCTTTCCGCACGATCATGTAAACTTTTTTGCAGAGCTTGGCAAGATATGTAGCTTCCTCAGCGGCAGTATCGCCACCGCCTACGATCGCCACATCCTGTCCTTTGAAAAAAAATCCATCGCATACGGCACAGGCAGAAACGCCTCCGCTTAATTTTCTCAATCGCTGTTCCGATTCAATGCCGAGCCATTTAGCCGTAGCTCCTGTAGAAATAATAATTGTATCTGCAAGAATGGTTTGCTTTTCATCCACCGTCACTTTGTAGGGCTTGGAAGAAAAATCCACTGCTGAAACAAATGAATAGCGAATATCGGTTCCAAAGCGTTCTGCCTGCTTGCGAAAATCTTCCATCATTTCAGGACCTTGAATTCCTTTCGGGTAGCCGGGAAAATTTTCCACTTCGGTGGTAGTCATTAATTGTCCGCCCGGTTCCACGCCGGCAATGACAAGAGGTTTTAGATCAGCGCGTGCGGCATAAATTGCGGCAGTATATCCTGCAGGACCTGAACCGATGATTAAGCATTTAACATGTTCGCTCATAAAATTTATTTTGGGAAATAAAGATATAAAGGTTGTGAAGGCAAAAAGGATTTTTCAGAAAAAAATTACTTCACCACCACCAACTTTTTTCCACCGCTGGCTTGGCTGGAGGTTTGCAACTGGTAATAATAGGTGCCTGCCGGAATATCCGTTGTGGAAATAAGCAAACTGTCAAAAGTTCTATCCACTTTAAAGCGTTTTATTTCTTTGCCTTGCAAATCGTAAAAAACAATTTCGCCTTGGTTAACTCCGTTTGGCAAAGTATAATCAACCCGCGTAGTATTGTTTGTTGGGTTGGGATAAGGATTAGAAACTAAATTGGTTAATAATCCATTATTTGTATACCCTTTTATACCTGCGGTTAAAGTACCAGTTAAACTATAAACATTTGCTTTACCATTGGTTAAACTCAATATCATTTTTGTACCAGCACTTGTATTGTATATTGGAAGTTGGGCTTCTGGAAAATTTGCCTTAACCCATGGACCGGCATGGTTTTCAGTAAACAATATATTATATATTGCCATCCTCATTTATTATTTGTGTTACACAATCTGGAGTGTTTGCGTTTATGTCAGCATATAGAAATTCAATTTTATCATCAGTATTAAATAAATGTTGAGATATATACATTATTTCTTGTGCATTAGAATTTGGATCTAAGTCTATTGTACCAGCAAAAGATATAACTTTCCAAGGCGTATGATTTAAATTATATAATTTAACTGCTTTATTAATCCTATCAACAAATACATATTTTTCGCTATCAACTTCCAATTTTATAATATATAATTGTGCTTGTGAAGGATAAGCAATAAAGGAACCAGCTGAATCATATGTGTGTTCCAATGCTACTTGTGCCTTTGCAATTACTGCAAATGCAATCAAGGCAATGAGTAAATATTTTTTCATATAAAAGAATTTATTTGATAAATGTACGGAAATAGTTTCCAATCGCAAAAAGAAAAAGCATTCAGAAATATCTGAGAGAATTTTTATTTAAACACCACCGTATCTTTTGAAACTCCATAACCGCACCACACACCCAGCGCTTCTCCCTGCGGATACACATTGCTCGGCACCGAGGAGGGCGATGCAAATGGATTTCCCTGGCTGTAAATTGCAACATCTTCCTGAAAGAAAAAATTATACGATGGAATATCAATGGTGCAAAATTTCACATACACCGTATCGCCTTTTTTAAAATAACCTGCTTCTTCATTTTTATCATCGGGCGCGGTGGAGTTGGGCACCATGCCGCGGTTGTACGAAAAATCAAAACTTTGTCCGTTAATAAATTTATCATTGAATGCCGAGCCGGGCGGAGGAAGAAAAGACTGGTCTTTCTTTTTCCGCATCGCCAGCCAGCGGTAACAATTTCCAACCAAAGGAGGATCGGAGAGATGAGCGTAAATAAATCCAAGCGAGTCGCCGGCATTATTCACCGTTAAATATTTGTGCCAGGTTCTATCCAGCGGAATGGGAGTGAGAATGGAAGTGGAGGAAGTATAAACTTTTCCATCGGCATTAATGGTAAGGTTGTAAGTGGTGCCTACGGTTCCCCATATATTCTTATTGAACGTAGTGTAAAGACAATAATTAAAAAGTTTCAGAGATGAAGTATCCACACCTGTGAACGCAGCAACAAGTGCGAGGAGAGAATCGGGCAAACTCTTTGAACAATATTCTGTAAGCGTAACGGTGGTGGCTCCGTTGGAAACATTTATCACCGCACCATGCACAAACATATTTTGCAGCGAGTTTACATCTGTCGGGCCAAAATAAGGCGTGTTGTGCGTGAGAATAACATACGGTGGCATTCCGGGTTCAATTTTTCCATCCACACAAATTTTTTGCACTGCAGGAGGAAGTTTTACGGTAATAACTTTCTGGCAGGAAGAAAATACGTAAACTGCAAAAACTAAAAAGTATAAAGTAAAACGGAGCCATCTATTTTTAATCAGCTTATTCATTTTCAAAATTTGAAATTCCAGGTGATTGATGGCAGAGTCGGGAAAAGTGAAACTTGTTTTGCCATTATATTCAAGGTTCCGTTATATGCGCTTCCTGTATTATCAAAATAAATAAAATATGGATTATGCCGGTTATACACATTGTAAACGGAAAGAATCCATGTGCTTTTCATATCCCTGTACCATTTGTAAGGCATTTCTTTTCCGCTGATGTCAATATTTTTTTTCGCCATTCTTTTTTCCCAACGGGTTTTCTGCCGTGTAATAACATTTTTCCTGTCGGGAGTAAATGTAACCGAAAGGTCAAGGCGGTGATACGGAACCATGCGATACGAATCTCTTGCACCGTATTCGGGAATCATTCGTCCTTCTATGAAATACCACGATTCAGGAAGCGTAGCAGTGTTTCCGGTTGCAAAAACAAAAACGCTTCCGAAGGTCCAGTGCGAATTATATTCATACGTGAGCGCAACGGAAAAATCGTGCCTTCGGTCGTACTTGGCGGGAAAAACTTTTCCCTGATTGAGCGAATCGAATTTTTCCCATGTCCATGCAAGCGTGTATCCGATCCATCCTGTAAATTTTCCCATGCGTTTCTTCAGAAAAAATTCCGCGCCATACGACCATCCTCTTCCGAAGGTAAAAGCGTTGTCCACATTGTCTTTTATATTCTGATCGGGCAGCGCTCCTTCTTTAAACTCGATCAGGTTTCGCATGTCCTTGTAATAAATTTCCACCGAAGTTTCAAATTTATTATTGTCAAAGTTTCTGAAATATCCGAGCGCATATTGTCGGCTGAACTGAGGTTTGATAACTGATGTGCTCGGCATCCAGATATCTGTGGGAAGCGAAACGGAAGAAACAGAGGCAAGATGAACGTACTGGTAGTTCTGGTCGAATCCGGCTTTGAGGGAAGAGTTTTTGTCGAGTATAAAACGAATGGATGCGCGGGGTTCCAATCCTCCGTAATCCGCAACTTTTTGCCCTGCGCTGTATTTTGTGGTATCGAGTATTTGTCCGTTGATCGGGCTTTTTATATATCGCTCAAACGGACCAACCTGCATGAAATAAGAATAACGAAGCCCTACGTTCAAGCGGATTTTTTTTGTAATGTCGAAATCATCGCCTATATAAGCCGCAGCATCGTGTGCAAAAAGTTTTGGAGCTTGACCGAGGTTAAGCGTCACGTCACCGGATTTTGCGCTTGTTTCATTCGGTGTGAACGTATGAAAAATATAATTCACGCCAAATTTTATACTGTGCTTCGAGTTGGGAAAATAACTGAAATCTACTTTTCCGTTCCAATCGCGGATGCCCGAAAGCAATTTGAAAGAAAACTCGTCTTCGGTAGAATTAAAACCAAACTTATAATCGCTGAAAACAGCAGACGTGTTTACAAAAAGTTTTTGATTGATCAGATGATTCCATCGCAGCGTGGCGGTTCCGTTTCCCCATGGCATGTTCACATTGAAAGCTGATCCGTCAGAAAAATTAAAAACATCTCTTCCGAAATATCCGCTGAGAAAGATTCTGTCTTTGTCGGACAACCGCCAGTTCGCTTTGGCATTCAGGTCGTAAAAATAATAGGAGGAACCGCTTAGCGCATTATTCTTTGTAAACAGCTTGGCAAATGGTTTGAGTAATTCAACGTACGTTCTTCTGGCTGAAATAATATAAGAGGCAGTGTCTTTCTTAATAGGTCCCTGAATTGTCAAACGTGAAGCGATAAGTCCGATCCCGCCTTCAACTTGCGTTTTCTGTGTATTGCCATCTTTCATCTGCACATCCAGCACGGATGAAAGCCGTCCGCCATATTGTGCCGGCATGCTTCCTTTTATGAGCTCCACATTTTTTATTGCATCGCCATTGAACACCGAAAAAAATCCGAACAGGTGACCGGTATTGTAAACCACCGCTTCATCCAGCAAAACTAAATTCTGGTCCGGTCCTCCGCCGCGAACATAAAATCCGGTATTTCCTTCTCCTGCGGATTGAACACCGGGAAGAAGTTGAATGGTTTTCAAAATATCCATTTCTCCCATGAAAGACGGAAGTGCTTTTATCTTTTCCACTTCCAAAGTCATTGTTCCCATTTCGCTTTTGGTTACGTTCTCATCGCTTTTCTCTCCTACAATTTCAACTTCTTTGGCTGTTACTGCCTTTTCTTTCATGGAAATATTCACACGGATGTCTTTATCGAGTGTAATATCCTGTGTGTAATCGTTGAAGCCAAGATACTTTACCGTCATCTGATAATCGCCCTTTTCCAACGTGATGGAAAAAAATCCGTAAGCGTTTGTTACAACTCCCTTTCGCTCTTCTTCTGAATTTTTCTTTTTGAGATACACATTCGCACCAATAGAAAATTCACCGGTTGATTGCTCTTTAATATATCCGCTGACGGTGAATTTCGGATTTTGTTCTTGGGAAAACGAAGCTGTAATCAGCAAAAAATTTGCTAAAGCAAGGAATATTATATTTGCGCTACAAAACTTCAAGGAGGATAATTTTTAGATTTGCAAATCTAAAAAAGCAATCAGTTCTTTGTAAGAATATTCCATAAAAGATTCGGGTGGTGGCGCAGCCCGGTAGCGCACTCGCTTGGGGTGCGAGAGGTCGCGAGTTCAAATCTCGTCCACCCGACAA
>PLUL01000047.1 GCA_003164895.1 Bacteroidota bacterium | reverse complement strand
CAACCTTGTGAAACTTGACAAATAATATTATTAATTCCTACATCGAAATTGCAACTGCCAGTAGAATTAGGATATAGAGTTTGCCCATTATGACTAAAACATTGTAAAGTTGAACCATGTTCCACCCCTTGGTCAAGTGGCAGAAATAATCCCATTGTACTTCCTATGCCTTCAATTAAAGATTGGGGTCCGCAACAACCACCCATAGAAATATTAAATCGTTTTCGATAAGTTGTTCCAATCAATATTGAATCAATGGAAGAAATTTTGTTTTGTGGATATGTGGTATTGATATACCATTTCGGAATTGTATCCCCTACTGATAAATTAAAGTCATAAAGAAGAGTATCTCCATGTCCATTAAATAAAAATACTTTTTTCTGGATTGAATCTTGTCTTAATAATGCAGCTAACCCTAAAGTAGTTGCGGCATTATTCTGACAATACGTATATTCTTTTATTTTTTTATAAGTGAAACTTCCTATTACTGTATCACCCACAATCCAATCCCAAATGATTACATCAACTCCGACTGGAGGATTGCTATTAACCATCCAAGATTTATATGAATTCCAATATGCATTTGAATCAGGAAACGGGTGATAAACATTTGTCTGCGCATCGGCAGAAAAGAAGACAAATGCAAATAATATGATTATGTAAATTTTTTTCATCTTAATTAAAGATTGAGCAAACCAACAAATAAATAACAGAATATAAATATAAGGTATTTTACTACATATCCTTTTCAAAGCAAAACTCATAAAAACAATGAAAGTTCAAATCGCGCTAATGAGAGATGCAATAATCACAATTGGAGATACAACCAGACCGGTTTGAACTCAAACTGGGAGAATTGTATTTCACACACACACAATTTGAAAGCCAACTGTACCGATTTGAATTGCAACACAGCGAGTTTGATGTCAAACAGTAACAATTGCATATCCAACCCGCTCAATTAGATGTGTATCACGCGCAGTTTGGGTTCAAACTGCACCAATGAAAGACCAAACCCGCGCAGTTGCATGTCAAACCAACACAATTAGAGTTCAAACTGGTCGTGTTTGAACTTTCCTTGAAAATAAGTGTAAAAACACAGTTTATCCTAATTTTCTTCTCTTTGAGAGGGAAAGGGTGGATTCATTTCAATAAATCAATATATCATAAGGAAGCCGCGCCTGAACTCCTTTGTATTTTAAAACGCTTTGAAGGTTTTTGTAGTTCTGATAGGTATCGCCAAATTCGGCTTTCAGTTTTTTCTCAATCATTACGTCTTGGTCAAAAGCATTTTTAACTAATTCCTCCAATGCATCTTTTTGTTTTGGAAGTTCAATGGTTTTATAAACTTTAAGTTTTGCTTTTTCTGCCGCAAGCGCAATGGCATCTTTCAGTCCGCCAAACTTATCCACCAAACCAATTTTTATTCCATCGGCACCGCTCCACACTCTGCCCTGCCCTATGCTGTCAATCTCGTCTTTGGTTTTGTGTCTTCCTTCAGCAACTTTACCGATAAAATCCTGATACACATCTTCAATCCATTTCTGAACCACTTCGCCTTCGTCTTTTCCCATAGCGCGGAATGGATTTCCAAAATCAGAATGTTTGTTCGTTTTTGCGGTATCTACTGTAATACCAAGTTTGTTTTCAAAAAGTCCTTTCATATTTGGGAATACGCCAAACACACCGATGGAACCCGTGATGGTATTTGGATGCGCAACAATGGCATCAGCCGCACATGCAATATAATATCCACCCGAAGCGGCAACATCGCCCATAGAAACTACTACAGGTTTTTCTTTTTCAGCGAGCTTCATCTCTCTCCAAATCACATCCGAAGCAAGTGAGCTTCCGCCCGGAGAATTAACGCGCAAAACAATTGCTTTCACGTTCTCATCCAATCGTGCCTCGCGGATAGCTTTTGAAATTCCTTCCGAACCAATATTTTTATCATCGCCTTCTCCGCCTGTAATTTCTCCGGTTGCATAAATGATGGCAATTTTATTTTTTGTGAACGGTTCATTTTTCTTTGAAGGAGCATGCGTGTATTTATGCATGTCAACAGAATTTATTTTATCCGCTTTTTGTCCGGTAAGCTTTGCAAGTTCTTCCAGCATTTCATCTTTGTAAACAAGTTTGTCAACCAATTTATAGGTGAGCGATGAAGCAGCATTATTGATAAGCATGTTGTCGCAATACCTATTCAGTTCTTCAACAGAAATATTCCGTTGCTTTGAAATCCCTTCGAGCGTATAATTCCAGATGGAATGCAAATAAGTAAGCACTTGTTCTCTGCTTGCGGTACTCATTTTATCAAGGAAGAATGGTTCCGTTGCACTCTTAAATTTTCCGTGGCGGAATATCTGAACATCCACATCCAATTTATCAAGCATCTTTTTGAAGAACATCATTTCGGTGCCGAGTCCTTTAAAGTCAACCATTCCTTCGGGATTCAAATAAATTTTATCAGATACTGTAGCAAGATAATATGCTCCCTGCGCGTAACCTTCGCTGTAAGAAACAATAAACTTTTTTGATTCTTTAAAATCAAGAAGCGCGTTTCTGATTTCTTCGAGCGTAGCAATGCCGGCAGGAATGGAAGAAATGTCGAGATAAATTCCGAGAATATTAGGATCGGTTTTAGCTTTTTCAATGTTGGAAAGAATATCATTTAATCCTAATGGCTGATGTTCAGCATCACCAAAGTTAAAATTCTCGAAAGGATTTTTTGCAGAACGTTCTGAGATAGGTCCGTTGAAAGTGATATGCAGAACGGATTTATGCCTCACTTTAATCGTCTTTTCTCCCTGAACAGAAAGTTTAGAGATAGAAGAAACGGTTATTCCCAATATAATTAGAAATATAAAAAGGAATGTTAGAAAAACGCCAGCAAGCGTTCCAAGAAAGGATCCCCAGAATGGTTTCATGATAGTATAATTTAGGAAGCAAACATAAGAAAAATCAGCATCGAATTTTGCAATTCGTACATTCGCGCTTTGTTAATTCATCATGAACACCGCCTACCTTTTACTTGGAAGCAATATTGGCAAAAGAGATTTTTTTTTGTCGCAGGCGATTGAACAGATTGAAAAAACTGTTGGAGAAGTTATTTCTAAATCATCTTTATATGAAACGGCAGCTTGGGGAAATACGAACCAAAGCAATTTCTTGAATCAGGTTATTTGTATTAAGACAAAATTATCTGCCGAAAAACTTTTATCTGAAATTCTTTCCATCGAAAATATTATTGGAAGAAAGCGAAATGAAAAGTGGGAAGCAAGAATAATTGATATTGATATTTTGTTTTTCAATCATGAGATTATCAAATCTTCAAACCTGCAAATTCCACATCCTTACCTTCACGAAAGAAGATTTACACTTGTGCCTCTTGCCGAAATTGCCGGAAAGCTTATTCATCCTGTTTTCAAAAAAACTATTACTCAATTGCTATCTGAATGCAAAGATAATTTGCAGGTTTCTATCTTTTCAACTATCTGATTTAGGTTTAATATTTTCTATTCCTATTATCCTTAAATCATTATTTTTGCCACTTATCCAAATGCCATGAACCGCAGTAAAGCCAAACTTCTTTTTTTATTAGTGTTCATTTTATTTTCCGGTTACACATTCTCTCAGGATTCCATCACCATTGCCAGAACATACGACAAAGCAAAATTCAGAGCACTCTTCACTCAGGCAAATCTGATGATGATGGAAAATTTTAATGACACAGCGCTTGGCACTTTATTACAGCTTCACAGGTGGGATCCTTCCAATGCAAATGTAAATTTTAAGATCGGTCAACTTTATCTGCTTTCATCTTCCGAAAAATCTAAAGCCGTTGAATATCTTGAAGCCGCTGCACCCAAAGCTTCACGCAAATATGTTCCCGATGAACCTAACGAAAAAAAATGTTCGGAACTTGTATATAAACTTCTTGGCGAAGCATATCACCTCACCTACCGTTTTGATGAATCGCTTGCTATGTTTGAAAAATTCAGAGGATGTATTAACATGGGAGACCTCGCCACAGTAAAAGATTTAAATCGAAGAATAGAAATTTGCAAAACAGCTAAGATTCTTGTAGGTTCTCCAATTAAATGCACCATCACTAATCTTGGTGATAGCGTAAATTCTCCTTACCCTGATTACGGAGCGGTAATTACTGCAGATGAATCTCAATTATATTTTACTTCAAAAAGATTTAATGCAGCAACCGGAGGGAACGACAACAGAGATATTTATGATAAATACCGCGAAGATATTTGGGTAACAAATAGAAAAGATGATGGAACATGGAGTGAAGCAAAACCATTAAGTACGCACATCAATACATGGAACAGTGAAGCGGTTGTAGGAATTTCTGCTGACGGACAACAATTACTTTATTATAAAGATGATAAAGATGGAAGTATTTTCTATAGCAAATTAGATGGCGATCAATGGTCGTATGGTTATATGCTTGGAACTGATCCGGGAGATATTACCGATATCAACACCCAATATCACGAACCCAGCGCTTGTCTTTCGCCCGATGGAAATACACTTTATTTTGTGAGCGACCGTCCAGGTGGATTTGGCGGAGAAGATATTTACAAATGCGTAAAACTTCCTACAGGAAAATGGAGCAAGGCAACCAATCTTGGTCCCACCATCAATACACCTTATGATGAAGATGCGCCTTTCATGCATCCTGACGGGCAAACATTATTCTTCAGTTCAAACGGTCACAATACAATGGGCGGATTTGATATTTTCTTTTCAATGATGGGAGATTCTGGATGGACACCTCCGCAAAACATGGGGTATCCAATCAACACAACCGATGACGATATTTTTTATGTGGTTTCTGCCGATGGCAAGCGCGGTTATTTTTCTTCCGTTCGAGCCGAAGGAAAAGGCGAACAGGATATTTATATGGTTACCATTCCGCAACGTACTGTAATTCCCGTTACGCTTCTTAAAGGAAAAGTTTCTTTCACAGGAATAAAAGATACCATGATGGCGTATGTAACAATTACTGCCACTGATTTAGAATCGGGAACTGTTGCACAGGAAGTTCATCCTAATTCCAGAACAATGAAATATGTTTTGCCCTTGAATCCCGGCAGATCAGGAAAAACTTATTCCATTCGTTACGAAGCCGATGGCTTCCGGTCTTTCACTGAAATTATTTCCGCTTCTCCACTTGGCGAATACAAAGAGGTTGATAAAAATTTCGACTTCAAGCCGCTTGGAAGCATTTCGGTTTATGGAAAAGTAGCAACACGAACCGGAGAAGTAATTTCAGGAGTAAAAATTACTGCAAAAGATAATACAGGTAAAAAAGTGGTGGGCGTTTACGGACCAAAACCCGATGGCACTTATTCATTCGATCTTCCCGGAAAAGGTGGTGAAAGTTATTCTTTCTGCTACGAAGCGGATGGTTTTTTGCCAATGAACGAAACAATGGATTTGCCAAAAAAACTAGATGAGTACGATTTTAAGAGAGACATTGTGATGGAAACTGCAAAAATGCTGGGAACCATTTCGGTAAGCGGAACCATATTGGATAAAGAAAAAAATCCGATAGCAAATGCAAAAGTGATTGTAACCGACAATAAATCATCTGCTGAAATCGGAACCTATCCCACCAACGCAAAAGGCGAATATTATTTCAATCTTGAGCGAGGAAACGACTTTAACATTTCGTTCGAAGCCGATGGTTATCTGTTTCAATCGGAAAACATAAATGCGCCGAAAGAAAAATCATATTCCGAAATCAAAAAAAATATCGTTCTTGATAAAATAAAGAAAGGAGCAAAAATAGTTCTCAATAATATTTTCTTCGATAGCGGAAAAGCCACCTTGCGAAAAGAATCGAATGTTGAACTTGACAAACTTGTAACTCTGTTAAACGTACAGGATAAACTGAAAGTTGAAATTGGCGGACACACGGATGATGCAGGAAGCAAGCCCGATGTTAATTTAAAACTTTCTCAATCAAGAGCCGATGCCGTGGTTCAATACCTGATTATTAAAGGGGTGAACAGAATGCGCCTTGTTGCGCAAGGATATGGCGATGCTCAGCCCATTTCACCAAATAGAATTAACGGTAAAGCCGATCCCAAAGGAATGCAATTAAACAGACGGGTTGAGTTTAAGATTTTGGATAACTAATTTCTTGTAATGCACTCGTCTTGGAGTTGCATCACCCAGGCGCATTTTCTTATTCGCTTCGTATTCAGAATAGCCACCTTCAAACCAATACACTTTTGAATCGCCTTCAAAGGCAAGTATGTGCGTACAAACGCGATCGAGGAACCAGCGGTCGTGCGATATGATAACAGCACAGCCTGCAAAGTTTTCCAAATCCTTCTTCCAAAGCACGAAGCGTACTTCGTGCGAGAGTTCAGCATCCAAATTAATTTCAAGAAAATAATTCCAGCAGAAAAAAGCAAGCAAACGCCACGCTTGCAATTCCGTTTGTGGTGGCAAAGGCAAGAGTTACTTTGCTAAGGTCGTTTGGTTTTACCAATGTGTGCTGGTAAATCAACAGGAAAATAAAAATTGCCGCTCCGATCCAATACCACAAATGAAATTCTGCTGTGTATCCGGCATATAACACAAGAGATGCAGCAATAAGGTGAAGAAAGCGGGAGAGCAGCAGCGCATTTTTTGTTCCGAGATAAACCGGAATTGATTTTAAGTTTTGCGAGCGGTCAAATTCTTCATCCTGCAAAGCATAAATAATATCAAATCCGCTAACCCAAAAAAGCACCACGAAAGCGTAGAGAAGAGGCAGCAATTTGAATTCTCCCGTTACGGCAAGGAACGCACCGATGGGTGCAAGCGCCAACCCAAGCCCGAGCACCAAATGACAAAGCGGAGTAAATCGTTTGGTGTAGCTGTATCCTAAAATTACAATCAGCGCCACCGGAGAAAGATAAAAGCAAATCCGATTAATAAAAAAAGCTATTATGATGAAAAGAATGCAATTTGCGATCACAAAAAATAATGCATTGCCGCGCGAGATAATTCCTTTCGGTATTTCCCTGATCTTGGTTCTTTCGTTTTCGCTGTCAAACTTGTAATCTGCCCAGCGATTGAAAGCCATTGCTGCGCTTCGGGCGAATATCATGCAGAAGATCACGAGCAACAGTTTAATTTCTCCGCCAACATACCAGGGAGAAGAATTTAAGTTGGTTGCAGTTTGTGTTGTTCCAAGAAAAAAACCAATCACCGCAAACGGCATTGCAAAAATAGTGTGACTGAATTTTACCAGTGAAAGATAATTTTTTACCGCTGACATAAGGGCGCAAATGTACGAATTGAATGCTATTTGTAAATTTGCAGTATGGAAGAAAAGATCATCAGCACCTCCAATCCAAGAATTAAAAATGTTCTTAAGCTAAAAGAGAAATCTTCGGAGCGCAAGTTGCAGGATTTAATTGTAGTAGAAGGATTGAGGGAAATTATGATGGCGAAAGAAAACGGCTTTACCATAAAAACTCTTTTTGTCTGCGAGGATATTGCAGGAAAGAAAAGTAAAGAGTTAATTGCTTCGGCTTCTCATCTGGTGAAAATCAATAAAGAAGTTTTCGAAAAGATCACATATCGAGAAAATTCGGATGGCTTGCTTGCGTTGGTTGTTCCAAAACATTTGCGATTGAAGGATCTGAAATTATCCGCAGTTCCTTTATTCATTGTTCTTGAATCAGTGGAGAAACCCGGCAACCTTGGAGCAATCCTTCGTACTGCGGATGCTTCGGGAGTTGATGCGGTTATTGTGTGCGATACCAAAACAGATATTTATAATCCGAATGTCATCCGTTCAAGCATTGGATGTATTTTTTCAAAGCAAGTAGTTGCTGCTGATTCGGATGAGGTGATAAAATTTATAAAAGAAAAAAATATCAGATCATTTGCTGCTGCGCTAACCGCGAAAAATAATTATTCAAAATCTGATTTGTCAGTTCCTTCAGCAATTGTTTTAGGAACCGAAGCAGATGGGCTTTCTCAAAAATGGCTTTCATCTGCCGATGAACAAATAAAAATTCCGATGCTTGGAAAAACCGATTCGCTGAATGTTTCAGCAAGTTGTGCAGTGATCGTTTATGAAGCGGTGAGGCAACGAGAAAAATGATTAGCCGATGGGTAAATTAGCGGATTAGTGAATGAAGAAAACAAAACACATACTACTCATCCTCATATCAGCTAATTTGCTAATCAGCACATTTGTTTTCGCTCAGCAAAAAGCAGTTCAATACGACAAGGATTTTGTTTTTAGAGATGGAATTTATATTACGCTTGAAGATTTTAAAAATAATAATCCGATTCCAACTTCGCAAATTGTTTCTAAATCGAATAAAAATGACAGGGATTTCCTGAAACGTGTTCTTGAAAATTCTACAATTCAATTTATTGATAACACCGGCAATCAACAGGAAATTAAAACAAATACTATCTGGGGTTATTGCTCCAACGGATCGGTTTATATCAATCATGGTACAGATTTTAACCGAATAGTTGTTATTGGAGGTTTGTGTCATTTCGTGGCAACCATTGCTACAAAGGTGGCTAACGATCCATTTGCTTACGGATATGGCTATGGAGGATTCGGTTACAATCCTACACCCAGATATGTTTATTCCACTGAACAATTCATTCTTGATTTTCAATCAGGAAAAATTATTGGATTTAATGCTGATAATATGGAAATTCTTTTACAACGGGATCAGGCACTGTACAATGATTTTAAAAAATTGAAAAGAAAACAAAAGCGCGATGCTGTTTTTTTGTATTTAAGAAAGTATAACGAAAAGCATCCGATCTTTTTCCCCGAATAAGTTTCAATAGCAGATATTAATTTTTTTCTCTACCTTCGTGTTCAATGAATAGAAGAAAAATAGTTTTCGCTTTTGCTGCACTCTTGCTTGCTTTGATATATTCCTGTGCAAAATGCCCTACTGAAGATCAACTGCAAGGCACTTGGAACGAGCAAACCAATAATATTCCGAAGACCAAATTAATTTTCAAAGGAAATATTTTGATTTTTTTTCACGATCCGCACATTGATACACTTTCTTATACGCTTGATAAAAAACATAAAACCATTTACATGACCGTTTATCCAAATCCTACAAAGGTTACACCTTCAGGATACACGATAGAATATCATAGGAGAAAAAAAATATTGACCATTCAGGGATTTCTTCCAAATCCCACAGGAAGCACGCCTATCGCATATTACGAGCAGTAAAATTATTTTGCAGAAGCAGTTTGTTTTTCGTACAACAAATTAATGATGCCATCAGCTAAACCAAGTTTAGGAACATAAATGTCGCTGATGTCAGCCCATTTCATAATGGAGAGATAAATTTTTGCCGCAGGAACTATTACATCGGCGCGATCTTCTTTGAATCCGAATTTTTTTATGCGCTGTTCCACGCTCATGGCAGAAAGTTCTTCGTATATATCTTTCATTTCTTTGTACCCTATGTATTTATTTTCCGAATCCAGCATTTTGAATATTTTATTGATGTTTCCTCCTGTGCCAATGGCGATGATTGGAGAATGATCCTTGCTGATTTCTTTAACGGTCTCTTTCAACTTTTCCCATTCATTTACCGAAACTTTATCGTAGAGCAATCGAACCGTTCCAACAGGAAATGAATTGGAGAAAATTAATTTTCCTTTTGCAAACAGCGTGAGTTCGGTGCTGCCACCACCTACATCTACATAGAGATAGGATTTATTGTGATTTAATTTTTCAGCTACATGGCAGGAGTAAATTATTTCCGCCTCACGTTTGCCGTCAATGATCTCGATTTTTATTCCTGCGGTGTCTTTTATTTTATCAATTACTTTTTTTCCGTTCTCGGCTTCGCGAAAAGCAGAAGTGGCGCAAGCCAGATAATTTTTAACTCCGAACAGTTCAATCAGATTTTTGAATGAAGCGAGCGCTTTAATAAGTTTTTCGGATTTATCTTCTGAGATTGTTTTCTGAAGAAAAACGTCTTCGCCCAGTCGGATGGGAACTCGGACAAATAAACGTTGTTTGAATTTTATGCCCGAACCATTCTCAAGCACTTCGGTTATAAGAAGGCGGATGGCGTTGGAACCGATGTCGATGGCAGCGAATTTCAAAATTAAAATTCTTTATTGTAAAGTTATGGAATGAAGAAAATTAAAACAACTGCGCACAGGAAGTTATAAACAACTGCTTGTGTGTCGCCGATAAAAATATAATGTAAGTCTCTCTTTATATAGCTCATTCCTTTTATATTCGCAAAAAAGAAAATATATATGAAAATGAAAAATATAATTTTTACGTTGTTCACGCTGACAATTTTTGTTGTTATGATTGGTAGTTGCAATTCAAACAAAAACAAAACTGCTGATGTTGAAACATCTTTGAAAGACACGGTAATAACCGGACAAGAACTTTTTCGTGAGAATTGTGCCGGATGTCATGGAGTGAATAGGGAAGGTACGCCTCCAAAATTTCCATCTTTGCTTCATGTTAAAGATACGTTGAGTAAGGAAAAAGTTTACACTCAGATTAAAAAAGGCAGAGTGTTGATGCATGGATTTTCATACTTGCCCGAAAATGAAATTAATACAATCATTGCTTTTCTTTTCGATGAACCTAATCAGCAAACCACCGTTAAAATAAGTTCGCTTTCGGAGTTGGGAGAAAATCTGGTGAAGAGCAACTGTTTAAGTTGCCATCATCTTACTGTTAAAGATTCTCTGCCCAAAAACGTAAAAGTATTTTGTCCGTTGGTTGAGCCATCTGCGCTTGTTGGAGAAAAAATAAAAGTTAGTAAAGAGGAATTTTACCTAATTCTGAAACAGGTCCATGCTATATGCCTTCGTTTGATTTTCTGAATGAGAAAGATAAATTAGCAATCTGGACATATTTGAATTCATTGAAAGAAAAGGCGAAGTGAAATTATTTGAAAGAATAATTGATTTTAATTTTCCTTTACTCATAATGAATTTGCAATGCCCGAAATGACGGACATTAGTATATTCGCATTCCTAAATCCTAATTTTAACTATGTCAGAAGGTCGTCAGGTAATTTTTTCGATGGTGAATGTGAGCAAGGTGCTCCCGCAAAACCAAAAAGCAATTTTAAAAGATATTTATCTCTCGTTCTATTACGGAGCAAAAATCGGTGTGCTCGGTTTGAACGGCTCGGGTAAATCCACGCTGCTGAAAATTATTTCCGGCAAGGACACCAGTTATCAGGGCGAGATTCATGCTTCGCCCGGCTACAGCATGGGCATGTTGGATCAGGAACCCATTCTTGACGACAGCAAAACCGTAATTGAAATTGTGCGCGAAGGTGCACAGGAGTTTGTAGATATTCTCAAGCAATACGAAGAAGTGAACCTCAAGTTTTCCGAGCCGATGACCGATGAGCAGATGAACAAACTCGTAGAGAAACAAGCACGCCTCACCGATGAAATTGATAAGCACGACCTGTGGAATTTGGATAATCGCTTGGAACAAGCAATGGAAGCGTTGCGCTGTCCTGAGAGCAATGCTTCGGTAAAAAATCTTTCCGGTGGTGAACGCAGGCGTATTGCACTTTGCAGATTACTTATTCAGGAGCCGGATATTCTTTTGCTCGATGAGCCGACAAACCATTTGGATGCCGAATCGGTGGAGTGGTTAGAACTTCATTTGAAAAATTATAAAGGAACGGTCATTGCAGTAACGCACGACAGATATTTCCTCGACAACGTTGCAGGATGGATTCTGGAACTGGACAGGGGAGAAGGCATTCCATGGAAAGGAAATTATTCCACTTGGTTAGAACAAAAATCTAAACGTTTGGCACTGGAAGAAAAAACAGAAAGCAAACGCCAGAAATTCTTGAAGCGCGAGTTGGAGTGGGTTCAGAAAGGCGCGAAAGGACGACAGGCGCAGCAAAAAGCGCGTCTGCAGAGTTATGAAAAAATGATGGGTGAAGATGTGAAATCAAAAGAAGAGAAACTCGAAATATTTATTCCCAACGGTCCGCGCCTTGGAAATGATGTGATAGAATCGAAAGTCGTTTCAAAAGCATTCGGAGATAAATTGTTGTATGAAGACCTTAACTTCAGATTGCCTCCTGCGGGAATCGTGGGAATCATCGGTCCGAATGGTTCTGGTAAGACCACCATCTTTCGAATGATTATGGGACAGGAAAAACCCGACAAAGGAGAATTCAAAATTGGTCCCACCGTAAAATTGGGTTATGTGGATCAGGCGCACACCGATATTGATCCGAACAAAACATTGTACGAAGTTATCAGCGGAGGATTGGATAATATTTTACTTGGAGGAAAACCGATGAACTCTCGCGCATATATTTCGCGTTTCAATTTTTCCGGAACTGATCAGGGAAAAAAATGCGGTGTGCTTTCGGGCGGTGAACGAAACCGTTTGCATCTTGCCATCACGTTAAAATCAGAAGCCAATGTTCTTCTTCTTGATGAACCGACAAATGATCTGGATGTAAATACGCTTCGTGCTTTGGAAGAAGGTTTGGAAAATTTTGCGGGATGTGCAGTAATTATTTCGCACGATCGCTGGTTCCTCGACCGCGTGTGTACGCACATTCTTGCATTTGAAGGTGATTCAAAAGTGTATTGGTTTGAAGGTGGTTATTCTGAATACGAAGCAAACCGAAAGATGCGCTTGGGCGATGCAACACCAAGACGAGTGCGCTACAAGAAATTAGTTGTGTAAAATATAACCTCAATGTTCTTCATAAAAAAGAGTTGAAAACTGCCGAACGGAAATTGTGATTATTCAGTAACTAATGGAGAGGTTTCTCTGATTACGTTTATTTTTTTGCCTGCGTAATTAAATCCATAGAATTACTCACATTCATTTTTTCTAACAGTTGGCTTCGGTATTTATTAACTTTAGCAAATATCCTTCCCCCTCTTTCATGCAAGTTTTATTAGCATTATTTCTCCGCAGTTTGAGAACCCAAGTATTCACACTAACATTATTTTATCACCATCTTTTTCTCATAAATGTTATTATCCGAAGTAGCCACAATAAAATAAATACCCGAAGAAAGTTTTCCGGAAGGATCAATTGCAATTACTTCTTTATCGTTGGAAATTAAAATAACTTTGGAATAAAATTCTCTTCCCGGCAAATCACGAATAACTACCAGCACTTCTTTTCCGTTTTGACCGGAAATACTTACATTAATCGCTTTTCCACTTTCAGCCGGATTCGGATAAACCGAAATCGCATCAGCGTTATTAAATTTAACAGCAGCTAAATCACTGTATGTAAACATGCCGTTATTATCCACTTGTTTGAGGCGGTAATAAGAAATATCGTTATATGGTTCGTAATCTATAGTAGAATAATTTTTTATTGTAGAACTGTTTTCTGATGCATTCACTTTTGCTACATCCACAAAATTATTTCCATCTTTTGAACGCTGCACCATAACATAATCGCTGTTAAATTCCGAAGCGGTAGTCCATTTTACGTCCACAACATTTCCATTCGGTTTAGCATCGAAAGAAAGCAAAGTAACAGGAAGCGGATTAATACCGCCACCACGAGTTTTAGATCCGAAAGTAAAAGGGCTGAATGAATTCCATGCACCGGATGTTGAAACTGTTCCGGCTTGACCTGCGCCACAACTGCCGGTACAAGCTGATGTTCCAGAAGGAGTAGAGGCATCTTCCCATTTGCCTGTACCAGTATTCCAATGAGCAACCACTAAATCACCATTTGAAGTGCAATTATTAATTCCGCTTGCGGTTGCATTTTCCCAATATAATTTCACAGTTACAGCATCTGTTCCTACATTTCTGTTTAATGTCCAATATTCTACATAACTCACTTTTTGAAGAGGTGATGTCAAAAACGCAAATGCTGTATCGTACCCATCCACCTTGCCTGAATGATTTAGATATTGTCCAGTAAAAGTTGATCCAACAGCAGGCGCTGACATTCCTATCGGTGCCCAAGTAGTTCCGTTTCCAGTTGGGAAAACAAAAGCAGCAGTTCCAACTTTTGCAATCGGTCCATTCACAAAACTGATTGCTGAACCGGAAGTGGAAGTTGCGGTACTGGATAATGTCAACAGATTAGTTGAAGTGGTATTTATATAACCATCAGTTAATGTAAGAGCTCCATTTACAGTAGTTGCTATGCCAATATTTACGCCTGTTGCATCGGTATTAGCTATAGTAAGATTATTAAAAGTCGTGGAAGAAGTTCCTCCTATAGCTTGTGTAGTAGAACCGTTAAAATTTATAGTGCTTGTATTTGATGTAAACGTACCATTGTTTGCCCAGTTGCCGGCGATGTTATGAATGAATGTGCTACCAGCAAAAGTAGCTGTTGTGTTTATGAGTAAAGTACCCGAAAGCGATATTGAACCACTTGGTGTTTTAGTAGAATTACTTGTAATAGTTACATTAGCATAATCTGGTCTGGAAGTAACTGCTTGTGCAAGAGTTGAATTGTATTCAATGATAGATACATTTCCTAAATTAACTGTAGGAGAATTAGTAGAAACAATTGTAGTTCCTGCAGTTCCAGAAAATCCAATAGTATTAGCAGTTTGCACTGTTCCATTTATGTTGAATACAATTGTTGTTCCGTTAGTTGAAATTAAATTTGTGCCTGCGGTTAATGTACTTCCTGCATCAACTGTAAGTTGGGGCCAACCAGACAAACCTGTTCCACCCAATGCAAAATTCGAGCTTAAATTTAATAAAGAATTGTTTGAAATTTCTACAAGTTCATAATTCAATGCTGTGCCGGTGTTGGAATATGTTTGAGTAGTTCCTCCAATAAAATTCAAATGCCAAATTGCTGTTGCTGAAGCAAAAGCACCACCAGTTCCAGTAAAATTACCAGAAATGTTTACGGTAGTTGCACCTGTAGAACTCGATGGATTAACGGTGCCTGTAGTTTGAACAAAATTACTAATATTAAATATTCTTGTTGAAGCTCCGCCATTAAAAACAAT
>PLUL01000027.1 GCA_003164895.1 Bacteroidota bacterium | reverse complement strand
TATGAATTATGAAAGAGGTCTATTGGCAAGCGCGATGAAGGGTTGTTGTTGTTTGGAGGAAATTTCAGGAATAGGAATAGCATTTAAACCCTTAACTTAGCGATCTTTCATAAAATGCAATACCCACACGATGGATGTGTTCAGTCAGCTCAGAATGTTTTAGCGTGGCAAGATTGATAATGTCCACGGTATATGGTAAATTACTTTCTTCAAACTCTTCTTTAAGATGTGCGATTGTTTTGTCGCTAATGCCGTTGTTCATAACAGCAAGGTCAATATCGCTTCCTTGTTTGTAATTGCCTTTTGCGCGGCTGCCGAAAATAAATACTTCGGATATTTCAGGGTATTTATTAAAAATATCCCGAAAGGTTTTCATGTCTCTTTCGGTAAGTCCGAATCTATTATGCGGCTGGGTATTCATCAAACAATTATGCCTGACGATTTGTTAACTGGGAAGAAAAAAAATGGTATAGCTTTTCTAACGCAGGAAATATTTCTTCTTTTAATTCTCCTTCTGATTTTTCAAATTTTTCTCCGCTGTAGTCATGAGATAATTCATTTTTTATTTCAATGCCGTCAATAAGTTGCTGTGCATAATCAATAAATCCATTTTCTTGCGCCTGCCTGAAAGTATCTTTAGGAGATGGTTTGAAGACAAATCCCTTATCTTCAAGATAATCTTTCATGACCTTCCATGATAAATCAAGCGAGAATTCAAAGCGTTGAACCAGTCCGTTTCGTTCAAGCTCATTGAGTGATTCTTTATCAGCAGCTTCTTTAAGTTTCAAAAATGCTTTTTCAAAATTTTGAAACCGCTGTTGCCATCTGATATCCTTCTCCATTGCAGTACTTAAGATTTATGCGAATGTAAATAATTTATTCTCCTGTATTACCGTAAACAAAGAAAGAACTTTGGGATTATCAAGTGTGATCAAGGTAGAAAATGCACTTCAACTTTTTCTCCGGCAGAAATGTTTCCTTTTTGCGCAGGTAAGTAAATGAGGCAATCTGCATTTGCAAAGGAACTGATGTTGTTTGAATCCTGTCCTTGCAATACATTCACTTTTCCATCGGCTGTTTTTCCTTTCAGAAAAAATGCGAGTCCTTCTTTTTTTACAAAGGCGTTTGCAATTGGAAGATTTTCTTTTTTTAGAAATAGGTTTTGATGTCCTTGCATCATTCTTATTGCAGGAAAAACATATTCGTAAAATGCGGTTAAAGCTGCAGCTGGATTACCTGACAAACCAAATATCAAACAAGAATTTAATTTGCCGAAGAAAAGCGGCTTGCCGGGCTTTTGAGAAACTTTATAAAAGATAGTTTGCACGCCAAGTTGCTCCATTGCTTTGCCGACAAAATCATATTTGCCTACAGAAATTCCGCCTGTTGTTAAAACAATATCCGATTTTGCAATTACAGATTTTAATTTTTTAATGGTTTGCTTTTCATCATCGTTCACAAAAAGTATTTCTACATTTCCGATATGAATGGATTCAAGTGCGGCATTTATGCCGTAAGAGTTGGATTCAAATATTTGTCCGTCTTTTAATTTGCTTCCAAGTTTCACTAATTCATTTCCGGTTACAATAATGGTAACTCTCGGAGTTGCAAAAACTCTTACTTTTTCAATTCCTAAACTTGCAAGCAGCCCGATCGTGGCAGGGTTAACAACATGATCTTTAGTTAAAACAGTATCGCCTTGTTTTAGATGCGAGCCAGCAGTCCTGATGTTTGTTCCGCATGAAAGCAATTTATCGTTAATGATTATTTTTTCATTTTCAACCGAAACATTTTCCTGCATCACCACCGTGTCGGCTCCTTTCGGAACTTTTGCCCCTGTTAATATCCTTGCGGATTGTCCTTCTTTTATTTCTTTGTTGAACGGAGTTCCCGCAGCAGATTCTCCGATTATTTTCAGAGGAATTTGTTTTTGTAAATCTTCAAATCTAAAAGCAAAACCATCCATTGCCGATTGATCGAATGGAGGATAAGCGATAGCTGAAGTAACCGTTTCAGCCAGCACACAGTGAAGTGTTTCGGTAATATTTCTATTTACCGGAGCAAGTTGAAAGGAATTATTTACAACAAGTTCTTTGGCTTCTTCTGCTGAAATCATTTTTACAAACGTAAGAAAATAGAATAGAATATGAATTTAACGCTTTTCTTAAAACATGACGGTTATCATCTTATTAAATCAATGCAGAGTATATTTTTACATTACTTATGAATAAGAAAAAAATAAAAATCATGGATGGCAATGAAGCGGCTGCTTACGTTGCTTACAAAACAAGTGAGGTTTGCGCAATCTACCCAATCACTCCTTCTTCCACTATGGGAGAATTTTGTGATGAATGGTCCGCCGATGGACAGAAAAATGTTTTTGGCGAAGTGCCGCGCATAATGGAGATGCAAAGTGAAGCAGGCGCTGCAGGCGCTGTTCACGGAGCGTTGCAGGGCGGTACACTTTCTTCAACGTTCACGTGTTCGCAGGGTTTGCTTTTGATGATCCCGAACATGTACAAAATTGCGGGTGAGTTAACTCCCACGGTGTTTCATATTGCTGCACGTACGCTTGCCACGCATGCGCTTTCCATTTTTGGAGATCATTCCGATGTGATGTCGGTTCGTCAGACCGGATGGGGAATGCTTTTCGGTCGCAACGCACAGGAAGCAATGGATATGGCAATGATCGCGCAGGCATCTACACTTCGTTCTAAAGTTCCGTTCTTAAATATATTCGATGGGTTCCGCACTTCGCATGAACTGATGAAAGTGGATGTGATACCGGATGATGTCATTTTAAAAATGATGGATGAAGGCGATCTGCTTACACTTCGCAGTCGCGCCATGTCAACCGAGAAACCTTCTATCCGCGGCACGGCACAAAATCCGGATGTGTTCTTTCAAGGTCGTGAAGCATCAAACAAATATTATCTGAATGTTCCTATCGCTGTGAATGATGCGATGAAACGTTTTGCAGAACTTACAGGAAGACAATATAAATTGTACGAATATTTCGGAGATGCAAATCCTGACCGCATTATCGTGATCATGGGTTCGGGTTCAAATACGGTTCACGAAATGGTGGATCATCTGAATGCAAATGGGGAAAAAGTTGGATATGTTTATGTGCGTTTGTTCCGTCCGCTGGATGTGAAAGCATTTGTAAATGCAATTCCAAAGTCGGTAAAGAAAATTGCCGTGCTTGATCGTTGCAAAGAACCCGGAAGTATTGGTGAACCGCTTTATCTGGATGTTGTTTCGGCAATTGCAGAAGAATGGATCGGAGAGAAATTAAAAATCATTGGCGGTCGTTATGGTTTGGCTTCGAAAGAATTTACGCCTGCCATGGTGAAAGCTGTCTTCGATGAATTGAATATGGATATTCCTAAAAAACATTTCACCGTTGGAATTGAAGATGACATTACGCATTTGAGTTTAACATACGATTATACTTTCTCATTGGAGAAACAACATTTATTCCGCGGATTGTTCTACGGTCTCGGTGCGGATGGAACGGTAAGTGCGAACAAGAACTCAATTAAAATTATTGGCGATACTACCGATAATCATGTGCAGGGGTATTTTGTTTACGATTCCAAGAAATCGGGTTCGCTAACCGTTTCGCATTTGCGTTTTGGAAAAAATCCAATTCGTTCAACATATTTAGTAGGTTCTTCCAACTTCATTGCTTGTCATCAGTTCAATTTCATCAACAAATATGATATTCTGAAGACTGCGGAAGAAGGAGCAACTTTCTTATTGAACACACCTTACGATAAAGAAGAAGTGTGGAATAAACTTCCTAAGCATATTCAGGAAGAGATCATCGACAAGAAAATAAAATTCTATGTAGTAGATGCTTCCAAAGTTGCACGCGAAGCAGGAATGGGTTCACGTGTGAATACTATTTTGCAAACTTGTTTCTTTGCCATTGCCGGAATTCTTTCTAAAGAGGATGCCATCAAGCGAATAAAAGATGCCATTCAAAAAACTTACTCTGACAAAGGAGAAAAAGTTATCCTGAAAAATTATGAAGCTGTAGATAAAGCAATTGCTAATCTGCATCTGATAGATTATTCAAAATACAAGACTGGCAACATTGGCGGGGAAAATATGGTTTCGGATTCTGCGCCTGATTTTGTGAAAAATGTCTTAGCGAAGATCATGTTGTTCGAAGGTGATGAATTGCCAGTGAGTGCATTCCCGATCGATGGAACGTATCCAGTTGCTACAACCAAATGGGAAAAACGAAATATTGCAGATACTGTTCCTCAATGGGATGCTGAATTATGTTCTCAGTGCGGAAAATGTTTTTTGATTTGTCCGCATGCTGCAATTCGCTGTAAAGTGTACAGCAAAGAAGAATTATCAAAAGCACCGGCAGATTTCAAACACACTGCTCCGATTGGAAAAGAATTTGCAAAAGAAACTGAAGCATATACTTTACAAGTGGCGGTGGAAGATTGCACCGGATGTAATCTGTGTGTAGAATATTGTCCTGTGGAAAGCAAAGCGCAACCCGGACACAAAGCAATCAACATGGTTTCTCAAATTCCAATTAAGGAAACTGAAATTAAGAACTGGAATTTCTTTTTATCGTTGCCTGAAATTGACCGTTCACGTGTGAATAAGAACACGGTGAAGGGAACACAATTACTGCAACCACTATTTGAATTCTCTGGCGCTTGTTCCGGCTGCGGAGAAACTCCGTATGTAAAATTGTTGTCGCAACTGTATGGCGATAAAATGATCGTTGCCAACGCAACAGGATGTTCTTCCATTTACGGGGGAAATCTTCCAAGCACACCTTGGGCAACAAACAACGATGGCTGCGGACCTGCATGGGCGAACTCTTTGTTCGAAGATAATGCTGAGTTCGGACTGGGAATAAAAATGGCGTATGATAAGAAAGCCGATATGGCGAAGACATTACTGAACAGCATTCGCGATATCATTGGCGTTGGACTTGCTGATGAAATTCTAAATGCAGATCAATCTACTGAAGATGGAATCCGCAAGCAGCGGGAGAGAATAAAACATCTTCGTTCGCTGATCTCATCAAGCAAAGATTTTGCAATGAAACAACTTATGTTCCTTGCAGATCATCTTGTAAAAAAATCACATTGGATCATTGGAGGTGACGGGTGGGCGTATGATATTGGTTTTGGCGGGTTGGATCATGTACTTTCTACAGGAGAGAATGTGAATATCATTGTATTGGATACAGAAGTTTATTCCAATACCGGAGGACAAAAATCCAAATCAACTCCGATAGGTGCAAGTGCGAAATTTTCGGTGAACGGAAAACAAAATGGAAAAAAGGATTTGGCATTACAGGCAATCGCACATGGCTCAGCTTATGTGGCGCAAATTGCGATGGGTGCAAATGATGCGCATACCGTAAAAACAATTCAGGAAGCGGAAGCATTTCCCGGAACATCTCTGATCATCGCTTACAGTCATTGCATTGCGCATGGATATGATATGATACACGGTGCAGAACATCAGGCGAACGCGGTGAAATCAGGTTACTGGCCATTATTTCGTTACAATCCGTTAAAACCAAAAGGCGAACGTTTCACTATTGACTGCAAAGAGCCATCATTGCCGTTGAAAGAATTTTTATACAATGAAACGCGTTTCAGCATTCTTACGCGACAAAATCCTGAACACGCTGAAGAATTGCTTATTCTCGCAGAACATGGAGTGAGCGATCATTGGGAAAGATTACTGGCACTGAAGAATTTGTAGGAAAATATTGTTAGAAGAGACTTGATTATTCCAAATCTTTGGGATTCACTTTTAGTTTTGCAAGAACAAATTCCTCCACAACTTTTGCTTTTGCAAAGCACTCGCTAACTTTATTTACATCAAGACAATAATCTTTTTCACAATTTGCGCCGCTTGCCTTACATTCAAAACACGAAATATCTATACTCTTGAATCCCCGATCTACCTTGCTGCATTCTGATAAAATATCTTCAAGTGAATGTTTGGAATAATTTTTTACGTTTTTTGTTTTTAGGTACGATTCCAGAAATTTCATTACTGCATTCTTCGTGCTTTGGCAAGCGCAAAGCGTAACGGAATCTTCCTTAGGTCGGTGGAGTTCTTTATTGGCAACGCGTAAAAGCGAAGATGCACTTCGTAAAGAGTCGTGGTTAGAATTTGTATTCATTTAATTTTCTTTTCTCAAAAGTAAATGATGCGATTGCTCATTAATATGATATTTATCATAATTGTGAGATAATGATCTTGGTTGTCAACTTAACAACTTAACAAATACCTACAGAAAATACTTTTTCTTGTTAAGTATAACATTTACACATTGTCTGCATTAACCAACATGGCGATGTCATGCAATCACTATGCGAATGCATAAACCAACATGACGATGTTATGCCATTACAGCGCATCTGCATAAGCCAACATCACGATGTTATGCCATCACACCTCGTCTGCATTAACCAACATGGCGATGTCATGCAATCACTATGCGAATGCATAAGCCAACATCACGATGTTATGCCATCACACCTCGTCTGCATTAATCAACATGGCGATGTTATGTAATAATCTAGTGAGAGCGGAACACAACGTGCCAGTATTATTGCATTACCACTTAAAATTGAAGAAAACTCAGATGAAAGCTTAATAAAATTATAAAGAAGCTGGTTTTCTTTTTGAAGAATACAGAAAAGCTAAGAAGAAGTATATTTGTCACACTGTTAAATCATCCTCAATTAATAATGAAAACAAAATTATTTTCTATAATGGTATTGGTGTTGATTGCAGGATTAAATGTTCGCGGGCAAACCAAAACAGATACAAGTACAGGCATTGCCAGACTTCGTTTTTTGGGTGAAAATAACTTTGCACTTATTCCCGATTATGTTGAATTTATAAAACGAGGAAATCCAGTATTAGATACTATTATTAAAAAGGAAAACATAGCTTCAAATGGTACTCTTAGAATTAGGCTACAAAAAGGCACTTACGATATTTATATATATGCTAAAGAGTATGAACCGACATTTTCGAATATTGAAATATTGAACAACAGCGATATTGGAGAAGGAAGGTTTTATCCTAAATCTAAAAAGCCTCAAATAACGTATGAACAATTCAAACCATTATTAAAAGAAGATACTGTATTAATGGATAGTTATATAATTGATGACGAGACAAGACAACCGTTGGCAGATGTGATTATATATACGGAAGATAGAGTAGCACAGGGGCGTTCAGATAAAAATGGACATTATCAAATTTATATACCACTGCCTTTAAACAATAGCGAAATAAAAGGAAGGAATGCTATATATTATGAAAAGGAAAATTACATTATAGTAGTACATTATGATTTTGATATGTGGTCACAACAGTTTATTGGATTTTCATGCTACATGAAAAAAGGAAATGGTATAAATAAAATAGATATAATGGAGGGAAGCAGAAGAAAAGCTTCTATACAGACTCAGGAAATATCAAAAAAGAATAGAGATAGTGCAAAAGGGCAGAAGAAATGAATTTTAATCATTTTCCTTTTCTTATGTATGAAATGGATGCAGGCTGTTTGCGTGAGGGATTGCAGCGGAAATCCTTTGGCGAGGAGATTCTTCGACTACGCTCAGAATGNNTGACAAAGCCAAAGATTGAAGCGAAAAGCCCGACCGCGCGTTTCGCGCGGGCACGCCCAAATAATTTATATTTGTCATCACAAAAAAATATTTATGAAAACAGCAACAGTAGCAAACGATTATGGCATCCGGGAAGTTCTGGAGCAACTCGGCATTAAAGAAATAAATAACGGAGCATCTACGGGTGCAAAGTGGTTTGAAACTAAAGGAGAAATTATTTCTTCTTATTCTTCTGCGGATGGTTCGCTCATTGCGCAGATAAAGCAAGGCACGGCAGATGATTACGAAAAAATAATTGTTACTGCGCAAAAAGCGTTTAAAGAATGGCGCATGGTTCCTGCTCCTAAAAGAGGCGAAGTAGTGCGACAAATTGGAAACGCATTGCGCGAATACAAAGAGCCGCTTGGTAAATTGGTTTCGTATGAAATGGGAAAAATTTATCAGGAAGGTTTGGGCGAAGTTCAGGAGATGATAGACATCTGCGATTTTGCGGTGGGACTTTCGCGCCAGCTTCATGGTTTTACCATGCACAGCGAACGACCAAAACACAGGATGTACGATCAATATCATCCGCTCGGAATTGTGGGCGTGATCTCTGCGTTTAATTTTCCGGTTGCCGTTTGGTCATGGAATGCAATGCTAGCAATGGTTTGCGGAGACACTACGGTTTGGAAACCAAGTTCCAAGACCATGCTTTGTGCAATCGCAGTGCACAACATTATTGCAAAAGTTCTGAAAGAAAATAATGTTCCTGAAGGCGTGTTAACGCTCATTGCTGCAGGTTCTAAATATGTTGGAGATAATTTCCTTGCTGATACACGAGTTCCATTGATCTCTGCAACAGGTTCTACACGCGTTGGAAAGAGAGTTGGTAAAATTGTTGGCGAACGTTTAGGAAGAAGTTTGCTTGAACTGGGTGGAAACAATGCCATCATCATCACCGAAAATGCAGACCAGAACATGGCGCTTTTGGCTGTGGTGTTTGGTTCTGTCGGAACCGCAGGACAGCGCTGCACTTCTACCCGCAGATTGATTATTCACGAAAGCATTTACGATGCGTTCAAACAAAAATTGGTGAACGCTTATAAAGGCGTTCGTATCGGACATCCTTTGGATAAGAATACATTGGTTGGTCCGCTGATAGATAAAAATGCGGTGAAAGATTTCACCAATGCTGTTGAGAAAGTTCAAAAGGAAGGCGGCAAAATAATTTACGGTGGAACTGTTTGCGAAGGAAAAGGATTTGAATCGGGTTGTTATGTTGTTCCTTGCATTGCCGAAGCTCAGAATCGTTATCACATTGTTCAGGAGGAAACTTTTGCTCCTATTTTATACATCATGAAATATAAAACGATAGAAGAAGCAATTGAGCTGCATAACAATGTTCCTCAGGGATTGTCTTCATCTATCTTCTCTCGCAACATGCTTGAAACAGAAAAATTTTTATCGCACGAAGGTTCTGATTGTGGAATTGCCAATGTGAACATCGGAACATCTGGAGCAGAAATTGGCGGAGCATTTGGCGGAGAAAAAGAAACCGGTGGTGGTCGTGAATCGGGTTCGGACGCTTGGAAAGTTTACATGCGCAGACAAACCAACACCATCAACTTCGGAACGGATCTTCCGCTTGCGCAAGGAATTAAGTTTGATCTGTAAGAAATAAGGATTCTAAAATAAAAGGCAATAAAAAAAGCCATCTCTTTCGGGATGGCTTTTTAGTTTTTTATCAGATAAGTAATTAAACTTTCTCTTTCATTTTCTCCGCAATGTCAGGAGCAACAAGAACGCGTCCGCAATGTTCGCAAACCAAAAGTTTCTTGTGGGTTTTGATATCCAACTGGCGTTGTGGTGGAATCTTAGAAAAACATCCTCCGCAGGCATCTCGCTCTACAGGAACAACAGCAAGTCCGTTGCGGGTGTTAGAGCGAATACGTTTATAAGAACTTAACAAACGTTCTTCAATCAACCCTTCAGCACTCTTTGATCTTTTCAATAAAGCTGTTTCTTCTTTTTCTGTTTCAGCAATAATTTCATCCAATTCTCCTTGTTTTTCTTTCAAGCGATTTTTTCTTTCTTTCAATTCTTCTTCCAACTGCTCAACTTGTTCTTTTTTGGTTGTGAGGGATGCTTTAAAATCTTTAATCTTTCTTTCAGCAAGTTGGATTTCTAAAGTTTGATATTCAATTTCTTTGGTGAGCGATTCGTATTCACGATTATTGCGAACTTTGTTCTGTTGTGATTTATATTTTTTGATCATTGCTTCAGCATCCTTCATCAGATTTTTCTTTTCAGAAATAATCAATTCGCTGGCACGGTAATCTTCGTTCAGTTTTTCCAAACGAGTAGCAAGCTCATCCACCGAATCTTCAAGCTCTTTTATTTCGAGAGGAAGTTCTCCGCGCACCGTGCGTATTTTGTCAATTTGAGAATCAATTACTTGAAGTTCGAAAAGAGCCGTAAGCTTTTTCTCTACCGAAGTATCAATTTTTTCTCTTTCTGAAAGTGATCCTTTTGCCATGTTATAAATAGTTTACTGGATTAGTATTTATTTCCGTTAAACGGGGAGCGAAGATAGGAAATTTTTGCTTCAACAAGTCGCGCAATAATTCTTTGGTAAACTGCTCGCTTTCATAGTGCCCGATGTCGGCTATAAGTATCTTGTTTTCAGCGTCAAAAAACTGGTGGTATTTAAAATCAGCAGTAACAAAAACATCGGCTCCGTCAGCAATTGCAGTGCCCAAAAGAAAACTTCCGGAACCTCCGCAAACGGCAACTTTGGATATTTTTTTATTGAGCAGATTGGTGTGGCGTAAAGAGTCGGCTTTCATTGCGGATTTTACTTTTTTCAAAAAGGCAATCTCTGTAATTGGTTTTACAAGAGTGCCAATCATTCCCGATCCAGATTTTTTTTCAGTAGGAGAAGGGAAAAGAAATTTGCAATTAATCAATCCGAGTTTATCGCAAATTTTTTTATTTACCCCTTGAATTACATTGTCAAGATTAGTATGAATGGCATAAATAGAAATGTTGTTGCGGATGGCTTTTAGTACAACCTTTTCAACATAATCTTTGCCTGTAATTTTTTTAAGACCACGAAAGATAATGGGATGATGCGATATAATAAGGTTGCACTTTTTCTTTATCGCTTCATCAATAACTTCCTCGATGCAGTCAATACAAATCAATGCGCCTTGCAATTCATCTGCGTCATTGCCAACTATCAATCCTGAATTATCGTACTCTTCCTGCAAAGAAAGAGGAGCGATGGATTCTAAATATGATGTGATGGATTTTATTTTCATCTGAAAATATATTCCCCGAAAATCAACTAATTATTTAATCCAGAAAAATTATTTCTTCTCCGAACGCTTCCTTTCATTCTCATCCAGAACAATTTTTCTCATTCGGATATGCTTTGGAGTTACTTCCACCAACTCATCTTTCTGAATGTATTCCATTGCTTCTTCAAGAGAGAAATTTATTTTCGGAGCTATGCGCATCTTGTCTTCGCTTCCGGTAGCGCGCATGTTGGTCAATTTTTTTTCTGTACAGATATTTATCACCAAATCATCAGGACGAATATGTTCTCCAATAATTTGTCCCGGATAAATTTCATCTCCTGGTTCCACAAAATATTTTCCTCTGTCTTGCAATCTGTCTATGGAAAATGCAATGGCAGGACCTTTTTCTTTGGAAATAAGTACGCCTGAGTTTCTGCCAGGAATGGTTCCTTTCCAAGGTTCAAAATCTTTCAAACGGTGAGCCATAATTGCTTCTCCGGCGGTAGCAGTAAGAATTGCATTTCTCAATCCAATCAATCCACGAGCGGGAATATCGAATTCCATGCGAACTAAATCTCCTTTAGGTTCCATCACCAGCATTTCTCCTTTGCGCTGGCTCACAAATTCAATCACCTTTCCGGTACATTCCTGAGGTGTATCAATAGTAAGAACTTCTATCGGTTCATGTTTTACTCCGTCAATTTCTTTTATGATTACCTGAGGCTGTCCTAATTGTAATTCATAACCTTCTCTTCGCATCGTTTCAACCAAAATCGAAAGATGAAGAATACCTCTTCCAAAAACTATATGTGAATCGGGTGAGCCGGTTGCTTCAACGCGGAGCGCCAGATTTTTTTCAAGTTCCCTGTCCAATCTTTCTTTCAGGTGGCGCGAGGTTACAAATTTTCCATCACGTCCGAAAAAAGGAGAATTGTTAATGGAGAAAACCATGCTCATAGTAGGCTCATCAATTGCGATGGGAATAAGTCCTTCCGGATTTTCAAAATCTGCGATGGTATCGCCAATGTCGAAACCTTCAATTCCGGTAACAGCGCAGATGTCTCCTGATTTTACACAAGCAGCTTTTTTCTTTTCAAGACCATCGAAAGTGAAAATTTCTTTTGTTCTTGATTTAATAATTTTTCCGTCTCTTTTCACTAGAGAAAAAGGCATGTTCTCTTTGATTTCTCCCCTAAAAACTCTTCCGACAGCAATTCGTCCGATGAAGGAAGAATAATCCAAAGAAGTAATTTGCATTTGCAAAGTTCCCTCGCGAATAGGTGCGGAAGGAATGTGTTCAACAATTGCATCTAGCAAAGGAAGAATAGTTGTGGTCGGATTTTTCCAATCGGTACTCATCCATCCTTGTTTTGATGAACCGTAAATAGTAGGGAAGTTCAATTGGTCTTCCGTAGCATTAAGATTGAAGAAAAGCTCGAATACATGATCATGTACTTCATCTGGGCGGCAATTTGGTTTGTCAACTTTATTTATGACAACAATCGCTTTCAATCCTTGCGCCAATGCTTTTTGCAAAACAAATCTTGTTTGAGGCATTGGTCCTTCAAAAGCATCTACAAGAAGAAGAACGCCATCTGCCATGTTGAGCACGCGCTCCACTTCACCTCCGAAATCCGCGTGTCCTGGAGTATCAATGATATTGATTTTTGTATCCTTGTATTTTACCGAAACGTTTTTTGCGAGAATTGTGATACCACGTTCCCGTTCAAGATCGTTACTGTCGAGAATCAAATCTCCTGTCTCCTGATTTTCACGAAAGAGCTGGCACTGATGAAGAATTTTGTCAACGAGGGTAGTTTTTCCGTGGTCAACGTGAGCAATGATTGCTATGTTTCTGATTTTTTGCATACTTTGTTTAAAAGGGTGGCGAAGATAATAAAAATACAGGATGAAAATTTGTTAAAAGACGAATTCTAATAAATAATGTGTGATGTTAAATTCTGTCAAGAAATTGACAAAGAAATAAATTCAGATTTTTAATTGCCAAATCCATCTGCCAGTTTTTTTTATTTCTTCTCTCCACATAGTTTGAGATGGTACGAATTTGCACACATGGAATTTCTTCATGAATGCAGGCAAAGAAAAACGCAGCGCCTTCCATGCTTTCAATATCAGGATGAAATTTTCGTACAATTTTTTTTATGCTCGCAGGATTTCCGTGAACGGTATTTACTGTGATTCCTTTAACTTGTGGAATATTAGATAATATTTTTTTTGCGTTGATACTTGTTACCTGATATTTGATACTTGCCACCAATCTGATTTCTTCCGCAGTCAGAAATTTATCTCCATCTTCTGCACCAAAATCCGCAAAGCAATCGCTCACCACATTCACAACGGAGCCAAGTAAAATATTCTTTTTGAAACTTCCGGCAACTCCTGCGTTGATTGCTAAGTCATATTTTTTATTCAAAGTTTTTCCAATATGAAAAGCCGTTGTAGTCATTCCGACTCCGGTGATGAGCACATCAATCGTATTTTTTTTAAATCGAACCGAATAAAGATTTTTTTCTGAACGAATCTTTTTAAAATTCTTCAGCAAAGGAGCAACTTCAAATTTTGTAGCAGATACAATCAGGACTTTCATTTGCCAAATATACAGATGTATTTTGTCCGTTTGAATCGAAAAAAATCCATCTGCATCCATAATAGTAGAGTTTCTATATTTGCGACTCTTTTAATAAACATGGTTTACATTACTCGAAGGGAACAGTTTTCGGCAGCGCACAAATTGGTGCGGGAAGATTGGTCTGCCGAAAAGAATTTGGAAATATTCGGTAAGTGCTCCAGTCCGAACTGGCATGGACACAATTATCAATTGTTTGTTACCGTAAAAGGCGAACAAAATCCGGATACGAGTTTTGTTGCTAATCTTTCCGATGTTAGCAAAGTCATTTGCAAAAAAGTGATTGCAAAACTTGACCATAAGAATATAAATCTTGATGTGGATTTTATGAAAGGAAAACTCAGCACAACAGAAACGCTTGCCGTGGAAATATGGAAACAACTTGAAACTTCGATGCAAAAACTTAATTGTGAATTACATTGCGTGAAAATTCAGGAGACAGAAAATAATTATGTAGAATTTTTCGGTAAATAAATCCCCATGAGCAACTATAAAAAAATTGACGAATACAATCCTGAAATCACAGAGAAACTTTCGGAACATTACCGGGAAATTCTCAAACTTTCGGGTGAAGATATAAACCGTGAAGGAATTTTGAAAACTCCCGAACGAGTTGCAAAAGCGATGCAATATCTTCTTCATGGAAGCTGCCTGAATCCTGCCGATATTTTGAAATCAGCCATATTCAACGAAGCGTATAAAGAAATGGTGATTGTGAAAGACATTGAAATTTATTCTTTGTGCGAACATCACATGCTACCTTTTTTCGGGAAAGCGCACGTGGCTTACATTCCGAACGGAAAAATTGTCGGGCTTAGTAAAATTCCGAGAGTGGTAGATGCTTTTGCCAGAAGATTACAAGTACAGGAACGGCTCACGGTGCAAATCCGCGATTGCATTCAGGAAACATTAAAACCGCTTGGAGTGGCGGTGGTGATTGAAGCAAAACATTTGTGCATGCTGATGCGCGGAGTTCAAAAACAAAATTCGGTAGCAACAACATCCGCTTTCACCGGAGGATTTCTCGACAATTCAAAAACCAGAGATGAATTTATTCAGCTTGTTGCAGGGAAATTTCATTAGAAGCAAAAGAACTTGTTTCAGAATTTTTCTTTTTGCAATCTGCAATCTGCAATTTGTCATCTGTAATTCTCAAACTTTTCTTGGCTACATTAACAGCGAATATGCTGGTGTGAATGGAATTGATTTGAATCCCGCTTGCATTGTAAATAGTCCGCGCAATTGGGATGTTAGCATCATCGGATTAAATTTTCAAGTTGCAAATAATTTTCTTGGCTTTCAAAAAAGAGCGCTTGATCATTCCGGCGGAATGATTTCGGGGAATTATCCTGCATTCAACGATAATAATTTTGCGACTAATTATTTCACTAAGCGTTCAAGAATAAAATCAATTTCAGTTTTTGCGGCAGCAAATATTTCTTTGCCTTCGTTCATGTTCACAAGAAAAAAACACAAAGATGCTTTCGCGTTCACTTGCAGGACAAGAGCGTATGTAAATGCGGATGGCATAAGTCCTGCAGTCGCCAACATGCTTGTAACGGGTGCATCGGACAGTTCATTATATAATCAAATGATGAATGCGAAAAAAATTAGTGTGCAGGCAATGGCGTGGAATGAATATGGAATTACCTACGGAAAAACATATAGGGAAACAAGCAACGAACGATTGAATGTTGCAGGAAGATTAAAATTTGTACAAGGGTTGGCAGCAGCGTATGGTTATGTAAAAAATATCAATTATAAATTAAATATGAAAGATACCTCACTCGTTGTCAATGGCAAAGCGGGTTATGGGTATTCTTCCAACCTTGATAATCCGATTACATTATCTTCTCTCTTTTCCAGAATGCCGTCTCTTGGTCTCGACATTGGCGCAACGTATGAATTTCATCCGCTAACGGATGTTCATACAAAAATGACATCGCAATCCAAAACAACACCGATGCAGCATAAGTACAAATATAAAATCGGATTTTCGATTCAGGATATTGGATGGATTACTTATTTGACATCTCCCAATTCTCGGGCATTTGCCGCTGACAACACGTTGATTAAATTAAATTCTGTAAGCACCGCTTCGCTTGATAATGCATTTACCGAAACCGATGGTGGTAATAAATTCAGAATGATGCTTCCCACAACTGCAAATATTACGGGAGATTATTATGCAGGAAAAAATATTTTTTTAAACTCTACACTTTATGATGCTTTTCAGTTTTCATACCTTGATCACAAAATTCACGAGATAACAACTTTCAGTATCACTCCGCGCTGGGATTGGAAATGGATTGGAACTTATTTTCCGGTTTCGTATGATAAATATTCTCACCTGCGCGTGGGAGCTTCAATTCGTTTGGGCCCGCTTGTCATCGGCACAGCAAATTTCTTGCCTCTCGTTACAAAAAAAGATGTTTACGGATTGGATTTTCATTTTCTGCTGAAAGTTCCGCACATCGCATTCAATAAGAAAAATACAAAGCCAAGAAACGCAAGCCGGTATAATGTAAATCAGGAAAGAAATAAAAAACCTGAAAAGGAGAAACGTCCTTCTGACATGCCGAAGAAAGATACTACAAATTACAAGCAGCCAAAACCCGAAAAGGAAAATAAAAGTAAAAAGGAAAATACCCCTGCGAAACGGGAAAAGAAACCACGCAAACATATTTTTCCAAGACTTCATCTGTTTAAGAAGAAAAATCGTCATGTTTCACCAGAAGACCGAGAGCATACTATTTACTTTAAGATGTAGATAACTTTTAAAATTGTTTTTATTTTCTGAGTTTTCTATTTGTAAATTCGTCTTTAATTCGTTATTAATAATTTATGAAAGCATATATTTTCCCTGGACAGGGTTCGCAATTTTCGGGCATGGGCAAGGAACTTTACGAGAATTCCTCTCTTGCTAACGGTCTTTTTTCGAGAGCGAATGAACTACTTGGTTTCCGCATTACAGATACCATGTTTTCAGGAACAGATGAAGAACTAAAGCAAACTAAAATCACTCAGCCGGCAATTTTTCTTCATTCGGTAATTCTTGCAAAAACATTGGGTGAATCATTTCAACCGAATGCAGTGGCAGGACATTCTCTCGGAGAATTTTCTGCACTCGTTTCTGCAAACGCGCTGACGTTTGAAGATGGGCTTTCGCTTGTTTATAAACGTGCTATGGCAATGCAAAAAGCCTGTGAAGCAAATCCAAGCACGATGGCTGCCATTTTAAATCTTGATGATAAAATTGTGGAAGATATTTGCGCTGAGATTTCAAATTCAGGCGAAGTAGTTGTTGCAGCAAATTATAATTGTCCGGGTCAGCTCGTAATTTCCGGTTCGACCAAAGGAGTTAATATCGCCTGCGAAAAAATGAAAGCAGCAGGGGCAAAACGCGCATTGGTACTTCCTGTGGGCGGCGCTTTTCATTCTCCGCTGATGGAACCGGCAAAAAAAGAATTGGAAGCTGCAATCAACGCAACAAATTTTTCAAAACCCATTTGTCCGATATATCAGAATGTAAATGCAAGTCCTGTAACAAATCCTGAAGAGATAAAAAATAATTTGATTCAACAACTTACTTCTCCGGTGCGCTGGACACAAACCATTCAGCGAATGACAGCCGATGGAATTAATTCTTACGTGGAAGTCGGACCGGGAAAAGTTTTGCAGGGATTGGTAAAAAAAATCAATAAAGATGCTCAGGCAATCAGTGCATAATTCAAGGTTTCAAGTTGCAAATTTAAAGTTCAAAAGGGCTTTGGTATATTGTTTTCTTGTTGCCATCTGCCATTTGCCATCCGCCATCTGCCATTCTCAATTCTTTCAAGGTATCGGCGTCACTGCAGGAGTCGATTTGGCAAAAGAAAAATTGTTTCTGCATAATCCCGATGGTTCTTCCACTCAACTTAAAAAAAATATTTTCGGGTACAATGGTTCGCTGAGAGCAGAATTTATTGATAATGAAAATATCCGATGGGTAACCGAATTTCAATATGATCAGAAAGGATGCAAGGACAAAACCGACAGCGCAACTTTCAGGAATCGATTGAATTACATCTGCTGGAATAATTTTTTGAAATTCCAATACGAAACTTTTAGCGGATTCCCTTACTTGCTTTTTGGACCGCGCATAGAATATTTGCTCACTCAAGGAACAAAATCTCCTGCTATTACAGGTGCGTTCGGGAAATTTAATTTCAGCTGGTCAATCGGAGCAGGGTTTGAGAAAATTGTTTATGGTAATTTCAAGCCGTTTATAGAAATTCATTATAATCCGGACACACCTTTTTATTACGCTTACAAAACTTCTCCGCTTGACATTCGCAACCGCGCATGGGAACTTCGTATAGGTTTGATCTATCGCCCGGCACAAAAGAGTTGTCCTGGGGTAGTTTATTGATTAATTCTTCAAACAATATTTCCCGCCAATCATCGTATCTTTATTTCATGAAAAACTTGCTTATAGCTTTTGGCTTTTGGCTTTTGGCTTATAACTTTTGTTATTCTCAAAAATCTTTTACTCTTGAAATAAAATCTGTTCAACCAAATGAAACCTTCAATAAAATTGTTTATAAAAAAACACTTGCCTCAAAAACCGAACGAGAAAAAGAAATTCAGAATGTTTTTTTTATTTTGTATGATAATGCTTACATTTCTGCTTCAGCCGATAGTATTGTAAATGATTCTTTAAAAGAAATTGTTTGGATAAAAACAGGCGAGCAATATAAATGGGCGTACTTACACAAAGGCAATGTTGACGAAGGAACACTGAACGAGGTGGGATTCAGGGAGAAAATTTATTTCGAAAAGTCGTTTTATTATACCGATGTAAGGAAGGTGGAGGAAAAAATTCTTACTTATTGCGAAAACAACGGACATCCTTTTGCTTCCATAAAACTTGACAGCATAAAAATTTCAGGCAATTCTATTTCTGCTTGCCTAAATCTTCAAAAAAATAATCTTATAAAAATTGACAGCATAGTGAATCGCGGGAAAGCAAAAATTTCATCTGTGTATTTGCAAAGTCATCTCTCTATAAAAAATGGTGATTTATACAATGAATCGTTGGTAAAAAAAATCGGTACTCGTATAAAGGAACTTCCGTTTGTGAGAGAAAAAATTCCATTTAGAGTATTGTTTCCTGGAGAAAATGCAAAAGTGGAATTGTTTCTCGAGAAAAAAAACGCGAGCCAGTTTGATGGAATAATAGGGTTGTTGCCCGACAATACCACCGGAAAAATTCTTTTAACAGGAAATGCCCACCTGAAACTCAACAATTCTTTCAATCGCGGAGAAATGTTTGAACTCAACTGGCAGCGATTGCAGGTTCAAACGCAGGATTTGAAAATACATTTCGTTTATCCTTTTCTTCTGAAAACTCCGTTCGGCATTGATGCCGCTTTCCATCTTTACAAAAAAGATTCTACTTATCTCGAAGTAAATCCAAACTTCGGCATCCAGTATCTTCTGCCCGGTGGAAATTATATCAAAGCATTTGTTAATTTCAAACAGATGACTTTGCTTTCTACTTCTGGATTACAAAATGTAACTACGCTTCCTCCTTATGCCGACATCAATTCTTCGCTCTATGGAATCAGTTACAAATCTGAAAAATTAGATTATCGTTTGAATCCGAGAAAAGGATATTCCATCCTTACAACAATTGGTGCGGGAAATAAAACTATTAAAAAGAATCCTAATCTTGATGCAACTGTTTATAGCGGACTGAAATTAAATTCTGCCCAGTATAGTGCAGAACTGAATGCAGAATTATTTATTCCGATTAAAAACAGGAGTACTATTAAACTTGGAAACCGTTCGGCGTATTTACAAAATGAAAATCTTTTTCAGAATGAATTATACCGGATCGGCGGATTGCAAACTCTGCGCGGATTTGACGAAGAATCTATTTATGCTTCTGCTTTTTCTATTTTTACAGTTGAGTACCGCTATTTGTTCGAAGAAAATTCAAACATCTACTTTTTTGGCGATGGCGCTTATTATGAAAATCAAAGCATTTCTTTCACAGGAGACCGCTACGATACACCATTTGGTTTTGGTACCGGAATAAGTTTTGAAACTAAAGCTGGAATTTTTTCCATCAATTACGCACTTGGAAAACAATTCAACAATCCAATTAATTTAAAAGCAGGTAAAGTTAATTTCGGAATAGTAAATTACTTTTGAAAATGCGTGCTGAAAAGAATTCTTACTTATTTGTAAACAATGTTACATATCCAGTAGTGCTGTAATCTTTTCCACCAAATCCCGATTTCAGGACTGCTTTGAGGTTATAAAAGTAAGTGCCATCAGAAAGAAGTTGCCCTGAAGAAGAACGACCATCCCACCTGATTTCATCAGCAGTGGTTTGAAACACTTTTGCACCCCATCTGTCAAAAATTTCCACACTAAATTCTTTCATGCCACTATTTGGAATATACCATACATCGTTTATTCCATCACCGTCAGGCGTAAACACATTAGGAATTATTATTCCCTCACCAATACTGACAGTTATCTTAAAAGTATCAGGGCAGCCGAATTTATTAAATGCTACTTCTGTTACAGTATAAGTGCCGGAACCAGGGAAAGTATGTGATGGATTTTGAATAGTAGAATTGCTTCCATCTCCAAAATCCCAGTTCCATGCGGTAACAGTTATAGAAGGCGTGGAAAGATCTGTAAATAAATAGGACGAACTATACATACCACCTGAAGAAGTATCAAACAAAGCAGCAGGTGAAGGAAGCACTAGCACATTGTATGACTGCACCAGAGAAGTGCAACCGTTTGCATCTGTGATTGCAACAGAATAGCTCGAAGAAGTTGTTGGACTGACCACGATGGAAGATCCATTTTGCGGTCCAGGCATCCATGTATAAGTATACGCAGGTGTTCCGCCATTTACATTTGCAGTGAGTGTTGATTTATCACCCTTGCATATAGTATCGCTTCCTGATACAGTAAGCCCAAGAATTGGCGGCTCTGTAATAGTCGTGTTCGCTTGAGTAGTACACCCCTTAGCATCAGTAATTGTAACAGTATAATTTCCTGCATGAAGATTATTGGCTGTTTGAGCACTGCCTCCTGTTGGACTCCAAGAATAGTTATATCCTGAAGTTCCTCCTGATGCATTTGCAGTTGCTGAACCATTACTTCCTCCGTTGCAAGTAACAGTAGTAGGAGTAATGGAAGCAGTAAGCACAGTAGGTTGAGTAATTGAGATAATTGAATTTTTAGGACATCCATTTGCATCGGTAATAACTACAGTATAGTTTCCAAAAGAAAGTCCTGATGCAATTGAATCGGTTTGACCATTATTCCATAAATAAGTATATCCCGGAGTTCCACCTGATGGCGTCACGGTAGCACTTGCGCTAGTTCCTCCATGACATAATACATTTGTTTGTAAAGACATAATAGAAATGGCACCTGCCGGTTGAGTAATAGCAACAGTAGTTGTATTCGGACATCCTTTGCTGTCTGTGACTGTAACAGTATAATTTCCAGAAGCGAGTCCCGTTGCTGCGGAACTTGATTGCCCGTTGCTCCATACATAAGTATATCCAGGTGTTCCATTCGATGCGGTTGAAGTTGCACTACCATTATTGCCTCCGTTGCAAAGAACATTATTAGAAGATGAAATTGTGTTTGTCAACGCAGTAGGTTGTGTAACGGATGCAGTTGTTATAAACGAACAATTATTTGCATCGGTTACCGTAACCGTATAAGTTCCGAAAGAAAGTCCGGTAGCAGTTGAGGTAGTTTGCCCGTTGTTCCACAGGTAATTATAATTTGGTGCTCCTCCGGATATATTTGCAATTGCGCTTCCATCGTTTCCTCCATTACATGAAACATTATTTGATGTTGTGGTTGTAACGGTTGGACCATTTGCGGCTGAGATAGTTACAGAAGCAGATGCCGTACAACCATTTGCATCGGTAACAAGAACCGCATGTGTGCCAGGAGAAAGTCCGGTTGCAGTTATTGTAGTTTGTGCAGGAGAAGTATTCCATGAATAAGTATATCCGGATCCTATAGTTCCGCCTAACGGATTTGCGGTAGCCGTTCCGTTTGCTGTTGCACAAGTTGCTTGCGTAGAAGATGAAATTGTGGTTGTAAGTGCAGTAGTCGGTTGAGTAATAGCAACAGTAGTTGTATTCGGACATCCTTTGCTGTCTG
>PLUL01000044.1 GCA_003164895.1 Bacteroidota bacterium | reverse complement strand
ACACTAAACTATATAGTTACCTAAATTAATATTCAGTAAACGACTAAATAATAATTTTGCAAATTCAATAAAACAAAACCCCCTAAATCAAAAATCAAATGGCAAAAACAAACATCTACCTGAACTTTCAGGGCAACGCAGAAGAAGCATTTAATTTCTACAAATCTGCTTTCAAAACCGAATTCTCAGCACCCATCATGCACATGAAAGATGCACCGCCACAGCCGGGCAGTCCGGCACTTTCTGAAGCAGAAGGTAAAATGGTAATGCATGTAGCACTTCCCATTTTAGGCGGTGTAAACATTATGGGAACCGACATGCTTGAAAGCATGGGGCATAAATTAAGGATCGGAAATAACTTGACAATTAGTCTTGAACCCGATACCAAAGAAGAAGCCGACAGATTATATAAAGTACTCTCGCAGGGAGGAAGTGAGAACGTTGCCCCTCACGATGAGTTCTGGGGTTACTGGGGCGTTTGTCTGGATAAATTTGGCATCCGCTGGATGTTTAATATTATGAAATGATTGGGAATATTAATTAATGGTTGAAACAAATTTCACGCCTTTCCCTGTTTTGGAAACTGAGCGTTTGATATTAAGGCAACTCGAATCAACGGATGACAAGGAAATTTTTTCTCATCGTTCGGACGACAGAGTAAATAAATACCTGGAGGATTTCAGGCATGCTACCATTGAACAAACGCAGACATTCATTGAAAGAGTACAAAATGAAGTTGCAAATCATAAAACCATATTATGGGTTATTACTGAAAGAGGCAAGAACAAATTCCTTGGCACCGTTTGCCTTTGGAATATTTCTCCAAAAGATCATAAAGCGGAAACAGGTTACACGCTCGACCCTAAATTTCATGGTAAAGGATATATGAATGAAGCGTTGGTCAAAATCATTGACTTTGGATTTAATAAAATGAAACTGCGAACCATTGAAGCGTACACCCGCAAGGACAATGACCCTTCGATCCAGCTCTTGCTGAGAAACAAATTCAAACTTGACGCAACCAGAAAAACGGCAGACCGCGGAACAGAACGAATTATATTTACTTTAACGCTTAGGTAACAATCCTCTAATTCAAAAAAAATGAAAATCGTAAAAGTAATTTACACCACCAAGCCAGAATACGCAGAACAAAATCAGAAAAACATAAAAAATGTAATGACTGATCTGCAAAAGGCAAATCATCCGGGAATAAACTATAATGCTTGTCTCAGTGCAGATGGTAAAACATTTATTCATACTGCATTTTTCAAATCTGAAGAAGACCACAAGCTTTTAAATGAATTGCCATCCTTTAAACATTTTCAAGAACAATTAAAATCAGGTGGGCTTGAAGTTCCACCAAAACAAGAACTCTTAACGTTAGTGGCTTCATCAACAACTATTTTTAACTCGTAATAAAAATGAAAAAGAAAATCGGAACAAAAGAAAAACCAATGGCATTAAAAACGCCACCATTGTCATCGGAATATACGATGCACATTGATGAAAAAGACGGCAAAGAAGTTTTAGTTTGTACGGTTGGCAAAACCGTTTTGCTTTATGACATACGTTGTATTGACGACCTTCATGCGATGCTGAAAAAGCACGGTGAATGGATGGAACTTGGCAGTGCAGATGAACAAAAACCGGCAAAGGAAGGAACCGTTGAAGCTTGGGGACGTTCAGCAAAAAACCCTGTTAAAGGTTGGTACGGACTAAAGAAAGGACTTCGCGGGCGCTTTGGAATGTATATTCCTCCCCTAATGGAAAAACTTGGACTTGCAGAATTGACGCACGATGCAAAAGGAAATAAAATGAAAGCAAAGTAGCATCTGACGAAAAAGTACTTTGTTCGCGAGTGAAATGCCCTCACCCTGCCCTCTCCCACAGGAGAGGGGATAAAGTCCTTCTCCTCAAGGAGAAGGATTTAGGATGAGGGCAAGCAACCCTTTTTCTCCCTATCTTTAAATCTTCAAAATAAAAAAATCAAATGAATGATAACATACATTGCCCAAAATGCAATTCGGATATAACCTACCCCGAACAGAACAAGATGGTTTGTACGCAATGTTTCCATGAATGGGATCCGAATGTGGTAACAGAAGAAAAAACGGAAATCGTCAACACGGATAAAATATTGGATGCTAACGGACAAGAGCTGAAAGAAGGTGATACTGTTGTTATCATAAAAGACCTTCCTGTTAAGGGCGCCTCAAAATCCATAAAAGCCGGAACGAAAGTGAAAAATATTCGCCTTAAAGATGGCGACCACAACATTGCCTGCAGAGTTGACGGATTCGGACCGATGGATTTAAAATCGGAATTTGTGAAGAAAGGATAAGAGGTTTACTCCACCCCTTACGAGTAAAAGCAAGGAGAAACAATGAAAAAAATTTTACTGCTTCTTTTAATTGTTTGTGTCGGAAAAATAAATGCACAAACATGCGGAACCGGAGGATGCATTGCCGCAGATACCAATTCTACCGGCAAGTACCCTGCCTCTACATTTTCCTCCACATCATCATCCTGGTCAACCGTGAGTGCATTTATGAATGCAGGCAACTATACTTTATTTAATGTAACAAACGGCGATACCTATGAGTGGACCTATTGCAGCGACTTTGGAGGAAGCCAAAGTTGGGATGCGGAATTAACTTTGTTCAATAATTCTACCGGAGCTATACTTTGTTATCAGGATAACTGCGGGAGATCAAGTTGCGCTACTGCTCCGTATATCAGATGGACTTCCACTTTTACAGGGACCGTGAAATTACTTACAACCGTTTCGGGCTGCACAACCAATAGCGGCTCTCCTTATTCAACTCTTGTTTGGAGAGATACCAGCGGAACGCCGCTTGTTCATGTTCTGGGTGTTGATGTGTATAGCGGCAATAGCACTATCAATTGGAATCAGGTGAAAGCAGCGGGTTACACATTTGCATATGCTAAAGCTACCGAAGGTGTAGGTTATACAGACAGTGAATATTTAAACTACGCAGTGAACGGCGTAAGTGCAGGAATGAAAATGGGCGCGTATCACTTTGCCCGTGCGGACCTTAACCCCACTCCCGCAGGCGCAGTTTCGGAAGCAAATTATTTTTTAAGTGTGGCACAACCTTATATTACATCCTGCGATCTGCCTCCTTCGCTTGACCTTGAAGGTTCGTATTTGCAAACTAGTTTTACGAGCGCTCAATTAACAACCTGGGTTCAGAACTGGATGAACACTGTTCAGTCAGCCACAGGAATAAAACCTGTTTTGTATATTGGTGCATCTACGGTATCTTTTCTAAACAGTTCTTTAAATACGTATCCTCTTTGGAGAGATGAACTGAGCGGTAATCCGGCAATAGCTCCCACCAATCTTGGAGTGTGGACCACCTGGGCTTTTAATCAATACTCATGGACTGGTACTGTTGCAGGAATATCAGGCAGCAGTACAGATGTGGATGTTTTCAACGGAAACATGGCGGCATTTAATAGTTTCATGGGATGCACTACAGATATAAAAGAAAACAATTTTAATAATGCTTTTGTACTCTATCCCAATCCTTTCACAACCAAGACGACATTGCAATTTGATAATCCCAAAAATGAAAATTGCACCTTGACAATTTATAACATGCAAGGGCAAACTGTGCGGACAATTACAAACATCACTACAGGCAAAGTAGAAATAGAAAGACAGAATATGATGAGCGGTCTTTATTTTTTCCAACTACACACCGACATACAAATTATCGTAACGGGTAAATTGGCAATAGAATGAAAAACACCTACTACAGGTAACTTTGCGTAGGTAAATACTATCTTTATTGTGCCAATATGTCGTAATAATACCACTGGCATTATACTTGACTTTCAGATTACTCGTAACCTTAAAACATTTTAACTTTACAACATTCTAACTTTTTAACATTATAACCATACTTATATGAACCCATTTGAATCAGAAAATTTCAGAATGAATCCTATCATTGAAGACGATGCAGAACTAATTCCGCTCCTTAGCACCGAAGACGAGGAGCAAATGAACTCGGAAAAATTCCCCGAGGAACTGCCAATACTTCCGCTTCGCAACACGGTTCTGTTTCCGGGCGTGGTAATACCTATCACCGTGGGCAGGGATAAATCCATCAGCCTGATTAAAGATGCGTACAAAGGCGACAAGACCATTGGCGTGGTGGCGCAGAAGAACGACAAGACCGAAGACCCCACAGGCGAGGAAATAAATAAAATAGGAACCATTGCTTTTATTTTAAAAATGTTCCGCATGCCCGATGGAAACACCACGGTTATCATTCAGGGTAAAAGAAGATTTGAACTGAAAGAGATCACTCAAACTGAACCTTACCTCAAAGCCAAGATCGGTGAGTTCAAAGAAGCAAAACCTGCAACAGGCGAAAAAGAATTTGAAGCGCTGGTGGGTTCGCTCAAGGATATTGCGCAGCAGATCATAAAAGGTTCTCCGCACATTCCATCGGAAGCATCGTTCGCGATGAAGAATATTGAAAGCCCGTCTTTCCTCATTAATTTTATTTCTTCCAACGCAAATATTCCGGTCACTGAAAAACAAAAGCTGCTGGAAGTTCCGAATCTGAAAGAGCGCGCAACGCTTTTGCTCGGACATCTGACCAAAGAACTTCAAATGCTGGAGTTGAAGAATCAGATTCAGAGCAAAGTGAAAGTGGACTTGGACAAACAGCAGCGCGAATATTTTTTGCATCAGCAGATGAAAACCATTCAGGATGAACTGGGTGGAAATTCGTTTGAACAGCAGATAGATGAACTTAAAAAGAAAGCGAAGGATAAAAAATGGAGCAAGGAAGTTTCTGATCTTTTTGAAAAAGAAATTAAAAAGCTGGAGCGCATCAATCCGAATGCGGCTGAATATTCTGTGCAGACAAATTATTTAGAAACTCTCGTTGACCTGCCATGGAACGAATACACGCAGGATGTTTATGATCTAAAGAAAGCGACAAAAATATTGGACAAGGATCATTACGGCATGGAGAAAATAAAAGAAAGAATCCTTGAACACCTTGCCGTGTTGAAACTGAAGAACAATATGAAAGCACCCATCCTTTGTCTTGTGGGACCTCCGGGCGTTGGAAAAACCTCTCTCGGAAAATCTATTGCTGCTGCGCTCGGCAGAAAATACGTGCGCGTTTCGTTGGGCGGACTGAAAGACGAAGCCGAAATTCGCGGTCACCGCAGAACGTATATTGGCGCAATGCCCGGCAGAATTCTGAAAGGAGTTCAGAAAGCAAAATCATCCAATCCGGTTTTCATGCTGGATGAAATTGATAAAGTAGGAAACGATTATCACGGTGATCCCTCCTCTGCCCTGCTCGAAGTTTTGGATCCCGAACAGAACGGTGCGTTCCACGATAATTTTATTGAAGTGGATTACGATCTTTCAAAAGTGATGTTCATTGCTACGGCAAACTCGCTGAGCACCATTCAGCCCGCGCTGCGCGACAGAATGGAAATAATTGAAATGACAGGATATTCAGTAGAAGAAAAAATTGAGATAGCTAAAAGATATTTAGTGCCGAAACAATTCGAGGAGAACGGAATCAAAAAGAAAATAACCATTGCGGATAAAGTGTTGGAAAAAATTATTGAGAACTACACCCGCGAATCGGGCGTGCGCGAACTGGAAAAGAAAATTGCCAAAGCAGCGCGAAGCATTGCAAAAAACATTGCGATGAACAAAAAAGTTTCTTCTTCCATCACCGAAGAAAGTCTGACAACCATTTTGGGTCCTGCGCATCCAAAGGACAGATACCAGGATGCAGGAACTGCCGGCGTGGTGGTTGGTTTGGCATGGACTCCCGTGGGCGGAGATATTTTATTCATCGAAACAAGTCTGAGTGCAGGAAAAGGAAAGCTCACGCTCACCGGAAACCTGGGTGATGTGATGAAAGAATCTGCCACGCTTGCGCTTGAATATTTAAAAGGACACAGCGACACGCTTGGAATCACTCCCGAAGATTTTGCAAACAAGAACATTCACATTCACGTGCCCGAAGGCGCAACGCCCAAGGACGGACCTTCGGCAGGAATTGCCATGCTTACCGCACTTGCTTCGGCATTTACAGGAAAGAAAGTGAAAAAGTTTTTGGCGATGACAGGCGAAATCACCTTGCGCGGACGCGTGTTGCCAGTTGGAGGAATTAAAGAAAAAATTCTTGCCGCCAAACGTGCCGACATTAAAGAAATAGTTTTGTGCGAAGAGAACCGCAAGGACATTGAAGAAATAAACAAGGAATTTCTGAAAGGACTCACTTTCCATTATGTAACTAATATGATGGATGTGCTGAGCATTGCTCTGCCGCAGAAGAAAGTGTTTGCGAATTAAGTTATTAAACGATTGTTTATCCAGTTGAAAAAAAAGTTAAATATATAATATGAAAAACTTTTACTGTTTTATTCTGTTAGCTATTTCATGCACCATTGTTAAATCCCAAAGCAATGATTTTCAACAGCAACAACTCCATCAAGATTTACAAAACTTAAACAACTCTATTCACCAGGCGAATGTAGAGGCGGAAAATCAGAGAAATGAAATACAGTACCAAAAAGCTTTACAAGATTATAAGGAGTCATTGACTTATGATGCTGATGCACAAGAACAATACAACAAACAAGTCAAGGAAGAAAGAATGCAAAATACTTTCAATTTTTGCAAAAAGTTGTTTGACCAATTTCCAGCCTTGGTAGCACAGATGCCAGCAGGAAAAACCACTACTTCAGATTCTTTTGGGTTTTTCATGGGAATGTTCGAAGATTATCGCAAGCAATTTTACGATGCAATGATTAAAAAATATCCCAATAACTTAACCACAAAAGGATGGGAAAGTTTTGAGATTTTCAATTCTTGGGTGAAATTTCTATAGAGTTTAAAGAAGAACAAATACCATCAACTATGATAGATTTAAAAGAAATTAGAAAAGTATTTATAGAAACAATAACTCAAAAAGAATTTAATTTTTTAGGAGAAAAGAATCAAACAATTATTGATGAAGTAATTAAAAAAATCGCTTTAGGGTATTGCTTATTAGATGATAAAGAACCTAAAACAGAAACAGAGATTTTAATTTGCATATTTGTTGGTTCACAGTTGTCTTATTTTCATTCTGCGCTTGAATCATTTTCTTTATCTTATTTTTCACAAAATCCTGAGCTTAAACAACTGACGGTAACGGTTGGCGACAAACCTATTCCTTATTTGAAATCTCCTCAAAAACAGTACTAACCGCAGGCAAGTGTGTCGATAGCAAAGAGCAAAAATTCCGATAATTTTAATTGGAGCGATTCAATTTCGGAGTTGATTCCATCATAAACATCAATTTTGAGCAAATTCAGAGGTTTTGGCGATATAAAAACCTCCACTGGCGTTACCATCAGAGGTTTTGGCGTTATAAAAACCTCCACTGGTGTTATCACCAGAGGTTTTGGCGTTATAAAAACCTCCACTGGCGTTATCATCAGAGGTTTTGGCGTTATAAAAACCTCCACTGGCGTCTCCATCAGAGGTTTTGGCATTATAAAAACCTCTACTAGCGTTCCCATGAGAGGTTTTGGCGTTATAAAAACCTTTACTGGCGTTACTGGAAAGAAAATAGAAAGAAGTATATTTGCTTTGAAAATAATATATATGATAAACACAATTAAAAACATTTTCGGCTTTGGTACTAAAACCGATTTTTCACAATTAGTAAAAGACGGAGCAATTATTTTAGATGTGCGCAGCAAAGGAGAATTTGCAGGCGGGCACATTAAGGGTTCGGTAAATATTCCGGTGGATCAGCTCGGCAGTAACCTGGATAAATTAACAGACAAGAACAAACCCATTATCACCTGCTGCGCATCGGGCATGAGAAGCGCTTCGGCAAAAAGTATTCTTACATCAAAAGGTTTTCTGCACGTGTATAACGGCGGCGGATGGAGCGGATTGCAAAGTAAATTGTAGGAAAAGTAATTTCTATAAATTATTTTTACGCATAGAAAAAATCGCTTTGTCTAAGCGCGGAGGATTTGAAAGATCGAAATTAAAAGCAACGCTGTTAAGATAAAACGAGGCACTTAATCGTTCTTCGGGAGTTTTAGTTTTCCAATATTTAACTGCGGGTTCCTTCACTTCGTGTGAACTCATTGAGAAAACTGTGCGGTCGAGTTTATATTGCATAGTACAAATTTACTTCTTTTTTATTGGTACTTACCCTGATATAAATAAGAACGACTGATGAAATAAAAAATAGTTTTACTTTCGTATTCAAACCAAAATCCCCCATACAATGAAAATCTTAAAAAGAATCTTAATTGCAATTGCAGGCATCGTTGCCCTGTTGCTAATCGTTGCGCTGTTCGTTAAAAGCGAATATGCCGTTGAAAGAGAAACCACAGTGAACAAACCCAAGCAGGTTGTTTTTGATTACGTGAAAATGATCAAGAACCAGAACAACTACAGCGTGTGGAACATGAAAGATCCAAATTCTAAAATGAATTTCACAGGAACTGACGGCACCGTTGGATTTATTTCTTCGTGGGAAAGCGAGATGAGAGAAGTGGGCAAAGGCGAACAGGAAATAAAAAAGATAACCGAAGGTTCGCGCATTGATATGGAACTGCGTTTCAAAAAACCGATGGAGATGACCGACAATGCCTATATGAGCACCGAAGCCATTGACAGCACGCACACCAAAGTGAAATGGGGATTCTTCGGCAAAACGGCTTACCCTTTCAACATCATGGGTCTGTTCATGGACATGGATAAAATGTTAGGTCCCGATCTTCAAAAAGGTCTTGACAACATGAAAGCGATAGTGGAGAAAAAGTAATTAAATTTCATTAACCACAAAGAGCGCAAAGTTTTTCGCAAAGGGCACAAAGAAAATTATTTCTCTGCGAACTTTGTGTTAATTTCCTTCGTGTTCTTTGTGGTAAAATGTATTCATTAAAATATCTATGGAAAATAAATTAATTGTAACGAATAGCATTCGCATCAATGCACCGGTTTCAAAAGTATGGGATGCGCTGGTAAATCCTCAGCAGACAAAAAAATATATGTACAACTGCGAAACGATTTCCGACTGGAAGGTTGGTAGCGAATTGTTGTGGAGAGGAAGTTATAACGGCAGTCCCGAAATGGTATTTGTAAAAGGAACCATCCTTGACATTCAGCTCGAAAAGTTTCTTGCCTACACCACCTTTGATCCGAACAGTAAAAAGCTTGAAGATATTCCTGAAAACTATTTAACGGTAACGTATGATCTGAAATCGGAAGGCGGACAAACCGTTCTTACCACCACGCAGGGAGATTATTCAAAAGTAGGTGACGGTGCCAACCGCTACAAGCACACCGTGGATGGCGGCGGCTGGCAGCCCATTCTTGAAATAATTAAAAAGATGCTGGAAGAAAAATAAGACCGAGATGCAATCCTTCTCTGCAAAAATTAAAAAGATCGGTGTCAATCCGTATGTGCTTCTCCCCTCGACTGTTCTAAAAAAATTATTTCTTCAATCTAAAAAAAGCAAAGGTCCGATTCCTGTGCGCGGTACACTGAACGGGAATAAATTCATTCAAACGCTGGTGAAGTTCAGCGGCAAATGGCGATTGTATCTCAACACACCAATGCGGAGAACTTCCGGCATTGATGTTGGGGATATGGCGAATTTCAAAATAGAATTCGACTCCAAACCAAGAACGATTCCCATGCATCCCAGCCTTGAAAAAGACCTGAAGAAAAATAAAAAAGCCAAAGCTGTATTTGAAAAACTTCCGCCTTACCGCCGGAAAGAAATAATACGTTACATTAGTTTTCTGAAAACGGAAGAGTCGGTAATTCGAAATGTTGCAAAAGTAATTCGCCACTTACAGGGAACCGAACGATTTGCAGGAAGGGATTGAACGATGTAAACTCGACTTTGGTATATAAAAAGAAAGCAATACATTTGCCATTAAGTAACCCAACTTTTTGTGGCAGATTACAAGACTGACAAATACGAAGTAATTAAGCTTAGCAAAAGCATTATTAAGATACAGACATTTGAAGCTTCCGGTTTAAAATTTAATGAAGCAAAAAAAATTGCTACTCTGATCTCCTTACTTTCAGAAGAAAATAAGTTTGCAATTTTAAGAATCACAACAGATAATTTTTTTTCCACAGATAGAGTCAGATCATTAATTGCAAGTGGTCAATTTACCAAAAACCGTTATGCCATGGCTTTCGTGGTAAAATCTGCAGCGAATAGAATATCTGCACAATTCTATATTCAATTCAATAAACCATTAGAAGCGACAAAAATATTTAATGATGAAATTAAAGCATTTGAATGGCTAATTGAACAGGAGAAAAAACAATTTCAGAAAATTTGATCAGGTTTTATTTCCTACTCTATTCTTTAAAATGATATCTCCGGTAAAAAATATTGACGACTATCTTGCTATTCAACCTGAGAAAGTAGTGGTAGCACTTGAAAAAATTCGTCAAACTGTTCTAACTGTCGTTCCCAAAGC
>PLUL01000059.1 GCA_003164895.1 Bacteroidota bacterium | reverse complement strand
ATATATCCCAGAGCGGTTATATTCGAATGACAAGCCACTTTTGTCGGCATTCGAAATAGGAGAATTTCTTTATCGTAGATGTAAGCCCGAACATTTGGAGGAACCATTTGATGGAATTAAACTATGTGATTTATCTGTAAATAGGCAGGGCAATAAATCAAATTATTTAAGTGGTAAAGAGGAAGTCTTATATAATTTAAATCCAGAAAATGGCAAAGGAGAAAAATTTGATGAGGCAGTAATAACTTTGGAGATTAAAGAACTTACAGTAAATAATACTTATGAAAAGACGATACAACACGATGGTCAAGATGGGAATGGTCAGCCTATAACATATACATGTTTTATTCAATTATTACATGATAGATTGCCATGTAATTATTCTCATTGTATTTTTCATATTACATTTAATGGCGAAGTAGTTACAGAGCAAAATTATAATCGAACACTTAGAAGAAAAGGAACTTTAGTAACCGAATTGCGCAACAAATGCAAAATAGAATTTGAACAAATGATTCGAGAAACAGAAGTGCGAATAAATTGGTGAAGAAAATCTTTATCTAAAAAACAAATACGCCATCAATATCGCAGCAATCACTCCTGCAAAGTCAGCGATTAATCCTCCGGTAATTGCATAGCGGGTTTTTTTAATTCCTACTGAGCCAAAGTAAAGCGCCACAATATAAAAGGTGGTATCTGCCGAGGCATACATGATGGAAGAAAGTCTTCCTACAAAAGAATCCACTCCGTAAGTTTTTATCGCATCCACGGTGAGCCCTTGCGTTCCTCCACCGCTGAGTGGTTTCATAAATGCAATGGGAAGCGAGGGAGTGAAATCTGTATTCAATCCAACCGCAGCAATTACGTGCGAGATTCCCCGAATGAGAAATTCCATCGCTCCGCAGGCGCGGAATACGCTGATGCCTACTAACATTGCAACGAGATAAGGAATAATTTTTATCACGGTGGTAAATCCTTCCTTCGCTCCTTCAATGAACGCAGCAAACACATTTATTTTTTTGTACGCACCTGCCGCAATGAAAGCGGTGATGATGGAAAATAAAATCACGTTGCCGCTTACACTTGAGATCAAACTTTTTTCAGCAGGAGGAAGGGAATAAAAAAAATAAACTATTCCTGCCATCACAGCTGTTACAATTCCTATCCACAACAACATCATCGCATCTAAAATTTTCTGCCAGAGAGATACCACCACAACTCCGGCAAGCGTGGCGCAATACGTGCAAATTAAAATCGGGACAAAAACATCCGTTGGATCCATTGCTTTCTGCTGGGCGCGTATTGCCATGATGCTCACAGGAATTAAAGTAAACCCTGCGGTATTCAAAACCAAAAACATAATTTGAGAATTGCTGGCAGTTTCTTTTTCCGTGTTCAGCTCCTGCATGCTCTGCATGGCTTTCAGCCCCAGTGGAGTGGCGGCATTTCCAAGCCCGAGCATGTTGGCGGAAAAGTTCAGCATGATCTGTCCGAGTGCAGGATGACCTTTCGGAATTTCAGGAAACAATCTTCTGAAGAACGGACCGATGATGCGCGAAAGAAAATTTATTGCGCCTGCCTGTTCCCCAATTTTCATCAGTCCCATCCAGAGTGTGAGCGCGCCTGTGAGTCCGAGCGAAACTTCAAAAGCGGTTTTGGAAGAGGCAAAAGTTCCATCCACAATTTTACCGAATACTTCTGTATCGCCAAAAAAAATAAGACGAATGAGTCCGACAACGAACGCAATGATGAAAAAAAAGATCCAGATGTAATTGAGAATCATTAAGGCAAATATACTTGCCTAATGCTGAATCACAATCTTCTTTGTAAGAATATTTCCACCGGATTCTGTTTGCAGAAAATAAATTCCATCTGGTTGCGAAGACAAATCAATTTGAAAATTTGAAGATGCATCCATTTGAAAATTAGAATTGAAAATTATTTTTCCAAGAACATTATAAACTTTCGTTGGAACTATGGTCGAATTGTCTGCTTGATCAATTGTCAATTTGATTTTTCCATTAGACGGATTCGGAAAAATAGAAACAGAATTATTTTCATCTATAAAATTTACTCCATTTGCTGAACCGCAATTGGTAGCTTCTGCCAGCCAGATCATAATGTTCATCAGCCAAGGTCTGTGATTGCCACTCGCATCACCGGTATAACCGGTATATAAAGAAGATGGCAGTGTTGTATTTCCTGTTCCATCATCCGGAGGAGAGCTGTCTCCAATGGAAGCAATTTTACCGCATTTCCATCTGGATGTTACACAACAAACAGCCGTATCGGTTTGTCCAGCACTGCCTCTCCATACATGACCTTTTACAGAAGGATTTTGACTTGGATTCATGGTCATGCAAGTTCCGTTTGACCATTTAACTTCTGTCACAGGTCCAAAAGGTCCGTGGGTAATTGAATCAGTTGTTGAGGTTGCCACGTTAGGATTGTAACTTCCATCCGAAAAATTCTCATACATGAATGTAAAACCAAATGCATTGTTTTGCACCGGATTATTCGTCATAAAATCATTCCATATCATAGGGGAATCCCATCCATCACTATTTCTATCGCTGCCCACATGATCTGAAATAGCAAATAAACTTCCTCCGTTTGAAATGAAATTCATCATAGCTGTTATTTCTGCTTGAGTAAAACGAATATTGGGTTCGCAAACAACAAACACATTGTAATTACTTAAGTCCTGTGCATTTGTTGAGTTGCCGTAAGTTATTTGTCCGGTGAGCGGTGGTAAAGATTCAACCCAATAGCCCCTGTTAACACAATCAATTGCCCAGTATGACAGAGCTCCTGTCCAATATGTTTCGGGAGTAGTTGCAGTTACCGATGTTTGCGAAGGAGTTGGCAATCTCTGAGGATCGGAGTGTTTACCACCTGTAACTGCACCAGGACTCCAGTTGAGGTCATGTGCATCTGCATCAATGCACCAATCAGCAGTAGTGCCACATGTTTCAGCTTTAGTGCCATCCCATAAAATTTTTATTTGTCCGGGTTGCTGCGCGGTCAAAGAAGTGTAAAACAGTAATGTCAAAGAAGCAATGCAAAATATAGGGAGATTTTTTTTTATAAGGGGGTTCATAAAATGATTTTTAGTATTAATGAACAATAATGATTTTTTTGGAAAATGAATTCTTCTCAGATTGAAATTTCAGAAAATAAATTCCGTTTGGCTGAGAATTCAGATCAATTTGTTGAGTTGCTGAAGTGCAAACTTGCTGATGAATACACTCTCCAAGATAATTATAAACCTCCAATTTCAGATTTGAAAGAACAGAAGACTGAATATTGATAACTCCAGAAGAAGGATTCGGAAAAATATTTATTTCAGATTCATTATTGTTGATTGAATTTATACCAGTTGTATTTGGGCATGGATTAGCAGTGTGTGTTAATGAAGTATGCGTGGAATTAATTGCTTTAAAATCTCCTGCAAAACTTTGTAAATATAAATTGGCAATGGTATCGTTATGTACTATTACTGTGTTCTCGTCATTTTTGGTATCAGCCGAAGATGTCCAGTTGTGTGAACCGGTAAGAACTTTCGGATCATGGCAAGGAGCTGAAGGATTCACAATAAGATATTTATTATGATAAAGCGTATTGCTTGCTACATAACCTTCAAAATTGGTACCCAATCCTGTAGGTAAGATAGAAGTATAAGGAGTATAAGTTCCACTGCTATAGTTGTCAAGAATGGCAGCTGCAAATGCTCCTGCATTTTTTTGATTTACAATATCAGTAGCATCAGTAGTTTCAGTGAAAGTAAACATGCCGCAATATAAATCCACATTTGCGCTGGCAATGTTGCTTACTATTTGGTTGTTTACTCCATCGGATGGACTAAAATAAAGTTCAACCTTTGAACCACCAATATTAAAAATATGATTGCCAGAATTTGGTTTATTCGGTCCAAATTTAGAGTTGGTTGAATTGGATGCACCACCATGCGTAGTATCACCCCACATAATATTAAATTCATTAGTAAAAGCTCTGGCAAGTACCTTCGATTGAAAAATAATGACATTATTATAATCGCCTTGACTCATTGCTAAATCCCAATCCGGAGAACCGGTCCAAACTATAGATTTGGTTGAATCGGGAGAATATTCATCTATGATTACAAACTTATTATGACAAATGCCATATACGCCGCCAGTAGGGCTAGTTAATTTTGGAATAGCCGCATTTAGCGCAGTAACTCCTGTGTTGGTAGTAGCTTGGCTTCCATCTTGTATGTAACGTATTTTAACACCTCTGGTATTAGCGTTATTAATGGCGGTATAAATTGGATCTCCCGTATATGTTTTGTATTCATACTGGCTTATATCAATGGTATATTTTGCACGATTGATATAAGCAGCAAGTGTATCGAACACAACATTATTCAGGTAAGTGGCATTAATACCGTTAGAAAAAGTGTTGTCAACCGGCTGAGTGAAATAAGTTTTTATATACTTCGTAATATTTTGTTGCGCATTTACTTGTAGTGTTAATCCAATAAACGCAATTACGATGGGGAGTAATTTTATTTTTCTCATAATTATTTATTTTTTGTTTAAGAAAGTCAAAGGTAACAATTACTTAACAAATTCCAAAATTATTACGATGTTTTTATTTTTGCTTTCACCCAACCTTTTATGATTGAGTATAATCCTAAGTTAGCGTATTATTATAATTACTATCAGGAAAATCCTTAACTTTAACACTCAAACCCAAAAAACTAAAAACTTATTTATATGTATCCAGAAGCAATTGTAAAACCAATGAAAGCCGAACTCACTACTGTGGGTTTTGAAGAACTTGTAACACCCGATGCAGTTGATCGCGCCATTAATTCAAAAGGAACTGTATTGATGATGGTAAATTCCGTTTGCGGTTGTGCTGCAGGAGCAGCGCGTCCGGGAGTTAGACTTGCCATTCATAATGCAAAACATCCCGATAAACTCACTACCGTTTTCGCGGGTGTTGATGTGGAAGCGGTTGCGCAGGCACGAAAACATTTTCTGCCTTATCCTCCTTCATCGCCTTCTATCGCACTTTTCAAGGATGGAAAACTCGTTCACTTTATTGAGCGCCACCATATTGAAGGTCGTCCGGCTGAAATGATTGCGGAGAACTTGAAGATGGCGTTTGAGCAGTATTGTTAATCAACGAAAATAATTCTGATTTCTTCGGGAGCACAAAAAACACGAAATGTATTTTTTGCTGTCGTTCTCTTTGCTTACCTTTGGCATCCTTTAAGAAAACAAAAACAAATTAATAATCCATACCAATGGCAACACAAACAAAAGTGGAAAAATTCATTCAACACAAAGTAAAAGATATCTCCCTTGCTGAATGGGGAAGAAAAGAAATTAAACTTGCCGAGCAGGAAATGCCCGGCCTGATGGCGCTCCGCGAAGAGTACGGCAAACAAAAGCCGCTGAAAGGCGCGCGCATCGCAGGATGCCTGCACATGACCATTCAGACTGCCGTGCTGATTGAAACGCTGAAAGAACTTGGTGCAGAAGTTACCTGGAGCTCGTGTAATATTTTTTCTACGCAAGACCATGCTGCCGCTGCTATTGCCGCTGCAGGAATTTCGGTTTACGCCTGGAAAGGAATGAATGCAGAAGAATTCGACTGGTGCATTGAGCAAACTCTTTTTTTCGGAAAAGACAGAAAACCGCTCAACATGATTCTTGACGATGGAGGCGATTTAACAAATATGGTTTTTGATAAATTTCCTGAATTGATAAAAGGCGTGAAAGGACTTTCAGAAGAAACAACTACAGGGGTTCACCGCTTGTACGAGCGTATGCAGAAAGGAACTCTTCCTATTCCTGCGATCAACGTGAATGACTCGGTTACAAAGTCTAAGTTCGATAATAAATACGGCTGTCGTGAATCTCTGGTAGATGCTATCCGCAGAGCAACTGACCTTATGTTAGCCGGAAAAGTTGCGGTGGTAGCGGGGTTTGGTGATGTAGGCAAAGGTTCTGCAGAATCATTAAAAGATTCTAAAGTGCGTGTAATTGTAACTGAGATTGACCCTATCTGTGCTCTTCAAGCCGCAATGGAAGGTTACGAAGTAAAAAAAATGGATGATGCTGTTAAGGAAGCTGATATTGTTGTTACCTGCACAGGAAACTATAACATCGTTACTGACCGTCATTTCAAAGCGATGAAACACAACGCGATTGTTTGTAATATCGGGCACTTTGATAATGAGATCGACATGGCATGGCTGAATAAAAATCATGGAAAGACAAAAGAAGAGATAAAACCTCAGGTAGATAAATATAGTATCAACGGAAAAGATATTATAGTTCTCGCAGAAGGTCGCTTGGTAAATCTTGGTTGCGCAATGGGGCATCCATCTTTTGTAATGAGCAATTCATTCACCAATCAAACGCTGGCTCAATTGGAACTTTGGACAAATTCTTCAAAATATGAAAACAAAGTTTATACTTTGCCAAAATCACTTGATGAAAAAGTAGCCCGTTTGCATCTGAAAAAAATAGGAGTAGAGTTGGATACACTCAGCGATGAACAGGCAAAATATATTGGCGTTGACAAAAAAGGACCATTCAAGCCGGATTATTATAGATACTGATAATTAATTTATTTTATGTTTAACATTGGCGGAAGCGAACTTTTTTTCATCATGTTCATGGTGCTTATGTTATTTGGTTCAAAAAAAATTCCTGAGATCGCACGCGGACTTGGCAAGGGATTGCGCGAAATGAAAGATGCCGCAAGCGGTATAGAACGGGAAATTACCAAAGAAATGAATGATGTCAAAGAAAACATTGACGTAAAAAAGCTGATTGATAAGGAGTGATTTTTCCTTCAAGCTAAGGCACAATAAAAAAGGCGGAAAAAATTTTCCGCCTTTTACTTTTAAAACTATTGTAATATCAACTACCGCACGCTTCGCAGCTATCAGGATTATCCAATGAACATGCAATTTGTGACATCGCATCCTGTTGAGGAACAGTTGCGCTTATATTTTCTTTTGCCGTATACACTTTAGTTCTTTCAGTTGCAATGATATGCTGTGTGTTTTCTCCTTGAATAGAATTCTCTACACTTTCAGCTATTGCTACCGGCTGTTTCAATTGTGTTTGGTCAACTGTAAATTTAATTGCATCCGAAGCTGCTTTAGTTCTGAGATAATACATTCCAGTCTTCAAACCTTTTTTCCAAGCGTAAAAGTGCATGGAAGTAAGTTTTCCGAAGTTTGCGTTTTCTACAAAAAGATTCAGCGATTGCGACTGGCAAATGTAGGCGCCACGGTCTGCAGCCATATCGATTACCGCTTTTTGTTTTATCTCCCAAACAGTTTTATATAGTTCCTTAATGTCTTGTGGAATTTCTTCAATGTTCTGTACAGAACCATTTCCTGCTATAATTTTATTTTTAAGATTTTCATTCCAAAGTTTACGTTTCACTAGATCTTTCAAAAGATATTTGTTCACCACCACAAACTCGCCCGAAAGTGTTCTGCGAGTATAAATGTTTGAAGTGAATGGCTCAAAGCATTCGTTGTTGCCGAGTATCTGTGAAGTGGATGCAGTTGGCATTGGAGCGAGAAGCAGAGAATTGCGTATTCCATATTTTTTTACTTCAGCTTTTAGTTCAGTCCAGTTCCAGCGCGAAGAAGGAGTTACATCCCACATATCGTATTGAAAAATTCCTTTTGACACAGGAGAACCTTCGTACGATTCATATGCTCCAAATTGTTTTGCCTGCTCTTTTGATTCGGTCATTCCGGCAAAATAGATGGTCTCGAATATTTCTTTATTAAGATTTCTCGCCTCATCCGATTCAAAAGCCATGTTCAGCATTACAAATGTATCGGCAAGTCCTTGAACACCTAATCCAACCGGGCGATGGCGCATATTGGATTTTTTTGCTTCCGGCACAGGATAATAATTTTCATCGATCACGCGGTTGAGGTTTAGTGTAGCGGAACGTGTTACATCATAAAGTTTTTGATGATCGAACTCTCCGTTGATCACAAAACGTGGTAGGGCGATGGATGCAAGATTGCAAACAGCGACTTCATCCGCTGAAGTATATTCAAGAATTTCTGTGCAAAGATTAGACGATTTGATAGTGCCGAGATTCTGCTGATTCGATTTTCTGTTGGCTGCATCTTTGTAAAGCAGATAAGGATTTCCTGTTTCTATCTGCGATTCCATTATTTTAAACCAAACATCTTGTGCTTTGATCGTCTTTCTTGCCTTTCCTTCTTTTTCGTATTTGGTATAAAGAGCTTCAAATTTTTCTCCCCAGCAGTCGGATAATCCCGGTGCTTCATTCGGACAGAAGAGCGACCAGTCTCCATTTTCTTCTACACGTTTCATGAACAGATCAGGAATCCACAGGGCCAAAAATAAATCGCGCGCTCTTCCTTCTTCTTTGCCTGTATTTTTTCTCAGATCAAGGAATTCAAACACATCGGAGTGCCACGGCTCCAGATAAATTGCAAAACTTCCTTTTCGCTTTCCTCCGCCCTGGTCAACATAACGAGCGGTATCGTTGAACACACGCAGCATCGGGATAATTCCGTTGGAAGTTCCATTCGTTCCGCGAATATAAGAACCAGTTGCTCTGATGTTGTGAATGCTTAGTCCGATTCCACCGGCACTCTGAGAAATTTTTGCGCATTGTTTAAGCGTATCGTAAATTCCATCAATGCTGTCGTCTTTCATTGTCAGCAGAAAACAGGATGACATTTGAGGCTTTGGAGTTCCGGCATTAAATAAAGTTGGAGTGGCATGGGTGAACCATCGTTCGCTCATTAAAGTATAAGTATCAATGGCAGCATCAATATTTTTTTTGTGAATGCCCACCGCAACGCGCATGAGCATGTGCTGGGGACGCTCGGCAATTTTTCCGTTCAGTTTCAGAAGATAAGAACGCTCTAATGTTTTAAATCCGAAATAATCATAACCAAAATCACGATCATAAATAATTGTAGAATCTAATACTTCCGCATTCTCTTGAATAATTTCATGGACATCATCGGCTATAAGCGGGGCTTTCTTCCCTGTTTTTGTATCAATATAATTGTAAAGTAGCGTCATCGTTTTTGAAAACGATTTTTCTGTATTCTTATGAAGATTGCTCACTGCAATCCGAGATGCAAGAAGCGCATATTCAGGATGAGTGGTGGTAAGCGATGCGGCAACTTCGGCAGCAAGATTATCAAGTTCTGAAGTTGTTACTCCATCATAAATTCCTTCAATCACTTTCATCGCCACTTTGATCGGCTCTACACTTGGATCAAGTCCGTAGCACAATTTTTGTATGCGTGCTGTTATCTTGTCAAACTTTACTGATTCAGTTTTTCCGTCTCGTTTTATTACATACATGGGGAATTATATTTTTATTATGATTAATTATTTCTTTATTGAGTTCTCAAAAAATTAGACAAAGAATCCCTAACGATTAAGTCGTATTAAATTAAGTATTATAATTTTTAAAAATCTTCGTTCAGCGAAAAAGTGTTGTCTGCTTTTGTTGAACGAACTCCCGCTTTCTGATATTCCGCTACGCGTTTTTCAAAAAAGTTTGTTTTGCCTTGTAGGGAAATCATTTCCATAAAGTCAAATGGATTCACGGTATTATAAATCTTAGGGCAACCTAAGGCTACAAGCAACCTGTCGGCAACAAACTCAATGTATTGACACATCATATCGGCATTCATGCCAATCAGCTTTACCGGAATTGCATCGCGAACAAATTCGCACTCAATAGTTACAGCACTTGAAATAAGTTCTGTAACTTGTTCCACCGGCAATTGATTTTCCAGTTTGGAATAGAGCAGGCAGGCAAAATCACAGTGCAAACCTTCGTCGCGCGAAATAAGTTCGTTTGAAAAAGTAAGTCCGGGCATCAGTCCGCGTTTCTTGAGCCAGAAGATGGAACAAAAACTTCCGGAAAAGAAAATTCCTTCCACAGCCGCGAAAGCAATAAGCCGTTCAGCAAAATTTCCCTTGCCGATCCATCGCATTGCCCAATCTGCTTTTTTTCCAACGCATGGAACCGTGTCAACTGCATGAAACAAATAATTTTTATCCTTTTGGTCTTTAATATAAGTATCGATGAGCAATGAGTAAGTTTCGGAATGAATATTTTCTATCATGATCTGAAAACCATAGAAGCAGCGCGCTTCGGGCCACTGAACCTCTTTCATAAAATTTACGGCAAGATTTTCATTCACAATGCCATCGCTTGCTGCGAAGAAAGCCAGCACATGCTTGATGAAATGTTTTTCATCTTTGGTGAGTTTATTTTCCCAATCCTGAAGATCGGGAGAGAGATCAATTTCTTCCGCAGTCCAAAAACTTGCTTCAGCTTTTTTGTACATCTCCCAAATATCTTGGTGCTGGATAGGAAATAATACAAATCGGTCTTTGTTTTCTTTCAGGATGGGTTCGGTGGAGTTGCTCATACGTGATTGTAAGGGTTTTTATATGTTCAAATTTCTTTTTAGAGGCGGAAAAACCCCGAACTGTGTCGGGGTTTTCAAAAAAATATTACTTGTTTTTTGTTGCCACAAATATTTCAAAAATTCTTTTTGTTTTGGAAATTTTTCAATCAACATTTCCACTTAGTTATGAACAAAAAACTTTTTTTAAAAAAATTTATATGGAAATATTTTGTGGAGTCAGAAAATTATTTAGTTCATCTAATTATTCAGTACATACATCTTGCCGGGAAGTGATTTTACCACTCCCGAAAACTCCAGATTGAGCAGCAGCGCGGTAGTTTTGCTCATGGGAAGTCCCGAAGCATTGCTGATGTCGTCCACATGAACCTTTTCTTTTTGTTTCAGGATGTTCACGAGTGTTTCTTCTTCGATGGAAAGATGAGCGAATAATTCCTGCTGGGTTTGCTTTGTCTTTTTGTTTGCCACATCCCAACTCATCGCTCGGATCACATCTTCAGGCGACTGTATCAGCATGGCTTTGTTTGCTTTGATGAGCAGATTGCAACCTTCAGAAGAAATATCATCCACCCGTCCCGGAATTGCAAACACATCACGGTCGTATGAATTGGCAATTTCTGCTGTGATAAGCGCACCGCTTTTTACCGTAGCTTCAATCACGATTGTAGCATCAGCCATTCCTGCAACAATTCTGTTTCTTCTCGGAAAATATTCGGGATTCATTTTTGTATTGCTCATGAACTCCGAAAGAAGCCCGCCATTTTCAATCATTTTTTCAGAAGTGTTAAAATGTTCGGCAGGATAAAGATGATCCAATCCGTGAGCAAGAACTCCAACAGTCGGCAAATTATTTTTCAAGGCGGAACGATGGGCGCAAATGTCAATTCCATAAGCAAGTCCGCTTACGATGAGAATATTATAAGAAGCAAAAGCATCCACCATTTGCTCGCAGATTTTTTTTCCGTAAGCAGTTGATTTTCTCGAGCCGACAATGCTCACAATGCGTTCCGCGTTAAGATTCATTTCCCCTTTTGCATAAATCATCACCGGACTGTCGGCACATTCCTTTAGTCGTTTGGGATAATTTGCATCAGTGAAAAAAAGCGGAGTGATATTTTTCTTTTCGATGAACTTAATTTCTTCTTCTGCCCGTTTAAGAGCATCTTTCTGAACATCACTGTTCATGATGGTATCCACCATTACCGAGCCGGCACCCGGAATTTTTTCCAATCGTGATTTCTTTTCTGTTAAAACCGCCTCTGCACTTCCACAGTAAGCAATAAGGTTTTTCGCGCTGATATTGCCCACTCCAGGAAGAAGCGTGATTCCTATTTTATATAAGAGAGAGTTGTCCGTCATTTTAAAATATTCTTCTTATCATCAATTTTTTACTTTTGTTGTATAAACCCCCAAAGGAAAGCATATTCCATTTTTCGGAAGATGTCTTTCATCGGGCAAAAATAATATAATGGTAATAAGATTACTCACTCTTTTCATCGCAATATTTCAACTTAATTTTCTTTCCGCGCAAGAAGGAATTGTAAAAGGAAAAATTACGGATGGCAAAACCAAAGAAGCTCTTGGCGGTGTAAGTATTTATGTTGACGGTAAAGGCGCAGCCACTTCCACTCTGGAAGGGAATTACGAATTGAAAATTCCTGCCGGAAATCACAATTTAGAATTTAAGTTTATAGGATACACCACAACTTCTCATAAAATTGAAATTAAAGATGGAGAAACTATTTCTTTGGATATTCCTTTTGCTGTTGCAGCCACCGAACTCGGCTTGATGGTTGTATCGGCAGGAAAGTTTGAGCAGAAGCTGGAAGAAGTTACCGTTTCGATGGACGTGGTGAAACAATCTTTAATTCAAAATAAAAATACCACTACGATGCAAAATTTTATGGACCAATGCCCGGGCGTGAATATGCTTGGCGGACAGGCAAACATTCGCGGCGGAAGTGGGTTTAGTCAGGGAGCAGGAAGCAGGGTGCTGGTACTTGTGGATGATTTACCACTCATCACTGCCGATGCAGGCGATGTGAAATGGGATTTTATTCCGATCGAAAATATTGAGCAGGTCGAAATTATCAAAGGTGCTTCCTCTGCGCTTTATGGCTCATCGGCGCTGAATGGTGTGATAAACATTCGCACCGCTTATCCAAAAGATACTGCTCATACGAGCGCGAGTGTTTCTTCCGGGTTTTATGATAAGCCAAGGAACAGCGACTTTATTTGGTGGAAAAAAAATGTTTCTATTATAGGAAATCCACTTTATAATAATATTTCTGTTTTGCATTCAAGGCAGATAAAAAATTTCGACCTCGTTATTGGAGCCAATGGTAGTTTCGATCAAGGATACCGACAACTCGAAATAGAAAACCGCTATCGGTTTAATTTCAATACCCGTTATCGTTTTCAAAAAATAAAAGGACTTTCAGCAGGCGTTAATGGAAATTATATGGATAACCATGGTGGATATTTTATTCTCTGGAAAAGCGCTGACTCGGCTTATTATCCTTCAGGCGGTAAAATTCAAGAATATCACACCACCTATGCAACACTTGATCCCTATATCACTTATTATAGACCGAACGGAGACAGACAAAGTTTGACAACAAGATTTTACCACTATAACAATGTAAACAACACAAATCAATCGGGCAGTGCTGATGTGTATTATGCACAGTATCAATACCAAGCAATTCTGAAAAAAAATTTAACCGGCACCAGTGGGATAACCACTACTTATTCTGAAGTTCATTCAGATTCGCTTTACAAAACTCATTTCAGCCATACTATTGCTTTATTTTCTCAGTGGGATAAAAAATTTGACCGACTGATTCTTTCTTTTGGAATCAGAGGAGAATATTTTAAAGTGGATACTGCGGAAACAAAATCAGAGTTTAGATTTGGAAAAAATAATACAGAACTTCCCATTCATCCAGTTGCACGCATGGGGTTAAACTACCGGCTTGCTTCTCAAACATATCTCCGTGCTTCTGCCGGACAAGGATATCGGTTTCCGAGCGTGGCAGAAAAATTTATTTCTACAACAGTGAGTGGGCTCCCAATTATGCCCAATCCGCAGCTTCAGCCGGAAACAGGTTGGAGTGCAGAAATTGGTGCAAAGCAATTATTTAAAATTGGTGGATTCCATGGCTATGTGGATATTGCCGGCTTCATGCAAGAATATAAAAACATGATGGAATTCACATTTGGAAGTTTTCTTCCACCCGGAATTCCGAGAACTGATACACTTGCTTTGCTTAATCATTTTGGCGCTAAAGCCATTAATGTTGGAAGGGCGCAAATAACCGGTGTGGAACCGACTATTGGCGGAGAAGGAAAAATTGGGCAGGTGAACCTTACAGTGATTGGTGGTTACACTTTTATTGCTCCGATTGATATGGATTATGATCACAATCCAAAAACCACCACCGGAACAGATAATGATACAGTATATTCTTTAGGTGATATTATCAAACATTTTTTATTTGGAGATAAAAAAACTCCTCGCGGGCTTCTTAAATACCGTTACCAGCACACAGCAAAAATAGATTTGCAGGCAGATTATAAAAAATGGAGTATTGGAACAAGCGTTCGATATATGAGTTTTATGAAAAATATTGATGAAAGTTTTCAATCAGATCTTTTTTCGTGGCTACAACTCCAACACACACAGCAATATATTTTACCCGGATTGGCAGCATACCGCGCACAACATGACAAAGGCGATGTGATTTTGGACTTCCGCGTTTCGCGACAACTTGTAAAAGGATTTAAGATTGCAGTTATAATAAATAATATTCTTAACCGTGAATACATGGGGCGACCCGGCGATATGCAGATGCCGAGAACTTTTGCGCTGATGTTGAGTATGAAACTTTAAAAGCCATATCCTTTATATTCTTTTGTAAATTCTTCTTCAACAATTTTAGGATTTATTTCTAAATCGTGATACTCATACGATTCAAAAAGTCCTTTGTCGTCATATACTCTTATGATACGTGGTACTAATAATTCTTTGTCAATGTATAGAATGATTTTATTTCCATACACATTTGGAATTACAATCATTTGCCCATTTTTTATATCGTCATAATGCGAAACTTTTTTTTCATTCAATTCCAAAAGCATATATTCGCTCAAGTGTTTATCTCTTGCAATCGTAATTAATGTTTCTCCTTTTTTAACGGTATAGGTTTCATATTTATAATCGGGATATTCAGCAGTGATAAGATAGCAAGCGTGATTATCTAATTCAATTTCTCCCTGACATTTAAAATAAGAATCAAAATTATCGCCCGAAATCTTTATCGCATTGCGAATAAGTTCGGCAAAATAATCATACCCAACTTCTTTTACCGTGTGATGTTGGTTTTCACGCATCAATGTTCCCATCGGATCTAAATTCAAATTCATGTACGGAAAACCTTTGGGATTTACCAGCGCATTTCCGTTATTTCTTCCTTCGAGCCAAAGCAATTCTGGTCCATTAAGAAACATGTATGCTCTGGTAGGATTTCTGCTCAATTTAATCTGCGATTCGCTGTTTCTTAATTTCCCTTTGATGCGTTCAGAAAATTTCAAGTGAAACTTTATTGTTTTTATATTTTCAACAGACGCAAGGGTTTTGTTCAGAATATCAAAGCACGGAGAAGTAGAAAAAAAAGAACAAACAACAATCAGCAGGCAGAAAAAAACCGGCACGATGAAAATAGATTTATATAATTTATTATTACTCAACGCACGAAGCTACTAAAAATCATTTCCGACTTTCATTTCTCCATATCCTATTTACAAATACCTTTGTGTTATGAAAATTTTAGGAATCATTCCGGCACGTTATGCCTCCACTCGATTTCCCGGAAAACCATTGGCGGATGTGAATGGTAAACACATGATTCAGCGAGTGTATGAACAAGCAAAAAAATGCAAATTACTGTCGGAAGTTGTTGTTGCTACCGATGATAAAAGAATTGAAAACGCTGTAAAAAAGTTTGGAGGAAAATCAATAATGACTTCAGTTAAACACGAAAGCGGAACAGACAGATGTTTTGAAGCGATGACAAAACTTGGAAAAAAATTTGACGCGGTCATCAACATTCAGGGCGATGAACCTTTTATTCATCCTGAACAAATTTCGTTAGTTGCAAAATGTTTCAAGGATAAAAATGTTCAACTGGCTACGCTTGTCATGAAGCTGACAAGTATTCACGAACTGACAAATCACAACACGATAAAAGTAATAGTCAGCAAAAAAAAAGAAGCGATCTATTTCAGCCGCACTGCTATTCCTTATTATCGGGGAGAAGATTTTACCGAATGGCTGAAACTTCACACCTATTATAAACATGTTGGCATTTACGGGTACCGTTCGGATATTCTTGCAAAAGTTACAAAGTTGGAACGTTCATCGCTTGAAATTGCCGAATCGCTGGAACAATTACGTTGGTTAGAGAATGGATATAAAATTGCAGTTGAGTTCACCGATTTGGAATCACATTCTATCGATACGCCTGAAGATTTACAAAAATTAACCAGAGGCAAGAAGCAGTAAGCATTCTGTAAATTCGTAAATTCGTACAGATTAGTTACTCGTATCATGAATCTTGAAAAACATATCAGCGAACTTCTATTTGAACACGACTGTGTCATCATTCCTGATTTCGGAGGATTTGTTTGTAATTATTCTTCGGCAACTATTCATTCCGGCAAACATCAGTTTTATCCGCCTTTCAAAAAGATTTCTTTCAACCGAAACCTGAAAAATAACGATGGTTTGCTTGCCAATCAGATTGCTCAGGCAGAAAAAATTTCTTATTCTGATTCCAATAGAAATATTTCAGAATATGTAAACAAACTGAATCAAGAATTAAAAACAGAAAAACGATTTGACTTAAAAAATATAGGAACATTTTATCTTGGAGAAGAAAATACATTTTTATTTGAACAGGATGAAACGGTTAATTATTTGCCCGATTCATTCGGTCTAAGTGCTTTTTATTCACCAGCCATCAAACGTGAACCGATTGAAAGAGAAATAGAGAAAGCATTTCAGGATAAAAAAATTATTCCTTCAAAAGAGAAAACCGAAACTTCTATCATCAAGAAAAGGAATTATTCTGCGCGATATATTTCTATAGCTGCATCTGTACTGGTAATTTCTTTTTTAGTTTTTTTCTCTATCAAAACCGATTTACTCAAAAATGTAACTATTGCTAATTTGAATCCTTTTTCGGCAAAAGAGAAACCACTTTATGAGCTGACAGAAATAAAATTGCCTGAGAATGATATAACAAAAGAAAATGTTGCTAATATAATTTCATCTTCGAACGATACTTTACGGTATTTGAATGTTGTGGTTGACGGAAAATTTCCGATTATAGTTAGTTTACTAGATGATAAGACTGCGGTTGCGAAAATAAAATCAGTGCATCATAAATCAATTGGACATTTTCATATTATTGGCGGTGCATTTGCGATTTATGCAAACGCAGAAAAATTTGTCGCAAAATTGAAAACGCTTGGCTACGATGCTCAAATCGTTGAAAAAAAACTTCATATAGTTTCTTATGGAAGTTTTTCAACTCGTGAAGAAGCTAATATTGCAGTGGAAAAAATCCGCACTGTTCAGAACGATGTGTGGATGATGACGAATTAAGAAAATCTACTCTGCTGCTGAATTCTTCTCCCTACCTTTCCTGTAAATTTTAATTGCAAGATAAATAGTTGCGCTAAAAAGAATCAATCCGAGCAATGCCCAAATAAATTGCAGCGTATCTTTCATCACCACAATAAAAACAATGGAAACCAAGAAAAGGGTTGCCACTTCATTCCACATTCTGAGTTTAAAAGAAGAATATTTCGCTGTATCATTTTGAAATTTGCCATGCATCACATGGCATTGAATATGATACAAGGTGAGCCCGAAGACAAAAAAAAGTTTCAGGATGAACCATGGCGCAGATAAATAGTAAGAATAATTTTCATAAACCATCCATCCGCCAAAAAAATAAACTCCGATCATGCTGGGCCAGGTAATTCCATACCACAATCTTTTTTCCATCAGCTTGTATTGCCGCTGAAGAATATCTTTTTCCGATAAAGTTTTTTTCTCGGCTTCGGCATGATACACGAACAGGCGCACGATGTAAAACAATCCGGCAAACCAGGTTACCACAAAAATAATGTGCAAGGCAAGTACATACAAATTCATAACTCAAAGGTAACTATTTCTATCTTTGGAAAAATTTCAAACATGTTTCAAGCAAAATTTCCACGTGAAAGTATCTGTTTAACAACTGAACAGGTGTTGCCCAACGATACAAACCCGCTCAATACTTTATTTGGAGGGCGTCTGATGCAATGGATGGATATTACCGGAGGAATTGCTTCGCACCGACATTGCGGAAGAGTTTGCGTAACTGCTTCGGTAAATAATGTTTCGTTTGATCAGCCGGTAAAATTAGGTGATGTGGTTACGTTGGAAGGAAAAGTTTCGCGCGCCTTCAATACTTCCATTGAAGTATTTGTAGATGTGTGGGTGGAAAATCCAACTGGCGGAAAAAGAAAAAAATGTAATCAGGGAATTTTTACGTTCGTAGCTGTTGATCAATTAGGCACTCCGGTTCCTATTCCACCCGTAACTCCGGAAACAGAAGAAGAGAAACTGCGGTTTGAAAGTGCGTTGCGCAGAAAACAACTTGCCTTGATTCTTGCAGGAAGAATGAAAGCGGAGGATGCTTCGGAGCTCAAAGCATTGTTCGGGAAATAAAAATATTTCATGCCAGAAAATTCAGGTGAGAAGTTTAATGATCTTGGTCTGGGAACCAAAACGTCTTCCGATACACAGCGCTCGCTGAATAAGGACGGTTCCTTCAACATAGAAAAGATAAACGTTCCATTTTCTGAGCGAGTGAATTTTTATCATTCACTGGTTACAATGTCGTGGATAAAATTTTTTGTCTTGCTTGTGTCAGGATATTTTTTTGCCAATCTGATTTTTGCGACTATCTATATGATGATTGGAGTTGAACATCTCACAGGAATAAGTGGGATAACCAATGCAGAAAAATTTCTTGAAGCATTCTTTTTTAGTTCGCAAACTCTTACTACACTTGGTTACGGACGCATTGCACCTGTTGGAACTTTGGCGAGTTCTGTCGCAGCGATTGAATCCATGATAGGGCTTCTTTCGTTTGCACTTGCCACGGGATTACTTTATGGTAGATTTTCAAGACCTGTGGCAAAAATAAAATATAGCAACCATGCTGTAATTGCACCTTACAAGGATATTAACGCCTTTATGTTTCGCGTGGTGAATCCGAGAGATAATCAATTGATAGAAATAGAAGTGTCGGTTACACTTTCAATGAAAAAGAAAGACTCTCAGCAGCGAGATTTTTTTTCTCTTGCACTGGAAAGACCCAAAGTGAATTTTTTCCCAATGACATGGACCATTGTTCACCCAATAAATTTATCAAGTCCTCTGATTAATTTTACACATGAGGATCTGATTGAAAAGAACGCTGAATTTATTGTGTTAATGAAAGCATTTGATGAAACTTTTTCACAAATTGTTTATTCCCGCTCGTCATACAAAGCGAGCGAGCTAAAGTGGGGAGAAAAATTTGTTTATGTGATTCATGAAGCGAATGAAAGCATTACGGTTGATGTAGGAAGAATGGACGAAACCGAAAAAGCAGAATTGAATAAAGTATCCGTTTAGCTTTGAACAAACTTCACAATATCTTCTTCATTAATTTCGGTCATACATTTAAAATGGCCTTTCGGACATTTTGAAAATCCAAGTTTAGAACATGGACGGCAAGATAGATTTTCAACTTGTAGCCTGTAATTTGTAATTTTCGTTTCTCCATAATATGGATACATTCCGAATTCAGGAATCGTATTTCCCCAAATAGAAATAATTTCTTTTTTGAATGCTGCCGCAATGTGCATCAATCCGGTATCGTGAGTAATTATTTTTTTTGCTTGTTTTACTAAAGATGCGGATTGATTCAAATTATATTTTCCGCAAGCATTTAAAATCCTACGACTTGTAAATTGCGACTTAATGATTTCTCCTTTCTCTGCATCTTCTTTTCCGCCTAATAGAATAATTGGTTGATCTATTTTTTTACATATTGAAATTATTTTTTCTGTTGGTAACTGTTTTGTAAAGAATTTTGCTCCGATTACAAATCCGATGAATTCATTGTGAAATTCTGGTATAAGAGTTTTAATATTCACTTCATCATTTGATGGAATAAAATAATCTAATCCTTTCCCATCATTCTTGACTCCTAAAGTTTTTACAGTTTCAAAATATCGGTCAACAATATGAACAGTTGGAAGTTTATTGATCCTCAGATTCACCATAAGCCATTTTTCAATATTGAGCTTATGAAATGATTTTGATTTTTTTCCAAGTATAGATTTGAGTTGTGCGCTGCGGAGATTGTGATGAAGGTCAATAACAAAATCGTAGTTTTCTTTTTTCAATTCTGTTGAAAATTCTGAAATATTTTTTTCAATCGTATAAAGTTTATCTATGCATGGATTGTTTACAAGAATATTGCCGAATTGTTTTTTGGCAATGAAATGCACTTCGGCATTTTTCACTTGCTGTTTCACGCAGCGAATAATCGGAGAAGTGAGGACAATATCTCCAATAGAACTGAAACGTATGATTAGAATTTTCACCAAAGCAAATGTAAATAAAATACTTCCAGTGAATTTCAATTAGAAATCTAATAGAAAATGTATATAAAATTATTTTTTAGCCAACCATGCTTCCACTTCTTTTTGATCAAGGTCTATATAGTTTACTGCATGTTCCACAACACCATCGTTGACAAGATAAATGGCAGGCATAACAGTACCGGCTAAATACACAAAATTTTTACCGAGTAACATGCAATGAGGAATATCTTCTGTATGAGTATCATCAAAGAATGGTTTTAAATTTTCGTCATCGCCATTGAGTACAAAATAAAATGGAATGGCGGGATTGCGTTCGTGCATAATGTGCATTTTTTTTGTAGCGATCCGGCAATGAGGGCAAGTCAAACTCATAAAAGCAATAATATGTTTTCCCTGAGATAATGTTTTTGGCGGAACGGATAGTTTTGCTTTGGAATAAAGCGAATCCAATTCTAGCTTAAAATTTTCTTCGGGTTTATTTAAATAAGCTTCGGAATAATTTAGTTCTATCGGATTTAAAATAAATGGCAGTGATAAAGCTGAAAAAACTGATATAATGAAAAGCCATTTACCAAATTTTCCATCTCCCCAGCCGTTATGAAATTTATATAATAGCATAAGAATCGCCAACATGATTATATTTTTGATCAATGCTTGTAACGGAGTCATGAACAATGTTGTGCCAAAACATCCGCAATTTCCTTTATTGCCAGAAAATATAATTTCTAAAATTAAATACAGACAAAAAATCAGAAGCGCGACGATGCTAAGTTTATAAGTAATTTTTTTAAGACGAAGTTGTGTAATGAGCGAAAAGCCAATTAAAAATTCCAATCCGATAAGGATGCGGGCAATAAAAGGAGCTGTCTGCCAATTTCCAATACCTAAGTCAACAAAAGTGTATTCAAAAGGTTCAATTGGATAAAGTTTGGTGTATGCTGAAAATAAAAATACCGCCCCCATCAAGGCGGAAAGTAAACCGAAAATTATTTTCTTAAACATGATATTTATTGAGAACAAAAAAAAAGCGTCCTCTGTAAGAAGGACGCCTTTTTATAAATAATCGAAAATTATTTTAAAGTGCAAGCAACTGTGGTTACAACACTAGTTGAAGCTCCGGTTATAGGATTAACATAAGAAGAAGTGCTAGTATAGGAATAACAATTTAAAACTCGTTTTGCTTCTTTTTTAGTAAGATGACTTTCTGTGTCAATTGTTGTTGAGGATGTAGAACCAGGACTAGTTGTTGTTGTACAGGTACATGTTCTGTTTTTTTTGCAAGATGCCAATGACATTACTGCAATGGCTAATAAGAATAAAATATTTTTTTTCATGACAATTTATTTTAGGTTTGAATAATTAATTTAAAGTACAAGTTGTTGTAGTTGTTGTGCTACCCGAAGTATGGGTACTTGTTGCAAGACAAGCATCTTTCGCATTGCTTTTAGTAATTTTTGTAAGTGTGTAAACAGTTGTTGTACCTCCAGAAACACATGTACAAGTACGGTCTTTCTTGCAAGAAGCTAATGAAGCTACAGCAACAATTGCAATTAATAATGTTTTTTTCATTGGTTTAAAAATTTTTGGTTAATGTTGGCGCGAAAGTAGTACATTTTTTAATACAAATGTTTTTTTACTTTAAGTAACAATTGTAATAAAACAGAATGTCCATATTATTGTTTACCCTCCCCATCCTTCCCTGTCTAAGCTACGATATTGAATTGCCTCTGCCAAATGTTGTGTTTGAATTGTTGATGAAGATTCTAAGTCGGCAATTGTGCGAGCGACTTTTAGAATTCGATCATATGCACGAGCAGATAATCCAAGTTTTTCCATTGCATTTTTTAGAAGAGTTTGTCCGGCTTCATCTATTTTACAAATGGAACGGAGAACATTCGCGCTCATTTGAGCATTGCAGTAAACTCCCTGATTTTTTTCAAATCGCTGAGATTGAATCTGTCTTGCATTTATAACACGCTCGCGGATTTTTTCACTGGACTCAGATTTCCGTTCGCTTGAAAGTTCACTGAATGCAACCGGAGTTACTTCAATATGAATGTCAATTCTGTCGAGTAGCGGACCGGAAATTTTGTTGAGGTATTTCTGCACCACACCCGGAGCGCACACACATTCTTTTTCAGGATGATTATAATATCCGCATGGACAAGGGTTCATCGCCGAAACCAGCATAAAACTTGCAGGATACTCCACAGAAAATTTCGCACGTGAAATTGTTACTGTTCGGTCTTCCAATGGCTGACGCATCACCTCTAAAACATTTCGGCTGAACTCCGGAAGTTCATCCAAAAACAAAACCCCATGATGTGCCAAAGAAATTTCTCCTGGCTGAGGAAAACTTCCCCCGCCGACAAGTGCCACATCAGAAATGGTATGATGAGGTGAACGAAACGGGCGAGCTGTAACCAGCGATGTTCCTTTTCCCATTTTTCCGGCAACGGAATGAATCTTTGTTGTCTCGAGCGATTCTTCAATAGTGAGCGGAGGAAGAATTGTAGGTAATCGTTTTGCTATCATCGTTTTTCCAGAACCCGGAGGACCGATCATAATTACATTATGTCCGCCTGCTGCAGAAATTTCCAAAGCACGCTTAATATTTTCTTGTCCTTTTACATCTGCAAAGTCTAAATCAGATTTTCCAAGTTGTGAATAAAATTCTTCGGCAATATTGATCACAGTCTTTTCAAGAGATTTTTGTCCATTGAAAAAATCAATCACTTCTTTAATATTTGTCGCGCCATACACTTCAATGTCTCCCACGGATGCGGCTTCTTTTGCATTTTGCTTCGGAAGAATTATTCCTTTGAATCCCTTTTCTTTTGCTTCAATGGCAATGGGAAGAACACCTTTTATCGGACGAAGTTCTCCGTCCAATGAAAGTTCTCCCATGATTATATAATCTGCTAATTGGTCGCTTTTAATTTTATCGTCAGCAGCAAGAATACCAATGGCGGTGGTGAGATCATAAGCGGAACCTTCTTTTTTTATATCGGCAGGAGCCATGTTAATGGTTACTCCTTTTCCCGGAATTTTATGTCCGATATTTTTAAGCGCTGCTCCAATGCGGTGCTGACTTTCTTTCACCGCAATATCAGGCAAGCCGACTAAAAAGAAAAATACACCTCCCGAAATATTTGTTTCAACCGTTACGAGCGTTGCTTTTATTCCGTGAACTGCGCAGCCAAAAGTTTTTACCAGCATACCCCGAAATCTCCGAATGAAGATTTTATTTTAGTTGTTTAAAAAAATCCTCCGGGGGTTTAGAGAGAATTTTCTACAAAATGAATTAGCGAATGTATAACTTTTATATGAATTTCTTGAGCGCGATCTGCATATTTTGAAAATGGCGCTCGAATTTCTACATCGCAAAGAGATGAAATACGTCCTCCGTCTTTTCCTGTCAGCCCAATTATTTTCATTCCTTTCTTCTTGGCGACATTTATTGCGTTGATGACATTTTTAGAATTTCCGCTGGTGCTGATAGCAAGCAGTACATCGCCTCTGTTTCCAAGCGCTTCAATAAATCTGGAGAAAATAAAATCGTATCCGTAATCATTTCCCACACAAGAAATATGCGAAGGATCTGAAATTGAAATTGCAGGAAGGGCTTTCCTGTTCTCTCTAAATCTTCCCGAAAGTTCTTCGGCAAAATGCATGGCATCGCACATGGAGCCGCCATTTCCGCAGGATATAATTTTGTTCCCTTTCTTTATCGACTGAACCAAAAGTTTTCCTGCCTTTTCAATAGCAGAAAAATTATTTTTGTCGGAAACAAAAGTAGCAAGGACATCTGTTGCTTCAAGAAAATTCTGATGGATGATGTCTTTATTCATTTTAATTGATCATTTCAAATCCAGTATAGGGCACGAGTGCTTTTGGAATTTTTATTCCATTATCTGTCTGATTATTTTCCAAAAGAGTTGCGACAATTCTTGGTAAAGCTAATGCGCTTCCGTTCAGCGTGTGCGCCAGTTGAGGTTTGCCATTGCCATCACGGAAACGAATTTTTGAACGATTACTTTGAAACGCTTCAAAGTTGGAGACGGAACTTACCTCCAGCCATTTTTGCTGCGCTGCAGAATAGGTTTCAAAATCATACGTGAGCGCGGATGCAAAGCTCATATCACCTCCGCAGAGTTTTAAAATTCTGAATGGCAATTCCAATTTCCTCAAAATTCCTGCAACATAATTTCTCATCTCTTCTAATACTTCATACGATTTATCGGGATGAGCGATTTGCACGATTTCTACTTTATCAAATTGGTGCAGGCGATTCAAACCTCGCACATCTTTTCCGTAAGAGCCGGCTTCTCTGCGGAAACAAGGAGTATAACCGCAATTTTTCACTGGCAAATCTTCTCCTTTCAAAATCGTATCGCGGTAAATATTTGTTATGGGAACTTCTGCTGTTGGAATTAAATAGAGATTATCAACTCCAACATGATACATCTGTCCTTCTTTATCCGGCAACTGACCAGTTCCAAAACCAGATGCTTCGTTCACCATGATGGGTGGTTCGATTTCAAGAAATCCTGCTGCGGTTGCATTGTCAAGAAAAAAATTAATAAGCGCACGTTGAAGCTTTGCTCCTTTTCCTTTATATACAGGAAATCCGGCACCGGTTAATTTTACTCCGAGTTCAAAATCAATAATATCATATTGAGAAGTTAGTTCCCAGTGTGGTTTTGCGCTTGCAGAAAGTTTTGGCATTTCTCCTTCTTCGTGAACATTTTCATTGTCCGCAGGAGTTTTTCCCTTCGGGACTTTTACGCTCGGAAGGTTTGGAAGCAACACCAATACTTTATTCAGTTCTTCTTCTGTAGATGAAAGTGATATTTCAAGTTTCTTAGTGGTTTCTTTCAGCGCGGTGCTTTTATTTTTCAGATCAGTCGCTTCCGCCTGCTTTCCTGCTTTGAATAAATCACCTACCTGTTTGGCAATTGCATTAGCTTCAGAATTCAATGTATCAAGTTCAGTTTGAATTTTTCTACGGTCGCTGTCAATGGAAATTATTTTTTCCACGGATTCTTTCGCGTTAAAATTCTTAATAGCCAGACGAGTGATGACTTCTTCTTTGTTCTCGCGTATGTAGTTAAGTTGGAGCATAAGTTAAATGATGTGCAAATGTAAATTCTTTACGTATATAAATAAAAAATCTCCTGACTAATTAAAGACAGGAGATTCAAGTTAATTTTCTTGTGGTTTACTTAGCTGCAACTGGTTCAACCAATACAAAAGAACGGTGGTTAGCACCTCTTTTGAATCGAACCACTCCGTCTGCAAGTGCAAACAAAGTATGGTCTTTGCCAATGCCTACGTTAAGACCCGGGTGATGTTTTGTTCCGCGCTGACGAACAATAATGTTTCCTGCAATGGCTGGTTGTCCGCCATAAATTTTTATACCGAGGCGCTTACTGTGCGACTCCCGGTTATTCTTGGTTTTACCTTCACCTGCTTTATGTGCCATGACTTGTAAAAGTTAATCGTTATTAGTGCGACATTAATCGGGTTAGGACTTAATGTCTTGAATTTCAATTTTTGTTAGATACTGACGATGTCCGTTCAGTTTCGCGTAGCCCTTGCGTCTTTTCTTTTTGAAAACAAGCACTTTGTCTCCTTTCAGATGGGAAACAATTTTTGCGCTGATGGATGCGCCTTTTACGGTTGGCATTCCAACATCCACTTTTCCCTCGTTATCCACGAGAAGAACTTTATCAAAGTTTACGGAATCTCCTTCGTTTCCTTCGAGGCGGTGAACAAATAATTGCTGGCTCTTCTGAACCTTGAATTGTTGTCCTGCAATGTCTACTATAGCGTACATTTTTCTATGTGTTAAAAAGGGAAGCGAAGATAATTAAAAAACTAATATACCAAAACGTTAATTTTTCGTCTTAATTACGCTGAGATTAAAGCCCAAACCGAAGGAAAAACGGAGTTCTGAGAGAGAGATGACGCCGGCTTCAGAAATGTTCTTGCCATTGATATACCTTCCTTCAATAAATAAATGAAACCAGCGTTCAAAATAATAATTGAATCCCAGAACTGAGGAAACCAATGGACTTATTTGTGTTGTTGAATTATTGTTGGCATAAGCAATCCCAGGTTGAAAAGCAAAATAAGGGTCAAAGTGATTTTTTGTTTTAAAGTGATAGGAAGCTCCAGTAAAAAGGGAATGATTAAAACTAAAAGGATTATTTCCTTTATTATCTTTTGCTTTCAGAAAATAAAATATATCACCTCGCATGGAAATATTATTGTCAATGTAATATTCTAAATTGCCATGAAGCGAGATGGTAGAGATGTTTTCCTTGAGTATCATGCCGGGAGAAATGGTTCCCGTTGCCCTCAAAATTCCTTTGTGAATAAATTGCTTGTTATCATCCTGTGCTTGCGCAAAGATTACACCGATAGAAAGAAAGATTATGACGATTAGTTTTTTCATTTACCTTTTTTTATTTCCCCAGAGTTTTGCTATATAAACATTCAAACTTAGATTGATCAGCAAATGTCCGTCAAGACCAAGGTCGCCTTTTTGAATTCGTATGTCTCTTTGCCCTGTGATTTCGTTATTAAAAATAGTGGCATTCACATCTTTTCCGAGGTGAAGCATGTATTGAGCTGTAAGCGAAATGTCAAAATTATCTGCAAGATTGTAATGTGTGCCTAATCCGCATTGCACAGCAGAACTCCATCGGCTCGCGAAAGAAAGCGAAGTATCACCGACCTGAACTAAATTTTTTTTCACTTCGGTATAATCAAAACAATGACCTGCCAAAATATATGGAGTAAACTTTCCTTTTTTAATTTGGTTGTTAAAAGGATAAAAAACCACCGACCAGCCAATGTGATAATCAGTTCTTTTTGCCAAGCCGCCAATATCTGTAGTGATATAATCGCCAAACCAATCGGTGTTTAAACGGCTTCCAAGTTTTAGCCGAAATTGTCCACCTGAACCCATTCCGATGTAACCTGCATCACTGAAAGCACTGATCGTGCTTCTTATTCCGAGTTGGAATTTACCACTTTCTTTTTTTGAAAGAGAATCGCTCTGAGAAAACGAAATGAGAGGAACGAAGTATAGGAAAATCAGTATGTTTTTCATCACACAAAATTATGATTAAAAACATATTAACGAATTGCTTTATTATTTATTGCTATAGACTTTCAGCTGCATATCTACAATTTCCAATCCTTCTTTGAACGAGCGGGGACTATAACCCAATTCTTTTTTTGCTTTATCTATTATAAAGCCGGTGTAAGGCGGGCGTTTTGCCGGCTGATTCAATTCGGCTGATGAAACAGGATTAATAAATGATTTATCTAATTTCCAGAAGTCGGCAATTTGATTAGCCAAATCAAGGATGCAGAAAGTTTCTTTTCCCGAAACGTGATAGATTCCTTCTGCGCCATTCATCGCTGCGAGTATACATCCTTGTGCAAGATCTTCGGAAAGAGTTGGAGCGCGGAACTGGTCGTTGATGACATTTATTTTTTTCTTTTGCTCCAAATTATTTTTCACCCACAAAACAAGATTGCTTCTTGTGTTGCCATCTACCACTCCAAAAACGATAATGGTTCTAAGAATTGCCCATTTGAGTTTGCTTCCCATCACAATTTTTTCTCCTTCCAGTTTTGAAAGCGCGTAATAGTGAAGCGGGTTCGGTTTGTCTTTCTCATCATAAGGCGCTCCTTTCATTCCGTCAAAAACGAAGTCGGTTGAAATATGTATTAGATGTGTCCCAATTTTTTCAAGAGCATCAACCAAATATTGCATCGCGGTAACATTTGCAGTCCAACATTCTTCGCGTTTGGTTTCGCAGGCATCCACATTGGTCATTGCTGCGGTATTGATAACTACATCGGGCTTATATTTAGAAAAAATATTTTCTACCTCTGATTTATTTGTAATGTCAAGCGATTCATATATATATCCATCTTTTCTCAGCAAACGATTTTCTCCTTTGGCTGTGGCGATGATTTCAACTTCTGATTTAATTTGTTTTCTCAACTCATCAGGGAGGATACAAAGCGAATCGCCCAAAAGACCGTAAACAACTTTTTGTCCGAGTAATCCGTTAGAACCGGTAATGAGAATTTCCATTTTGTATAGCTTTTCGAAGATTTACGAAAGAAGTTCTTTTAATTTTTTTATCTGTTCATTGGTGCCAAGTACAAAAAGTTTTGCGTTGGGAATTATTTTTGTATCGGGCGAAGGATTTATAATAAACTGTCCGCCATCCGTTTTGAAGCCAATAATATTTGCACCCGATTTGCTTCGCACATCAATATCGGCAATCGTTTTATTTCGAAGTTCTTCGCGCAAATCGGTAAAAGTAAATTCTTCCAGATTAATATTATTTTCTCCTTGCGCGGTAATGTAATCTATAAATTCAACCACATCGGGTTTCAGAACGAGTGATGCCATGTGAGCGCCACCTACTTTGTCCGGCATGATGACATTGTTCGCTCCGGCAGTTTTTAATTTTTTGTCGGAGTTATCATCCGAAGCGCGACTGATGATGGTGAGATTTGCATTCAATGAACGCGCAGAAAGAACAATGAAAAGATTATCAGCATCGGTTGGGAGTGTTGTTATCAATGCTTTTGCTCTTGTGATTCCTGCTTTCTGTAAAACTTCGTCATCGGTGGCATTCCCTTCAATTAGGAGATGAGAAAAACGATGTGTAATAGATGAAACCACTTCATGTTTTTGTTCAATCACAACAAAACGCTGATTGTGCTGTTTCAACACATGAGCCGCCTGTCTGCCGTTACGTCCGTAGCCACAGATGATGACATGGTTTTCAATTTTTTCTATTGTGTTGTTCATTCGGTAGCTTTTAAAAAAATGTTGAAACTCTCCATCTACAATATAACGTGTTATCAAAGAAATGGAATAGGCAAAAATACCAAAACTGGTCATGATGAGAAACGCCGTGAATATTTTTCCTGCATCGCTGAGCGGGTGCACTTCACCAAAACCAACTGTGGCAACGGTAATGATAGTCATGTAAAAGGCATCTATCAGCGTGTAATGCTCAATAAAAACATATCCGCTCATGCCTATAAGCGTAATAACGAAGAGTAGGGTTACGGGTAAATAAATTCTGTTGAAGAAAGGGTTTTTCACTGACTTGTGATTACACAGATTTACTTTGGGAGATTACACAGATTACATTATTACAAATCCATCGGTGTAACCTGTTTTTTATCGGTGAAATCATATACCAAAATTATAAATCCCAAATAGTTGGTCGGGTACTTTTTCGCGGCTTGAAATATTCTTTGTGTTCCAGCATAAATGCCAGAATAAAATAAATAATTATTGGCGAACCAAAAGTAAAAAAAGATAAATAAATAAAATACATTCGGATGGTGGTGGCTTTGATGCCCATTTTTTTTCCCATCCAACTGCAAACGCCAAATGCCTGCCCTTCAAACCAATTTCTTATGCGCTTTACCATAGCACAAAGATAATAAATTGTAGCCCTGTTTTAATTGAATGAATTAGCACTTAAAAGTTTTGCACCTACTGAACACTCCAAACATTGTTTCTTTGAACAATATTCATTTTTCAATTGAAGTAACGCTTGGGTTTCATAAGCATTCTTCGCATTCACTCCTGTTTCTTTCCATTTGCTGATGATGGAATTTTTTTCGGGTGGAATTTTTTCAAGCAATTCCAAAGCTCGTTCAACGTAATTCTCTTGTCCTTTTTCTTTCCCATAGATAAAAATAAACGGAGCGATGGTATTGATGATGATATTATTCACCGCGTCATTCCCTAAAATCTTCTTTCGTTTTGGAGAAGATTTGTCAAAACGATAATGTATTTGCCAATATTCACTTGTTTCGCAGAAGAACAAATCGCGTATCGCTTTTTCATTTTTTGCTTCTATGATTTTTGAAAACAGATGAGAAGATTTGTAAATGATATTTGCAAATTGTGAAATCCGAATGGTTGGAAAGTTTGGAGGATGCAAGCGCATGAATTTCCAGAGCGATGCATCAATCGGTTTAAGTTTAAATTTCTGTTTAAGAAACTGAAACTCTTTTTGTATACCTACTGCATAATCATCTTTTAAATCTTTTTCTAATAATCCTGCTGTTCCAAACAATAAGGATTCGATTTGAAGTAAACTATTTTTGTGTTTTCCAAGAACAGAAACAGGCAAAGTTTTTGCAAGCAGTTCAAACGGTTCTGCATTTATTTTTAATCCGAAATTTCGGGCGAGTTGACGATAAAAAGTTTCTTCCCAGTTGTTTTTGTTCTGTTTTAAACTTTCAAGAATGGAGATGGATTTTCTTTCCAATCGTTCTGCAAGCAATCGGTCAAGCCAATGATTCAATGTAAAAGAATCAACATCTTTTATCTGTTTACCGCAAGGAATCCAGTCGCGGCTGGATTTGAAAGATAAATATTTCTGATAAATGTTTTTCGGGATTCTATCTTTCAATTCGAGAGTTGGAATAATTTCCCCATTCTTTCTTTTCAATTCTTTGTCGGCTTCATAAACAACATGAAGAATCACATTATCATATGCTTTGTCATAGTGGTGTTTGTGTGTTTCCCAATCTGAAGCGTTAACATGGATTTCCGCATTTCCCGCCCAGATAGTTTTTCCGATTTTAATTTTTGCATTGAAAAAATCCGGACCTGAATCGGAATTGGGTTCTCCGCATTTCAGAATTTCAATAGGTTCGCCTGATTGCGTGAGAATATTTTTTTCGTCAAACAACCGGAACTTCCAGAGGTAGTGGAGGAATTCTTCTTGCATGACGCGAATATATAAAAGGGGAGATTATAATAAAGAAGACATTTCCTTCTGCATCTTCATCGCTTCTTCTCTCGCTTTTTGAGCAAAATCTTCTTTATCGCTGGCGTAAATAATATTTCGTGAGGAATTAACCAACAGTCCGCATTGTTTGTTCATACCGTATTTGGCAACTTCTGGTAAACTGCCACCCTGTGCGCCAACACCCGGGACAAGAAGAAAATGATCGGGAACAATTTTTCTCACATCAGCAAGCATCTCGGCTCGTGTGGCTCCAACCACATACATCATGTTATCTGCATTTCCCCATTGCTGAGATTTTTTTAAAACCGTTTTATACAATTCATGTTCTGTTTGGAAATCATTCGCGCCTTTGTTTGAAGTGAGTGCTAAAAGTATCGCCCATTTTCCTTCGTATTCTAAAAATGGAGTTACAGAATCTTCACCCATATAAGGAGCAACTGTGATTGAATCAAAATCCATCAATCCGAAAAATGCCTGAGCATACATGCTGGAAGTATTTCCTATGTCTCCGCGTTTTGCATCCGCAATGGTAAAAATATCTTTAAACTTTTTTAGGTAGTCAGCAGTTTTTTCCAGTGCTTCCCATCCTACAGAACCAAGTGATTCATAAAAGGCAACATTCGGTTTATACGCAACGCACAAATCGTGAGTGGCATCAATTATTTGTTTATTGAATTCAAAAATCGGATCAGAAGATTTGTGAAGATGTTTGGGGATTTTTTTTAAATCTGTATCCAACCCAATACAGAGGAAAGATTTTTTCTTTTTTATATTTTCGAAAAGTTCTTCGCGCGTCATATAGATAAATAAATTAAAATCTTCTCATGCAAGACAAAATTAAACTGCCGTACCATCTTTTAATCGTTCTGCATTCTCGGCAACCTGCAATGCATCTATCATTTCTTGAATATCTCCGCCTACAAATGCAGGAAGGTTGTGAATGCTCAACCCGATGCGGTGATCTGTTACGCGGCTCTGTGCATAATTGTAAGTACGAATCTTTGCAGAGCGGTCACCGGTGGAAACTATGGTCTTTCGCTTTAGTGCGATGTCGCCCATTTTTTTTGTGTACTCGATCTCGTATAATTTTGTGCGCAGAATTTCCATGGCGCGTTCGCGATTGTCAACCTGTGAACGGGTTTCCTGGCAGGTGATCACAATGCCTGATGGTTTATGCGTAAGCATCACTTTAGTTTCTACTTTATTTACATTCTGCCCTCCAGCACCGCTGGAACGCGAAGTTTGAATTTCTATATCGGCAGGATTGATTTTAATATCGACTTCTTCGGCTTCAGGAAGTACCACTACAGTTGCTGCCGAAGTGTGAACTCTTCCCTGTTGTTCCGTTGCAGGTACACGCTGAACACGATGAACCCCACTTTCAAATTTCAATGTGCCGAATGCATTTTCTCCGGTAATTTTTACAATTACTTCCTTGTAGCCGCCCATAGTACCTTCGGAAAAATCTACCGTCTCGAATTTCAGTTTCTTTTTTTCACAGTAGCGCATATACATTCTGTAAAGATCTCCGGCAAAAATGCTTGCTTCGTCTCCGCCTGTACCAGCACGAATTTCCAATACTGCATTTTTTGTGTCTTCCGGATCTTTCGGAATGAGAAGTTGTTTTACTTCTTCTTCAAGTGCGGCTTTTTTAGGAATGAGTTCATCCAATTCCGCTCTTGCCATGGAAAGCAGATCAGAATCTTTTTCATTCTTCAACATTGTTTTCGCTCCTTCAATATCTTCAGTGATCTTTTTATAGCGATAATATGCACCAACGATTTCTTTCAGGTCTTTGTATTCTTTGTTCAACTTGGCAAATAATCTCATATCCGACAATGTCTTCGGATCAGAAAGTTGCCTTTCCACTTCTTCATACCGATTGTTTACTGAGGCAAGTTTTCCTAACATAAATTAGTATTCAAATTTTCCGTGCTGACTTTCAATCGTCAATTTATTTTTCTTGTTGGTAGATTTTTCAACTCTCCCTATGATTTGTGCATCCACACCAAATGATCTCGAAATAGAAATAATTTTTTCGGCAGATTTTTTGTCCGTATAGATTTCCATCCTGTGTCCCATATTAAACACCTGATACATTTCCTTCCAGTCGGTTTTAGATTCTTGTTGAATCAATCTGAAAAGAGGCGGAGTTGGAAATAAATTATCTTTGATTACATGAACTCCATTTACGAATTTCAACACTTTTGTTTGTCCACCTCCTGAACAGTGAATGATGCCGTGAATGTTCTTGCCATGTTTTTCAATTATCTTTTTGATGATTGGAGCATACGTTCTTGTAGGAGATAACACAAGTTTTCCTGCATCAACACCTTTTACTTCTGTTGGATCTGTAAGTTTTTTTGTTCCGGAATAAACTACTTCATTCGGAATAGCTGCGTCAAAACTTTCAGGATATTTTTCTAAATATATCTTCGAAAATACATCATGGCGCGCAGAAGTTAATCCGTTACTTCCCATTCCTCCGTTATATGCATTTTCATATTTTGCTTTTCCGAAAGAAGCAAGACCTACGATCACATCACCTGCTTTAATTTTTTCGTCAATAACATCTTTGCGTTTCATTCGGCAAGTAACAGTAGAATCTACAATGATAGTTTTGACCACATCGCCCACATCGGCAGTTTCTCCTCCTGTGGAGTGAATGTTGATTCCATAAGAACGCATTTTTGCCAGAAATTCTTCCACGCCATTAATGATGGCTGAAATAACTTCGCCTGAGACAAGATTTTTATTTCTGCCGATCGTTGTAGATACAAGAATGTTGTCCACTGCGCCTATGCAAATCAAATCATCAATGTTCATCACGAGAGCATCCTGCGCAATCCCTTTCCACACGGAAAGGTCACCGGTTTCTTTCCAATAGATATATGCTAATGAAGATTTTGTACCAGCACCATCGGCATGCATCACCACGCAATGATTTTTACTTCCGCTTAAATGATCGGGAATAATTTTACAAAAGGCATTTGAAAAAATTCCCCTATCCAATTTTTTGATGGCGTTATGCACATCCTCTTTTGTGGCGGAAACTCCCCGTAAATTATATCGTGATGAACTCATGAACCTCTACTAAAAAAAATATCCCGACAAATATCGGGATATTCTTAATGGAAAATATATTATTGTTATTTAGGTTTTTTAGGCGGAGGCGTTGTCTGCTGTTGTTGTTGAGGCGCAGTTTGCTGAGGAGGAGCAACCTGCTGTTGTTGTGGAGGAGTTGTTGTATCATCATCCCACTCAGTTTTAGAATCACCTTCACCGCCTTCAGAAGTGCTCTTTGTTACTTTAATTTCAGGAGCAGTTTTAGGTCCATCGGTTTTTGTGCCTGATGGAACATAATCTTTTCTCAAGATGGAGAACACCACTCTACGATTGATCTGCATCACAAATTCGTAATCATCTTTATTTTTCTTTAGAGGAAAATTTGCATCAATCCATTTTTCCGATAATATGGTTCCTTTCGGAATGAGTTTACCACTTGGAGTTGTTAAGTCCCTGTCGGTTTTAGCAGGACTGCTTTCTCCGTATCCTTTTGGAGAAATACGATTTGGATCAATTCCTTTTTCGGAGATAAGATAATCAACGCAAGTTTTTGCGCGCCTGAAAGATAAATCCTGATTGTATTTAGCATCGTTACGATAATCCGTATGTGCAGCAAGCTCAACAGTAATGTTTGGACTTTCATTCATCACCTTTACCAAAAATTCCAACGAATCTTTTGGATTAGAAGGATGTCCTAAATCATCTTTATTAACATTGAAAAGCACAAGCGGCATTCTCATTTCTTTTACAATCTTCTTCAACACAAAATCCTGACGATAATTTTTAGATTCCTTTTCGCCTACCGTTGTAATTTTTGCTTTTGGATTTCCGAGCAGTCCATCCGGAAAGTCAGGAGTTTTTACATCCAATGCTGATGCACTTACAACGTAGGACGTAGAACCATTAATATATCTTGCTTGTCCGTTTGTTTCGTATTTATAATATCCTTTTGAATCGGTTTTAATTTCAAATGAAGTATTATCCGAACCAACCAATTTTATAGTTGCATTTGGAACAGGAAGTTTTGTCAATTCTTCGGTTACATAACCTTCGAGCATATAGAGCAGCGGTGGAAGTGTGAATGAATAAATATCATCCAGCCCTTTTCCACCAGGACGATTGGAAGTCAAATATCCACGTTCCCTTTCCCCTTCAAAGATGATGGAGAAATCATCGGCAGCAGAATTAATTGGGTATTTCATATTCTCCACTTTGCCCCATTTGTTATCGTTTCCTAATTTTTCTGCTTTAAAAATATCTAAACCACCCATGCCGGGCCAACCGTCTGATGCGAAATATAGTGTTCCATCATCATGAAGAAAAGGGAAAGATTCATTACCTTCTGTGTTAATGTCGGGACCCATATTAATCGGTTTATCACTCCACTTTTTTGCTTTAGCATCCCAAGTAACATAATACAAATCCGTTCCTCCGTATCCCGGATGTAAACTATCTTTTAAGTTAGAAGTAAAAATCATGATTTTTTCATCTCTACTCAGAGCAGGGTGTGCATAGTCGAAAGATTCATTATTAAATGGAAGAAGTACTGGTTCATCCCATACTTGCCCGCGTTTTGTTGTTTCGTAAATCTGGCATTTCAGCTCTTTATTTTTGACTACACTACATCGTGTAAAATACATGGTGCTTCCTTTTTGATCAAGTACGCAGGCAGCTTCATTTGCTTTTGTGCTGATAGGAGCAGGAAGCGGAGTGGGCGTACTCCATTTTCCATTCTTGTCAACCTTAGTCATGAAGATATCAGCATATAAAGCGCCAATGTTCGGATCAATATCTCCCGTAGCGCCTTGCCTTGTTGAAGTAAAAAGAAGTGTGGTGTATTTTTTTCGTTCGGCATACATGGGACAGTAATCAAGATCCTTGGAATTAATTTGAATCATGTTTTCTACTTTGTAGCGTGTGGGATTATCTTTCCACTTCTGAGCTTGTTCGCATCCTTTTGCTCCATTAGAACCGCGTTTGTCGGAAGGAACCTCCTTGCTGTACTTTTCGTATTCATTCATCGCTTCAGGATATTTTTCCTGCATTTTCATGGCATCGGCAAGATAAAGTTGTGCAAGGACTGATTGCTCACATTTTGCTTTAATTGCTTTTTGATAATAAACCTCTGCCTGTTTCATATCGTTAATGAGGCGATAACACTCAGCGGTTTTCCACAAACACTCAGGCTTTTGTTTCTTACTTGCTTTTTTGTAAGCCGCTTTGTATAGGTCAATAGCTGCATAATATTCGAAGGAATTAAATTTTTTATCCGCTTCTTTCTGGAAGTTTTTCTGAGCAAAAGCGCTGGCACAAAACAGAAGTGCGAAAAAAAATAAGCTGATTCTTTTATACATATTCATCAGGTAGATTATTAGTTCCTTGAATACTTCAAGGATGGGTTCTTGAAAATCGGGTGCTAAAGTAGATTTTTTGTTTGAAATAGCAAATTTAGTTGGCAAAAATATGTAATTCCGCGAAATAACAAGTTATAATGTGAACAAAGAAAAGAAAAAACCCGCTCCTGAATTTATGAGCGGGTTTAAACTTATTAACTCTGCTTTGTTATTTAACCCAACTTTATCGAGTGAAAAGCATTTCCCTGTATTTTGGAAGCGCCCACAATTCATCATCCACAACAAACTCCAATTTATCTGCGTGGTAGCGTATCTCATCAAAGTAAGGTTTTACATGTTCGCAATAAGCAGTTGCTTTTTCCTGAGCATCTTCGAGCGAGTTTGCTTTTTTGCGTGCTTCGATCATTTTGTAAACATTATTTTTTACTGCTGAAATATGTTCGGAAATTTCTTGTATAGTTTCCATTTGCGAAGAGACTAAATCTCCGGCACTTGCCCCCCGCCCTGAAGGGAGCTGTTGACTTTCGATATCATCCATCCCTGCGAGAACTGCCTTTTGGGATTTCATTTCTCCCTTTAGAGATGGGGTATATGTTGTAACTTCTTTCATTAACACTACATTTTCCATCAACGAGGTTTGATATTTCATTGCCGATGGAATGATAGAAGCAATTGCCATTTCCCCGATCATGCGTGATTCGATCTGAATTTTCTTCATGTATGTTTCCAGCTGAATTTCGTAACGTGCGTGCTGCTCGCGCTCACTCATAATATTATTTTGCTCAAAAAGTTTTACCACTTCTTTTCTCATTAACACTTTCAGTGCTTCGGGAGTGGTTTTGATGTTGGAAAGCCCGCGCTTCTTTGCTTCTTTCACCCAATCTTCGCTGTAACCGTTTCCTTCGAAAAGAATTTTTTTGGTTGCAGAAATATAATCGTGCAGAATTTGGAAAATAGCTTCGTCTTTTTCAATTCCCTTTTCCATTTTTCCATCCACATCTTTTTTGAATTTCACCAGCTGATCTGCCATGATGGTGTTTACAACCGTCATTGCAGCAGCGCAATTTGCCGATGAGCCCACCGCGCGGAACTCGAATTTATTTCCGGTGAATGCAAATGGCGAAGTGCGATTCCTGTCGGTGTTATCCAAAAGGATGGAAGGTATCTTTCCGATATTTAATTTGAGATCGGTCTTTTCTTCGGGTGTCATTTTGCCTGATTTCACTTTCTTCTCAAGTTCTGCAAGGATCTTTGTGAGTTGACTTCCGATGAAAACAGAAACAATTGCCGGAGGCGCTTCGTTCGCTCCCAGGCGATGTTCGTTTCCTGCCGAAGCAATTACTGCGCGCATCAGATCCGCATTATCATGAACTGCTTTGATCGTGTTCACGAAAAAACTCAGGAACATTAAGTTGGTCTTTGGAGTTTTGCCGGGACCCAATAAATTTTTTCCTGTGTTAGTGCTCAAACTCCAGTTGTTATGTTTGCCCGAACCATTCACGCCTGCAAATGGTTTTTCATGGAGCAAAACGCGGAAATTATGTCTGCGCGCTACTTTTTCCATGATGTCCATGAGCAGAGAATTGTGATCCACTGCCAGATTTGCTTCTTCAAAGACAGGAGCTAACTCAAATTGGTTGGGTGCTACTTCGTTGTGACGCGTCTTCACCGGAATTCCCAGTTTGTAACATTCAATTTCCAGTTCGCGGATATATGCCAGCACTCTTTCGGGAATAGAACCGAAATAATGATCTTCCAATTGCTGACCTTTTGCACCTGCATGACCGAACAGTGCTCTGCCTGTGAACGCGATGTCAGGACGTGCATTGTAAAATGCCGAGTCGATCAGAAAATATTCTTGCTCCCATCCCAGAGTTGCAGAAACCTTGGTAACGTTCTTATCAAAGTACTGACAAACATCCACCGCAGCTTTATCAATGGCGTGAAGCGCTTTCAATAATGGAGTTTTATAATCCAATGCTTCGCCTGTATAGGAAACAAAAATTGTAGGGATGCAAAGTGTTTGTCCGATGATGAATGCAGGAGATGTTGGATCCCATGCCGTGTAACCGCGCGCTTCAAATGTGCTGCGAATTCCTCCGCTCGGAAAAGAAGAAGCATCGGGTTCTTGCTGCACGAGTTGGTCGCCATCAAAACGCTCGAGTGCTTTTCCGTCTTCAATATTTTGTGCAAAGGCATCGTGTTTTTCTGCAGTGGTACCGGTGAGTGGCTGGAACCAGTGTGTATAGTGCGAAACCCCTTTGCTCATTGCCCATGCCTTCATGCTCGATGCCACATCATCGGCAATGCTGCGGTCAATTTTTGTTCCCTGTTCAATGGCTGCCTTCACGCTTTTGTAGGCTTCGTCCGAAAGCCATTTCTTCATGGTTTCCTTATTGAAAACATTTTCTCCGAAGAAATCGGAAACGGTTTTTGCAGGAAGCTCCACATGTACCGGTGTTCTGCTGAGCACTTCTTCGAGTGCGCGAAATCTTTGAATTGCCATCTTAAATTAGGTTTTTATATTGTTGATTGAATGTTTTTATGATTTTAGTCCACAAATGTATAAAAAACTGTGGGTATGCAACAAAAAAGTACACTTTTTATTAACTTACCCCCATAAAATGTGTTAATGTATGGTTAATAATTGATATTTATTGATAAATAGGCAAAAAAATAGCCCCAACTTTCAAGTCAGGGCTAATAGGTGTTTCTAAAAGAAAATAATTAATTCAAAACACAATTATGAAAATTGCTTGCTACAAAATCTCCACGCTGAATTCTCCTTTCATGTTGGCATCCGCATTATAAACCATGAGAAATGAATTGGCAATATTTCCCAATGCGTTTGCATTAATGGTTTGCTGTGTGCTGGGTTCGAGGGTTACAACCGCTGTGGGCGGATTTGCATCTTTGGTTTGTGATAAATAAAATTTAAGTTGTGTAGTGCCGGAGTTGAGCAAATTAATTTGATCGGTTGCGCCAAACGTATGTTTCACAATGGTGTATGCCGATTGTGTTGCAACCAATCCTGTAAATACCGATTGATGCCCGTTGCGGATTCCTACCAAATCAAAATACAGATTTATTTTCTCGGGAGTAGCAGCGTACTTTTGAATGAACGCGCCAATGTTGGCGTACTGACCGATGCAGAAATTAACACGCGCGGTTTCTAAATTTCCGCTCATAGTTGCCGTGTTGGTCTTGCTTCCTTTTTGAGTGGTGAGCGCAAAGTCAAGCTGTTTGTAAAAAGCATCCACGTCATTTTTCACCGCTGCAAGCACCGCGATTGTGCCAATGGCAATGCTCAATCCGTTCACTGCATTAATTTTGCTTTGCTGTGTTCCATGTTGAAAAGGGGTGCGATTGTTAGGCAATAGTTTTTTATACTGCGTAGTGTTTTGCGCATACACATTTTGAATTGCAATATCCCATGCTTTTATTTTGGTATTGGATAATAATTGCAGCAACTGGCTAAGGTTTAAGGTTTCGCCCTGCTGCATACCGCCCTGCGCCACCCATGCCTCGTAAGCATTTTTGTAGGCAAGGTGCAAGGGATGGTAAGTACCATAAAGCGAAAGAATAAATGGGTCAGCTTTGGCAGCATTAAGCGCGCTATCATGAAACGTGCTGATTTCCATGCCAAGTTTGTAGTTGTAATCGGTGGCATGAAGGATTGGGTTTTGTGTGAACGACCATGCTTTTGTCATAAATTGGTTTTTTAGTTTATGTTTGGTTTGAGTTGTCTTAATAAGGAGGTTGTAATGATGGCTATATCTGCAGATATAGAGGCAAATACAGTTGTTTTGGTGGTTGTGCCTGCTGATACAGGAGCAAATACAGTTGTTTTGATGGCTGTACTTGCAGATACAGGTGCAAATACAGTTGTTTGGATGGCTGTGTCTGTAGATACATGGGCAAATACAGTTGTCTTGGTGCCTGTGCCTGCAGATACAATGGCAAATACAAGTGTTTTGATGGCTATACCTACAGATACATGCATCTGTAACGTTTTTTTGCGGTATGAGAACCTAAGGCGGGGGTAAGATGGTGGGGGGCTGTCTTCTATATACTTATATTTTCATATCTGGTTTGTGGTTTGGTTTGTGTTGTTTATTTATTGATGATTAGTTTTTTATTTGCTGTGCCCTGCTCTGTTTTTAATTGAAGGAAGTAAATTCCATTAGGCGAATCAATATTTATATAAGTAGATTGATTAGTTATTAGTGTTGAATAAATTTTTGCACCCATCACATTATAAATTTCTAATTCTCCTTTTGATACTGCACAATTTAAAATAAAATTGCCATTTGAAGGATTGGGATAAATAGTAAACCCTGTTTCCTCATTTATCTGAGGCACTCCAAGACAGGCGTTAACAGTAACTGTTACAATATTATTATTATTATTATTAGCTGATGGGCCACCTGTTACATAGCAACTATAAGTAGTAGTGGTTGTGGGGTTTGCAACAGGATTTGATATGTTGGGATTATTCAAGCTTACCGCAGGCGACCATGTATAGGTAAAAGGTGGTCCACATGTACAGCTGGCAGTAGCAGTGATAGTCGCCGGCTGTCCGTTACAAATAGTAATATCGGGAGACATGGTAACAGTAATAGATGGAGACATAATAACTGGTGGTGCAACGAACATTATTTTATTCTGTGCGGAAGAAAAAATTGGCATTAGCAGTAAAATGCTGGCAATGAGTACAAGTTTTTTCATTTTGTTTTATTTAAATTATGAAATGCAAAAGAAACCATGGGGAGAGTGGTGTTTCTTTATAATACAAATGTAAATAAAAAATGGAAAATGGAGAATGAAATCCCAAAACAATATCGAATGTCGAACAAGAAATATTGAACGTTGAAATGTAATGTGTCTTGAATTGGAAATTCGTTATTCTTTATTCAATATTCTTTATTCTTTTTCCGTTCCCTCCCTCCTATCTGTGTTCCTCGCGGTGCTCGTTATGATTATCGTATCGGTGATCATCGTGCTGATGATTGGCATCTCTGCGCGGCACATCATCCATTCTTACAGGTCGTATTGGAGCAGGTGCATTGCGCCTGTCGTCGTGCCTATCATCGTGCCTGCCTTCAGGGCGGTACATTCCTATTTCATTATGACCGTAAGCATGATTTCGATCTGAATTGAATCGTATCTCAACCGGCTCAATAGGTCCGCGATGATACCTTTCTACTTCAAACCTTTCCGGACCGGCAAAATAATTATAGCGGCGGTCGTTATCAAAATACATTCTGTTAATGATAGCGGTGTGCATCATAAAAATATCGTTGTTGATGCGCGGCAAATAATATCTGCTGATAAAAGGGTCGCATATAAACTGGTTGGGAACAAAACACCAATGATCGGCAGGTATTCCATATCCGTAATCCATATCCATACTCAGGTTTACTCCGAAAGGCAAAGGCGCCCATCCATAATATTGAGGAGAATTTCTCCAAACCACCCAAGCTGGTCCCCATTGCAAATCGGGTATCCAAAACCAGCCGTACATCCTATCGTAATTCCAACGCCCGTAGTGAAACGCAGCCCATCCCCAAGGATAATCAGATGCCCATGTCCAGCCAAATTGTTCGGTATATGCCCAATGACCTGCGGTTGCATAAGGAATAAATCCGGGTCCTGCATTGGGGATAAACACATATCCATAATCACCATAATTTACCCATTGTCCGTAAGGCGATAATTCATCATAGAAAGTTTGCATCGTAATAGGTTGGTCTTGCCCCACAGGCTGAATGGCTTGCGGTTGATTTGGTGGCGGCGGCTCTTGTGCCATCAAACTATTTGTATGAGTGCTGCAAAAAGATATTGCAATTGCTGCTATGAGTGAATGAACTATTGTTTTCATGTTTTAAATTTTAATAGGTCGGGTTAAACTTGTTATTGCAAGTGAGCTGATTATTTTACTTTTATTATTTCCACATCATAAAGCAAAGGTGAATATGGAAGAATGAGATGACTTTGCTTTTGTTCTCCGTAAGCAAGAGCCGAAGGAATTAACGCCCTCACGCTTCCGCCTGCTTCAAGGTTTGTAATAATATCGTCAAAACCTTTTATAAAATAATCCTTGCCATACACCAATGTAAATGTATTTTTTCCCGGACCTTGATCCGATGATTCCACTACTGCTCCGTCCAAAAGCATTCCGGTATATTTTACTTCTACCGAATCACCGGTTTTAATCGGCTTGCCTTTTCCTTTCACTCTTTTCAAAATATAAATTCCATCTGCTTCGGGTTTCACTTTTATTTTATTATCGACAATATATTTTTCTATATCCGACTTTTCTGCGGCTTTGCGCTTTTCCATCATCTCCTGACGCTCTTTAATTCGTTTTTCCACATCATCCGCCATTTGCTGCGGAGTTTCAAATCCAACAAGTTTAACATTAGCAGTAAGGATGGAGCCGGCTTTTATAAAAGATGGCAGTTGTTTCATTTGAAAAGTTTTCAGATAAAACGAATCGGCGCTTATTTTAAAACTTGCGCTGTCGCCCACAGCCATCATGGTAATTCCTTCGGAAATACATCCGTTAAAAGTTTTTTTCAAGTGAAGTTTAATTGTCTTGGTAGAATCTTCCGTTCTTCTTTTGTGATGGGAATTTGAAATCACAGAATCATTGGCGTTTTTTAGTGTTAACAGAACTTCGGCAAAATCTCCGATAGCCGGTTTAGCTCTTTTTTCATCGCGATTAAAAAAATGATATTGAACGCCCGTAGCTGGATCGGTTTCAAAACCACCGCTTGAAGAATTTTTACATGCTGCAAACATTGAAAATGTTGCAACCGTTACCATGCTTAGCTTAAAATTAAATTTCATGTTTAGTTTTTTAGATTAGAGTCGAAATGATTTTAATGGTTTAATTTAAAAATTATTTGCTTTATTATATTCTTACACCTATCACCAATATATCGTCAATTTGTTCAAGATTTCCTTTCCATTCTGCCATAGTTTTGTCGAGGATTTCTTTTTGTTCATCCATTGACTTATTTTGAATCGAAAGTAATAGTTTTTTGAATTGTGCATACTTGAATTTTTTTCCTTTTGGTCCGCCAAACTGGTCGGCATAACCATCCGTAAAAATATAAAGTGAATCTCCTTTTTGAAGTTCGATAATGTTGTTTTTAAAATCAAACGTTCTGTCGCTGATGGCAACCGGCATCGGGTCGGGGTCAATTTCTTCCAGAACAGGATTATCGAATTTGCGAATGATGTACATGGAATTATTTGCGCCTGCATACTGAAGCGTACAGGAATTTCCATGCATCTCCAGCGAAATAATTCCTGCATCCATTCCGTCCTTTTGTTCACCCGAAGCGCCGGTTTGTTTCAATGAACGAATAATTCCGCGCCTTACTTCATTCAGAATTTCATTCGGTTGAAGAATTTTCTTTTCGTTCACAGATTCATTCAGCAACGAAGTATTTATCATACTCATAAATGCTCCGGGAACTCCATGACCGGTACAATCGGCGGCGGCAAGCAAATACAAAGGTTTTCCGTTTTGCAACACTTCACTGTACCAGAAAAAATCTCCACTCACAATATCGCGCGGCTGAAAAAGAATAAATGATTCGGGTAATGCTTTTTTAATTTTTTCGGGATCGGGAAGAATGGCTCGTTGAATTTTTTCTGCGTAATTAATGCTATCCGTAATGTCTTTATTTTTTTCTTCAATGATTTCATTTTGATGAACTAATTCTTCTTTTTGTTTCACTACTTCCGCAGTGCGTTCTTCCACTTTGTCTTCAAGAATTTTTTTCTCCAGAATAAGCGCACGCTCACGGTATTTCACGAAAGAAAATGTGCCTCCGACAACCACAACAAAATAAATTATATACGCATAAGTTGTGCGATACCAAGGAGGATTGATAGTGAATTTAAAAACTGCCGGTTCGGTATTCCAAACCCCATTCGCACCGCAGCCAATTACTTTGAAAGTATAGGTACCCGGAGGAAGTCCGGTGAAATTTTTAAAAGTTTCTTTCATGTCGGGCGACCATTCTTTATCCGCGCCTTCAAGCATGTAACGGTATTTTATTTTTTGAGAATTGCCAAGTGAAATGGCTGAATAATCAAAGGTGAGGTTGTTGTCGGAATAAGAAAGCTGCAACGCTTTAGGAAGATTGAACCAAGGCAAAATAGAATCTACTCCTTTTGTTTTCCAATCCACTTCCTTGAAAAAAAGTTTTACGTTGGTAATGTGAATCTCCGGAGGATTCTGGTTGTGAACTTCTGCCGCAGGATTAAATCGCGTAAGTCCTTTCACGGTTCCAATCCAAATATTTCCTTCAGCATCGCGGTACATCGCATTATCGTTGCACTCGACTCCGATGAAACCATCGGTGGCATTGTAATTTCTGATCTTTAAAATTTTTCCTTTGTCGTCAAAAGTTATTTTATCAATTCCTTTGTCGGTACCTACCACCATTTCTTTTCCTGCGCTTCCGGCTTTTTTTTCATCGAGAAAAATAATAGCTCGAACGGAATTTGAACTCAGCAAACTATCGTTTGCAATCAAACGGATTTTCTTTTTATCGTCTGTGAAAACATCAAAGCGGTAAAGCCCGCCGTTTTTTGTTCCGATCCAAATATTTCCGAACGGATCTTCGGCAAGACATCTGATTTCTTTTCGATCCAAACCTTCCTCCTCATCATAAGTAGTTATTGATTTTTCTCCTCGATACTGTGCAAGTCCTCCGCCTGTTCCGAACCAAAGATTTCCGCGCTTATCCTGAATAATTGCCGTTACATCTTTGTCGCTGATTTTCATATCCTCCATCGTAATGCTCACAAACTTTTTTCCGTCGTATCGGCTGATGCCCGGTTTACTTCCAATCCAAACAATTCCATTTTTGTCAACATAAATGCTGTACACGCTGTTATCAAGCAAGCCGTCAATTTCTGAGAAAGGAAAAAACTTTTTACCATCATATTTAGCAAGTCCTGCATTAGAAATCGCCGCCCACAAATTTGGATTACGCGAACCTCTTCCCGTGGAAACAGAAAGAATTGTATTGCCAGGAAGTCCATCCTTAGTAGTGTAATTTTTTAAAATAGGATCACCTGTTTTTAAAGACATCTGCACTAATCCTCCGCTTGTACCCAACCACAAATTACCAAGAGAATCCTGATCAATTCCATGCACGGCATTCACCTCGTCTTTTTCACCATAATGAGAAAAAATATCTCCCATGAATTTACAAAGTCCGCCTCCATTAGTGCCAATCCAAATATTCTTGTCTTTGTCTTCAAACACGCAGAACATTTGATTGCCGGGCAATCCTTCTTTGTCGGTGTATTGCTCGAATTTTTTTTGTTTCAAATCCGCAGATGAACGAATTATTCCGTCTTCCACCGAAGCAAACCATAATTCGTCTTTGCTTGTACTGAAAACTTTCCAAATAGTTTTTGCATTGAATCCATTGGTGGTGTTGAAAACAGAAAGTTTCCTGGCAAGAATATCTAATTTAATATTTGAACTTGTTCCTTTCGTATTCGGAGCGATACAAAAAGTTCCTTTATCTAAAGTTCCGAACCATAAAGTTCCATCGCTTTTTTCTGTAATAGAAGAAACCTGATCGCTGGGAATTTCTCTGCCACCTCGAAGTTGGTCAATATGTAAAGAATCTTTTTCAAGCGATAGTACATTTACTCCGCCATACGTTGCGAGCCATATATGTTTTTCTTTATCTATATGGATGTCGAAAACGGAATTGTTGCTCAATCCTTTGCCTTCGTCAATCACCTGAATGCGAAAGGAATCTTTCTGCGGAATAATTTTATTAAGCCCGCCATCATCTGTTCCCGCCCACACGGTTCCGTTTTTATCTTCCGTCATACAAAGCACTGTGGTGCCTGCCAATCCATTTTTTTTGCCGATGGTTGTAAATTTTAATCCATCGTAAATAATAATTCCTTCATCTTTTGTTCCAGCCCAAATTCTGCCTTTGCTGTCTTGCAACAACGAATGAACATTGTCTCCTTTAAATCCTTCTTTCTTGCCATAGGTTTTGAAATGAATTCCATCAAAACGACAAAGCCCGCCACCATCGGTTCCGATCCAGAGATAGCCGCGATTGTCCTGAATGATGCAATAAATAGTTGCCTGTGGAAGTCCTTGATCTATGGAATAGGTTTGAAAATTATTGCGCTGAGCGAAAGAGGAATAAGGAAATAAGGAAATAAGGAAATAAGGAAATACAAAAAATAAAATTCTCAATTTGTAATTCGACTTCATTCGTAATTCGTAGTGTTGAGCAAATGTAATGAAAAGCATAGCAACAATAAGAAAGAAAAACACAGAAGAATTTATGAAAAGTTTTATTAAGAATTCCGTAACATGGTAAGTGATGTTATTGATTTTGTATCTTTCGGAAAATTTAAATTAAAAAACTCAACCATGGAAAATCAAAATTATAAAAATCACCGAAGGTTTATTCCTCTTTACCACTATTTTTTGTCCGCTTTGATTACATTGATTGCAATAGGCGCATGTGTGAATTTATACAGATCTATTGGAGACCATGAACGAATTTATTCTGCCGATTTAATTTTATCGGTTTCAATTGCATTGCTATTTATATTTGTTTACATGCGCGAATTTGCATTGAAAGCGCAGGATCGTGCCATTCGTGCCGAAGAAAATTTACGCCATTTTAGTTTGACAGGAAAATTATTGGATAAAAAATTACAGCCAAAACAAATTGTTGCTTTGCGATTTGCACCGGATGAAGAATTTGCAGAGCTTGCCCAAAAAGCTGCCGAAAGCAATATGAAACCGGATGAAATAAAAAAAGAAATTAAGAATTGGAAAGGAGATTATTACCGAGCGTAATACAATTACTTCTTAATAAAAATAAACTGTCCGCCTTCATCGCCAGTATTTTTTACAGGATTCAAGATAGGTGTTTGGTCAGAATTATTTACTACAGGAATTTTTAGATTGTCGTATAGCTGACCGGCATCAAAATATGTTTTAGAATTTTCAGAAAGTGTTTTCAATAAATAGTAGGCGAATACCGAATGTCCGTCCTTTCCTCCATCCATGACTGGCTCAATTCCACCCGAGGTCATTGCCTGACGAGAATTTTTATTGTAAACTTTTAAATAATATTTATCTGATTCCTCAAAAGGAATTGAAATAGTTGTTCCTCTGAAAATATCTCCGCTGAAGCAGGCATCAGAAATGAGCAATGTGTGTTTTGATTTAATAGATGCCAAAAATGTTTGTATATCATTGTTTGAGATTAAATCGGAAACAGAATTTGTTTTTGCATCATACGGAACCCAATATCCTTTGTTCATCGTCTGTTTGAATTCGCCATGTCCTGAAAAATAAATCAGGACATTGTCATCTTCTTTTAAAGTGTCTACAAGTTTTTCAAAAACTTTCATTATGGCTGAACGTGTTGCCTGTTCGTCATATAAAGTATAAAAATGATCCATCTTATATTTTTGGTGCAATGTATTTTCCATTCCTTTTGCATCGTGAACGGCAGTGTTTAAAATTGGCCACACCCCTGAATATTTATTCACGCCTATAATAAGTGCATAATAAGTTCCGCTTGTAATCTCTTTTGCTTTTGTTACGTTCAATCCTTTTAATGGGTCACCGCTTCCTCTGGTCAATGAATCGGAAGAGGATGGCAATTTGCTTTGAGCCATAAGTGGTTCAGACGACTTGCTTAGGTCTATTAATTCCTGAATGTTTAACCCGGAAATATCTAAACGATACCAAACTTGCCCTCCTCCAACCCACGTCTTGTCCTTTTTTTCGTTTTTAAAGTGCAACAACGAGGAAACAAAATCTTCCTTAGTCCTTAATACAATACCTTCCTTATTTAACGTTGAGATATTATTATCTGTTCCTATACGTTTAAATATTTTCCCAACAGGGTTACCATTACCAAAGTATTTTACTTTATTTATATCAGAGATAGATGTTATTTCAACTCCATTATCAGAAGTTTCAAATTTCATTCCCAAATAATCTTCAACATATTTAATCATTGCAGGAGTAACCAGTAACTGATTTTCGTTTGAATTTTGATCAGCAATATTAGGAGATGGGGAGCTTTTTTCTGTTCTTTTAGTCTGACCATAAACTATGCTTAAGGAAGCAGTAAACAAGCAAAGAAGTAGAAAATGGCATGAAGAAATTTTCATTGTAATTTTTTTTACTTCTTAATAAAAATAAACTGTCCGCCTTCATCGCCTGTATCTTTTAAAGGAGCAAGCTTTGGAGTTTGATCGGAATTATTTACAACCGGAATTTTTATTTTATCGTAAAGTTGGCTGGCATCAAAATATTTGCTGTCGTTTTCATTAAGCGATTTTAAAAGGTAATAAGCAAATACCGA
>PLUL01000020.1 GCA_003164895.1 Bacteroidota bacterium | reverse complement strand
AAAACGGTAACGAAGGTAAAAGATTTATTTCTATGAAAAATTATTTTCATTTATTATCCTCAAGAAGAGAGTTGTTCTTAAATTACATTTTAGAATTTCGGACAAGGCACAACTGGTCTTGCCCTTAAACCTTTGCTTTTGTTTGGATTGCAAAACTGATAAGTAAAAGTTAATTCGTGTGCACCGGCAGTGTTGCCGGCAAGCCAGGAAATTGTACAATCATAACTATAAGAAAATTTCATTCGGTCAATAATAAGTCCAACGAGAAAAATTAGTGCGTCATTATTTGGATAACCACGTTGGTAAGCTTTCAAAACCGGAATGCCGCGATACCATATTCCAAAAGAGAAAGGCAGATGTGTGTAGTATCCTCCCACATCTAACTGGTCAAATTGGTTGGAGTGGTAGTAATTAATCACAGGAGTGATATAATCCTTGGCGTGATCATAACCAAACTCACCTTTTTCACTGTTCAATGCAAATTTTGTTCCTGCGTGAATTGAAAAAAGAATCGGCAGTTTGTTATCGTTTCCATATACAGACTGATTGGGTTGATTAATATTATGTGCAGAAAAACCTATCCATGCTTTTTTTGTAAATACTAATGCTCCTGAAGCAAAATCCAAATAATGCGTTGAGGCTGGAAGAGGTTGGTTAATAGGTGCAGATGTTCCGTAAGCAATCTGGTCGCCAAAAATAAATTTGCTGTAATCGAAATAGCGCATTACATAACCTGCTTCCGCACCTAAATTGGCAGCCCATTTACGGTACGTGATCTGATACGAATATTGCCCAGCAAACGAAGTCGAACTAAGCCCTGCGCTCCCTACTTTATCGTTCACAAATAAAAAACCAAGTCCACTTTTTTTCTTACCAATAGCGTGGTCAAAAGCAATGACAGAAGTATTAAAAGCACCTGGAATAGAAGGCCACTGAACGCGGTAAGTCATACCGAGGCGTGCACAAACACCAGAACCTGTAAAAGCAGGATTCAAAAAAGTAGGCATTGCATAAAACTGTGAAAGTTGTAATGCCTGAGCTAATACGTCTTCTGTAAGAAATAATAAAAAGAAAAAAGGTATGTAAAATAATTTTCTCATTAATATTATTTTTTTATCCTGAACAATTTTAGACTATTAATTGACGACGGTACATCATCGGAAGAAATTTTACCGGTAAAAGAAACATAACCTTCTGCCTCCACAACTATTTTATATTCTTTTCCTGGAGTTAAAATCATAATGAATCGTCCTGTTAAAGGATTTGAATTAGTATGAAAAAGACCTTCTAACTTTTCGTTTCCCAAGTCATATAAAGTAACCTTAGCATAAAGCGGTGCATCGGCTGAATCAGAAATAATTTTTCCTTTGTAAACGCTTAATCCTAAATCTTCTTCCTCAGGAAAATGAATCAGATAAATGTCGGCTCCGCCATACCCGCCTTTGCGTTCGGAAGAATAATATCCAGTTCTTCCATTTACAGAAAGAACGAAAAAAATATCATCGTCAGGAGTGTTGATTGGAAATCCAAGATTCTGTGTTGCCGACCACGTTCCATCTTCAAATACAGATTTAAAAATATCATAACCACCCATATTTTTATGTCCTTTTGAACTGAAGTAAAGAGTTTTTCCATCAGGATGAATGAAAGGTGAATCTTCATCTTCAGCAGTATTCACGGTTGGTCCAAGGTTAACCGCTTTGCTCCATTTACCATTCGGAAGTTTTACAACTTTATAAATATCTTTTTTGCCAAAACCTCCAGGGCGGTCGCTGGAAAAATAAAGAACTTGTCCATCGGCAGAAACAGATGCACTCGGTTCGGTGTATTCATTTGTGTTGATGGGTTCAGGAAGTTTTTGCGGAACAGTCCAATCCTTTCCATCGAAAGAGGAAAGATATAAATCACCTGAAAGCAAATCCTTGCTCGTTTTGTACGTGAAAAGTTTTTCCCCATCAGGCGAAAGTCCAACGCAGGCATCGTGAGTAGGAGTATTAATATTTTTGCTGATTCCTTGCGGAGCACTCCATCCGTTTTCCGTTTTATGCGAAATATAAATATCTTCAAAATAATCTCCGTTTGGGTCTAATTGATTTCCAGTGCTGCCTTTTCTTCTCGAAGTAAAAATCAAAACGGATTCATCGGCTGAGATAAGTGGAACATAATCAGGATATTCAGAATTAATAACATTGCCGATGTTTTCAATTTTTACATTCATCGGAGTTTTAACCATTTCTTTTGCTGTCTTGCATTTGCTGATAAGAAAATCAACTTCTTCATCAGGAAAAGTTTTCTTGACTGGAATTTTTTTGTAATCCTCGAACGAATTAATTGCCTCGGCAAATTTTCCATTGAGATGATACAAATTTCCGAGATAATAATTTGCCTCCGACATTCCGCCGCGTAATGCTTTTTCAAAATAAGGAAGCGAACCCAGCTTATGTTTTTTAAGATTATACATGCAGGATGCCATCTTAAAATTTATCGAAACAATATTAGAATCTGTCGCGAATGCCTGCCGATACAAATCAAGTGCGCTCTGAAAATCCCTATTATCAAAATAAATATCAGCTTCGCGTTCGTGTTTTAAAATCTTTCGTGAAACATTTTTCGTAGCATTTCCCTTTTCGTTTTGAGCAAAGCAAACAATGCTCACTAAGAGCAGAGATAGAAGAATGATATATTTATTTTTAGAAACCATACTTTAATATTATCTTAATAAGGTAACGTCTCCGGCTTTTCCTACAGTTTTTCCATTAAGAAATTTTGCATATGCTTTCCAAACATAAGTATCTTGTTGACACAGTTGTCCTCGATAATAACCATCCCAACCAATTTTTACATCCTTAGATTCAAAAATCAATTCGCCCCATCGGTTGAAAATTTGCAATTTATATTCAGTTACTGGAGCTATAAAAGGAAAGAATACATAATTATTTGTATTCCATGGGTCGTAAGTTCCGCCATTCGAACCATTGGCATTGGGGGTAAAAACATTTGGAAAAACAATATCTCCATCACTAGTCGTTGCAATGTGTGAAGTATCGGTACATCCGTATTGATTAGTGGTGATAAGCGTGATGATATAATTTCCTATAATCGAATAATAATGTTGCGGATTAAAATTAGTTGAAGTGCCTCCATCACCAAAATCCCATAGATAACTTATTCCTCCTGAAGATTGATTAGTGAAATTAATCGTAGCGCCATAAGTTGGCGGACTGCCAGCCATCGGTGCAACAGTAGGATTTGTGGAGAAGTGTGCGCTTGGCTTTGGATATACCATTGTAGAAACCGTAACGGATGAAGTACATCCTTCAGCCGAAATCACAGTAAGATTAATATTGTAAGCTCCTGACGAAGAATAAGTATGCGAAGGGTTTTGCAGTGAGGATAAATTTCCATCTCCGAAATTCCAGCTCCATGAAATTATATTTCCTGAAGAAAAATCATTGAATTTAGTTTGCGTATTTACGCACACACTGTCGGCAGAAAAGAGTGGAATCGGTAAAGGATTAACTGTAATCATAACATGGTCAGCAGCAGTGCAGCCATTGGCATCGGTAACTGTTACGGTATAAATTGAAGTGATAGGAGGATTGGCAGTAGGATTTGAAATATTTGCGTTACTTAAATTATTTACTGGAGACCAAGAATAATTTATTCCTCCGCTTGCATTCAACTGAGTGGAATTTCCATTACAAATACTTGCACCTGCTCCTGCATTTGCAGCAGGTAAAGGATTGACAGTAACAGTTACATTGGCATTATCTGTACATCCGTTTCCATCAGTAACAATAACTGTGTAAGATGTGGTGATGTTTGGAACAACAGCAATAGAAGAGTTGCTTGCGCCCGTACTCCACAAATAATTTATTCCTCCAGAAGCATTCAGCGTTGCGGAATTATTTTTACAAATGCTTGCGTTTGCCCCTGCGTTTGCAACAGGAAGCGGATTTACGGAAACAACTACAGAAGCAGGAGCGGAGCATCCGTGTGTATCGGTAACAATTACGGAATAAGCATTTGTTGTAGTCGGAGAAACAGAAATGGAAGTGGTGGTTAGTCCGGTACTCCACAAATAATGTATTCCTCCTGATGCTGTAAGAGTAGTGGAAGAATTCAAACAAATGCTAATATTTGTTCCTGCATTGGCAGAAGGAAGAAGATTAACAAAAACATTTACTGAATCCATCGCGGTGCATCCGCTTGCATCAGTAGCAATTACAGTATAGGAAGTGGCTGTAGTTGGTGCAACGGAAATTGAAGAAAAAGTTCCTCCATTGCTCCACGAATAATTAATGCCGCCTGATGCTAAAAGTATAGTGGAATTATTCGAACAAATGCTTACATCGGGTCCAGCGTTAGCAATAGGTGGACCAATGCCACCCACCTTTACGGTGTCAACAAAAGTACAGCCATTAAAATCTGTGATTGTTACAGAAAAATTTCCCGGTGATAATCCTGTTATAGTAGAAGTAGTTTGTCCATTATTCCATAAATAATTGTATGGTGGAATTCCTCCGGAAAGACTTTCTGTAGCTGTTCCGTTGCTGGCGCAACTAATGCTGTTTGTAGAAGAATGAGTCGATGTAATCACAGCCGGCTGACTTATTGAAATAGAATTTATTGCTGTACATCCGTTTGCATCAGTAATTATAACGGAATAATTTCCTACTGATAAGTTTGTTGTAGAAGAAGTAGTTTGTCCGTTACTCCAATTATAAATGTAAGGAGAATTTCCTCCGGAAACATTTACCGATGCGTTTCCGTTATTTCCTCCGAAACAAGAAACATTTATTTGAGAAGAAGAAGATGTAACGGCTGGAAAAAGTGTAATGGTAACGGTGGTAGATGATGTGCAACTCTTTGCATCAGTAACCGACACCGAATAATTTCCTGGCGTAAGTCCACTCACTGACGAAGTAGTTTGCCCAATGTTCCATAAATAAAGGTATGGAGAAGTGCCGCCTGAAACAGATACTGCCGCAGTTCCGTTGTTTGCTCCGCTACATGTATTTGTTTGCAAAGCATTGGAATTAAGTTGTGCTGGTTCGGAAATAGTTATTGTTGAAATATTGGTGCAGTTATTTCCGTCTGTAACTGTTACAGAATAATTTCCTGCTGGTAAATTTGCAACGGATGAAGTGGTTTGACCATTGTTCCACAAATAAGAATACGATGGGGTGCCACCAAAAGCAGAAACGGTTGCAGAACCATTACTTCCCCCATTGCAGGAAACATTTGTTTGTGAAGGAATGGAAGCAAGCGCAGAAATAGGTTGAGAAATGGAAATAGAATTTGTCGCTGTGCATCCGTTTGCGTCTATAATTGTAACAGAATAATTTCCTGCGATTAAATTTGTAATTGACGAGGTAGTTTCACCGTTATTCCATAAATAATAATAAGCCAAAGTTCCACCAGAGGCATTTTCCGTTGCATTTCCGTTGCTTCCGCCATAACACGAAACATTATTTTGAAAAGTTGAAGAAGTAAGAATAGATGGTTGTGTGATGGAAACGGCTGTTGAAGTAGAACATCCATTTGCATCTGTGATAGTTAAGGAATAATTCCCTGCGGATAAATTTGTTGCTGAAGAAGTAGTTTGTCCATTGTTCCAAGAATAATTAAACGCGGGCGTTCCACCGGTAGGAATGATTGTTGCTGTTCCGTTGTTTCCGCCATAACAGGAAACGTTATTTTGCGAGGAGTTCACTGTAACCGCAGGATGCAGCGAAACAATTCCCGAAGAAATGTAAGTACATGCGTTCGCATCTGTTATTGTAACAGAGTAATTCCCTGATAGTAATCCTGTAGCTGACGAAGTAGTTTGCCCTGTATTCCATAAATATGTATAAGATGGAACTCCACCGGAAACAGAAGTAATGACCGAACCATTACTTGCACCTGTGCAAATATTTGTTTGTAAAGATGACGCTGAGATAGAAGTCGGTTGAGTAATATTAATTGTTGCTGATGCAATACAGCTATTTGCATCCGTAATAGTCACAGAATAATTTCCGTCAGATAAATTTGTTGCAGTAGAAGTTGTTTGCCCATTATTCCACAGATAAGAATAAGTAATTGTTCCTCCTGATGCAGAAACTGTTGCCGAACCATTGCTTCCACCAAAACAGGAAACGTTTGTTGGTGAAATGCTACCTGAAAGCGCAGAAGCAGGTTGTGTGATGGAAACTGTATTGGAGGTTGAACATCCATTCATATCGGTAGTTGCCACTGAATAATTTCCGACAATAAGCCCTGTTGCTGAAGAAGTGGTTTGTCCGTTATTCCACAGATAAGAATAAGTAGTTGTTCCACCCAAAGCAGCAACGGTTGATGAACCTGTGCTTCCACCAAAACAAGAAACATTTGTTGGTGAAACGCTGGCTGTAAGAGCAGCAACAGGTTCTGTTACCGAAATGGTATTGGCTGTTGAACATCCATTCACATCAGTAGTTGTAACAGAATAATTTCCTGATGTAAGACCTGTTGCTGAAGAAGTGGTTTGTCCGTTATTCCATAAATAAATATATGATGGCGTACCATTCGAAGCATTAACAGAGGCAGATCCATTGTTTCCTCCAAAACATAAAACACTTGTTGGAGAAACAGTAGCGATAGGTGTGGGATTTAACGCAACAGTGGTTATTGCCGAAGGAGATGGACATCCGGTTACTGTAGCGGTCACAGAATAAGTTCCTACATTGACCGTGGTAGCGTTGGCGATTGTTGTGTCTTGTGAAGAAGACGAAAAACCATTTGGTCCAGACCAAGTGTATGACGCACCGACAATTGTGTTAGCACTAAGTGATAATGTACTACCAACACATGGCGGACTATTGCTTACAGCGGTTGGGGTAGATGGAGTTGGATTTACCGTTACTGTTACCGTACTGTTTTCGGGACATCCTCCATTATCAGCAGCTACGGAATATATTGTAGTAATTGTAGGAGTAGCTACTGGCGTAGCCGAATTAGGATTATTTAAACTTGAGTTAGGGAACCATGTATAAGTAGATCCGGAAGGACCGCTTGCACTTAATGTGGTTTGTTGTCCATTACAGATGCTGCTATTTGCTCCCACTGTAAGTATAAAAGCGGTAGGTCTTCTAGCAGGAATAAGTGCCGCGTTTAAGTACATTCGTGTGCCATTAATATAAATGAGATTACCTCTCTCGTCAACTGCCGCGTTGCCTCCGGCAGCGGTCATGTAATCGTGCCCACCCAGATAAAAAACATTTGAACCTATTGAATCCGGAGAAGCAAGGTGCGCACCAGTTGCTACTAACGTATCTGCAGTAACAGATGTAATTCCAAAAAATGTTTGTGGCGCATATGCCGAAGTTGATAGCAGTCCATAAGTAGCTACTGTGCCTCCTCTTGGAGCCACGGTTCCTTCAAACTGGTTGTATGCCATATCAGGATTGTAATATGTATTATTCACTGTAACATTCTGAAAATTTACTCCAGTCGTAGTATGAAAATGTCTTGGAATCTGCATTTGATTCTCGTACTTTTCAATTCCAGCACATTGAGCTAAAAAATTTCCGCCTTCGTTCACAAAATTCCACACCGGTGCCATGGTAGCACTATCTGCTGTTTGAGAGCCAGTTGACCAATGTGCTTCTGAACAAAAAGTATAACACTGGACAAGACCAGTAAAAGCACCCGCACTGATAGGAACATAATTGGGAATTTCTGCAGAGTCCAGCACTTTTGTTTGAACTTGTTGGTAAGTGCCATTGTTGAAGCAAGCAATTTTCGGGCGTTGATTCAATGTGTATCTTACATCCACAGTAACATCAGCAGTTAAGCGATAAACAGCTACCTTCCATTTGTTTGCAAATGCCGATATTACCTGCGTAGCGGTTTGTCCTCCTGGATAATAAGATTTGTTCAGCCAAGTGCTGTCAACTATAAATTCGCTTGCTCTGAAATCTTGATTAGCAGCAGCGGTAACTGACGGATAAACTCTTGTAGCGTTAGCAGAAAAATCTATTGCATCTTTTGCTTTACCTGTTGTTATCACCCACTTTACAGGAATATCATTTTGAAGAAGTGCATTTACCAAACCATACGCTTTAATATTAAATGGATAAGTGAGCCATAAATTTTGATGTTCGTTATCCATTGGAATGACTAATGAATTTGCCGTAGCCGTTTGAAGATTTGGTGAAGCATTAGGCATATCTGCTGAAGGAGCGCAAGAATTAACAGTTACTATTTGTGTAGTTGTGGTTGTTAATGAACCGGCAAGGGCGCAGGCACCCGCATTCCAGGAAACAATGACATAATAATATAAAATTCCAACAGGCGTTGTGAGTGGAACATATATTTTAGTAATTGATGCTGCATTCGCAGTTGAATTAACAGTATTAACAACAGTGCCGCCAACAGTGGAATTTACCGCGTTTGCATACCAAGTAATTGTGATAGGAATGCTGGTAATAGGGTTGCTGTTGCAACCGGCAGTGGAGGTTAAAGCTGTACTAATTGTAATACTTAATTGCTGAGAAGCTCTGTTCTCACAATATGTTGCGCCACCGGAAAATGTTGTTATGGCGGATGGATATCTATCCCTTTGAGCAAACACATCAGAAAAAGTAAATGAAAAAAAAATTAATATGAGAAAAAGGTAGAATTTTTTTATTGAGTCAACTGGAACGCATTGACGATTTACTGGAGGGAATATGTATATGTTTCCTATACATAAAAAAGCCAGTAAATATAGTTTGTAAATTTTTTGCATACTCAAGCGTCATTTCACCTACATTCTTCTTGTTGTACGGGTTTATGAAGAAAAAGTTTTTGAAAATTACTAACATAAGCTGAGTGAAAAAAAATTACTCGTTCAGCGCAATAACACAGAGGCTTATCAATGAAAATCTTGCATTCGTCTAAATAAAGTAAGAGTATATTTGAAATACGCTTTGAAAAATATTTTATAGATATTCATCAAAGATTAAACTTATTCTTGCTTGGAGATTTTTAGAAACTGTTTAAATTTTCTTTAGCATAATTCGAGTATTGTGGGTTTCTTTCATCGTTTGTTCTGATTTTTTGCTCGAAGGATATCATTGATGTGTACGAACACTTCTTCATCCCACCACTTTGCAAAATAATAATACACGATTTCCTACTTGGAAAAATCTCTTGGTAGCATTTGCCAATGGCATCCTGTTTTCTTCTCTTGCCATTTGAGAAATTAATTTTTTTATAATTTTTAAATGAGCATCAGTAAGATTGATTTCATATATTACTTTAAGATTTATTGATTATAAACCCTAGGGAATTCACTATGTTATATCCCTTCTAATGCCCTTATTTTCTTAGCAGAAATTTAAACGTATTCAATATGACATTAATTTTTTTATTTACCGAGGATTCCCCAACCGTTATCCTCAACGCTTTTTCCTGCCCGAAGATTTTCATATCGCAGATCATAATTCCGTTTTGAAAAAGCAAGTCATACACTTTTTTCTTTTCCGAATCTTTATCAAACCACAGATAAATAAAATTGGCTTGAGAAGGAATTGGATTGTACCCTAACTTCTTTAATTTCTGATACAGGTAATCGTGTTGTTCTGCATTTTCATTTGCCGAGCGGGCTATAAAAAATTCATCCTCCAAAGCGGCAATGGCAGCAACCGATGAAAGATAATTCAACGAAAAAGGAATTTGCCCTTCAGTGAGCTGAGAGGCAAGTTTTTCTTCCAGAATCGCGTAGCCGATACGCAATCCTGCAAGTCCATATATTTTGGAGAACGAACGGAGTATAACAAGATTGGGATATTTTTTCTGCAGCTCAAATGAATGCGGATAACATGGATCATTTACATATTCTGCGTAGGCTTCATCCACTACCACGATAATTTTTTTAGAGACTTTTTTAAGAAACTTTTCCAGTTCGGCATGGGAGATAATAGTTCCTGTCGGATTGTTGGGATTGGCAATAAAGATCAACCGGGTCTTTTTGCTGATGAAAGACAGAAGATTTTCGGGAGCACAGCGCAGCTCTTTAAGCGGAGCGAAATGACATTTGTGTTTGTGCAAAGCGGCAAATTGTCCGTAAGCAACAAAACTTTTTTCAAAAGTGATTATTTCATCCCCTTGTCCGACAAATGTTTGAATCAGCCCGTCAATGATCCGTACCGAGCCGGCACCCACAATTACATTTTTTGATGTGACTCCATATTTTTCTGCTAACTTTTCTTTGAGCGCAACAGGATTTAATTCCGGATAAAGATGCACGTCTTTATATTTTTTACGGATGGCTTCAATCGCCAGGGGAGAGCAGCCGTAGCAGTTTTCGTTAGAAGATAGTTTTATCATTTTTTAGTTATTCAAATATTGCTTTGCTGATATTAAAAAGAACTTCTTTTCTGTACCATGCTGTTGCACGGATATCGGTGATAGGAGAAGCATACGACAAAACTTTTCCCGCAAATTCTTCTTTCTCTCTTTGAGAAATGTTTTTAAACTTTTTCCCAATCAAAAACCCACACGCTGATTTTGCAAAACGAATGGTGGGCGCAGATGCTCCTATTGCCACTCCTGCGTGAATTATTTTTCCGGTTTCATCCGTTTGAATATGATACGCCAGCGAAACCACAGAACATTCCATGGAACGCCTTGCGCCGATTTTAATAAATCGGGAAGTGATATTTTTTACTTTCTTTTTCTTTGAAGGAATAAAAATCCCGTACAGCACTTCATTTTTTTTGAGAGCGGTTTTTCTTACTCCTGTGAAAAAATCAGTGATGGGAATCGTTCTTGCTTTTCCATTTGCTCCGAGTATTTCGCAATCCGCTTCCAAAGTAACCAACGCACATGCCATATCTCCCGATGGTGAAGCCGTACAAAGATTTCCGCCAATGGTTGCCACCTGCCTGATTTGCGTGGAAGCAAGACTCAATGCCGCTTCGTGTAAAACAGGAAAATTATTTTTAATGTCTTCATTCATCACGATTTGATGAGCGGTAAGCATCGCTCCCAGCCGAATTCCTTTTGCAGATTTTTTCACACCGTTGAACTGCGCATCTTTCACCTGAGAAAGATTAATAACCGTTAATCCTTCATCAGAATTTTTTTTCAACTCCATTAGCAAATCGGTACAACCGGCACCAAAACGAAAATGTTTTTCCTTGCGAATTGTTTTCAACAACTCAGATTTTGTTTTAGGATTTATAATATTGAATTCCATGTAAGAAAAATAATTTTAAAAAAGACTTAAATACCTTTCCGCCCGGTCCGACAAAACGGTGATGACTATTCCTTTTGGTTTATTTTTTTTAATCCATCTTTCAGCAGCAAGAACATTTGCACCAGAACTAAAGCCAACGAATATTCCCATTTCTTTAATTAATCTTCTTGCTCTTTCTTTTGCTTCTTCGGTTGAAATCAACAGAATTTCATCTAACACTTTCAGATCAACCAAAAATTTTCCGCCATCACCAATTCCCTGAATTCCGTGCGTTCCGTGTTCTCCTCCACTCATCACCGGTGATTCGGCAGGTTCACAAGCGATGACTTTCATTTTAGGATATTTCTTCATTAATGTTTTCCGTATGCCCATCATCGTTCCTCCTGTGCCTGTGCCAAGAATAAGCGCGGAAATTTTTCCAAGATTTTTTGTCTGCTTCAGAATTTCTACACCCGTAGTTTTTTCGTGGCACTCAATATTCAAGGGATTAAAAAACTGGTCGGGATTAAACCAACCGTGCTTTGCGGTTAATTCATCTCTCAATTCTATGGCGCGGTCAAAATCGCCATCCGCGACATTAATAATTTCCGCACCGAATAATCGCATCATTTGTTTTCGTTCTTCACTCATATTTCGCGGCATTACAATTTTCACTTTGTATCCTCTTTCCGCGCCAATAAATGCAAGAGCAATTCCGGTATTTCCGCTGGTTGCTTCAATTATTGTATCTCCTTTTTTTATGAGTTTATTTTTTTCGGCATGATTTATAATATAGGTTGCAATCCGGTCTTTAATACTTCCGCTTGGATTGAATGTTTCAAATTTCGCATACAGCTTGTCGCTGATTTTCAGCAAAGGTGTGTTGCCTACTGTGTCGGATGGTCTCATAAAGAAATTGGATTTGCATTGTGGTTATTATTTTTTTTATTTAACGAGATTGCTTTTAAAATTCTTTCGGGTGTGAGAGGCAATTCAACAAATTCTACTCCCAATGCGTTGCATACCGCATTTGTAATGGCAGCGGCAGTTGGAATTAATGGCGCTTCTCCAACTCCTTTCGCACCGTAAGGGCCTTCCTTGTCGTTGGTCTCTATAGGAAAAAAGTGAATATTGGGAATGTCAGACGCCGTGAGCATTTTGTAATTGTGAAAATTCGGATTCAGAATTTTTCCTTCGTGCATTAATAATTCTTCAGTCAATGCATAACCGACTCCCTGCAGAATTCCGCCCTCAATTTGTCCGTCAAGCAGAAGCGGGTTGAGAACTTTTCCTACATCCTGTGCAACATATACATCAAGCACACGAACATTTCCGGTATAAGTATCCACTTCCACTTCTATTGACTGTGATGCAAAAGCATACGTGCCTGAAACATTTCCCTTAAAATTCTTATCCTGGAATTTGCTGGAAGGTTCATAAAAGAAGGATGCGATCGCGAGCTCATTCGGTTCCGAGAAATGCATTTCGCGAACCACTTTATCTAAAGCAATGCTGTCGTTTGTCTTAGCAGATCTTATCTGATTATTTTCATATTCAAATTCCGAATGATCGGCTTTGAGAAGCTGTGCTGCTTTCTTATTTAATTTTTCTTTCAGAATTTTTATTGCACCCAGCAAAGAATTTCCCGCCACAAAACTGGTACGCGATGCATGAACACCTACGTCCCAGGGTTTTATATCTGTGTCGGTATTGATGACTTTAATTTTTTTCAATTCTATTCCTAATTCTTCCGAAGCGATCATTGCCAAAACGGTTTCCGAACCCTGACCAATTTCATTCGATCCGGTGATGATGGTGCAATAGCCGTACGGATCGATCTTCAATGTTGTTCCGCAACCATCCGAGCGATAAATTTTTGCTCCGCCACCCACATGCAACATGGAAGCAAGACCGATTCCTCTTTTAAATCTTTCGCCCTTGTCCAAAGCTTTCTTTTTGCTGTAATGGCTTTTAGAAATAACTGTCTCCAGGCATTCTTTGTGTCCGCAAGTCTCGTAATGCAAACCTTGTCCTGTAGTTTCTCCCTTTTCATTTGCGTTCAACAAACGGATCTCTGCGTGGTCCATTCCAATTTCATCCGCAAGCAGATCGATCACTCTTTCCAAAGCAAATGTCGCCTGTGGGTTTCCATATCCTCTGAAAGAACCGGCAAAAATATTATTCGTGTAAACCGCTTTCGCGTCAAACCTGCATGCTCCTAATTTATATAACGAAGAAAATGCCTGCATGATAACAAATGGCGTTGTCGCTCCCCAGGAAGTATATGCGCCATTATCTTTTACAATATTTATTTCACGGAAAGTGAAATTTCCTTTTTTATCAACGCCTGCTGTCAGATCAATTACCATTGGCTGGCGGATTGGCGAAGCGATAAATTCCTCTTCGCGGGAATAAAGGATCTGAACCGGTCTGCCTGTTTTTATAGAGAGCAATGCACAGATTGGTTCGAATGGATGCATATCCAACTTGCTCCCGAATCCTCCACCGATGATGGGCTGGATGACACGGATGTCGGAAGGATTCATCTTGAGTGCATGCGCCATATCGCGCTGGTAGAGAAAAGGAACTTGCGTAGAACTGTACAACAATAATTTTCTGTCAACCGGATTGAAACTTGCTGTGATGTTGCTTGTCGCCATGCAGGCGTGCGTCATTCTCGGCAAAGTAAATCTTCGTGTAACGATGGCCGCACTTTTCTTTTTTTCTTCTTCGAGATTTCCGTGTTCGTAGTGAAATGTCTCGGCAATATTTTTATTGTCAAATTTTCCGCTGATAAATTTATTTATCTGCGGAGAACTTTCTTTCAACGCTTCGAATGCATCGTAAACTCCTTTTCTTACTTTGTATTTTACCTTAATAAGTTTTAATGCCTGCCTTGCGATCTCTTTTGTTTCGGCAGCCACAGCGGCAATTTCATCACGGGTGCAGTTCACTTCTCCTTTTTTCAGGATAGGATGATCGCGCTTGTAACCGATATTATTCACATCCACATCCTCTGCCGTGATCACACAAACAACTCCGGGAAGTTTTTTCGCTGCTGAAACATCAATAGATTCAAGAATAGCCGAGGGGTGTTCTGTGCGAAGAATTGCTCCGTACAACATATTCGGCAAAACAATATCGTGACCATAAACCGCTTCACCCGTAACACGCATACGAGCATCGTGCTTGGGTATCGGTTTGCCAATAACTTTCAATTCTTTTTTCATTTGCAAAAAATGATTTATTCTTCTTTTGAAAATAATTTTTCAGCAGCATCCAAAATTTTCACATATCCGGTACATCTGCAAAGATTTCCCTCTAAATGCTTTTTAATTTCATCTCTTGTCGGAATCTCGCTCTTTATCTCTCCCGGAACATGAGGGATATTCTCATACTTGTTCACCAATGCTTTTATGGTCATCGTCATTCCTGAAGTGCAAAATCCGCATTGCACTGCTCCATTCTGCACCAATGATTCCTGAACCGGATCAAGTGTTCCATCGGGCTTCATTAATCCTTCGATGGTTGTGAGTTTTTTTCCGTCAGCATTAATTGCGAGAAACAAACAAGAATTCACAGGCGCGCCATCCACCAAAACCGTACACGCTCCACATTCGCCTTCGTTGCAGCCGGGTTTTGTTCCTTTCAGTTCAAATACATCGCGGATCAGATCGAGCAATACCGTTGCTGATTTTACTTTGCAGAAAACTTTTTTTCCGTTCAGCGTGAAGGAAACTTCGTGTAACTGCGAGACTTTTGATTTTGATTTTTTTACTTTCCTCTTCATAAATATATTTATGTAGATTTTAATTCCATTTCGAATTCTACTCCTTGCTTGAAAACATTCAGCGTTTTTTCTTTATAAGAACCTGTCACAATTGAGTGAATAGCTTTTTCGATTTTCCCTTTTTTTAGAGGGAAATCCTTCATCCGTGTTGCTCTTCCTAACAGAAAAATATTTTGAAGAACGGAATCAACCGTTTCAGGAAAACGTTCTATAAACACAACTTCTTTGCATTGTCCGTTGAGATAATTCACAAAAGAGTTCACATCCGGATATTCCGCTATTTGCGCATTTACAGAATAGGGCTGAATGCGGTGACTTCCGAAGATCACGCTGCTGTTCTTATGAAGATAATGAAGGCAGCGCTGGGTTTCCAATGGCTCTAAGCCAATTAAAAAGTCAACACCTGCTTTGCCATAAAATCCCGTACAATGTTCTCCCAAACCAATTCCGGCAGTGACCACACCACCACGCTGAGAAAGTCCGTGGATCTCACTCACGCTGACTGGAATTCCTGAAAGCATAGCTGCTTCGGTTATGATATTCGTGATGTAAACAATTCCTTGTCCACCTACGCCTGCGATCAATAATTTATTTCTATCCGACATTTAAAATTTATTACACTTCTTCCGATTCCAAAACCTTATCCGCCCCCACACTCCATTGAATCGCGTTGTTCGGGCAAACATCAATGCACAACCCGCATAAATTACAGCGCGACTGATCGATCTGTACCTTTCCATTCACCTTAACCATAGCAGGACAACCGAAATTGTCAATGCAGTGATTGCATTTATAACAGGATTGGAAAAGATTATATTTTTCAAGTTCCACTTTAATATCTTCATCAACAATTGATCTCCTCAGTCGAAGAGTCGGAGTAGGATTTGTATTCAAACGCTCCAAGGCTTTTTCACCTTCGTAATTGTATTTGTAATTTTCCAGCAACTTGCGAACTGCCACAGCCGATTTTTTTCCCGAAGCGATAGCTCCGATCACGCTCATATTGTTGCCTGAACTAATATCTCCTGCAACGAACACATTTTTATATCCGGTGAAAGAATGCTCGCTCTTCACTCTTAAATTTTCATCTTTTGATAAATTCTTATTAATAGCAGGATCCGTGGTTTGCCCGATCGCAGTAATGATATAATCGCATTTCAAATTCTGAAGCAATTTTTTATTTCTAAAAGAATGAAGAACCACATTTATTTCCCCGGATTTCCAAATTGTGCAACTTTCCACATAACTATCGTGAACAAAATCTATTTCTTCTTCTACAGCATGCTTCACTTCTTCAGCAAAAGCCGGCATCGTATTATCTGTTTCAATACAAGAAACAATGACTTTATTTAAGTTGCTTAATTTTTTCGCTGAACGGGCTGCATCAATTGCGCTGTTGCCCCCTCCAATAATTAAGATTGTTGAACCGGGTTCTATTCTTTGTTCTTTCAAATTGAAAGATTTCAGAAAGGAAAGTGCATCGGTTCTTTTTGCAACAGGAACACTTGAATCTATCAGATTAAGTTTTTTTGATTGGTTCATTCCGATGGCAAGAATGACAGCATCATATTCTTTGGATAACCTTTCGAGAGGCAATTCTTTTCCAAGAGAAGTATTAAAAAAGAATTTCACTCCCATTTCTGCCAGCTGCATGGCTTCATAATCGAAACCTGTTTTATCCATTCTGAAATCAGGAATGGCAAATGTTACCATTCCGCCTGCTTTATTTTCTTTTTCAAAAATTGTAACATCGTATCCACTTTGCACCAAATCATAAGCAGCACTTAATCCGGCAGGTCCGGCTCCCACAATTCCTACTTTTTTGTTTTTCTTCGATGCATTTTTCACTCTGGCTTTCGGAACTGAAAAATCACGAAAGTTCTCATCGATGCCTGACACCAAATGTTTCAATTTCTTGATTGGCACTACGTTGGCTTCAGTTGAAAATAATTCGCAAGGACGATGACAAATGGCTCCGCAGGTTCGGGCAAACAACATTTTATCGCGGACAATTTCCACAGCTGATTTGTAATCTTTTTCCAGAATAGAATTAAAGAATCCATGATTACAAATATTTGCCGGACAAAGTTGTTCTTGTGCCGGAATAGAAATTTCAGAAATGAGTTTTGCTTTTGCACGCGATAAATTATTCTTCGGAGCATAACAGCGCGAACAAGCCAGGGAATGATCTTCGTGATTCGCACATGAATTGCAAAGATTCGCATCTACTATAATTCGCATTTGCTTATCGATCTTCTCTTTATAATCAGGCAGAAAAATGCAAGGTGCTTTTGCGATGACAACTGAAACACCATTGTGTTTCATCGCTTTATCCAACTGCTTGAAACTTTCAGGAATATTAAAAGGATTGATCGTCTCCACCACTTCCACTCCTAGTCCTTTCAATAAAGGTGGAATATCTATCTCGTGATATTTCGGAAGACGCGATGCGCCCGGATGCGACTGGTGTCCTGTCATTCCAATAGTTCGATTATCAAAGATCACCACCAGAATATTTGTACGTGTGTAAACCGCATTTACAAGGGAAGAAAGTCCGGAATGGAAAAAAGTTCCGTCACCGATCAATGCAACGACCTTTTTATTTTTTTCTGTCGAACTTCCGGATGCAAATAAACCCTGCGCCATGCTGATGCTCATTCCCATGTGATTAATGGTATCTAGCATTTTCAATGGAGGAAGAGCGCCTAAACCGAAACATCCGATATCTCCGCAGAGGATCAATTCGCTTTGTTCCCGTGGAATAGCAAGTTTCAGCAGATAAAAAGTCGCGCGGTGCGGGCATCCCGCACATAATGCGGGAGGACGAGGCGGAAGATTCTGGAGATATTTCTCCGGATTTTCAAGCGGAAGATTTTCACTCTTGCTGAAAGATGTTTCCATAAACTTTTCGAGAACATTTGTAATCATATCTATGGAAAACTCACCAGTAGAAACCAATCCTGAAAATCCTTTTCCTAAAATCTCAGTAGTCGAATTATTTTTCTGAGCGATTATTCTTACTGAATTTTCTGTTAATGGGTCGAGTTCCTCAAGAATCAGGATTTTCTCAAAACCCTTATTTAAAAACGCTAAAACTTCTTTTTCCGGAAATGGGTGAATCATTCCAAGTTCCAGGACATTTACTTTATCGGTGGAATTGTTTTGATACAGAATTTCGGTTACATAAGAAGTTGAAACACCGCTGCTGATAATTCCAAATTTAGTTTTACTTCCATTAAGAACTATTCTGGTATTTCGTGAAAGAAGAGACAAAACATTTTCATTTTTTAATTTATCAAGCAAACGCGTGTGCGCTGCAGCAGTACGCGCAGGAATATTGATGTGTTCAGGCAAACGCTCGAATTTTGGTTTGCGGTTTTCATGATTTATATTTCCATAGGTTACAATTCCGCGTGTATGTGAAACTCTCGTGGTAGTACGTACGATGACCGGTAATTTTATTTTTTCAGAAAGATTAAACGCTTCTTTGATCATTTTAAACGCATCGGCAGGAGTTGCGGGATTGAACATCGGCACCGATGCCATTGGTCCCCAGTAACGCGAATCCTGTTCGTTGGAACTTGAATGACAACCAGGATCATCGCAAACTACAATTACTAATGGCGCTCCAATCGTTTGATAGGTCACCGACATCAGCGGATCGCTTGCCACATTCATTCCTACATTTTTCATCACGCACATCGCACTGCGATTGCCGATGGAAAAGGCAATTGCTTTTTCAAGTGCAATTTTTTCGTTGATGCTGTATTCAAAATAAACGGGATCGTTTGTAATTGCCGGATACTTTTTCTGATTATCAGGAGCGGTTTGAAAATTATTAACATGATTAAATATCTCCGAAATCTCCGTGGATGGAGTTCCGGGATACGAGAAGACACCATTCACTCCTGCTTCCAGCGCTGCACGCGCAATTCCTTCGTTGCCCATCACGCATGTTTTATGCGGTGCGGAATGCGGAGTTAAAATCTTAATGGTGCGTTCTATCATTTTATATCACTTTGTTCTTTTCCAGCCCAACGATTTCTTCTTCAGAAAATCCGGCTTCAGCATACACTTTTTTATTCTGCTCGCCAAGACGTGGAGCGCAGGTTAATGTGTTGTTATTCCTTTTCAGAAATTCAGTTTCCGTGGAAGGCGGAAAAAGAGAAACCATTCTTCCATCCGGCATTTTTGTTTTCAGCATTTCTTTTGAAATAAATTCCAATGCTGCAACATCCTTAATTGTATTCACAGGAGAAACTGCAAGGTCAATGCTTAAACACAAGTCACGAAATTCGTTGGTCGTATATCTTTTTGTGTGCTCACCAATTTCATTATAAATATTTTCTTTGTCGTTCATTCTTCCCTGATTTGTTTTGCGATCCGGTTTTCCGAGAGTTTCAAATCCTTTCAGCGCAGTAAATTTTGTCCACTGAGAATCGTTGCCGATGGCAAGATATACCATCCCATCTTTCGTAGGATATACATTGCATGGAATAAAACTGCGGTGTTCGTTTCCGCTGCGCGTGAACAGTTCATCTTCGCTTTTTACAAATTGCAGCTGAGGCAAGGAAGTGATGAGCCAGCTCGCCGCACACTGAACCATTGAAATATGAATTTCCTTGCCTTTATCTGTATTATTTTTTTCAAGCATTGCTAAAAGCACTTGAGTACATGCTTCATCGCCTGCTTTCAGATCAAGGATCGGGATTCCGCAAGGAACTGGTTTACCATTTGTTTCACCCGTCATAAACGTATAACCCATCAGCGCTTGCAGCGCAGGATCATAACCTGCACGGTCAGGGTAGTCGGGTCCCATAGCAGAAATACCGCACCAAATAATTTTTGGATTTGCTTTGGATAAAGTTTCGTAATCAATCCCGAGCTGTTTGTATCTTTTCGGAAGCGTATTACAGAGAAAAACATCTACTTCCAGCTCCTTGATGATCTTTAATAATAATTCCTGTCCTTCTTTTTTTCGAAGATTGATAGTAATTGCTTCCTTTCCAATATTCGGAGCGATGTAATACGAATGCAAATCGTGATAACCCAAATCTGCACCGATGTAACGATTCGGATCACCGGCATTTCCACCGCCTTCTTCTGAAGGAGCTTCAATGCGAATTACGCGCCAGCCCAAATGCACCATCCGTTCGGTTGCAAATGGAAGCGCCAGCGCCTGCTCCAGACTTAATACCGTAATATTTTTTTTACTCTTCAATTTTATCAAAAGAAAATAGGCTCTTTGAATTCACCATAAACCGCTTTCATCGCATCCACAATTTCTCCGACCGTACAATATTCTTTCACAGCAGCAATAATAGATGGCATAAGATTCTTATTGTCTTGTGCATCTTTCTTTATCGCAGCCAAACGCACTTTCACGTTTTCAATATTTCTTTCTGACTTTATTTTTTTCAATTTTCTGACCTGATCATCGGCCGCTTTCTGATTGTAAGGATGAAATTCCACATCTTTTGCTTCTTCTTCTCTTGTGAAAATATTCACACCTACTTTATCTACCTTTCCGGTTTGCATTCCCATTTCACGTTCATATGCCTGACGAGAAACCGATTCCTGAATCTTCCCGGTAGCAACAGCGTTGATGATGCCATCCCACTTTTCAACGGTCTTCATTTCTTCTTTGATCTTCTTTTCAAAAAGATCGGTCATTGCCTCTACATAATAAGAACCTCCTAATGGATCCACTGTATCGCAGATTCCCATTTCGTGAATCATGATCTGCATAGTACGCAAAGAAATTTCTGCCGAGTGTTCGGTAGGAATTGTATACGCTTCATCGTAACTGCACAACGCCATGGTTTGTGTCCCCGACAATGCGCTGATCAACGCGTAATATGCGCTTCGTACAATATTATTTTCCGGTTGTTCTTTTGTCAATCCACCGCCACCGCCACCTGCGATCATTCTCAGCCAGCAGGAACTATCTTTTTTTGCATGATATTCTTCGCGAATAATTTTCGCCCACAATCTTCTTCCTCCCCTGAACTTTGCAATTTGCTCGAAGAGATTTCCGTAAATGTCAAAATTGAATGAAAGTCGAGAAGCAAAATCATCAATGTCGATTCCACGGCTCAATGCACCATCGGTGTATGCTTTCGCAATGCAAAATGCATACGCCATTTCCTGAATCGGATTTGCACCGCTTTCTCGAATATGATATCCGCATACACTCACAGGGCTGTATTTCGGAACATGCTGCGCACAATACTCGATCGTATCAACTACCAGCTTTACAGATTTATCTACCGGAAAGATCCACGTTCCTCTTCCTATGAATTCTTTTAAAATATCATTCTGCGCAGTGCCTCGCAATTTTGAAATATCATATCCGGCTTTCTCCGCCATAGCAACATACATGGCGATCAAAATAATTGCGGTTCCATTGATGGTAAGTGAAACGGTGATTTTATCGAGATCGATATTCTTGAATGCAATTTCAAAATCTTTCAACGTGTCAACTGTCATTCCCACACGTCCCACTTCACCGAATGCACGGGGATCATCCGAATCAAGTCCGCATTGTGTTGGCAGATCAAATGCAACGTTCAAACCTGACTGACCGTTCTTAATTAAAAATTGAAAACGCTCATTCGTTTCTTCCGGAGATGCAAAACCTGCGTACTGACGGATCGTAAATGGTTTGTTGCGATACATCGTTGGATGAATTCCTCTGGTGAAAGGATATTCTCCAGGCATTTCATTCTTGATTCCTGAATTCTCAATATCCGCAGCTGTATAAACCGGATTCACTTCCAATCCTGATTCCAGATAAACAGGTTTCACATTCAGATCTTTTGCTGTAGTGCCCTTCCTGGATTTTACTTTTGTATCAGACATGAGTATACTTTTTATAAAAAATATTATGCAGGAACATGAATAGAATTAAAATACGTTACCACATCAGCTACCTTGCTTCCGGTTGCAAATGCTTTTGATGCGCCCAGCTTTTTTAATTTATCAATATCGTTTGGAGGAATATTTCCACCTACGAACCAGGGAATATTTAATTTCCTTTCCGTCATCACCTCTTTCATTCGCTGAGACAGTAAAATGTGTGTTCCTGATAAAATTGAAAGCCCGATGATGTCAACCTTATTTTCAATTGCAATCTGAACAATTTCCTCAATGGATTTTCTTAATCCAGAATAAACAACCGTGAAGCCAGCATCGATCAATCCGTGCGCCAGCACTTTTACACCTACATCATGGCCATCAAGTCCGGGTTTTGCTAAAAGTACTTTCATATTATTTTAATTTTCTAAAATTATCACCGATGCAATTGCACCCGGACCACCGATATTATGAGTTAATCCTCTTTTTGCATTTTTTACCTGACGCTCACCCGCATTTCCGCGAAGGTGATTCGAAACTTCCACCACCATTCTGATTCCTGTTGCACCAACCGGATGACCACAGGATAATAAACCACCGCTCACATTCACAGGAATTTTTCCTCCGAGCTGTGTTTCTTTTCCGCGAATCAAATCTTTTGCTTCGCCTTGTTTGCATAATCCTAAATCTTCGTATGTAATTAATTCAACAATTGAAAAACAATCATGCACTTCTATTAAATCAATCTCATCAATGGGTTTTGTAATGCCTGCTTGCTTGTATGCCGATTTCGCTGCAACTCTCGTTGCCTCGAACGAAAGGAAATCATGATTCGGATCAAAAAATGGCAAATCCCATCCTGTAGAAACTGAAAGTCCGATTCCTTTTATAAAAATTGGATTATGTTTTTTCTTGTCAACATCTTCTGCCCGAACTAAAATCACACAGGCAGCGCCATCGGTTGTCGGACAAGAATCCAGAACAGTAAGCGGATCGGCAACCATTGGTGATTTCATAACTTCTTCAAGCGAACAAGGTTTCTGATAAAATGCTTTTTCATTCAGCGAACCGTGATAATGATTTTTTAGGGAAACATTTGAAATGTCTTCACGCGTTACTCCAAATTCTTTCATCATGCGATTTGCATAAACAGCAAATGTTCCGGCAGCAGTAAATCCTTTCTGCAAGAACGGATGCCCGTATTCAACCATCATTTTCACAATAGAATCCTGCGGCTGACGATCACGAAGTTTTTCAACTCCCAGCGCCATTGCCACTTCACATTCTCCTGCATGAAGCGCATTAACGGCATTGCGAATAGCATCAGCCCCCGAAGCGCAAAAATTAGAAACGCGTGTAACAGGAATATTGTAAAGTGAAAGTGGCTCGCACAAATCCATTCCGCTTCTTCCTTTGAAAACCCCGATCTCAGGAAATGCAGTGGAAAGCCAAGCTGCGCCAATATCATCCAAAGAAATCTGAGCATCCTTCACCGCCTGCATTGCCGCATCGCGCACCAGATCATCATAACTCTGATGAAACAGTTCACCGAATTTTGTAACACCAATGCCTATAATCGCTATATCCTTCATTAATTCTTAATTCTGCATTCTTAACTCATCATTGGGATTGCTTTCCAAAAATAATTTGGCTTAGCGTCATGCTCTATCATCTTCCGTAAAACTAATTTCACTTTTGAACCAATTTCAATTTTATTTCTTTCAGGATACATTGTATTTGTCTGTTGAACAGTCATTCGTCCACCGCCATCCAGATCAATAACCAAGATGCTAATTGGAGGAAATGAACTTGGAAAATAATGTTCGCTTGTAAAAGTATAAACAGTTCCTGTTTTTGACAATTGGATTACTGAAAATTTATCTGATTTGCATTTTTTACAACGAGTAGATTTCAAATAATAAATTGTTCCGCATTTGTCACACTTCAATCCTTTCAAATATTGCAAAGTATCCTTTTCGCGTTCCTGCATCATTTCGGAAGAAAACATTTCCTTGGTTTCGTATTTTGAAGAATTAAAATTTCCTGCCTTTCGCAACAACAAATAATCCTGATACGAATTAATTAATTCAAAATTCTTTAACTCATCTTGAAATAACTTTGTCTTGCCAGTAGAATTATTTTTTACTTCTAAAATATTCGTTCCATTCGTATAATCAACAAGCAGAATATTTTTCTTTTCACTTTCCAATTCGTTGATTAAAAGAAGCAAAGCGTGAACTGCACCTGTATTGCCAAGTTTAGAAGCAAGAGTATCTTTTGCAAATTGTTTTTCTTCAAAACCTGCTTTAGAAAAAACTCCTCCGCCCATTCTTGCATAAAGCGAGTTCAGAATAACAGCATCATAAGGTTTTGGATTAGAAACAAAATTTTTCAATGATGAAGTCAAATTTGTTTTAAATCCCGCATCACGACTGAATCGCAGATCATACTGAATATTTTTCCCTTTGTAAGAAAATTCCTCAGCAAGTGAAGAGCTGAAAGATTTTGCAGAAGTAATTTCAGCAATTCCTTTTTCGCTGCTAATTAAATTTGCACACGCTGCATGTCCGAACGGAGTCGCAAGCTCTTTTCCGATCGAAGGAAAATGAACATCAGAAGCAACAACTAAAATATTTTTGTATTTGCCGGAATTAATTAATACGTTTGCCAATAATAATGCATCCGTTCCGCTTCGAGAAGAGTTTACAAAATCAAGAGTCAAAATTCCTTGCGGAAGATTTAATAGGTCAGCAAGATAAGAAGCGTGATAACGATTTTTAAAAACAGGAGAAGTAGTCGCAAAGAAAATAGCATCAATAGTTGATGGTTGATGGTAAATGGTTGATGTTGCTTCTACCGCAAGCGTAATGACATCTTCATCGGAAAAGCAAACTGATTTCATCATATCCTTTTTTCCTTTCGGATTAAGAATTGTATCTTCAATTCTGAAATGTGCAAGCGCAATTCCGTATGATTTTATATAACTCATAATCCTAATTCCCTGCCGATATTTATTTTTAAAATTTCAGAAGTACCACCTCCAATCAATGTAAATCTTGCATCACGAAAATATCTTTGTACTGGATATTCCATCGCAAAACCATACGAAGCAAAAACACGTGTTGCCTGATCGCAAATGGAATTTGCACATTCCGATGCATAAAGTTTTGCCATCATTGATTCTTTTTTTCTTGGAAGATTATTTTCACTAAGCCATGAAGTATAAAAAACATAATGCTTAGCCGTTTCTAATTGAACCGCCATATCAGCAAGTTTCATGCTGACAGCCTGGAAAGTTCCAATCGGTTTTCCGAACTGAACTCTTGTCTTTGCATATTCAACTGCATCATTATAAGCAGCAGTGGCAACTCCAATGGCAAGTGCGGCTGTCATGATCCGTATCTCTGCAAGAATTTCCATTAAATATTTTGTGCCACCACCAATTTGTCCGAGTAAATAATTTTTCGGAAGTTTTACATCTACGAAACCAACTTCGCTGGTGAGCGAACCGCAAACTCCAAGTTTTTCAATGGTCTTGCCAACTATTACACCTTTCAAATTCGCTGGAACAAAAAATATCGAAAGTTGTTCGTGATTATCAGTTTTTGCAAGCACGGTAAAAAAATTAGCAACGGGAGCTGAAGTGATCCATGTTTTTTGTCCGTTCAGAATAAATCCATCATCGGTAACTTTCGCAATGGTCTTTACACCTAACAAGTCACTTCCCGCATTAGGTTCTGTCATGCAAATGCCACCGATCTTTTTTCCTTTCAAAGCTTCAGCAAAATATTTTTCTTTTATTTCTTTATCTCCAAAACGATAAAGGAAATAAGTCCCCATTAATGATTGCATCGTGCAAGATGCTGCGAGAGAAAGTGAGCCGCGCGCTAATTCCATTACTGCGAGACAATAAGAAGTAATATCCAAACCGGTTCCACCTACATTTTCAGGATAACGCATTCCATAAAAACCAAGTTCACCCACTTCATTGAAAAGATCGCGAGGGAATTCTTTTTTCTCATCGATCTCCGCAGCGCGGGGTTTAACTTTCCTATCAACAAACTCTTTGAAAGTTTGCTGAATTTGTTTTTGTATTTCGTTCAGTTCAAAATTCATTATTCAGGTATTACTGCGGTTGCTTCAATCTCAATTAGCGCAGGATGATCCAAAAGATCCACGACGAAAATCATACTCATGCAGGGATAATGTCTTCCCATTATGTTTTTCCAGATAGCTCCTAATTCTTTTCGCGTTTCCAGATATTGAGTTCGGTCTTTGCAGAAGCAAGTCATCTTGCAGATGTCTTCGGGCTTTCCTCCTGCTTTTATTACGATCGCAACAATATTTTTCAATGCCTGTTCAAATTGCGGGATCAGTTTATCACTGGCAAATTTTTCTTCAGGCGACCAGCCGACTTGCCCTGCCAGAAAAAGTACTCTTCCTTTTGCAGCAAGAATTCCGTTTGAATATCCTTTCGGTGTTGGCCATCCGTCAGGAAGTATTGTTTGATGACTCATAAACTTATTTTTTTACTCCGTAAATTTTCTGTGCCACTTTTTTTGAAACCACTTCATTCTTTACATCCCATAAAACTTTTTCCTTATCGCGTTTCTTAGGATTGCCATATCCACCGCCACCGCCTGCAACCTGGTAATACAATGTGTTATCAGGAATTCCGTGTATCATATCCTTGCTCATCGGAATTAATTTCTTTCCATTCTTATATTTCAACTCGATCTTATTCAACATACTTCCTTTTCCGCCAAACAAACCGTAATTGGGTTCCACATCGCCATCGCCAAACACCACCATGGTGGTATCTCCTCCTTTCAATAATATTTTTGTTTCTGTTCCTAACCCGCCACGCCATTCACCTGCTCCACCGGAATCGCATAAATATTCGTGTTGAATAATTTGATGCGGAGTTTGCTGCTCGTACATTTCATAATCCTGATCTAATACACCGCCCGAAGCATCAATCATGCCGATGTGATCGTAACCATCATCTCCTTTCAGTGCACCGCTTCCGCCCTTCAGCCCGAGGAAGCAGATGTCAACATATTTTTTTCCGGTGCGCGGATGATTTCCGGTGAAGAGAGAGCAAAGCAAATGATTCCATCCGGCAGTAATTCTTTCCGGAACCGCAGGACCAAGCGCTTTGAAAATAGAATCTGCAATCTGCGGACACAAATGATTTCCAAAAGTTGTGGCAGCAGGATAAGATGCGTTAAGAATTGTTCCTTCCGGCACAATATATTTCAAGGGCTTGATCATTCCTTCGTTGTGAGGAATGTTCGGATTCACCATCTGCAAAAAAGTAAGCGTGATGGCAGAACACGTTGAAGTGTATATTCCATTTACAAAACCTTTTGTTTGCGGAGATGATTTTGAGAAATCAAAGGTGATGTTATCGTTCTCCACCGTAATTTTTGTGCGGATAGGAAACTTGCTTCCTTTGTGTTTACCGTCAAAGTAAACCATGCTTCCACCAGTGTAAACTCCGTTTGGAATTGCCTTTATTTCGGCACGCATCATTTTCTCGGTGGAATCGAACAACGCTTGCTTATGCGATTCAAAAATTTCCAAACCATATTTTGCAACAAATGCTTCCAATCTTCTTTCGCCTAACGTGCATGCGCCAATCTGCGCCTTGATATCTTCCTGTACCATTTGCAAACGGATGTTCGCAAAAATTAAATTCCAAACATCTTTTCGTAATTTTCCTTTCTCATATAATTTAACCGCAGGGATTCTAATGGCTTCCTGCCAAACCTCGGTTGCATTCGGATTGTAACCGCCTTGAACTGCACCTCCGATGTCTGCCTGATGTCCCTTCGCTGCCGACCATCCTACTAAAACATTATTATGAAAGGTCGGCTTGAAGATCGCCACATCGTTGTTCTGATTTCCCATTGAAAAAACATCGTTGTGAATGATCACATCACCGGGATAAATGTCCGAACCATATTGTTCAAGAATTACCCGACAGACCGGTCCTAGAGAAAAAGAAAGTATTGGCAAATTTTCTGTCTGCTCCAGCATTTGTCCTTTGGCATCGTACAAGCCGGTCACAAAATCCTTCGCTTCACAAAGAATCGGAGAGCGCGTGGTTTTTGTCAGTGAGATGCTCATCTCATCCGTAATGGATTTGAATGCCCGCTGAAAAATGGAAACCAATATTTTATCAATTTTCATTTCAGAATAAATAAGAGATTAGTCAACAACTTCAATAATTTTTTTCTTTTCTACTTTAAATCCATCCGGATAAACCGATTTATTATAGACCACAAAAGATCCAAACTCATCCACCAAACAATCGTAATCGTTGCTGACAAAAACAGATGTTGTGATCTTTTCGATCACAGCCGGCCCTTTGATGACCGCACCACCCAGCGGCATATCGCCATCGTACACCGGAATTTCCTGCATGACATTCAATTCAGGAATATATGCTTTGCGTTTTTCTTTCAACGCCTTTTCTAAATTGTGCGCCTCACCTTTTGAAGAAAGAAATTTTGGTTTTTCCATTTTTCCGATCATCCGCAAACGAATGTTGATCAACTCCATTTCGGTTTGTTCTTCTTTTAAAGAATATCCAAACTGGCGATTATGCTCTTTATGGAAAACTTCGAAAACACTTTCAAGATTAAAATTCAAAATATCGTTCCATTCAACTTGTAACGGCACTTCGTGATATTGTCCCACATAACGCATATCAAGCGTAGGATACAATTCAATATCTTTTTCTTTTACTCCTTCATGAAGCAGTGTGTTGATTCCTTCTTCTTTCATTTCATTGAACACTTTTAGAAAATGTTTCTTATCAATTTTTGTGAAAGAAGAAAAATAGGAACGGATATAATCATGTTTCAGATCGCCAAGTAACATTCCGGCTGCACAGAAAATGGAAGAAACATTCGGAACAACAAACATTGGAATCTCCAACTCCTTGCAGATCTCTGACGAATGAATAGAACCTGCACCACCTGCAACGATGAAAAGAAATTCACGAGGATCATATCCGCGTTCCACAGAAATTTCACGAACGCCTTGCGCCATGTTACTGTTGATGATGCGATACATTCCCGCTACAGTTTCCAACACCGACAGACCTAACTTATCCGCAAGAACAGTTTTGATAGTATTTTCAGCTTTCGCTTTATTCAGTTTTAATTTTCCTCCTGCAAAAAAATCAGGGTTAAGATAACCTAATATCAGATCGGCATCTGTACATGCCGGAACTGTTCCGCCACGCTCGTAACAAACTGGACCGGGCATTGCACCTGCACTTTGCGGACCCATCCTTAGTAATCCTCCGTTATCTATCCAACCAATGCTTCCACCACCAGCGCCAATCGTAATGATATCAAGCGATGGCAATGCAATTCTATAGCGATTGATTGAACCTTCGGTACTTGTCACGCATTGATTATCTATCACAAGTGCTGCATCAAAACTGGTTCCACCCATATCAACAGTGATACAATTTTTATAACCGAGCAGAGCTGAATAAAATGCTCCTGCGGTTGGTGCTGCCGCTGGTCCTGAAAGAACTGTTACTGCAGGATTTTTTTTCACCACATCTGGAGTAACCACTCCACCATTCGATTGCATTATCAGAAGCGTTCCTTTAAATTTTATATCATCTAATTTCTTAATGAGATTATCAAAATAATTTGCAACAATTGGTCCGACAAATGCACTTACTGCTGTTGTGCTTACTCTTTCATAAAAACGAATGGAAGGAAGCACTTCAAAAGATGCAGTTACAAAAATTCCTTTCAGATTTTTACGAAGAAATTTTACCGCTTGCTTTTCGTGAGAATTATTTTTGAAAGAGTTCATGAAGCAGATGCAGACTGATTCCACTTTTTCTTCCTGAATCTTTTTAATAATAGGAAGAAGTTCTTTCTCTTTGAATTTCTTCACCACTTTCCCTTCGGCACTGATGCGTTCATCTACAATAAAACGCAAGTAACGAGGCACGAGCGGAGTTACGTTCTTATAGTGATTATTGAATTGCTCTTCACGAATTCCTCTACGCATCTCCAATGCATCACGAAATCCCTTGGTTGTGATCAGCGCAGTCTTTGCGCCTTTCAGAGTGAGTAATGCATTAGTCGCCACAGTAGTTCCATGCACAATAGTGTCAATGGATGAAAGAAACTGTTCAAAATTTGTTGAACGCATTTCAGCAACTTCGCGCAAGCCATTTATGAAACCGATGGAAGAATCCTGGGGAGTTGACAAGGTTTTATGTACGGTGGTATCACCCGTTTCAGAGATCGTAATGATATCTGTAAATGTTCCGCCAATATCAATTCCGACTTTGAACTTCATTGTCAAAAATTATTGATGAATAAAATTCGCCTTAGCTTTTGGACTTATTGTATTGCTATTTTGATATTCATCACCTCATTTAAGGAATATGCCTATTTGCAACAGTGATAAAAGTATCTTTATGTAACTAAAGAAAGTATGACGAAAATCATGTTTGGTTTAGGCAAATAAATAGTAATTAAAATTTTACGAAGCTAAGTTTACGTCATCTGAAAATTATTATTGTGTAGGTAGATTAATTACGTAGAGAAAAAACGGTAACATCAAAAAAATTATCGCACAAATTCACATTAAAAATTTGTGGTAAGAAATATACTCTCTTGGATAATCTGCAAGTATTATATTATCTTCCCTGCAGAAAAAATAAGAGTACATTAGCTTTCATTAAAACTAAATCCCCAAACAAATTGTATGTACAAGAACATTTATTACAAAACTTAAAAAGAGAAATTGATCTGATAAAACAATTAGTGCCATTCATCGAGGAAAAGGATCTGCAATATCGTCCGGTTGCAAATGTGCGTTCCACATACGAATTGATGCAGTATTTGTCGGGCGTTGGCTCAACGATGCTGCGATGGTTCATTAAGAACGACATGACTCCGGAACTAAGGGAGAAAATAAAAGAATACCGCAGCACTCTTACGCTGCAAAATTTTCCTGCGCGATTAGATGAACAATGGAATTTTATTCAGGAATACATGAACGAAATAACGGAAGACGATTTACTGCATAAAGAAATTGAACTGCCAACAAAAGAAAAAATGACTTTAGGGACGGCAATTATAAACGCACCCATTAAATGGTTGACGGCTTATAGAATGGAATTGTTCTTATACCTAAAGATGAACGGTCATTCAAATTTAAGCACTAAGGAAGCGTGGTCAATTATAGCTAAGTGATTTCCGTAAGCACGATCATTGGATTATTCGGTACCACTTACAAAGTGAAATTATAAATTACTAACTTCGTCAAAACTTGTAATTCATACTACCATGTCACTCGAAGAAAAAATAAACGCAGATATTAAAACTGCCATGCTCGCAAAAGATCAGGGCAAATTAGAAGCAGTTCGCGGGATAAAATCAGCATTGTTGCTTCTTAAATCATCGGGCAAACCTGTCACTCCTGAAGAAGAGATAAAAGCCATGCAGAAAATGGTGAAGCAGCGCAAAGAGTCGGCAGATATTTACCAGCAGCAGGGACGTAAAGACCTTGCCGATGTGGAACTGCTGCAGATCTCGGTGATAGAACAATATCTTCCAAAGCAAATGTCGGAAGACGAGATAAAAACAATCGTTCAACAAATAATTACTCAGGTAGGTGCAAAAACCCCTGCCGATATGGGAAAAGTAATGGGCGTTGCCACCAAACAACTGGCAGGAAAAGCAGATGGAAAAATAATTTCGGAGTTGGTAAAAAAACTTTTGACTAATGGCTAATGGCTAATGGCTCCGTTTTTCTATTCTTATATATCACATACATCAGTCCCGCGCAAATCACCACACTCAGCGCAACAAAGTAAATTGGCGTATCACCGCTTCCAATTGTTTCTGCTTTTTCGGAAATGCTTCCTTTTCCAATGAGATAAGAAATAAACACTGCCATTCCGTTATTTAAAAAATGAAACAGCATGGAAAGCCACAGCGAACCGCTCCATATATATAAGTATCCGAGAACTACTCCAAGCAACATGCGTGGAAGAAATCCATAGAACTGTGCATGAAGCGCGCTGAAAAGTATTGCAGTTATCCAAACAGCAATGTGTTTGTTCTTTGTCCATTCAAGAAAAACATTTTGCATGCATCCGCGAAAAAGTAATTCTTCTCCAACCGCTGCAAGCAATGCGATGATGATTATGTTAACAATCAGGTCGGTGATCCCATTCATTTGTAAAAAGGTATCCATTATTTTCTTTGCGCTTTCTTCACTTGATTTTATCCAGTTCTCCAATCCCGACATGAAACTTGGCAGCGTGAGATGACTGTTTAGTTCACCAGTCCAGTTGATAACAGGCATAGCAGCAAAGACAAGAATAACTGTTGCGAGCCCAAGTATCATGCTGAACCCGTTGTTAAGTTTTAGATAAGCAAATTTTTTCTCGGACGACATATACGCGAAAAGCATTGTTGGAACAATGAACGCAAGAATGGCACTTACCGCCTGACCCATTTTCATTGCATTTATGATTTTGGGATTGGTAAAATCCAAATTGCTTATTGATTTCAAATCTGTAAAGGGAAGAATGATAAGTACCTGAACAATCGATGCTACCCCAAGCCAAACAAGAAATAATCCTATGAGAAGAAGTAGTTTTTTTGAAGGATGATATTGCTGAACAATGGATTGAATAGACATTTGTTTGTATTTTTGTACTTGGTTCAACAAACATAAAACAATTTACAGCATCTTAATTGGCTTAATAATATTTAACAAAACTTGGTAAAGATCGGCAACATAGAACTCAGTGAATTTCCTCTGCTTCTTGCACCTATGGAGGATGTGAGCGATCCTCCGTTTCGTTTTGTGTGCAAACAGAACGGAGCGGATATGATGTACACCGAATTTATTTCTTCCGAAGGACTTATCCGCGATGCAAGAAAGAGTGTGAAGAAGCTCGACATCTTTGATTACGAACGCCCAATCGGAATTCAGTTTTACGGTGGCAATATTGATTCCATGAAAGAAGCTGCTGAAATTATTGAAGCATCCAATCCAGATATTATAGATATTAATTACGGTTGTCCGGTGAAAGGTGTTGCCTGCAATGGCGCAGGTGCTGGTCTTCTTCAGGACGTGGATAAAATGGTTCGCATCACCCAAGAAGTGGTGAAGAGCACAAAACTTCCCGTCACTGTCAAAACAAGATTGGGTTGGGATGATTCTACAAAGAATATTGTTGAAGTGGCTGAACGTTTGCAGGATATCGGTATACAGGCGCTTACTGTTCATGGAAGAACAAGAAAACAGATGTACAAAGGTCCGGCAGATTGGACATTGATCGGTGCGATAAAAAATAATCCGCGAATGAAGATCCCTATCTTCGGAAATGGAGATGTTGTTTCACCCGAGTTTGCCATTGAAATGAAAAACAAACACGGTGTGGATGGAGTGATGATCGGTCGTGCTGCCATTGGTTATCCGTGGATATTCCGCGAGATAAAACATTTTATGGCAACTGGAATGCACAGAGAAAAACCTACTATTGATGAACGCGTGGACACCGCTCTTGCTCACCTGAGAAAATCTCTTGAATGGAAAGGCGAAAAGACCGGCATTGTGGAGATGAGAAGTCATTACTCCAATTATTTTAAAGGACTTCCTAATTTCAAAGAAACAAGAATGAAATTAGTTACTTCTTTTTCACTGGATGAAATTATTGCTTTACTGGAGCAAGTAAGAATTAATTATCTGGGAGTAATGGTGGCTCAGTCAGGAATTGTTTTTCAGAACGATCATTATTTGAGTAAGTGAGAAGCAAGGTTGTTCATGTGGAAATATTCTATTTTTCTTAACTAAACCTTCTCGTAAATATCCTCACCGGATACCACGCAGCAAAAAATCCTATCAGTAGCACAGTGGAAAATACCATTGCTAAATCCATCGGTATTATTTTTATCGGATAAGAATCCACCACAAATCCCTCGCTGAAAGGAACAAGTTTGAATTTTAACTGTATCCAGCAAACAAGCAGCCCAAGTAAAAGTCCGCTGAAAGCTCCGGTGAGCGTGATCATCAAACCTTCGCGCATAAAAATATTCCGTATCAGGTATTTGTCCGCACCAAGGAACATCAGCGTTTGAATATCTTTTTTCTTTTCAATTATCAGCATTGTAAGTGAACCAATCACATTGAAAGTAGCAATTACTAGAATGAAAGCAAGGATGAGAAACGTCCACCATTTTTCCGAGTTAATGGTTTTAAATAGTACTTCATTTTGCTGATAGCGGGATTTTATATCGAACCTGTTTCCCAGTATTTCTTTTATTTCCTTTTGAACTTTTCCTTTATCTGCGTCCGGTTTAATTCCTAATTCAATTGCGCTGAGTTCATTTTTTCTGTTCAGTAATTCTCTGGCAAGAGAAAGAGGAATAAGCGCATATCTATAATCAAAATCATCGTTCAAAGAAAAAATCCCTGACACTTCAACGCTGCGGATGAGAAATGCATCTTCGGGATTCAGATAAGATTGATTTCCTCTTTTTGGAACATAAATTTCCAGCGGATGCATGAAATCGGTGAGGGAAATATTCAAGCGTCTGGCAATTCCATATCCGAGAACGGAATAATCAATGCTGTCATGCTTTAAAATAAATTCTCCTTCACGTACGACTGTGTCAATCCGCGTCATCTTTACAAAGTCATCACTCACACCTTTGATAGTGGCGATCACTTGCTTGTCGTTATATTTCAGCAGCGCATTTTCCTGAAGCACTTCGGTGTAATATGCAACGCCATCCATCTTTTTTATTTTCTCAAAAGAAGAAATGGGAATAAATGTCTTACCTTCTTTTGGAGTGATTTTTATATCCGGATCAAACGTATTGTAAAGTCCGAAAACAAGATCAGAAATTCCATTGAAAGCAGAAAGTACAATGATCAGTGCCATCGTGCCGATGCAAACACCCGCTACAGAAATAAATGTAATTATGTTTATCGCATTATGCGATTTTTTGCTGATAAGATAGCGTTTGGCTATGAAGAGAGATAAGTTCAATTTGAAATTATCGAATTATTTATAAGCTTTTACAATCAACCCAGTTCCTGTTTTGTGACTTGTATTTGTATCAAAATAATTCAACACAAAAGAAATGGGGTAAGCAATCACATAGTAGAACGGAAGAATAATAAAAAATAATTTTGAAGTGCTTAGCATCTGCATCGGATATTTCATTGATAATCTCCACGAAATTTTCCCGGGAGTTCCATAAGCATAGCGCGGTTCTACTTTTGAAAATCCTGACAGCTTTAATTTGTCCTCGATGTCTTTAATGTTGTAACCATCACGAACATGTTCGCCAATGAAAGAACCTTCGTTGTCTTCATGCACATCGCTGCCGCCTTGGTCTGATGGAGTGGAAATGAGGAGCATTCCGCCTTTTTTAAGTGATGCATGAATGTTCTTGAAAACGGAGACATCTTCCAGAATGTGTTCCATTACATCTACTGATAAAGCAAGATCAAAATTATTTTCACGAACAAATTTGGTAAGATCACCAACTTCAAACTTTACGTTCTTTCTTCCAATGGATTGAAAGAAGTTATTGCAATCGGCAACCTGCTCATCCTTTACATCTACAGAAAGAATTTGTGCTTTAGGAAATTTTCCAGACAGCCAGTAACTGTACTGCCCAAAACCGGCTCCCGCGTCCAGAATATTTATTCCTTCTTTTGAAAGTTCATTGGACATGTGATTGATTTCTTTATGCACATGCCAGGAACGTAGCAGTAAAAGGTCAAGCAAATGATAAAACGTCTTCCTTGAAAAAGGAGATTTGTTGAAGACATTTCCAAGGGAGCGTTTTATCGGGTCGTATTCCATTCAGTAAATTTCAGTTTTGAAAAAAATTATTCTTCTTTCTTTTTTCTTTTGGGTTTTACTTCAGGTTTTTTCTCTGGTTCAGCAGGAGTGATAGTGATCGTGCTGAAAACTTTTTCCATTTTATCCGCATAATCTGCCGATTCATCCAGAAAGAACGCGATCTCAGGAACAATACGAAGCTGTTGTTTAATTTTCATTCCAAGAAGTCTTCTTATTTCTTTTACTTCAAATCTAATTCCTTTCAGCATTTTTTCTTTATCCTGAACTCCAAACAAACTCAAATAAATTTTTGCAAATGAAAGATCCGGACTCATAAACACATGTGTTACAGAAATCAATCCGGAGCCAAAAGCATTTTTCATTTCCTTCTGGAAAATATCTGCCACATCTTTTTGAATGACACGTGCTACTTTACTTTGTCGGATCGTTGACATCGGGTGAATCTAATTTTTTACAAATATACGAATACAAGTATTTCAGCGTTTCGTAATTTGTATCTTCGCAGTTATTAAGATTTGACGATGAAAAGGTTTTTACATATTCTAAGTTATATCCGCAATTATCTGAATTCTGCATTTCTGAATGTACTTTTCAATATTCTGTCCGTGATTTTCAATCTTTTTTCTCTCACAATGATCGCGCCTTGTTTGAATTTACTTTTTCTTAAACAAGCGGACGAATACAAAAATATCCTTGCAAAAGGAGTTCCTGAATTAAAATTTTCGGTCGATTCAGTGGTTGATAGTTTTAATTATTATCTCTCGCAAATTATATTGCAGAATGGAAAACTTCAAGCTCTTATTTTTATTTGCGTTTTGGTTGTTCTCATTATCCTTCTGAAGAATATTTTCAGATACTTCGGAATGTTTTTCATAGCTACTATCCGCAATGGAGTAGTGATGGACTTGCGAAACGCGATGTACAAAAAGATCCTTGCTCTCCCTTTGTCGTATTATTCCAATGAACGCAAAGGAGATTTAATTTCCCGAATGACCACTGATGTTCAGGAAATCGAATGGTCGGTGATGCAATCGCTTGAAATGCTTTTCCGCAATCCGATTTCCATTCTTATTTTTCTAGGTACGCTGATTTATATGAGTCCAAAATTAACTTTTCTGATGGTGGTTCTCATTCCAGTTCCTGCCGTGCTCATCGGATTAATTGCAAAAAGTTTGCGCAGAACCTCTGTGAAAAGCAAAACAAGATTAGGCGTGCTTTTCTCCATCATTGAAGAAACGCTTGGCGGACTTCGCATCATTAAAGCTTTTAACGGAGAAAAATTCATGGATAATAAATTTACAGATGAAAACAAATTTTATACGCAAACGATGACGCGGATGTACCGCAAGCAGGATCTTTCTTCTCCGCTCAGCGAATTTCTTGGCGCAGGTGTACTTATGACGCTCGTTTACATTGGCGGAAAAATGGTTCTGGATGAATCGCTTCCTGCTGCCGGTTTCATTATGTACATCGCGGTGTTTTATCAGCTCATTGCTCCATCCAGAGAACTCACGCAGGCGTATTACAGCATTCAACGCGGAATGGCTTCGGCAGAGCGGATTGAAAAAATCATTAAGGCGGAAGAAAACATAAAAGAAATTGCTTCGCCCAAAGTACTTTCCACTTTTGAAAAAGAAATTGAATTCCAGAATATTTCATTTTCCTATACGCGTGGTGATAATGGGCATGTTTTGAAAGACATTGATTTGAAAATCGGGAAAGGAAAAATAATTGCGCTTGTAGGACAATCGGGTTCAGGAAAATCCACTCTGGCAGATATGCTTCCGCGTTTTTATGATCCGGATAAAGGAGAAATATTAATTGACGGAATTCCGTTGAAAGATCTGAAAATTACTTCGCTGAGAAATTTAATGGGTATTGTTACCCAGGAATCTATTTTGTTCAATGATTCTGTTTTTAATAACATCGCTTTCGGCTTGCAGGATGTGAAAGAAGAAGATGTTATTTCTGCTGCTAAAATTGCAAATGCTCACGACTTTATTCTTCAGATGCCTGAAAAATATCAAACCAACATTGGGGATCGCGGGAATAAACTTTCTGGCGGACAGCGACAGCGAATTGCAATTGCACGAGCGGTGCTGAAAAATCCTCCGGTACTTATTTTAGATGAAGCCACTTCTGCGCTCGATAGTGAATCCGAACGCTTGGTGCAAGATGCACTCAATAATTTAATGAAGAGCAGGACATCGGTGGTGATTGCTCACCGCCTTTCCACCATACAACATGCCGATGAAATAATTGTTTTGCAAAAAGGTGAAATTGCCGAGCGCGGCACTCACAACGATTTGCTTGCTAAAGGTGGAGCGTACAAGAAATTGTATGATATGCAGGTGTTTGTGTAATCAAGCACTAATAAATACTTTCACTATTTCCGCAAACTCTTTCGGTTTATCTGCATGAACCCAATGCCCGGCACCTTCAATGGTTTTAATTTCTGAGTTGGAGAATATTTTTTTAATCGTGGTAATATCTTCATCCAAAATATATTTTGATCTTTCTCCGCGAATGAATAGAGTAGGAGTGTCGATTTTATTTTTTAAGCTGAAAGTTTCTCCGATCTTGTTTTGATTTTCGGCAAGCACTTTCAAATTAAATTTCCATTCGAGTTTATTTTCTTCATTCCACTGAATATTTTTAAGCAGAAGTTGAACCGTCGCCCAATCTTTAATAATAGAATTCAGTTGAATTTCTGCTTCTTTTCTTGATTGCATCTCCGCAAGATTTAGCTTAAGAAGTTTCTCGATAAAACCAAATTGATTTCCGGGATAATCTTTTGGTGCCATATCAACCACAATTAATTTTTCTAATTTCTCAGGATACATGGAAGCAAATTGCATCGTCACTTTTCCGCCTAGAGAGTGTCCTATTAAAATAATTTTCTCTAACTTTTCGTTCCCCATTAATTCTAAAAGGTCATTCGTCATAGCGGAATATGTCCACTCATTGCTGTGTGGAGAATTGCCGTGATTACGCAAATCAATTAAATAAAATTCGAAATGTTCGGCAAGCATTTTTCCGACTGTTGCCCAGTTGTCGGATAATCCAAAAAGTCCGTGCAGAATAAAAAGAGGTTTTCCCTGACCAAGTTTACGATAAAATAATTTCATCAGTTAGTTCGGGAACCAAACTTGTGAGATTTTAATTCTTCATTAGCTTTCAAAACTTTTTCTTTCAGCTTCTCTTTGAACTTTTTCAGTTCAGCAGAAATATTTTCATCGCCTACAGCAAGAATCTGCACGGCAAGGATGCCTGCATTTTGTCCTCCATCCAAACCAACCGTTGCTACAGGAACTCCGGGAGGCATTTGAACGATCGAAAGAAGAGAATCCCATCCGTCAAGCGAAATAGTTGACTTGCACGGAACACCAATCACCGGACAAGTTGTGAATGCCGCTATCACGCCCGGCAGATGCGCAGCGCCACCGGCACCGGCAATAATAACTTTCACTCCGCGAGATAAAACATTTTTTCCAAACTCTGCCACCTGTTCAGGCACGCGATGCGCGGAAAGCGCGTTCACTTCAAATGGAATTTTGAACTGGTCAAGGATTTTTGCTGCTTCCTGCATCACAGGCCAATCGCTTGTGCTGCCCATTATGATCGAAACTTTTGGAATCATGTTTTACTGTTTTTTTTTAATGAAGACGCAAAGATAAACCTTTCCTATGATTCTTTATGCTTGGATTCATGCAATAAATCTTAGATTTGTCGTCTATAAAAATACTGAAATGGCAAAAACGATTCAAGTACACGATAAAAAATTTAAAAAGATAATTTCATCTGAGAAGATTCAGAAGGCAAATAATATAATTGCGAAAAAACTTAATAAGGATTATAAAAATAAAAAACCGATTTTTATTTCCGTGCTGAACGGTTCCTTTTTATTTACTTCCGACCTGATCAAGAAAGTGAATATTGAATGCGAGATTTCATTTATTAAAATTTCTTCTTATTCAGGAACTCAATCAACCGGAAATATGAATACGCTGATCGGTTTAAATGAAACTCTAAAAGGAAGAAATGTAGTTGTACTTGATGAAATGGTTGATTCCGGTAACACGATTGAAAAAGTAATCAATGAGTTAAAAAAGCTCAATCCGAAAACGATAAAAATTGCCACTTTGTTTTTTAAACCAGATGCTTATAAAAAGAAAATTAAACTTGATTATGTGGGAATAAAAGTACCGAATGATTTTCTGGTTGGCTACGGTTTGGATTACGATGGACTTGGAAGAAACTATCAGGATATTTATGTGTTGGATAAATAACTTTTTAAACTCATATTTATGTTAAACTTAGTTTTATTTGGTCCTCCCGGTGCCGGAAAAGGAACGCAGGCAGAAAAGTTAGTTAAGAAATATCAGTTGGTTCATCTTTCAACCGGAGATGTTTTTCGCGCAAACATTAAAGGTGGAACCGAACTCGGCAAGCTTGCAAAAAGTTACATGGATAAAGGCGAATTGGTTCCGGATGAAGTTACGATTAAGATGCTCGAATCCGAAGTCGGCAAACACGTTTCTCCAAAAGGATTCATCTTTGATGGATTTCCACGCACTACTGCTCAAGCACAGGCGTTGGATAAATTTCTTACAACTAAAAATCTTTCAATTACGATGACGTTAGCATTGGAAGTGGAAGTGGAAGAGCTTACAAAAAGAATTTTACTCCGAGGAAAAGAATCGGGCAGAGCAGATGATCAGGATGAAGATATTGTGCGCAACAGAGTTAAAGAATACAATAATAAAACTGCACCGCTGAAGGATTTTTATTTAAAACAAGGAAAACTGAAATCAGTGGAAGGAACAGGTAGTATTGATGAAATTTTTAATTCGCTTTGTAAAGAAATAGATAATGGCTGATTCAAACTTCATAGATTATGTAAAAATTTGCTGCCGTTCAGGAAAAGGCGGAGAAGGATTTGTGCATTTTCATAGGGAAAAATTTGTTGACAAAGGTGGACCAGATGGAGGCAATGGAGGTCGTGGAGGGCATATAATTGTTCGCGGAAGCAAAAATGTTTGGACGATGCTTCATTTAAAATATCGCAAACACGTAATTGCGGATGCGGGCGGTAAAGGAGAAAAAAAACTTAGTTCAGGAAAAAATGGAGAAGATATTATTCTCGAAGTTCCCATCGGAACGATTGTTAGAGATGCAGAATCAGGAGAAGTGGAAGCAGAAATAACCGAAGCAGGTCAGGAGAAAATTATTGCGAAGGGTGGAAGAGGCGGAAAAGGAAATGCGTTTTTTAAATCTTCAACTAATCAGGCACCGCGTCACGCACAGCCAGGAGAACCCGGAGTTAGCGAATGGAAAATCTTTGAATTAAAACTTTTAGCAGATGTCGGACTGGTTGGTTTTCCAAATGCAGGGAAATCTTCTTTGCTTGCTGTGGTTTCGGCGGCAAAACCTGAAATTGCAAATTATCCTTTCACTACGCTTGTCCCAAATCTAGGCATTGTTAAATATCACGACCATCAATCATTTGTGATGGCAGATATTCCAGGGATAATTGAAGGTGCGAGCGAAGGAAAAGGATTGGGTTTGCGTTTTCTTCGCCACATAGAAAGAAATTCCGTTTTGCTTTTCCTCGTCCCTTGTGACGCTAAAGATGTTGTTAAGGAATATAAAATACTTGTGAACGAACTAAAGCTTTACAATCCGGAATTATTGAAGAAAGACCGAGTGCTCGGAATTTCAAAATGCGATCTGATGGATGCCGAACTGATGAATGAGTTTCAGAAGGATATGAAAAAGAAATTCAAAGAGAAAAAAGTTCCCCTTGTATATTTTTCTTCACACACACACAAAGGATTATCAGAACTGAAAGATGTTTTGTGGAAGCAAATAAATAAATAATTTCAGAATGAGATTTCGTTTCTTTATTTACAGTTTACTTGTTGCTGTTTATATTTCTTCCTGTTCCAGTCATCCTGCGGATTCTTATAGCGCTAAAAATAAAGTTGACAGTGTAAAAACTGCAACCCCTACTTTTGATAATTCCTTGGAAAAAGGGAAAATTATCTCGAAAATTAAATGCTCAAAAGATTCTTCTGTAAATTATTCGCTCTATCTTCCGAAAAAATATTCTTCCGATAATAAATTTCCAATCATCTATTTTTTTGATTCGCATGGAAACGGCTCTTTTCCTCTAGAAAGGTATAAAGACCTTGCTGAAAAATACGGATACATTCTTGCGGGTTCTAATAATTCTAAGAACGGAATATCGTGGGAAGAAAATCATCCTCAGATACAAACGTTCATGAGTGATGTGAAGCAGCGATTAAATATTGACGGTAGAAGAATTTACACTTGCGGATTTTCAGGAGGATCCCGTGTGGCAAGTTCGATTGCGATATTTGATGGGAGAATTGCCGGTGTAATTGGAATGGGTGCGGGTTTTCCGTCTTTGACTGAGCCGATCAATAACCGCTTTGATTACATTGGATTTGCCGGCAATGAGGATTTTAATATGAATGAAATGGTTGCACTTAATTCTTCTATGGACCAATCTCCGATTCGCCATCAGTTGATATTATTTAATGGACATCACGAATGGGCACCCGCCGAAACTGCTGAGGATGCTTTTTTGTGGTGTGAATTTAACGCGATGAAGGATGGATTGATCTCTAAGAATGATTCGATGATAAAATATTTCATTTCTAAAAAGGAAATCGAATTAAAAAATATTGAACAAAAGAAAAGGAAATATGATGAAATGCTTTTGTATAAAACGATGAGTAATTATCTGGATGGACTTTCTGATATTTCAGAATACAAAAAGAAAGTCGAGCAACTAAACGCTTCTGATGTATTGAAAAAGGAAATGATTCAAAAAGATAATCTTGCAAAGCTAGAGCTGACCCAACAGGAAATGTATCGAAATAATTTTGTACTAAAAGATTTATCTTGGTGGATGAATGAAATTAAAAAACTGAATCAGCTTGCAAAAAATGAAAGCGATGAAGAAAAATCTATAATGAATAAGCGTCTGTTGAATTATCTGAGTCTGGTTGCTTACATGAACGCTTCGTCCTCTTTGCAAGCGAATAATTTCCCTGATTTAGAAAAGTATCTTAAAATTTATCAGCAAGTTGATCCCGAAAATTCCGAGCATCAGTATTTGTTTGCGGATTTTTACACGATAAAAAAAGATAATGCAAAAGCAATTTCTTCTCTGAAAAATGCCGTGAAACTCGGATTTAATGATGCTGCAAGAATGGAAGCGGATGTTTTTTTGAATCCGGTAAGGAATTCTTCAGACTATCTTAAAATATTAGAAGATTTAAAGAGCAAGTAAATGATTGAACTCTTGAAAAATATTGATACCCGTCTTTTTCTATTCTTCAACGGGAATCATACTCCTTTTATGGATTCGGTGATGGGCATTGCTGGAGATAAATTTACATGGATTCCTCTTTATGCTTTGCTGCTTTTTTTTGTCTGGAGAAAAACGAAAAGTAAAATGTGGCTTGTGGTTTTATCGGTTGCTATTCTCATCACCTTTTCTGATCAGATTTCCGTTCATCTTTTTAAAGAAATATTTCAGCGCAATCGTCCTTGTCATAATTTACTTCTTCAAGGAAGGATTCATTTGCTGAATGGTGAGTGTGGTGGTATGTACGGTTTTGTTTCTTCTCATGCGGCAAATACGTTTGCGCTTATCACTTTTCTTATTTTCTTTTTTCGAAGAATTGATTTTGCAATATGTATGTATCTTTGGGCTTCGTTTGTTTGTTACAGTAGAGTGTATGCGGGTGTTCATTATCCATTCGATATTATGGGTGGCATGATGCTAGGAATCTTTTTAGGAGCTATAGGTTATAAATTTTATTTTCATTACAATAAAAAATATGCTGACTAATTTTGCAGTGGTTTTTTTAGGCGGAGGAATCGGAAGCGTAGTGCGTTTCGGAATTTCCCTCTTGATATTTCATTATTATAAAACAGTTTTTCCTATTGCAACTTTATTGTCGAATCTTTTCAGTTGTTTAATTTTTGGTTTGGCAATTTATCTCTTGGGAGAAAAATTAAATACTGAAATGTCTTTGCGTCTGCTCATCATTACAGGATTCTGCGGTGGATTCAGCACATTTTCCGCATTTAGTTTCGATACTGTTGAGCTTATGAAAAACGGATACATAACATATGCGATTTTGAATGTGCTGGTAAGCGTGTCCGTCTGCATGGGAATAATTTACCTCCTCACTCGTTCCAACGCATGATGAAGAAATTAGATATTTATATCATCCGAAAATTTCTCGGAACATTTTTTCTATCCATTGTTCTTATTATTATGATTGTTGTAGTGTTTGATATTTCCGAGAAGATGGAAGATTTTCTTGCCAAAAAACCATCGCTTCATGCAATTATATTTGATTATTATCTCAACTTTATTCCTTTTTTCGCAAATTTATTCAGTCCGCTTTTTACTTTCATTGCGGTAATTTATTTTACATCGCGAATGGCATACCGAAGTGAGATTATTGCCATCCTAAGCAGTGGTGTAAGTTTCCGCAGAATGCTTTTTCCCTATATGATTTCTGCCACATTGCTTGCCGTTTTATCTCTTTATCTGAATCATTTTGTAATTCCGAAAGCCAATCAAAAACGACTCGCATTTGAGGAAATATATCTTCGGGACAAATATGACAATAAGGATAAAAATATTCATCGGCAAATCGAACCAGGAACATTTATTTATTTTAACAGCTACAACAGCATCTATAATACCGGCTATCAGTTTTCGCTTGAAAAAATTCATGACGGAATCCGCAGTTATTATCTCAAATCGGATTTCATCAAATGGGATAGCACAAAAAATAAATGGACGGTTGAAAATTATTTTATTCGGAAGATAGAAGGAATGCACGAAGTGATTTTGTCCGGATCCCAACTCGATACAACTTTTAATTTTCAACCTGCGGAATTCAGTAAGCGAGAAAATTTGACGGAGGCAATGCAAACACCGGAACTCAATCGTTTTATTGCCGATGAAAAAGAAAAAGGTTCTTCACTCATTCCATTTTACGAAGTGGAAAAATACCGACGTACCGGATTTCCATTTGCCACTTTTGTTCTTACGTTGATTGGCGCATCCGTTGCAAGCCGGAAAGTGAGAGGAGGAATCGGCTGGCATATTGGGCTGGGACTGCTAATCAGTTTTTCCTACATACTTTTTATGCAGGTGTCAACTACCTTTGCGACAAACGGAGGACTACCCGCTGCTGTTGCCGTGTGGATTCCGAATGTGATTTTTTCTATCCTCGCTTTGTTTATGCTGAGAGAAGCTACGAAGTAAAAAACTTTGTTTGCGATCAAAAATAATTTTGAGTCATCTTTTTCTAATCCACTTACATCTTAATGAATTTACTGCTGAACATTTTTTCATCTGAAATTATTTTCAACATATAAATTCCTTGCTGCAAATTATTTGGAAGATGAATAATGGAATTGTTGGATTGATTATTTTCGGTTTGCAAAAGTCTTCCTGTTAAATCATAAATAAATACATTATAATTTTTCAAAGAAGATTTTATGTTTAATGTATTTTCGGATTGATTGGAAAATATTGTTACATCGGCATTTTCATTGGATTCAAAAATTCCTGTATTCGAAGTTGCAGTAACATATAATTCTATTGGACCAATAATGCAGGAACCTGAATCAGTTTCGTTCACGCTCACAAATCCTGAAGCGCTTCCCCAATTTACTGTAACCTGATTGGTGCCTTGCCCTGAAACAATTGTTACTCCCGCAGGAAAGCTCCATTGGTAAGTGGAGCCGGCATGATTTGGAACAGAGAAAATAATATTTGTTTGAGAATGAGTAACGGTAATCGGTCCGGTAATGGAATAAGGATTATTGATGATGCCGAAAAATTCAGCAGCCCAAAAAGAAGAATAAAAATTCTCAGCATAGGAATAAGAACCCAACGCGGTGGTTCCTCCCTGCTGAAAACAAGTTCCCGGATAAACCGCAATACCATGCTGCATTGAACTTATCATATACGTTTGCACAACTGTTTTTCCGGAAAGATCAAAATATTGTTTCATCTTCACGAGAGAATTTCCGTTGAAAGAAGTATTGATGGAATCGGCAATGGTATCGGTATTGTGGACATTGGTCCATTGTTTAATAAGTTCAGTTGCGTTGACTGGATTTACGGTCAGATCACTGGTGCCTTGAAATATTTCCACCTTAGGAAAATTTCCTGTGTAGGTTGGATTTTCTTTTCTCACGGAATCTCCCCAAGCGACAGGAGTTTTCACAACCAAACCATTCATCGCATTATATGCGGAAGTTGCATCGGTGGCAGATTTATAAGGTGCACCTGCCATGATGGCGCCTGCAGAAAAAATTTCGGGATAAGCGCCCAGCATCACGGCAGTTAAACAAGCTCCTGCAGATAAACCCGTAACAAAAACTTTCGTGCTGTCAATGCTGTAATGACTTTTCATGTAATCGATCATTTGCTTTACCGAAAAACATTCGCCTTGTCCGCGTTTATAATCGGTGGGAAGAAACCAGTTAAAGCACGAACTGGAATTATTCGCCGCTTGCTGTCCTGCATGAATCACATAGAACTTGTGATGATTTGCAAGCGTATCCCAACCGGAGTAACCGGAATAATTAGTTGCGTTTTGAGTGCAGCCGTGTAGAACGACAACCAACGGAGCATTTGCAGGAACCGCAGTTGGAACATAGCGATACATAAGTAAGCTTCCAGGATTGGTTCCGAAAGAACTTACCTGAAGCCATCCGGTTTGAGAATATGAAAATGATAAAAATAAAAACAAGCAGGCGAAGAGAATAAGTTTTTTCATGATAGAAGAAGTTATATACAAAAATAATTATAAAAAGTTTGCAGGCAAATAATTATAAAAAATGTTTTACTACTCTGAGGCGGTGAGAATATTTTTTTATCTCTTCATTATAAATTCCGTGATGGTCGAGTTTGTCAATGCGCACTTTCCCGGAGGCGTGGATAATTTTTTCATTTCCCAAAATAATTCCAACATGAACAATTTTTCCATCCTCGTTGTCAAAGAAAGCCAAATCACCTACCTGAGCTTCTTCGATAAAACTGATTATTTGACCTTGTTCAGCTTGTTGTCCAGCATCACGTTTTAGTTTTATGCCATTTATTTTGAAAACTATCTGAGTAAAACCGGAACAGTCAATTCCGAATGGTGAGCGTCCGCCCCACAGATAAGGAGTGTTTAAATACCAACGAGCGGCCCTTCCTAAATCCTCCCCGTTATGGAGGACTTTCTTTTTTGCAAAAGGGAAAATTACAGTTTCATCAAAAGAATATTTCTCTTTCCCGAGAAAAAAACATTTTTCTTTGTATTTTGGCAGTGAACTTCCTAGTACAATGGGGATGTGCTGTTGCCCCCTCTCCTTTGGAGAGGGATGGGGTGAGGCCAGTTGAACCAGATCTGTTGTGAGTGCAGTTGTAGTATCTTTTATTCCAGCAATGGATTTCTCGCTAAGAGGGTAAAATTGTTTTTGATCTATCCAACATTCATAGCCGTCGTATGCAATACGAATCAGTATCCATGATTTTTTTTCTTCCAACACTTCAAAATGTTCACCGAAAAGAAGTTGAGTGACCATTTCCGATTTGTCGGAAGGTTCTTTTCTGCAGGGAACGATTGATAAATTACAAATGCCAAACATCTAACAATATTAGCAATTCTCAATTACTATGGCACTCGCTCCTCCGCCGCCATTACAAATTCCGGCTGCTCCGTATTTTCCTTTGTTTTGTTTCAGCACATTAATAAGAGTAACAACAATTCTTGCTCCTGAACATCCGAGGGGATGACCGAGAGAAACCGCGCCGCCATTCACGTTCACTTTTGTAGGATCAAGTTTCATCTTTTGCATATTCACAAGACCTACAACCGAAAAGGCTTCGTTGAGTTCAAAATAATTGATGTCGCTCATCTGCAAACCGCCTTTTGCCACTGCTTTCGGAACAGCAACCGATGGAGTGGTAGTGAACCATTCAGGAGCTTGTTCTGCATCAGCATAAGATTTTATTTTCGCGATGGGTTTTAATCCGAGCTTCTCAGCTTTTTCTTTGCTCATCATAACGATAGCCGCAGCTCCGTCATTCATCGTAGAGGAATTTGCAGCAGTTGCGCTTCCGTCTTTTGTAAATGCAGCACGCAGTTCAGGAACTTTTGCAAAATTTACATTCTTATATTCTTCATCTTCTTTAAAAAGAATTGGGTCGCCTTTGCGCTGCGGAATTTCTACCGGAACAATTTCATCATTGAATTTTCCGGCTTTCCAGGCGTTGGCGGAACGAGTGTAAGATTCAATTGCAAAAGCATCTTGTTCTTGTCTTGAGATGTTACATTCTTTCGCACAAAGGTCGGCTGCATTTCCCATCGGGTAATTGTGATACACATCAATCAATCCGTCTTTTGCCAAGCCATCAATCATCGTTACATTTCCATATTTATTTCCCCAGCGCATATTTTCGGAATAAAATGGAACCTGACTCATATTTTCCATTCCGCCTGCAACCACCACATCGGCATCGCCCAGCATAATGGATTGCGCGCCAATCATGATGGCTTTCATTCCCGATGCGCAAACTTTATTTACGGTTGTGCATTGAACAGTATCCGGCAGTCCGGCAAACTTTGCCGCCTGACGAGCAGGAGCTTGTCCGAGATTCGCCTGGATAACAGAACCCATCAGCACTTCCTGAACTTCTTTAGGGTCAAGTTTAATTTTTGCGAGCGCGCCTTTAATGGCTGTTGCTCCGAGTTTTGTTGCTGAAATGTCTTTTAAAGAACCTCCAAAACTTCCCAGCGGAGTTCTTACTGCCGATACGATGTAAACTTCTTTCATAAAAAAATATTTAGTTAATAATATATAGTTTTCCAAATAAAATTTCGTGCGAAAGATAGTGTTATTTTTGTTTTCAGAAAGTGATATATACCAGTATTGAAAAATAATGAAAACTCGGACATTAAAGAAAAATAAAGTCAACGTAATAACTCTTGGCTGTTCCAAAAATATTGTGGACTCCGAAGTGCTGATGGGACAATTGCGTGCTAACAATATCAGCGTTGAACACAAAGATGCAATTGATGATGCAAATATTATTATTGTAAATACTTGTGGCTTTATAGATAATGCGAAACAACAATCTATTGATACAATTCTGCGCTGCGTGGAAGCGAAAGAAAATGGATTTGTTGAGAAGGTGATTGTCACAGGATGTTTGAGCGAGCGGTATAAGGATGAGTTGAAGTTAGAGATGTCGGAAGTAGATGCCTGGTTTGGCACACGTGATATGCCTGCACTTCTTAAAACTTTGAAGGCAGATTATAAAAGCGAACTCATTGGGGAACGCTTGCTGACAACTCCTTTTCATTACGCATACTTAAAAATTTCTGAAGGATGCGATCGCCCTTGTTCTTTTTGTGCGATTCCTATTATGAGAGGGAAACATGTTTCTGTTCCGATGGAGAAATTGGTGGAACAGGCAAAGCACCTTGCAAAGAATGGTACAAAAGAAATTATTCTCATCGCTCAGGATTTGACTTATTATGGTTTAGATATATATAAGAAAAGAAACCTTGCCGAACTATTAGAAAAACTTTCGGATGTGGATGGAATCGAATGGATTCGTTTGCATTATGCTTATCCGAGCGGATTTCCGATGGAAGTTTTGGATGTAATGCGCGAGAGAAAAAATATTTGCAATTATCTGGATATTCCTCTTCAGCACATTTCGAATAAGATGCTTTCGTCCATGCGCAGGGGAATCACAAAGGAAAAGACGATTGAACTTGTGAAAAAAATTCGTGAGCGGGTTCCAGAAATTGCCATTCGCACAACGTTGATTTGCGGATATCCTGGTGAAACGCAAAAAGACCATGAAGAAATGCTGGAATGGGTGACGAAATCAAAGTTTGAACGGCTTGGTGTGTTTACTTATTCGCATGAAGAAAACACACATGCGCATTTGCTGAAGGATGATGTTTCTCCTGCAACTAAGAAAAAACGCGCAGAAGCGGTGATGAAACTTCAGCAGAAAATATCAGTAGAGTTGAATAAGAAAATGGTTGGAAAAACTTTCAAGGTTTTGTTCGATAGAGTGGAAGGCGGAAATTTTGTAGGACGTACAGAATTCGATTCACCGGATGTGGATAATTTAGTTTTGGTGGATGCTAAAAAGAATTACGTTCGCATTGGAGATTTTGCAAATGTGAAAATCACAAAAGCAACTGAATATGATTTAATCGGTGAAGTTGTAAAATGAAGTATCAGTATATATCATTAGAAAAGACAGGACAATTTTCAACGTTGTTTCTTGATTACGTTAATCAGGAAAAGAATTTAGATTCATTTTATAAATATTCTCCTGTGATTGATTCTTTCTCTCAGGTAATAAAAGATATTTCTTCTCAGAAATTCAATCGTAAATTAATTGTTGATGTTATAACCGAACAATATTCCAAGTCAAATTGCCAACTGCCAACTGCCAACTGCCAATTGCTGCTTCAGGAAAATACGTTTACCATTTGCACCGGACATCAATTGTGTCTTTTCACTGGACCGCTTTACTTTATTTATAAAATAATTTCCACCATCAATCTTGCTGAACAGTTAAAGAATAAATATCCTGAAAATAATTTTGTTCCGGTTTACTGGATGGCAAGTGAAGACCATGATTTCGAAGAAATAAATCACATAAATATTTTTGGAAAAAAGATTGAATGGAAGAACAAGCAAGGTGGCGCTGTCGGCAAATATTCGAACGAAGGGTTGAGCGATTTAATTGCAGAATTAAAAACTATTTTAGGTGATTCAAAAACTGCTTCGGATCTGATCGAGTTGTTTCAAAATGCTTATACAAAACACGCGAATTTTTCTGCCGCAACACGGTACTTGGTTAACGAACTTTTTGGGCAATATGGTTTAGTAATTCTGGATCCGAACGATGCGCGTTTGAAAAAAGAATTTGCAGAAGTTATTAAAGATGATCTGCTGAATTCTACTGCTCATAAATTGGTTAGTAAAGCGATTGTGAACTTAGAGAAGATTAAACATAAAGCTCAAGTTAATCCAAGAGAAATAAACTTATTTTATCTGCTTAATAACCAACGTGAAAGAATAGTTAAAGAGAATGAATTATTTAATGTTCAGAATACGCAAATAAAATTTGAAGAAAACTATTTAATGTTGGAGCTTGAAGCGCATCCGGAGCGCTTTAGTCCGAACGTAGTTTTGCGTCCGTTGTACCAACAGAAAATTCTGCCGAACCTTGCTTATGTTGGTGGTCCGGGCGAGGTTTCTTATTGGCTTGAATACAAAGAAATGTTTGATCATTACGGAATAATTTTTCCGGTTCTGATGCCAAGAAATTTTGTGATGGTAATTGATGCTCCGGTTTCAGAAAAACTGACCAAGTTTGGACTTGCTTCAGAAGATATTTTTTTGCCGATAAATGAATTGACCGGAAAGTTTCTGAAGTCAATTTCCGATGAAAATATTTCACTGGATTCTGAGAAAGAAAATCTTGCAAAACTTTATAAAGATATTTCCGAAAAAGCATCCAAAACTGACACAACGCTTGTTTCTTCTGTTGATGCTGATCTGCAAAAACATTTAAAAGAAATTGATAATCTTGAAAAGAAAATGCTTCGTGCTTTTAAACAACGAAACGAAACTACCGTTACTCAGATTGAGAAAATTAAAAGCAAATTAATTCCTAATGGAACTCTTCAAGAGCGTTACGATAATTTCATTTCTTTTTATCTTAAGCACGGAAAAAGTTTCATAGATGAGCTAAAGCAAACGCTGGATCCTTTCGATCTCAGGTTCACTATTCTTTCGGAAAAGGATTAATCAGATTTCTTACATTTGGACATGGAAGATTCTTTTTATAAGACTTATTATAATTCGCCATGCGGACTGATCGAGTTATCTGCTAGCGATACTGGAATCACTTCCCTTTATTTTGTTAAGAAAAAGTCATCTCGATCTGATAAGAGAAAACATTTCACCGATTGTATGTTGCAGCTTGATGAGTATTTTAATAAGAAAAGAAAAACGTTTTCTCTTCCTCTTGATCTGCAGGGAACGGATTTTCAGAAAAGAGTTTGGAATGAACTGCTGAACATTCCTTTTGGTAAAACGATTTCTTATATGCAACTTGCAATAAATCTCGGAGATAAAAAATGTATTCGTGCAGCAGGAACTGCAAATGGCAGGAATCCTGTTTCGATCATTGTACCCTGTCATCGTGTAATTGGTTCGAATGGAGACTTAGTTGGGTATGGTGGAGGATTGGATAAAAAGAAATGGTTGTTGGAATTGGAAGGAGTACTAATTCAAAAAGAATTATTCGTATGAAAGAAAAAGATCTCGCAAATAAAATTGTCGACAAAATGTTCGTGGATGATGAGTTCAGCCGATGGTTGGGCATTGAACGTATGCTGATCGAAGCCGGACATTGTATTCTGCGAATGAAGATCAGAAAAGAAATGCTCAACGGTTTTGGAAGCACGCATGGAGGAATTACTTTTTCTTTTGCCGATAGCGCGCTGGCATTTGCTTCCAATGCGCACGGACGATTGAGCGTTGCGCTGGATTGCAATATTTCATTTCCGGTTGCGGTCAGAGAAGGCGATGTTCTTACTTGCGAAGCAAAGGAACTTGCTTTAACAAAAAAAACAGGTACTTATTTAATTGAAGTGAAAAATCAGAAACTCCAAAACGTAGCCTTTTTCAAAGGAACAGTTTATATCACCAATAAGGAATGGTTTCCAGAAAATAAATAATTATGAAAACAGCTTATATAATAGACGGAGTTCGCACTCCCATTGGAAATTTTGGCGGAACACTTTCTGTCGTAAGAACAGATGATCTTGCTGCCATCGTTCTGAAAGAACTAATGAAAAGAAATTCATCGGTCGATCCGAAAGAAATTGGAGATGTAATACTCGGCTGCGCAAATCAGGCAGGAGAAGACAACCGCAACGTAGCACGCATGGCTTTGCTGCTTGCAGGTTTGCCCTATTCTATTCCAGGAGAAACGGTGAATCGTTTATGCGCTTCCGGATTATCTGCAAGTATTTGTGCGGCTCGAGCAATTATGGTGGGCGATGCCGACCTGATGATCGCAGGCGGAGTGGAGAACATGACGCGCGGTCCTTGGGTGATCTCGAAAACTTCTACGCCTTTCGGCAGAGATGCGCAGATGTTCGATTCATGTTTTGGGTGGAGATTCATTAATCCGAAGATGAAAGAACTATATGGCGTGGATGGAATGGGTGATACAGCTGAGAACCTACGTGAGCGCGATAAAATTTCGAGAGAGCATCAGGATAAATTTTCGTTGTGGAGTCAGCAGAAAGCAACGACAGCTCAAAAGAAAGAAAGATTCAAAAAAGAAATCGTGGCGGTAGAAATTCCGCAGCGTAAGGGCGACCCGAAACTTTTTGAGAACGATGAATTCATCAAGCCGGATACTTCGATGGAAATTCTTTCAAAGCTGAAACCTTCTTTCCGAAAGGATGGAACGGTTACCGCAGGAAATGCTTCCGGATTGAACGATGGAGCTTGTGCAATTTTACTGGCTTCGGAAGATGCAATCAAAAAATATAATCTCAAACCCAAAGCGCGGATTGTTTCATCGGGAGTAATTGGCGTGGAGCCGCGCATCATGGGAATCGGTCCGGTGGAAGCAAGCAACCGTGCGCTGAAAAAAGCAGGACTGAAATGGAATGACATGGACATCATCGAACTCAACGAAGCATTTGCAGCGCAGGCACTGGCTTGCACGCGCTCGTGGGGACTGGCGGACAACGACCCGAGAATAAATCCTAACGGTGGAGCCATTGCGCTCGGTCATCCTCTGGGAATGAGTGGTGCGCGGATTCTGAACTCGGCAGCGATTGAATTGCAAGAGCAAAGTAAAAAATATGCTCTTGTAACTTTGTGTATTGGAGTGGGGCAGGGGTTTGCGGTGGTGATTGAGAAATGTTAAAAATGAATCACAAATAGCAATGTGAACTTAATAATTAAGCGTGCTAAATTTTATTTGATATGGAAAAATATAATAGTCCCTTCCCTGGAAGGCAAATAACAGGCAATGACTTTAAGGAACTAGTTGACTATTTAAATTCTGTGATTAATGAAAGTAATTTAACTCAAGAGCAACTGAAAGCGATTAATGATAGAATTGAAAAGTTGAACATTGATACCGACAATAGGGTTAAAGAGTTTAATAACGAATTTCAGAAAGGACAAACGGTTTTGAAAGAAATAGACGCAAAGAATTTGAGTCTTTCTAATAAACTGGAAGGATTTTATGGCCGACAGATTGAACTATTTGGTGTTTTTATTGCAATATTCTCCTTTATAATAGCAGGAATACAAATAGCTGCAAAGGTAGAAGGAAATTTTCTGGAAAAACTGGCAACGAGTGCTTCGATTTTTATTCCTGTTACTTTATGTATTGTAGTTTTACTTGTGATAGTGAAAAAAATAATTAAATGACAGGGATATGTCCTCCGCTGGTGTGCGTTTGAAACGCGTGCAAGTGGAGTAAAAAAACTATGATCTACTCATTTCAAGGATACAAACCTGTGATTTAAGAAGAAATAAAAAAAGTAAATTTGTATAACAAAAAAACAAACCATGACCGCAACCGCACTTAAAAAAGAACTCAGTACTTATCTGCCTTTGCTTTCTGCCAGGCAGCAAGCGTTAATATTAGATATGATAAAAAATATTCTGCATGTGGACAGCAAAGAAAAACGCATCAGCTTAGAACAATACAATGCAGAAATAGAATCTGCTTTAAAAGAAGTGAAGCAGGGAAAAAGTATTTCTCACGAAGATGTTCTAAAGCAAAGCAGAAAATGGCTAAAAAGAAAATAAGAATTGAATGGCACAAAGCAGCAACAAAGCATTTTGATGAATTGCTGGAGTATTTATATTATGAATCTGAACAAGCTGCATCTTTAGTCGGCAATGCTATTTTAGATGAGATTGAAAAATTTGCTGCATATCCAACCGCGCAATCTTTAGATCGTTTTAAGAAAAACAATGATGGTAATTTTCGTGCATGTATTGTTTATAGTTATAGAATTTCTTACTATGTTGATGAGAACACAATTTGCATTTTAAGAATACGCCACACCAGCAGAGAGCCGTTGGAACATTAAAATATTTTTCTCGTCATTGCTGGCGAATATAAAACTATGATCTACTCATTCCAAGGATACAAACCAGTCATTCACAAAACATCTTTTGTGCATCCGCTTGCGAGCGTAACGGGCATGAAAAACCATTTTCGTATATTTGTACTATGAACAGATAACTATTCAAAACTATGCAAATATTACTCGACATAAAAGACAGCAAAGCAAATATTTTTCTGAAATTCCTCAGCGACCTTCCGTATGTTAAAGCCAAGCAGGTGGGAAAGAAAAAAGAAAAGTTCTTTAGAGAGTTGGCTGAAGCCATTGAAGAAGTAAAACTTCATAAACAAGGCAAACTAAAACTGAAATCGGCTGATGAGTTGCTGAATGAGCTATAAAATTTTCTCCTCGCACAAGTTTGACAAAGACCTCAAGCGTCTTTCAAAAAAATTCCCTTCTTTAAAAAAGGAATACGCTGAATTATTAGAACTGATAAAAGCAAATCCGCAGGAAGGAACTTCCATCGGTCATAACTGTTACAAAATTCGTCTTGCCATTGCATCAAAAGGAAAAGGAAAAAGTGGTGGCGCAAGAGTGATAACGTATGTATATGTAAAAGGGGAAACGGTTTACTTGCTCACCATCTATGATAAATCGGAACAAAGCGATATTACAGATAAAGAACTGCAAAGTTTACTTCAATTGATTTAACCTGGCAACGTGGAATAAGAAACTATGATCTACTCATTCCAAGGATACAACCTGTTTTTCACAAAACATCTTTTGTGCATCCGCTTGCGAGCGAAGATTGAGCAACTAAAAGCCAATAGCAATTCCTAACTGTGCGGTGGTGGTGGCGTGACCAGCTTCGGCAAATAAACCAAAATGATTCTTGAGCATATACCGAATGCCAAGTGTTGCCTGATAATCAAAATTTAAAACAGAGGTTTTATGCGAAGTGGTGGAATTGGGATTGTTGTCGTTGTAATTATCTATCTCGTAAGAATATCCCAAACCTACACCGCCATAAATATCAAGTTTATCGCCGATGGGGAAATGTCCGTTAAGCCGCGCATAAAAACATAATATTTTACTGTTGATATTTACCTGATAGCGCAGCGCATTGCTGTTGTCGTATTTATAAGAAACGGAAGCAGCTGAATAATCAATATTAATTCCAATGCCGAAATACTTTTGCAAACCGTGTTCGTATTTTAAAACTCCGGTACCGTAATTCTTGAAATTATAATCTATAAAACTTTTGTACTGATCAAAACTGTTCTGAATGGTGGATGTTGCCGGAAATCCAAATCCAAGATCAATAATGTTCTTGCCGTCATCAAATGCCTGAGCGCGAAGATGGCTTGCAATAAGCACGTAAGAGAATAGTAAAAATATTTTTCTGAAATTTTTCATAGTATTTTTTTAATGATTAAAGGTAGTATATTTTAATTCTAATGCAACCCGATGTTATGGCTATTGAGATTCATAGTTCAGTTTTGTCAATTATTTATCTTTACATAAAAAGTTTTTAATGACAAATCAAAAATTTAATTCTCTGAAAGAATTTTATCCCCATTATCTTTCTGAACATAAAAACGCTGTAAGCCGAACCTTGCATTTCATTGGCACTGTGGCAGTTTTATTTTTTCTGATTCTAGGTATTTCAACAGAGCATTGGATTGTATTTGCGTGCATACCATTAGTGGGCTATGGTTTTGCTTGGATTGGTCACGCTGTTTTTGAAAAAAATAAACCGGCTACTTTCAAATATCCTTTTTACAGTCTTGCATCTGACTTTATAATGTTCTGGGAATTGCTTACAGGAAAAATTCCTTTTAAAGGAAATTAATCTTTCTTGAATTTCTCTGCAACTTGCAATTCTTTACTTCCGGCAGTGTAAGAATAAAATCCTTTTCCTGATTTAACGCCAAATTGTCCAGCAGTTACCATTTCAGCAAGTAGGGGACAAGGTGTGTATTTGGGATTTTTAAATCCATCAAAAAGAACTTGCTGAATGGAAAGGCAAACATCCAAACCAATAAAATCGGCAAGTTGGAGCGGTCCCATCGGATGAGCCATTCCGAGTTTCATCACCGTGTCAATTTCTTCCACACCGGCAACACCTTCGTACAAAGCATAAACAGCTTCGTTTATCATCGGCATTAAAATCCGGTTTGCGACAAAACCAGGAGCATCGTTTACTTCAACAGGAATTTTTTTTAATCCTCGAGAAATTTCCATCACGGTTTTTGTTACAACGTCAGAAGTAGATTTCCCACGAATTACTTCCACTAATTTCATTAATGGAACCGGATTCATGAAATGCATTCCGATTACTTTATCAGCACGTTTTGTTGCAGAAGCAATTTTTGTGATGGAGATGGAAGATGTATTGCTTGATAGAATTGCTTCCGGTTTGCAAATTTTATCAAGCTCATGAAAGATATTTAATTTTAGTTCTGTATTTTCTGTTGCAGCTTCTACAACCAAGTCAGCATTTTTAGCTCCGTCCTCCAGTTTTATAAAAGTGGAAATATTTTTCAGTGTGTTTTGTTTATCGCTTTCGGTGATGCTTCCTTTCGCAAGTTGTCTGTCAATATTTTTTGTGATGGTGGCAATGGCTTTGTCTAAAAATTCTTGCTTAATGTCAACCAAAGAAACTTTATATCCGAACTGCGCGAAGGTGTGAGCAATTCCGTTTCCCATTGTTCCTGAACCGATAACTGTAACATTCATATAATTTAGTTTTGAAATTAAAGTTCTTCTTTTTTAAGAAATTTAAAAGTTAGTGCAGCAACAATTCCGCCGATAAAAGGTCCTGTTAAGTAAATCCAGCCGTAAGAAAATGGAGTGCAGGTGCAGCTTCCAAAAAGTTTATCAACAGACATGGTTCCTAATGCAAGCGCAGGATTAAAAGATCCTCCTGAAATATTTGCACTTGCAATTCCGATTCCTATTAATGTTAATCCTATTGCCAAACCGTAATAATTATTTTCTGCATTTTTCTTCTCGGTGACGAATAAATACATCAGCACAAGAATAAAAGTGAAAATGGTTTCGACAAATAATGGTTTGATGATATTTATTTCCATGTTCGGGCGGGGAATTCCCATGTTCCTTCCCCAAATTAGAAAATAACAAAATGCTCCTGCAAATGAAGCAATGAGTTGAATAAGAATGTAAATAGCAGAATCTTTTAAGCTGATCTTTTTCAGAATGAACATTGCAATAGTTGTGGCAGGATTATAATGCGCACCAGAAATTGTAAATCCCATATAAATTAACGCAGCGAACACTGAACCCACAGCAACCGGCGCAAGAAAACTTCCGTTGGTCAGCGCAAACGTTGTTACAAGAAAAAATGTTCCGATGAGCTCAACGAGATATTTCTTCATCACAAAATTTTATTTGCTTTTTGAAAGATAGCTGGCAATTCCGTCATGAGTTGCTTTTAATCCTTCTTTTCCTTTGTGCCAATCGGCAGGACAAACTTCTCCGTTTTCTTCGTTGAATTGAAGTGCATCCACCATGCGGAGCGTTTCGTCAACGTTTCTTCCTAAAGGCAAATCGTTTACAAGTTGATGACGAACAATTCCTTTTTTATCGATCAGAAATAATCCGCGATAGGCAACCAGTTCTCCTTCTGCTTCAATTGCACCATCTGCCGCAACGCTAAGTTTGCCTGCAAGAACATCGTAGCTGGAAGAAATAGTTTTGTTTGTATCTGCAACAATAGGGTAGGTTACACCTTTGATGCCGCCCATTTTCTTTTCTGTTTGCAGCCACGCCCAGTGCGATTGCTCTGTGTCGGTCGATGCGGCAACAACTGCTGTATTTCGTTTTTCGAATTCGCTTAGTTTTTCCTGAAAGGCAATAAGTTCTGTCGGGCAAACGAATGTGAAATCTTTAGGATAGAAAAATAGAATAACATATTTCTTTCCGAGATATTGGTCGAGAGAAAAGTTTTCTACAATTTCTCCTCCGCTCACTACCGCTTTTGCTTTGAATGAGGGCGCTTTTTTTCCTGTAAGTACTGCCATGGGGATAAGGTTTTAAGTTTGATATTTTATTTTAGTAATTGCTCGCAAATATCTGTGAAAAAATCATACCAACAAAGATTGTGAATTAATTTTTTAAATCAAAAACATTTTAACTTTGCTTCGATTTATAAACACATAACCCCTAAAAAATATTTTCTATGTCAATCACAGTCGGACAAAAAGCGCCAAACTTCAATTTACCGGATCAGGATAAAAACATGGTTTCATTGGAAGGATTAAAAGGAAAGAATGTTGTTCTCCTTTTCTTTCCTGCTGCGTTTACAGGGGTTTGTACAAAAGAATTGTGTCAAACACGCGATGAACTTGCTTTCTATAATGGATTCAATGCTTCTGTGTATGGCATTTCTGTTGACATGCCATTCTCGCTCGGAAAGTTTAAAGAATTAAATGCGATTACTTTTCCACTTTTATCTGATTTTAATAAAGAAGCTATCACTGCATACGATGTCCGAAATGAAAATTTTGCTGTAGGATTAAAAGGTGTTGCAAAACGCGCTTCGTTTGTAATTGACAAGGAAGGAGTGGTTCGCTTTGCCGAAGTACTTCCTAATCCCGGTGATTACCCAAGTTTTGATGGCATCAAAAAAGCGTTAGAATCATTGAAATAGAAAATATTTCTTTTCTGAAAGACAAGAATAGTGAATGAATTTATTTTTGTGTTATAGAATTCGAAATTATGAAAATGTAATTTTTCACGATGAAGAAAATAATTTTTTTTACCTTCCTATTTACTCTCTGCCATTTCACATCTGCAATGGCTCAGCAATTAAAACCAACCGAAACGCTTGCATTGTTCAAGGTATCTGTCATCAACGAAAATAAAGTGCCTCAGGTGGGCGATCAGGTAACGTTTGTAAGTACTAAAACAAAAAAAGTTTATCAGGGAATTACTAAAGACAGCGGCACGTTTGAAATACTTGTTCCCAAGGGAGATAAGTACGTTGTGAAGTATAAGAATTTTACCGAAGATGCCGATTACACCGAAATTGAAGTTCCGAATGTAAAAGGTGAAAAGTTAAGTTTTAATGTGGCTATACAATTTGAAATGACGCAAAACTTTACGCTCGAGAATGTGTATTTTAATTCGGGGAAGTCAACATTGCGTGAGGAATCTTCTAAAGAACTGGATAAACTTGTGGATTTTGTAAGCGGAAAAAAAACGCTTGTTATTGAAATTGCCGGACACACTGATAATACAGGAAACCCTGCTGCGAATTTGAAACTTTCGCAAGACAGAGCAAATGCCGTTCGTGAATATCTCATCAGCAAAGGAGTTCCTGCTGACAGAGTGAAAGCCAAAGGATATGGCGATACACAACCCCGCGCTGCAAACGACAGCGATTTAAACAGACAAAGAAACAGGAGAACGGAGGTGAGGGTGATAAAACAATAAACAGCCGTCATTTGCCCTTCGGGCGTAATTCAATTGCCATTCATTATAATTCAAAAATAAGAGAATGACTATTGAATGATAGTGAAACGAATTACTGTTGTTGGTTTTTAGTCTCGTCTTCTTCCCAAAAATAACATCACAAAGTAAAGTAGTTGTGCAAGTGCCGCAAGCGCAGCAACGAAATAAGTTTTAGCTGCCCAGTCAAGAGCATCTTTTGCTTTATCGTGTTCAGCACCGCGAGCAATTCCTGAACCATCGAGCCATACCAATGCACGTCTGCTCGCATCTAATTCAACAGGAAGCGTGATGATGGAAAAAACGGTGATAACTCCTTCGCAGATAATTATTAAAACAAGCATTTGGTTATACATGTGATACATTGCTCCAAAGAAAAACGCAGCAAAGAAAATTAGGTTCATCATTTTTGAACTTAGATTAACTATCGGAACAATTGCGGAGCGAAGAGAAAGCCAAGCGTACGCATGTGCGTGCTGAACTGCATGTCCGCATTCATGCGCTGCCACAGCAGCAGATGCAATGCTTCTTCCTTCAAAAACTTCTGCGCTAAGGTTTACCGTTTTTTCGAGAGGGTTGTAATGATCGGTGAGTTGTCCTTCTACGGAAGTAACTTTCACATCCGTAATTCCGTTATCGCGAAGCATTTTTTCGGCAACATCTTTTCCGCTTAATCCTGAACTGAGAGGAGTTTCAGAATATTCAGCAAATTTCTTTTTCAGGCGTGAGCTCACGAACATTCCAATGCCCATGAACACAATTGTGATTCCTAATAATATCGGATCGAACATCATCATAATTTATAAGTTTAATTATTAAAGTAAAATTACAATTATCTGTTTGTCAAATTACATACCAACCATCAGTTAACATTTTTTAACCTGCCTGTCCGGTAGGCAGGCGTCAGTTTGACAGAAAGAAAAAATTGTAAAATATTTTTATTGTTGAATTGTCTCTACCTTGTAAACAAAATAATTGGTTTCTCCTTGCCAGGGGAAATGACGCATTTTTTCTTTATAGGATAAGCGAATGCGTTTGCCTTCGTATTTCTGCAAATCGGTTATTGTTTCTGTTTCCCCATCGCGAACAGAAAATGTCCAGATGTTATTCAGCATGGTGCCTTCTGCCTGCGTCATGCCGCCAAGGTTTAATTCGCCTTCCCATGTTTTAAACAGATAACCTTTGTTTGAAAACTTTAAAAGCATTCCGCTTCGGCTTCCTTCGCTGTAGGTATAATTTGCAAACGCATAATACCCTATGCAAAACAAAACGAAGAGAAGAATAATGTACATTAATATTTTGCGAAGGATTTTCATGGCAGTTTTTTTTTGACAAAATTAAACAATTATTAGAGCTCTTTATATCATTATCCATCTTCCGTCTTCCATAACCTAATATCTTTACATCATGATACCTGCTGTTTTTTGCTGGAGCGGAGGAAAGGATTCCTCGCTTTGTCTTTATAAGGTTTTGCAGGAGAAGAAATATGATGTTAAATTTCTTCTCACTACTGTCAACGAAAAATTTCGCAGGATTTCCATGCATGGTGTAAGAGAAGAACTTCTGGATGAACAAGCAAAACAAATTGGAATTCCATTGGTGAAAATTTATGTGAACGAAGGAACAAACGCTGAATATGAAAAAAAGATGGAAGAAATTCTGCTGCGTTTAAAATCCCAAGGAGTCGATCAGGTGATCTTTGGAGATATTTTTCTGGAAGATCTTCGGAAATACCGAGAGGATAATCTGGCACAGGTAGGAATGAAAGCAGTATTTCCTTTATGGAAACAAGATACACAAAAGTTGCTGGAAGAATTCATTTCTTTAAAATTCAAAACAGTTCTTTGCTGCACAAATGATGCTTACCTCGGAAAAGATTGGGCAGGAAGAATCGTAGATAATGATTTCCTTTCTTCGCTTCCTCAAAACGTTGATGCTTGCGGTGAGAATGGTGAGTATCATACATTTTGTTTTGACGGACCAATTTTTAAGAATCCTATTAAGATTTATATAGGAGAAAAGATATACAAACCGCTTGAAGTAAAAACAACGGACGACTGCAATTTGCCAGTATCACAAACAAAAGGTTTTTGGTTTTGTGAATTGATGAAAAGTGAATGATTTTAAATTATATTCTTCTTCCAAGAATTATTTTGAATATTGATTTGTCGGTGCTTGGTGTAAAACCCATTCCATATCCGCAATTAAATTCCCAAGCATCAGAAAAATTAACATCGAGTGTGATGAATAGTTGATGTTGCTGCTGATCGGTTGGAAATAAATTATTGAGCGGACCAATGCCTGCAAAATATTCAAATCCGGGAGAAATTTTTTTGGATACTTTGTAGTTGATTTTAAAAGCAGGAGAAAATTCAAATCCTGTTTTTTGATTTAGTCCGTGTAATGATTTATCAAAAGCAGGATTAAATGATAAATATAGTTTCTTGAATTCTTTATCTATGATTGGTCTGATTTCCAGTGTTTGGTCGTCTTCGCTGAATTCTCTTTTCTGCAATCCATATTCGGCAGATAAACTTAACCCAATTGGCAAATTCCATTTTTTTGGTACGCAAATTCGAGGACGGATATGACTTCCTACGAATGCCGTGCGCCCGTTGTTTCCTATGCTGTTAAATAAATAAAATCCTATTTCAAAATAATCTGTAAAACCATGAGTGATTTCAAGTGTTTCGTGAAATACATGGTTGGTTGGCAATACATCATTGACAGTATCTTTTCTTCCGTCAAATGTATAGTTGCTATGTAATTCAAACATGGTTTTATTTTTCTCTATGGTAGGAGCTCCATATATTTGTATTTCGTAATTGTCCTGAGCGGATAAATTGAATGCAGAAAAAAGCAATAAGAAACAAAAAATGATTTTAAGGAAGTAGTGATTCATCTTTGCATAAGTTGTTGAAAATCTAAAATTAAGTTTTCTTATATTTCAGCATGAACTCTCACGGAAAAAACATTAACCGAACCTCTATCCTTATTATATCCCGGATTTATTACATATTGGTAGGCGACCGAAAGAGCAATATTATTTTTCATCAGAGCAAAAGAATAATAGGTTTCAATAAGTTTTTCCCACTCGTAATTCAGGTTGCCGTCTCCGAGCATGAAACCTTTTCCGCCATCTTTTAAATATTCTCTGTGAGGAGCAGACAATCCTGATGCAACAGTAGCAATTCCGAGCGCATCATCTTTTCTTTTCCAAAATTTTCCTTTTAATACTAATCCTGCGCTAACTGTTTGGTCGATTTCAGTAAACATCCATGTTTCGTTGTTGCCGTCATTCCATCCGGCACGAAGGAATGCGCCAAAAAATTTTCTTTCATATTCTGAATTCAGCGTAAAGCCATATTTATTTCTTCCGTATTGACGAGTTTGAATAATGTTTGGTAAAGTATCTTTGTCTGCTGCAAGTGTAATACTTTGTTTATAATTTCCCATGTTTGCAATGTTCAGAAATCCCATCACACGGAATATAAGTTTTCCTTTTTTAAGATGAGTTTTGCAAGTGTACTCAAGCGATTGCCCGCTTGCCTCAGAAATATTCCAGTTCATATCATTGGCATTTGCGCTTTTCGGAACAAGCGAAGCATGATAACGAAGTTCAAATTGCGGAGTAACAAATTCAAGCACAACACTAGGCGTATATCCTTTTTGATTCGCTGCATAATCCCAAGCCCCGTTATTCATTAGTCCCCAACTCATAAATTGAGTTCGTGCATCGTGGCTGAAAGAATTATTATCAAAATAATCTGAAACACTTACTTTGCCAACTGTAAATGCAAAAAAATGTGTGGAACGCATTTCTCCAAGTTGATTTTTCTCCTCAGCTATTCTTTCTTTTTCAGTACCGAATGAAAATTGTTGTCTGAAGAAAAGTCGTGCAAGTATTGTTGTTGGTTTTGGGTCGCCAATGCGATAGGTTTCTCCGTTGGTGGATGCAGCAACACCCAGCGCACCGCTCAATCCGGAACCTCCCGCAAGCTCAGGATTCAAATACGCGCTTGCTCCCTTCCATAAACGTACACCTAAAAATAAAGTTGAAGTAAGCGAAGTTTCAGTTTCTTCCTGAGAAGTTAAACTGTTAACTCCGGAATATTTCGCGTAAAAGGATGGTTTATATTGAGTGATGACTGTAGTTTGCATGTGAACCGAAAACCGTTCATCCTTTGCGGAATCCGATTGTCCGAATAAATTGGATGTAACGAGAAGAATCATGGGGATGAGGATTCTTTTCATGAAAATTTTAAATTAAAATACATTTACTTTTTCTTCTTTGACGATTGATTATTGTAATTTATTGAAAAACAAATATAGTTTTTATTTAGATATATCTAAATAAATGATTAGATGTATTTAAATAGTTGTAAGCAGAGCCGCAATAAATATCATTTGACACGTTTGTTGTGTTATATCGAATGATGTAAGTAAACAATTATAAGGATAGATTTCATGACATTCATCATGGCAAAAGGGTATTAAAATCTATTAGCAGAAATTAATTTTGTTTCGGATAAATTTATACTTTCGTTTCGTGATTTTGAAACATCCACTAAAAAAAATATTCAATATGAAAGTAACAGTTGTAGGCGCAGGAAACGTAGGTGCAACTTGCGCTGATGTAATCGCACAAAGAGATTATGCCAACGAAGTTTGGCTCTTAGACATCAAGCCAAATTTTGCCGAAGGCAAAGCCCTCGACATCTGGCAAGCTGCTCCCATTCATCTTTATGATTCAAGAGTGAAAGGAAGTACAAACGATTATTCCAAAACCGCTAATTCAGACATCGTTGTTATTACTTCCGGACTTCCGCGCAAACCAGGAATGAGCCGCGATGATTTAATTTCTACAAATGCAGGAATTGTAAAAGGCGTTACAGAAAATATTCTCAAACATTCTCCGAATGCAATTATCATTATTGTTTCAAATCCTTTGGATGTGATGACTTATTGCGCATATCTCACTGCAAAAAAATCTTCTTCAAAAGTTTTTGGAATGGCGGGAATTTTGGATACTGCACGTTACCGCGCTTTCCTTGCCGAAGAATTAAATTGTTCTCCAAAAGATATTCAGGCGGTGCTGATGGGTGGACATGGCGATACAATGGTTCCACTTCCGCGTTACACAACGGTTGCTGGAATTCCTGTAACCGAACTTATTACGAAAGATAAATTAGATGCTATTATTGCGCGAACAAAAGCCGGAGGCGGAGAAATTGTGAACCTGCTTGGAACTTCTGCATGGTATGCACCCGGTGCTGCTGCTGCACAAATGGTAGAAGCAATTGCTCTTGACCAGAAAAGAATTTTCCCTGTCTGCGCATTGCTGAACGGAGAATACGGAATGAAAGATATTTATCTTGGAGTTCCGGTCAAGCTTGGCAAAAACGGAATTGAGCAAATCATCGAACTTAAACTGAACGCTGAAGAGAAAAAATCTTTGGAAGCTTCGGCAAAAGCAGTGAAGGAAGTGATGAGCGTGCTGGATAAGATGCAAGTAGTTGCGTAAGCTAAAATATGTATAATCCCTTCCCTTATTTGGGAGGGGATTTTTATTTTCCAATGAAAACAAAAAATCCAATAAAGATTTTAAAACTCGATGATGGGTTTCATCTTCTTATTAATATAAGTATCAATGGTAAGCCAGCAAGAATGCTGATCGATACCGGAGCATCAAAAACTGTTTTTGATAAAACACGAATTGGTAATTTTTTAAAAGAAGAGAAATTTGAAACGCACGATAAACTTTCTACCGGACTTGGCACAAGCAATATGAAAAGCCATCTGGTTGTGATTAAAAAAATAAATATCGGCAAACTTGAAATCAAAAATTATAAATCGGTTGTGATTGATCTTTCTCATGTGAATGTTGCATATTCCGAAATGAAACAGAAACCAATTGATGGAGTTCTTGGCTCCGATATTCTGAAACAACACAAAGCCGTAATAGATTATGGGAAGAAGATTATGCGATTATTTTAAGTTTTTCAAACCCTTTTGAAAACATTTTAATAAATAATTGAGGGTAACCAATATCTTGGCATTGTTTTTGTTTTATATTCGCGCGGTAATAAACACTAAGTTAAACAAACAAAAAACCAACAAAATGAAAAAAGTAATGTTAACTGTAGCTGCAGCAGTATTAATGTCAGCACTTTCATTCGCACAAGACGCTGCGAAACCAGCTCAAGAAAAGAAAGATGCTCCTAAAAAAGAAGCAACAAAGAAAGACGACAAGAAAGCTGCTAAGAAAGACGACAAGAAAGCAGACACTAAAGAAGTAAAGAAAACAGACGCTCCTAAATAAGGAATCTGATTCTACAAGAACTAAAGGGGGCTTTTGCCCCCTTTTTCTTTTATATAAGGTCTGATATACCACAAATCCAAGAGGAATTTCTTTTTAACTTCGCGCTCATTCATTGTTTGTGAAACCAAGTATCCCCAAAGGCACGCGCGATTTTTCTCCTACCGAAATGGTGAGGCGCAATTTTATTTTCAAAACCATTCGTGAAGTTTTTGAGAAGTATGGCTACCAGCCCATTGAAACTCCTGCGATGGAGAATTTGGAAACTCTTACAGGGAAATATGGAGATGAAGGAGATAAATTGATTTTTAAAATTCTTCCAAGGGGAGAAAAGTTAACTAAAATAGGGGGATTACTAAATACAAAAGTTTCTTTTGCTGATCTTTTTACTAAAACTACAGAATACTTAGATGAAGCATTGCGCTATGATTTAACCGTTCCATTTGCTCGCTACGTTGTCCAGCACCAAAACGAAATTACTTTTCCTTTCAAACGCTACCAGATACAACCTGTTTGGCGTGCAGACAAACCTCAGAAAGGTCGCTATCGCGAATTTTATCAGTGCGATGCCGATGTAATTGGAAGCAATTCGTTGCTGAATGAAGTGGAGATTGTTCAGATAATTGATGAAGTGTTTCGACAGTTAAAGTTACGGACAATTGTTAAAATTAATAATAGAAAAATACTTCAAGGTATTGCAGAGATAATTGGTGCTTCAGATAAAATGATAGATATTACAATTGCTCTTGATAAGTTAGATAAAATAGGATGGGAATTAGTTGAACAAGAATTGAAAACAAAGAATTTGTCCTCAGATTCAATAATTTCATTGCATGAAATAGCATTATCAATAAAAAATGAAAAGTTTCCAGAACATAAATTAAGTTTGCTAAAAAACCACCTTCAAGATTCTGGAATTGGATTAAAAGGCATCGAAGAAGTTGAATATATATTTAACACAGTAAAAAATATAAGACATGAATCTTCAATATTAGAATTCGATTTAACACTTGCTCGCGGCTTAAATTATTATACAGGTGCAATTTTTGAAGTGAAAGCAAACGATGTTCAAATGGGAAGCATCTGCGGTGGTGGTCGTTACGATGATCTTACGGGGATATTTGGTCTGTCTAATGTTTCAGGAGTTGGAATTTCTTTTGGCATAGATAGAATCTTTGATGTAATGAACGAATTGAATTTGTTTGACAGCATCGGATTGACAGCTTCCACAACAAAAGTAATGCTTGCGCATTTTGGAGAAGAAGAAAGAAATTATTGCATCGGCATTGCTTCTCAGCTTCGTTCTGTCGGAATCAATACCGAAATTTATCCTGATATCACAAAAAAAATAAGCAAGCAGTTTGATTACGCAAACAAAAAACAAATTCCGTTTGTGATTGTAATTGGCGGCGATGAAATTAAAACGGGTGAATTGACTTTAAAAAACATGACTTCTGGTGAACAAACAAAAATGAAGGTTGATGAAATTATTTTGAAATTAAAATGAGCATTTATAAAATAACTTCCAAAATAGATTTTGCAACTATTCAGAAAATTATTTCTGAAAAGCAAAAGATTGCACTGTCTGATGAATCGAGAAAGAAAATTATTAAATGCCGCGCATATCTCGACAAAAAAATAAAATCAAGTAAGGAATCTATTTACGGAATCAATACTGGTTTTGGTGCGCTTTACAATAAATCTATTTCAGAAAAAGATTTAGGAAAACTTCAAGAAAACCTGGTGATGTCTCATGCCTGCGGAGTAGGCGAGGAGGTACCGCATGAAATTGTAAAGTTGATGTTGTTGCTGAAAATTCAAGCACTTTCTTTGGGCTATTCAGGTGTTTCTATTGAACTTGTAGATCAAATATTACTATTTTATAATCAGGATATTACACCTGTTATATATACTCAAGGTTCACTTGGAGCTTCTGGCGATCTTTCTCCGCTTGCGCATCTTTCACTTCCGTTGATTGGAAAGGGAGAAGTTTATTTTGAAGGCAAGAAACAAGCATCAGATATTGTTCTAAAAAAACTGAAACTTGCACCGATTAAATTCAAATCCAAAGAAGCACTTGCGTTGCTCAACGGAACTCAATTTATGAGCGCTTACGGAGTTTGGAGTATTTTGAAATCAAATCATCTTGCTGATTGTGCCGATGTGATTGGCGCAATTTCTTTAGATGCTTTTGATGGTCGTTCGGAACCGTTCAAAGAAATCGTTCACAAGATTCGTGCTCATGCAGGTCAAATGAAAGTTGCAAAGAATTTTAATAAACTTTTAAACGGAAGCCAACTAATCAAAAGAAAGAAAGAACACATTCAGGATCCATATTCTTTCCGATGCATTCCACAGGTTCATGGTGCTTCGCGTGATGCGATTGCTTATTGTGAAAAAGTTTTTCTTACAGAAATAAATTCTGTTACCGATAACCCTACTTTGTTTCCTGATGAGAATGAAATTATTTCTGCGGGAAATTTTCACGGGCAGCCATTAGCGATTGCTTTTGATCTTCTTGCTATTGCTTTGTCAGAACTTGGAAATATTTCGGAGCGAAGAACATATCAGCTGATTTCAGGGCAAAGAGGATTGCCTCCGTTCCTTGTTTCAAATCCGGGATTAAATTCAGGCTTTATGATTCCACAATATACTGCTGCGAGTATTGTTTCGCAGAATAAACAACTCTGCACTCCTGCTTCGGTGGATTCCATTGTTTCTTCAAACGGACAAGAAGATCATGTGAGTATGGGTGCGAATGCTGCAACAAAAAATTTTAGAGTTATTGAAAATCTTGAAAGAATTTTTGCCATCGAACTGTTTACTTCAGCTCAAGCGCTTGAATTCCGCAGACCTGCAAAATCTTCGCCTGCAATTGAGAAAATAGTTTCTGATTACAGAAAAGAAGTAAAATATATCACAGAAGATGTTGTGATGTACGATAAGATCGAGACGACTATTAAATTTTTGCAAAGCAAACTTTCCATTTATTCAGCTTAATGTATGCACACTTTATATTTTATTCCCGGTCTTGGTGCCGATGAGCGTTTGTTTTCCAAACTAACGTTAACAGGATATAAAAAAAAGTATATCAAATGGGTTGTTCCTAAGCGAGATGAATCTCTTCCTCAATATGCCAAGCGCTTATCGTCTCAGATAGATACATCAAAACCGTTCTCTTTGATTGGAGTTTCATTCGGAGGCATGCTTGCTGTGGAGATGAGCAAGTTTTTGAAGCTAAAAAAAGTTATTCTGATTGCAAGTGCTAAAACAAACAAGGAACTTCCGGCTTCCATTCATCCGTTCAGGTATTTTCCGTTATATAATTATTTGCCTGAATCCATGCTTCAATCGGCAGCGGTATTTAATGAAAAGCAATTTGGCATAAAGAATAAAGAAGACGGTAAATTATTTTCTGATATGCTTTTGGCTTGCCCGAAAGGATATTTGCAAGGTGCGATGCAGATGATTTTAGAATGGCGAAATACTACTTACCCGAAAAATTTAATTCATATTCATGGCGGAAAAGATCGATTTTTTCCGATATATAAAATTAAAAATCCTGTGGTGATTCAAGACGGAACGCATTTTATGCCGTATCACAGCGCAAAAGAAGTAGAGAAAATAATAGTGAGAGAACTAAAGAAGTAGTTTTTATTTCTTGCTTTTACTTTCTTCTCCCATTAGAACATACTGAATAATATTAGCACCCATCTTCAATGCTTTCTGGCGTATTTCTTCCGAGTCGTGATGTACTTCGGGGTCTTCCCAGCCGTCACCAATGTCGCACTCGAAATTGAAAAGACAAACTAATCTTCCATTGTAAATAATACCAAATGCCTGTGCAGGTTTTGCATCGTGTTCGTGAATTTTTGGAATACCATTCGGAAAATCATATTTCTGGTGAAAGATAGGATGCGATGGAGGAAGTTCTACAAAATCAGTTTCAGGAAAAACTTTTTTCATTTCCCTGCGGATGAAAATGTTCATTCCATAACTATCGTTGATGTTGAGAAAACCTCCTGAGATGAGATAGTTCCGTAGGTTTTCAGCTTCCGACTGACTGAACACCACGTTGCCATGACCCGTCATGTGAATGAACGGGTAATTGAAGATATCCTTGCTGCCGACTTCCACCACAGATTCTTCCTCGTTAATATTAGTGCCGAGATTTTTATTGCAGAAACGAATTAAATTTGGAAGCGAAGTCGGACTCACATACCAATCACCACCTCCATTATATTTTAAACGGGCGAGTTGAAAGGATGGAGCGAGGAGGGAAGTGAAAAGTAAAAAGGCAAAAGGCAAGAGTAAATACAAAACAATAATATTCCTATTTCGTATTTTTCGTAACATTTCTCTTTTCGATGATTTAAAAGTTCGGCTTCAGTGTGTACTTGGAATAGAAATCATCAATTATTTTTGTCACTTCATCGGCAGTATCAACCACATGAAAAAGATTCATATCCTCGGGGTTGATATTTTTTTCCATAACAACACTTTTCTTTAGCCAATCAACAAAGCCGCTCCAGTAGTCGCTGCCAGCAAGAATGATTGGAAAGTGCGCAACTTTATTTGTCTGAATCAGAGTTAGAGCTTCGCTCAATTCATCCATGGTGCCGAATCCGCCAGGTAGTGCAACAAATCCCTGAGAGTATTTCAGGAACATAACTTTGCGTACAAAAAAATATTTGAAGTTGATATTTTTATCTGTATCAATGAATGGATTTGGTTTTTGTTCAAATGGAAGTTCAATGTTAAGTCCCACAGATTTTCCTCCTCCCGCTTGCGCACCTTTGTTTGCTGCTTCCATGATTCCAGGACCTCCACCTGAGATTACTCCGTAACCGGACTTTGTTAATTTGAATGCTATTTCCTCAGCGAGTATATAATATCTTGTATCAGGTTTTGTGCGTGCAGAACCAAAAACAGAAACGCAGGGACCAATGCGCGCCATCTTTTCAAATCCTTCCACAAATTCGGACATGATTTTAAAAATCTGCCAGGAGTCGGTAGCTTTTATTTCGTTCCAATCTTTTGTTGCAAGCGCTTTGCGAATGCGTGCTTCATCGTTGTGATTGTCCATAGTAAATTTTATTAAAACAAAAATAAGATTTTAAAGGAATGAAATTAATTCAGTTCCATTTTAGTATTAACTAATTCTTTCTTCAGATATTTTGCCGTGTGGGAATTTTTGTTCTTGATAATTTCCTCAGGAGTTCCTTCGCAGATAATTGTTCCGCCTTTTGCACCGCCTTCCAATCCCATATCAATAATATGATCGGCAACTTTAATTACATCCATGTTGTGTTCAATCACGATTACTGTATTTCCGCTCTCGGTGAGTTTGTTCAACACTTCTAAAAGAATTCGAATGTCCTCAAAGTGCAGACCGGTGGTTGGTTCGTCAAGAATGTAAAGAGTTTTTCCTGTATCGCGTTTTGCAAGTTCTGTGGCAAGTTTCACGCGCTGCGCTTCTCCGCCCGAAAGTGTAACGGAAGATTGCCCGAGCGTGATGTAATTTAATCCAACGCTTTTCAGTGAACGAATTTTTTGCACGATGTTTGGAATGCTTTCGAAAAAAGTTACAGCTTCTTCAATGCTCATGTTAAGCACATCGCTGATGGATTTTCCTTTGTAGCGGATTTCGAGCGTTTCGCGATTGTATCTTTTTCCTCCGCAGGTTTCGCAAGGAACATATACATCGGGAAGAAAATTCATTTCGATAGTTCTTACTCCGGCACCTTGACAACTTTCACATCTCCCGCCTTTCACATTGAAAGAAAATCTTCCGGGTTTATATCCGCGGATTTTTGCTTCGGGAAGCAGCGTGAAAAGATTTCTGATATCGGAAAAAACTCCAGTGTATGTTGCAGGATTAGAACGTGGTGTTCTGCCTATAGGAGATTGGTCCACTTCAATCACTTTGTCAATAAGCCCAAGCCCTTCGATGGAATCATACGCCAAAGGTTTTTGATGTGAGCGATAAAAGTGATGACTAAGAATTAGATATAGCGTTTCGTTGATGAGAGTTGATTTTCCGCTTCCCGAAACTCCGGTAACGCAAATAAATTTTCCTAGAGGAAGACTTGCTGTTACATTTTTAAGATTATTTCCCTTTGCTCCTTTTAAAATCAAATGTTGTCCGTTTCCTTTTCGTCTGACTAATGGAATTGAAATAGTTTTTTTTCCGGAAAGATAATCCCTTGTCAACGATGATTCTCCATTCTCCATTTTCCATTTTCCATTTTCCATCACTCCAACAATTTTTCCTCCGTGAACTCCGGCTGCGGGACCAACATCAATTACATAGTCAGCAGCAAGAATCATTTCCCTATCGTGTTCAACAACAATCACGGAATTCCCAATGTCGCGAAGATTTTGCAGTGCCTGAATAAGCCGCGTGTTATCGCGTTGATGAAGTCCGATACTCGGCTCATCTAAAATGTAAAGCACATTCACAAGTTGAGACCCTATTTGTGTTGCAAGACGAATTCGTTGCGCTTCTCCTCCTGAAAGTGTTTGTGCACTTCTATCAAGCGTGATGTAATCAAGTCCGACATCTACTAGAAACTGAATTCGCTTTCTGATTTCCTTCAGAATTTCTTTTGCAATAATATTTTGGGTGGAATCAAAATTATTTTCAATTCCGTCAAACCATTTATTTAATTCGATGACATCAGTAGAAGAAAGGTCGGAAATACTTTTACCTCCGATTTTAAAATATTGTGCTTCTCTTTTCAAACGTGTACCGTTACATTCAGGACAAATTTTTTCATTCATAAATTCTTCAATCCATCGGCTTGTAGATGGAGAAACGGCATCGTCATTTTGTTTTGCAAGAAAATTTACAATTCCTTCAAAAGAAAGAGAATAACTATATGCACTGCTATCATCATTGGTTTTTACCTTGAACATTTCATCGGCACCGTAAAGAATAATATTGAGTGCGTGTTCGGGAATTTTTTTTATCGAATCTTTGAGTGAGAAATTATATTTATGAGCTATTGCTTCTATCTGTTTGAAAATCCAAGTTGGTTTATATTCTCCTATGGGAATTATTCCACCTTTGAAAATACTTTTGTGAAAGTCAGGAATTATTTTGTGAATGTCAATCTCGCTGATATGTCCCAGTCCATTGCACTTTTGGCATGCGCCATAGGGAGAATTGAAAGAAAAAGTATTCGGTTGTGGTTCATCGTAAGAAATTCCCGAAGTAGGACACATTAAGTTTTTGCTGAAGTAAGTTGCATTATCTTTTTCATCTTCTAAAACCATTATTGTTCCTTTCCCCTGTTTCATTCCAAGAGTGATGGAATCAATAAGGCGTTTTTCATTTCCTAATTTTATTTCTACCTGGTCAATGACAAGTTCTATGTCGTGAATTTTATAACGGTCAAGAGTCATTCCGTGTTTGAGCTGATGAACGTTACCATCAATTCGCATTTTCGTGAAGCCATGTTTGCGTGACAATTCAAAAAGTTCCCGGTAATGACCTTTTCTAGCACGTACAATCGGAGCGAGAATGGTGATTTTTTCTCCATTGAATTTCGTTTGAATTAAATTAAGAATCTGGTCAGAAGTATAACGAACCATTTTTTCTCCTGACACATACGAAAACGCATCGGCTGTTCTCGCAAAAAGCAAACGCATGAAATCATAAACTTCTGTAATTGTGCCGACAGTTGAGCGAGGATTTTTGCTAACCGTTTTTTGTTCAATAGAAATTACAGGGGAAAGTCCGGTGATTTTATCCACATCCGGTCGTTCCATTTCGCCAAGAAACTGACGAGCATAAGCGGAAAAAGTTTCAATGTATCTGCGTTGTCCTTCCGCATAAATTGTATCGAATGCAAGAGAAGATTTTCCACTTCCACTCAATCCGGTAATGACAACTAATTTATTTCGAGGAATGGTAACATCAATGTTTTTCAGGTTGTGAACGCGCGCGCCAATCACTTCGAGGAATTCCGTTTCTGACTGAACTTCAGGAATTATTATTTCGGCTTCACTCATTTTTTCGGTAAGGAATCAGCAGGAGAGGGAATATTTATTTCAGAAGGCGGAGTGTTTTCAATTCGCATTCCCAAACTATCGGAAGATGCGAGATGAGCAAGGTATTCTTCATTGTATCCAGATTTTGGGAATTCTATGAAATAAGTTTTTTTATTTTTATTTGAAAGATAATTTTTTTTGAGCCAGGGATTAAAGTATTTTAAGATTTTGTAACTCACATTATTTTTTGAAGCAAAATCCGCAAGGTCAGAAATGCTGCTGTCAATTTGAATTTTCTGCGTGGGAATTGGCGGATACAAATCTTTTTTTCGAAGCATGTAACCGTATTTTTGCGGATTTACAATAATTTCTTTTACCGATAGAATTCTGAAAATGTAACGCGCAGTTTCTTCATTCAGCGCCAAATCATAGTACGAATTTGCTTTTTGTTTTTCCAATTGATTTTTCAATCCGTCCATTCCAAGATTGTAAGAAGCAGCTGCAAGTGTCCAACTCCCAAAAATTTTGTAAGAATCTTTAAAATATTTGCAGGCAGCTTCGGTAGATTTTTCAAGGTTGTATCGTTCATCAATTTCATCGCTCATTTCCAGTCCATATTGTTTGCCAGAACTTTCTATGAATTGCCAAAATCCGGCAGCGCCTTTGGGAGATATGCTGTTGGTAAGATTACTTTCAATCAAAGCAATGTATTTGAAATCATCAGGCACTCCATTTTTTTTTAAGATAGAGGAAATAAAAGGCAGCCAACGGTTTGCACGCTTGTGCATCATAATTGTTTGCGATTGAAAATAAGTATTTAAAATTAATTCTCTTTCCATGCTTTCCGTAACGGTGAAATCGGAAACCGGAACTTTTTCATCAGCAAATTTCAAATCTCTCGGCACAATCACGCCGTATGTTTTGTTATTGGCAAGAAAAGCTTTCCAGTAAAGTTCATCTTGGGAAGACATCTTGGAAGAAAAAATAAAAAACTCAATTGGAATGAGCAATAGGAAAAGTAAGAGAATTATTCCCCAAAACTTTTTGCTTTCGGTAAAAAAGCTGCGGATTTTATGTGAGAAAAATTCAAACATGTTTAACTGGTTCTGCATCGGGTAATTCAGCAGAAGGTTCTTGTGGAATAATGTTTTTTTTCATTCTGGTAATTACGAAAAGAAAAATAAAAATTCCAAGAGGAAATATTGATATAAGCAAAAAATCATCAAACGACCAAATAGAAATTTTTATTTCAATAAAATATATCAGAAAAGCAGAGGCAATTCCGATTGCAGCAAAAAGAATTGCAATTCTTTTTTCAGTAATTCCTCTGTAAAAAAGATGATGTGTAGTGTGGTCTTTTCCACCGATGAAAGGCGAACGTTTGTTCATCAAACGATTTATTACTACAATAGTTGTGTCAGCAATAGGAAGAATAAAAGCGATTGCAACAATAATTACTTGACGTGAAACCGAAATGCTGTTGCTCATTGAAGCGGAATCGTTCCAGAAATAAATAATTCCGATTGCTGCGAGAAGCAAGCCGAGAATCTGGCTTCCGGTATCGCCCATAAAAAGTTTTGCAGGATGCCAATTGAAAATAAGAAAACCGGATAGCGACGCGATTGTTCCAAGAAGAATCAGAAAATGAATATTATTTTCATGTCCTGCACTTAAAAGAAGTATTAGCGCGGTGGTGAATATTGAAATGGAAACGATGGAGGAAATGGCATCCATATTGTCGAGCATATTTACCGAATTCATAATTCCCACCACCCAAATAATTGTGAGAAGATAATTGAGTATCATACTTGAAAAAATTCCTATAATTATTCCTGAATAGCAAAGAATTAGCCCACACATAATTTGTACAAATAGTTTCAAAAATGGGCGAGTGTTATATGCGTCATCTGCTAAACCCATCATGAAAGCGAGCGTAGCGGTGCAGAGCAAGCCAAGAACTTTTTTGTTCAGCAATTCTTCATGTGCTTCAAAGAACATGGAGTAGCTTGCAAGTGAAATCAAAAAAATTATAAAAAAAGAGATTCCTCCTAAAGCGGGTTTGGAGGTGCTTGCCCAGCGAATGACGGTTTCTTTCTTATCTCGGATTCCAAGCGTTCTCGAAAACCGGAGGAATAATCCGTTTATCAGTATAGAAAAAACAAAAGCGATTAAGAAAAATGCAATGTAGAAATATGTCATAAACTTTCCCGAAGTTCATCGGGACTTAAAGATAATAAATTTTATTTAAAGGATAAGAAAAAGAAGATAGACGGATTATTTTTTGAATAAACCATGTATTTCAGCATCAATCTTGCGGATAATTTTTCCGAGGTCTTCTTTCTTTTCAGAAAATTTATTGTCGTCAATATCAATAATCAGCAAGCGGCTGTTTTTGTTTGACTCTTGGTATTTTGTAATCCATGCTTCGTAGCGCTCGTTCAAACGCTGAAGATAATCTAAGCGAATCGCTTTTTCATATTCACGCCCACGTTTTTGAATTTGCTCGACAAGAGTTGGAATGGAGGCGCGGAGGTAAATCAGTAAATCTGGCGCTTGAACAAATGTTTGCATCAAATTGAAAAGAGCAAGATAATTTTCAAAATCGCGCGTTGTCATTAATCCCATCGAGTGAAGATTGGGCGCAAAAATATTTGCATCTTCATAAATGGTTCTATCCTGAATAATAGTTTTTTTGTTTTTGCGAATCTCAATCACTTGTTGAAATCGGCTGTTGAGAAAAAAAACCTGCAGATTGAACGACCATCGCTGCATGTCTTCGTAAAAATCATTTAAGTATGGATTACTGTCGGCATCTTCGTATTGCGGAGTCCATTTATAATGTTTTGCAAGAAGCGAAGTAAGCGTGGTTTTTCCTGAACCGATGTTTCCGGAAACGGCAATGTGCATGTTTGTGTTGGGTTTCATTTTTTTACGTTGTAAATGTCTAAACTTTTTTGTTTCAGCAAATATAGTTTTTCTTTTTCTGTACGCGCATCAATTGCCTGAGATTCTGGAAAAGAAATTTTTCCTTCTTCAAGCGTTTTCATATTATAACTATTGAGCTTGCCATCTTTAAAGTAAATGATAAGATCATTGCTGATTTGAAAATGGCGAAGACCTTTTATTGGAATAGTTTTGTTATAAGTGCCGTAAATATCAAAAACAAAAATTCCTTTTGTGGAATCATTAAGAAATACTTTGTTGTTTTGTTCCATGAGAAAATCGGGATTTATTTCCATGAGAAGCTGTTGAGTAATATTTCCTGTTTGGTTTGTTATTTGAAAACTTTGGTCAAAGCGAATCAATTCAGAATTTTGTTTGTCATAAATCCACGTTCCATTGCTGTGTGAAGAGCAAATCAACGAAATCTGATTGTATCCCATCGGTTCAAACTGAATGGGGTCTGCTGATGGCGCAAGCATGTTGTCGAGAATTGTCATTTGCTGAAATGGCTCGTAAAACACAAGAACTTTCATTGAGTTGTTTGCATCAACGAGAGAAATTGTGCCGAGATTATTATCGCTGTATGATTTTAAGAATTCACCTTCGGGACTATATTTTTCTACCACATTTCCGGAAACGAGATAAACATTTCCGAGATTATCCGTTGTGAATGAAGAAGAAGTTTTTGGAATAGATTTTACAAGAACAAATTTTGAATCCTGAAATGAATATAAAATTAAAAAGACAATTATGTAACTTGAAAATTTGAAAATGTATTTTGTCATTTGTTGTTTCATCTTCAAATCAGTTAATTTTCAAATTCTCAAATTATTTCCTTGAGCCAGGAATGGGAGTTGAACCCACGACCTGCTGATTACGAATCAGCTGCTCTACCACTGAGCTATCCTGGCAAAATTAGGTGTTATTTCATGGCTAATATTTCTTTCACATATTTTCTTTCATTCGATAAACGAGGAATTTTGTTTTGCCCTCCAAGTTTATTTTTTTGCCTGAGCCAATTATAAAAAGTTCCTGTTTTTATTTCGCGCACGATTGGAGCGCGAAGCACGAAATTATTAAAACGTTTTGCTTCGTAATCCGAATTCAAAGATTTTAAGGCGTTATCAAGAACTTCAGAAAAATAATTCAAGTCTTCGGGAGATTTTTCAAATTCGATGAGCCATTCATGCGCACCGCTTTTATTTCCTTCCATGAAAACAGGTGCCACCGTATATTCGTTCACACTTGAATTTGATTTCTCGCAGGCAATTTTCAATGCTTTTTCTGTGTTGTCAATAATCACTTCTTCGCCAAAACTATTCAGAAAATGTTTTGTTCTGCCGGTAATTCGGAAGCGATATGGATTCAACGAAGTGAATTTAATTGTGTCTCCAAGCTGGTAACGCCAAAGCCCGCCGTTTGTTGAAATTACCATTGCATAATTCTGTCCGGTTTTTACTTCGTGAAGCTGAATTGTTTTTTCATTTTTATTATTCAAATCGTTACGAGGAATAAATTCATAGTAGATTCCGTAATCAAGCATCAGCAAAAGTTCGCTCGATTTCTTTTGGTCTTGCAATCCAAAGAATCCTTCAGAAGCGTTGTAAAGCTCAAAATGATGAATATTTCCTTTGCCGAAAAGGTCTTTAAAATTTTCTTTATAAGGTGAAAAATTAACTCCGCCATGAAAATATACTTCGAGGTTAGGCCAGACATCTTTAATCGATTTCTTTCCTGAAATTTCCAAAATATGTTTCAGAAATACATTCATCCATGATGGAACGCCCGCAATGCTCGTTACGTTTTCTGCCATAGTTGCCTTTGCCATTTTATCAAGCTTCTCTTCAAAATTACTCATGAGTGCGATGGACAAATCGGGAGCACGGAAAAATTCAGCCCAAAGAGGAAGGTGCTGCATAAGAATAGCAGAAACATCGCCGTGATAAGATTCATAATTATCGTAGGTGTCAATAAAATGACTTCCGCCAAGCGCAAGATTTTTACCAGTGAAAATTTCTGTTTCAGGATAATTGTTGCAGTAAATCGCCACCATGTCCTTTCCGCCTTTGTAATGACATTCTTCAAGAGATTCTTCGCTGACAGGAATGAATTTGCTTTTATCATTTGTTGTGCCAGAAGATTTAGCGAACCATTTTATTTCTGTTTGCCAGAGAATATTTTGCCCGCCTCTGCGAATGCGCTCAATATAGGGTTTCATCGAATCGTAATCCTGCAAAGGAACTCTTTCAGCAAATTGCTCGGGCGTTTCAATCGAAGTGTAATTAAATTTTTTTCCCCATTCCGTATTTTTTGCCGATTCAATTAATTTTCTGAACCATTCGTTTTGAACTTCGTGAGGATACTTCATGAATAGTTCAATTTGGTGCATGCGTTTGGTCATGAGCCAGGAAGCGAACGAGTTTAGGAGAGCCATAAATTATTTGACAAAAATAGAATGACGAATTTACGAATTGTACTGATGGTAAGAATAGTAATTTTGTGCTGTGAGAATTACCGGAAGAATATTAAAAATGAAATCGCAACTTGCGATGCAGTTGATTTATTATTTACCGATGGAAGATAAATTGATTCCGATGAATGAGCTCATAGGTAAAACTATTTCTCTGAAATATGAGAATGAGATTTATTGTATTTCCTGCGGAACGCTTACGAAACGGTCTTTCGCGCAGGGGTTTTGTTATAAATGTTTTATTTCTTCTGCCGAAACTTCAGAGTGTATTTTGCGCCCTGAACTTTGTCGTGCGCAAGAAGGAAAAGGACGAGATATGGAATGGGAAAAAAAGCATCATTTGCAGGAACATTTTGTTTACCTCGCGCTTTCAAGCGATTTAAAAGTAGGAGTTACTCGTTCCACGCAAGTGCCAACGCGCTGGATTGACCAAGGAGCTTCTTCAGCAATATGTCTGGCAAAAACTCCCAATCGTTTTCTTTCAGGATGTATTGAAGTCGCGCTTAAAAAACATCTAACAGACAAAACGAATTGGCAAAAGATGTTAAAGAACGAGGTAAAACAAGGCATGAATCTGTCTGAAGCAAAAATGAAAGTGAAGGAATTTCTTCCAGAGGAACTGAAGCAATATTATATTAAAGAAGATTTAATGACTGAAATAAATTATCCGGTAATTTCTTTCCCGAAAAAGGTAAAAAGTATTGATTTTGAAAAACAAAATATTCTCACTGGAAAGTTAAATGGTATTAAAGGACAATATTTAATTTTTGAAGATGGAAGCGTGTTGAATATTCGCAAGCATAGCGGTTATGTGGTGAGTATTGAATATTAAAATTTACTTCCTGCACCTGCACCGCCAAAATCTCCACCGCCAAATTCTGTAGTGTTTTGTTGCTGATTGCTTTGTCCTTGTTGCGAAAAACTTTGCGCGATAACCAACGCTTCGGCATTTGTTTTTAGAAAGTTGTCTTCGTCTTTTTCTTCTTCAAAAGTAATTCGGTATCGGGGTGTTTTTAAATATTTTATAGAGAGATATGAAATGGCTATCATAATAATTCCTGCAACCGTTAATGTGATTTCCGGGTGACCTAAACTGAAATAATATTTGAATGTAAGAGCGGCTGCGGCAATCAATACTAATCCTATCCAAAGTAAGACTTTATCTTTTCTTTTTAATCCGTAGAAAACATATAACACAGGAACCAATGCAGTTAAAATATAAAACAGAAAAGCGAGCGGTATGTCTTCGCCTTGCGCCAAATGCATATCAAAAAATGAAATGCTTGATTCCCGAATGACGTAATAATTGCAGGCGAGATAAAATACAAGCAGGGTAACGCATTCGAAAACTACCATGCACGATTTCCAAAAGAATAAATTTTGTTTTGTTCTATATTTTTTTGACACAAAATAAATAGAAACGGATAAAATCATCAGTGCAAATGGCATGATCATTTTTGCAATCTCTCCTAATTTCAAAAACATTAAAAAGAAAACTGTGTATGCACATATTCCGAGAAGTAGAGAGATTAATTTATCTGAATATCGGATGACGGCACAAACAAGTATCGGCAAGAATAGAATTGAATAGAATAAAATGGTATTACTGTTATTGAAATGATCTTCGAAAATAAAACACAAAGCGCCAAATAGAAAACCAAGTCCGGAATATAAAAGAGCATCGTCAATTCCGCTGCAATAAATATTTTTTTTCTTTATCAATATTTCCAGTGCAATAAAGCATCCTGTTGTAAATAATAAACATATAAAAATTCCGAAACCTGTACTTGCATTATTTGTGAAGAGAAAAAAGAACGCAGTGAATAATGATATGGCAGCACTAACTAATATGCAGGTGAAAATAAATAATCCTATTCTTATAAATAGAGCGGGAGAATAGAAATTGATTATGTATTTATTTTCTATTGATGTAAACTGTTCCCGTGAAAGTAATTTCTTTGCATACCAGTATTTTGCCTTTTTTATTATTGCCAAGTTGGTTAGGTATGTACGGTTGTATGCAATCATTTTTTAATTCCCAATATTTTTTTATAAAAAATAAAGAACAATACAATACCGGCACACGATGCAGCAGTATAAAGTGAGCCAAAAAGAAAAAGTATTTCTTCTAATGCTCGGATTTCTGTTAAAAGAGAAAAAACCAAATAAGTTAATCCGATATATCCGTAAATAATTGAAAGCAGAAGAAATAAAAACGATTTTTGAGCGATGGCATACTTTATATAATAAAAACAGATTCCTGAAAGTAAAATAAAGCTTATCAATTTCAATGGTTGTGTGAACAATGCACCAAGTGCGGCAATAAATAAAATGTTTGCAGAAAAATTATTATAACTGAAACTAAAATGCTTTTTGATATTCTTTGTATCGCAATAACGAGCGAATAATGTAATAATTGCTCCTAAAGTTAAAGCAGTAAAGATAATGGAGGTGCTTGAAAAATCATTTTTCTCCAATAACTGCATGGGAGTTACACTTAGTCCTGCCCATCCTGCAAGTCCGGTAATTCCCAATGATAAAATTCCTTTATGATCAAAGATATATGCACAATAAAAAAATAATAGAGTAGGTGTCAATGTGGCAAGTCCGTAATGAAATCCGAAAATAGAATATTGATATTGAATGTATCCGATAAAAATTCCGAATAATAAACAACCGAGCAAAATTATATAATCAAAAAATGGAGAAGAATGTTTGGTTTGTTCATTGCTGAATGGTAATTTATTTTTGTGAGAATAATACAAACATCCACAGCAAATGATAGCAATTGATGCAAGTATTGCCTGATGTCCGATTGTATCAATGTTCAGGTAAACAAATATTCCAATTCCGGAAATAAATAAAAGTATTCCGAGATATAAAATGGTACGAAGTTCCCAATGGACAGAAAGATTTTTATTTGATTCAAACTGTTGAATATTTTTCAACTGTTCATCAAATATAAAACCATCAATATTTAATTGTTTTCCTGCGTCCATTTTATTCTGATAACTGAAAATAAGATTAAATATAATCTTCTCATTCTTAGATGAAGTATAATGCAAGAAAATAAGTATTGACAAGGAAAAGAAAATTTTATTATACTTGGCACAATTTTAGATACCTGATAAAGGATGTTTTCAGCTTTTATAGAAGTTAATATCCATAAAAATCAAACATTACGATAATTAAAAACAAAGTTTATCTTTGCTAACTTAAAAAACAATTACATGAAAAAGGTACTTTTTTCTCTTGGTATTATCACTTGCTTCGGTTTACTTGCAATGGGACAAGAAGCTCCCAAACAAGCAACTCCACCTCCGAGTCCAAATGCTCCTGAAGTTACTTTCGAAGAAACTTCGCATGATTTTGCTACGCTTCAAAAAGGTGATGAATGTTCTTATGAATTCAAATTCAAGAACACAGGTAAAGAGCCGCTCATCCTTGCGAATTGTCAAGCATCTTGCGGATGTACAACTCCTTCTTGTCCAAAAGAACCAATTGCACCTGGCATGAGCGGAGTAATAAAAGTAAAATACGACAGCAATCGTGTAGGTGTTTTCTCAAAAACAGTTACTGTAACTTCAAACGCAAAAAATTCCCCCGTAGTTTTGTCAATCAAAGGAAAAATTGAAGGACCAGCTCAAGAAGAAGCTTTTCCCGGCAAGAGCAACGGAGGAATGGGACAATAAACAAAAACAAAAACAATTAAACCTTTACCATGAAAAAAACAATCCTCTCATTTGCAGTAGTAGCATTTACTGCATTCGTTTCTAATTCGCAGGCACAGACTGCAGCACCAGCACCAGCACCAGCACCGGGAGCAAGCACTACTCAAACTGCTCCTCCAAATCCAAACGCACCTGAAATTGTGTTTGACAATGAAACTATTGAATATGGAACAGTAAAATATGATGCTGATGGCAACCGTGAATTCAAATTTAAAAATACAGGCAAAGAACCATTGATCATTTACAGCGCAACAGGTTCATGCGGATGCACAGTTCCAACTGCTCCTAAAGATCCAATCAAACCAGGAGAAAGCGCAGTTATCAAAGTTCATTATGACACTAAGCGTCCCGGAGAATTTACAAAAACAGTTACTGTTTCTTCTAATGCAAAAACTTCAAGCAAAACTTTGAAAATACACGGTACAGTTGAAGCTGCTCCTCCAGCACCAGCCGGAACAGTTACAGCTACACCTACTCCTCACTAATAAAGAGTATTACAGAGTGTTGAAACGATTTCGAAAATCTATCCCGTACATTTTATTTTTGTACGGGATATTTTTTTTTACATCTACAATTGCTCAGAGCAAAGATTCACTTCCTTATTTAAAAGTTAAAGACCCTAAATTTAATTTTGGTACAGTTACGCAGGGAAAAGTGGTAGAGATTGAATATACTTTTGAGAATACCGGAAAAAATCCTCTAACTATTTCTGATATTGAAGTTACCTGCGGATGCACCGTGGCAGATTTTCCACATTATCCTATCCGGCAGGGAGATTCGGGAATGATTATGATTACCTTCAACACAAAGGATAAATACGACAAACAAGATCGTACGGTGAAAGTTATTTCCAATGCTTCAAACTCTCCTACTAAACTTCGGTTTTACGGACATATTGAGGAAGATAAATCCGATAAGTAAACTCATTTCTTTTTCGTAAATTTGTACTTGTTTTAATTCAGCATTTATCATTCACAATTTATTATTTCTTGTATGCCAAAAATTTCCCACAAAGCCAATGCAATGCCGGCATCGCCAATCCGTAAATTGGTTCCGTATTCAGAAGCAGCAAAGAAAGCAGGGAGAAAAGTTTATCATCTTAATATCGGTCAGCCGGATGTTGAAACCCCTGAAGTGATGCTCAATGCCATCCGAAATTTCTCCATGAAAGTGGTGGAATATTCTCACAGCGCAGGAATTGAAAGTTATCGAAAGAAATTAGCGGGCTATTACAAGAAACATAATATTGATGTTGACTTTTCGGAGATAATGATCACCACAGGCGGTTCGGAAGCAATAGAGATTGCCATGATGACCTGTCTGAATGAAGGTGACGAAATAATTGTTCCCGAACCTTTTTATGCCAACTACAATGGTTTTGCCACGCAATCAGGAGTGGTGATAAAACCGGTGCGTTCTTATATTGAAACAGGATTTGCTTTGCCGTCCATCACCAAGTTTGAGAAGATGATCACGAGAAAGACAAAAGCGATCATGATCTGTAATCCGAGCAACCCAACCGGATATTTATATACAAAAGCTGAACTGGAAGCATTACGCGAACTGGTTCAGAAGCACGATTTGTTTTTATTCGCCGATGAAGTGTACCGCGAGTTTTGTTACGATGGTGCGGAATATACTTCGGTGATGCACCTCACAGGAATTAATAATAATGTGGTGCTGTTAGATTCTGTTTCTAAAAGATATAGTGCCTGCGGTGCAAGGATTGGAGCTCTCATTACCAGAAATAAAGAAGTGATGGCTGGTGCCATGAAATTTGCACAGGCGAGATTAAGTCCTCCAACTTTTGGACAAGTTGCTGCGGAAGCTGCCATTGATACGCCAGCATCTTATTTTGAGAATGTGAAAAAGGAATATACTGCGCGAAGAAATTTTGTGGTGGAAGCGCTGAATAAAATGGATGGAGTTTTTTGCCCGAATCCTCAAGGCGCATTTTATTGCATTGCTCGTTTACCAATTAACGATGCCGATGAATTTTGCCAGTGGCTGCTCGAAAAATTTGAATACAAAGGACAAACCGTGATGCTTGCTCCCGCCACCGGATTTTATTTTAGTCCCGAAGCAGGAAAAGACGAAGTGCGCATTGCATACGTGTTGAAGATTGAAGACCTTAAAAACGCAATGATTTGTTTGGAAGAAGCGCTTAAAGTTTATCCGGGAAGAAAAATTATGGAACAGGTGAAGGAAAAGGCGATTTAGAATCTTTTATTGATAGAGGAGCGAAGCAATCTCCAAATACTTTCCTGTTTTTTATGTACATTTGAAAATGGAAATCCGTATTGAACCGCATACACTTGAAAGAGCAGGTGAACGCGGTGCAAGCAAGGAAGAAATAATTCAGACAATACAATTTGGATTACCGATTGACGCGAAAGCAGGCAGAAAAGCTAAAGTATTAATTTTAGATTTCAGGCAAGAAAGAAACGGCAAACAGTATGAGCAAAAGAAAATAGAAGTATATTTTATAGAAGAAAATAAAACAATAATCACCGTAACTGTTTATGTATTTTACGGTAAATTTAATAACTGAAAAATGACTATTAATTACGATTCTAAAACCGATTTGCTGTACATCCGCCTCGACCAGCAAAAACATACTCTTACTAACCGCAGAGTAAACGAAGATGTTGTACTCGATATTGACGAGAAGGGAAAAATTATTGGCATTGAAATTATGGATGCTTCAAGAAACATTGAACTTGATTCACTTCTTCCTGTGGAATTTAAAAAAGCAAGTTAGAATATGCTGCACTTAAAGTTTACCCGGGAAGAAAAATTACGGAGCAAGTGAAGGAAAAGGCGATTTAGAATCCCTCTTTTTAACAACCAATAGTTATGCCTATTCTTACCATTTTCCCTGCCATAAATCTAAAATCTATTCCTTTATAAACCATTCTTATCCAAGCGATATTTTTTTCCTTTCCCGCATTATTTCCTGTAAATTTTTTTAAAGGTAATCCGTAGGATTTTTCAACATCAGTTTCTGAAGAATGCCAATCGATATTTTTTTCGGTTTTTATAGGATATATGCTAAAACGTTCAGAGTCATCGTCATTATTGTAAAAGAAAATAGCTTGAACTTGATTACTCTTGTTCCTGTAACTAACCTCAAGACCAAATTTAATATAATCTACAAAATATACTTCCTTATATTTGTTAGTTAAATTTCCTTCTTCACCAAGAAATGCATCTACATTTTTTTTGAGAGCTAATAAACGAACCTTACTCCAACCCTCACCTTGAATAATAGGAAACTTACTGAAATCGGAATAGTTTAATTCATCTTTGCCTTGAAAAAGTTTTTTAAAGTAGTTCATCGTTTGTAAGTTCTAAAGATTATATATATTATTTTTTGCCATCATCTATAGCTAAGGGGCTATTTAAAAACTTTTCAATCTATCTTTGAGGTCTTGCCAAAATTCTTTGTGTTTGTTTTTGACATAACACTCAAAATATAGGCAAAGGCGATTTATTCTATAATAGTCAGGATTACTCAAACAACCTAATTTAGATTCTGATATTTCGTTGTCTTTAGGTGCAGAAAAGGTGTAATAAAATTTTGATTCTTCTTGATGATTATATTTGTTGACAAAGTAAGGTAAAGTTTTCCTAAATAAAATCAATTCTATGTCTTTGGTGTATGCAATTTCCAAGTAACTTTGATTTCTTTCCATTGATTGGTTATTGTCAGGGAATTTAGAATATAAAGGTTGAATTTTCTTATTTTCATTTAATTCAATCAAGTGTGGCTTTATGAATTCACTTAACTTCCAAAAATTGTCTGACTCAGGCAATACGTTTTCTTTGAAGTCTGAATAATAATAATTCTTTTTCTGTTGGTCAAGGTAGATTTCAGTCATTTATATCGAATACTTTTTTGTTGTCTAAAAATGGTGAATAACCACTCAACAAATATACTTTTTATCTTCTTTTCAGTATTCATATCTAGGCAATCCATATTCTTTATAATAAGAACAAACCAAATCCAATCCTTTGTCAGCAGGATTTAAGTCAAAGCCAATTAAATCCAACCCAAAGCAATACACTTCCATGCAAGAGAAATACACATCCAAACCTAAGCAAATAGGATCGAGGGCAAAGTCATACGGAAAAATGGTAAAGTCAGCAGGATTTGCGCCAAAGTCAGTTGGAAAAATGCAAAACCCAACAGGAAAAATGTAAAAGTCAGTTGACTTTACCCCAATCCAGTTGGAAAAATGGTTTTTCCAGTCGGCTTTTTCATAAATCCGTATATGCCAAGGTTCAATTCACCATATTTTAGGCAAAATCCAGTTGACTAAATGATAAATCCGGTTGGGTTTGCAAAAAATCCTGCTGACTTTGATAAAAATCCGGTTGGGTTTGACTTAAATTCAACTGATTCTGAAAATTGTGCCACTTATAAAATGATTACACCGATTTTAAAAAGATTTCACCGATTGCTTGGTGCAAAGAACACAGAGGAAATACACGCAAAGAGCACAAAGAAAAATTCAAGTTGAGATACTACCAATTATTTTATAGTATTACATCGGTGTAATCTGCATTTGTTTTTTCGGAAATCGGAGTAATCTCAGTACATTAGTGGTTTGCACCAATAGCCTTTCTCACACTCCCAAACTCCAGCAAAAGGTTCTTGGCTTTCTCATAGGGAATTTTCAGTTCTCTCATTATCATTTTTGTGCCGCGGTCAACCAATTTATTATTACTGAGCTGCATATCTACCATTTTATTTCCGCGCACGCGCCCGAGTTTTATCATCACGGTAGAGGAGATCATGTTCAATACTAATTTTTGTGCAGTGCCTGATTTCATGCGTGTGCTTCCGGTTACAAATTCGGGTCCAACCACAACAACTATTGGATGATTCGCTGTTTTTGCAACCGGACTTCCCGGATTGCAAGTGATGCAAGCAGTTGTGATTCCATTCTTGTTGCATTTTTCCAGCGCGCCCACAACATAAGGCGTTGTGCCGGATGCTGCAATGCCGATCACAACATCTTTTTTTGAAATCTTATTTGCTTTCAGATCTTTCCAACCTTGTTCTGTATCGTCTTCGGCAAACTCCACCGCTTTGCGAATGGCTTTGTCACCGCCTGCAATTAAACCGATCACCATTCCCTGCGGAACTCCATACGTTGGCGGACATTCCGATGCATCAACAATTCCTAATCGTCCGCTTGTGCCTGCACCGATATAAAATAATCTTCCACCAGTTTTCATTTTTGAAACTATCACATTCACCAACTTCTCGATTTTAGGGATTTCTTTTTGAACAGCAAAGGCAACGGTTTTGTCTTCCTTGTTGATGTTGATCAAAAGTTTTTTCACATCCATTTTTTCTAAATGGTCATAGCGTGAATCGGATTCAGTAATTTTTTTCATTTCCTTTTATTTCTTTTTTCCTGCATTATTCCTTCTCGGAAAAGGTTTTCTTTCCACACTTTGAAATCATCCAGACAAAGCATGGTGGATTTGTCATCAATGGTAAAGGTCAACTCTTTGTTCTTGAAAATATATTTGCTGTGTTCCGTGCTTTTTTCTTTTGAATTGTGAGTTTTATTGTAGCAGCCGATGAAAAACTTTTCCAATTGTATGAAATCTTTTGAAGAAAGAAATATTTTTAACTGGCGAACATTTTCTCCGTCAGGAAATTCAGGGTCCAACCATAGCACTTCCTCGCAAGTATCGCGTTTGGTAAAATTAAAAGTATGGGAATAACTTCCCCAATCGCCCGAATAATCTTCCATAAGAGAAAAAACAGGAGATGAAAAAATAATTCTGATAGAATCATTTATGGATTGAGAAAAAGAATCAGAAAAAATGAATAATGAAAAAATAATCGCAACAAAAAAAATTTTATGAAAACAAATTCTCACTTCAATATAAAGTTGGATATTTCTGAGGATTGGCTTCGTGCATCAATTCATAAACCGTTTCAAAAACATCTTCAGCATTTGGTTTTGAAAAATAATCTCCGTCTGATCCATAAGCAGGTCGGTGCGCTTTTGCCGTGATGGTTTTTGGAGTGGAATCAAGATAATTGTAGCCGCCTTGTTCTTCCAAAACTTTTTGCATCATGAATCCAGTTGAACCACCCGGCACATCTTCATCCATGAAAACGATGCGGTTGGTTTTCTTCAGCGATTCAACAATGGAGTGGTGAATGTCGAATGGTAAAAGCGTTTGTACATCAATTAACTCAACTGAAATATTTTTCTTTGAAAGATTGGAAATTGCTTCCATCGCAATTCTGCAATTAGGTCCGTAGGTGACAAGTGTAACATCGTTTCCTTCTTTTAGAATTTCAGGAACTCCGAGGGGAATTCTAAACTCGCCATAATTGGAAAGCGCTTTTTCTTTTAAACGATACGAATTCAGCGGTTCAATAATAAGAGCCGGATCATCCGAAGCAAGAAGCGTGTTATAAAATCCTGCTGCCTGCGTAAGATTCCGTGGAACGCAAACATACATTCCGCGCAGGGCATTAATGATCATTCCCATAGGAGAACCACTGTGCCAGATTCCTTCCAACCGATGTCCGCGTGTGCGAATAATTGCCGGAGCTTTTTGTCCGCCTTTGGTTCTGTATTGAATGGTTGCCAGATCATCGCTTAGAATTTGCAATCCATAAAGAAGATAATCGAGGTATTGAATTTCTGCAATCGGTCGCAATCCGCGCAGCGCCATTCCGATCGCTTGTCCCATGATGGTGCACTCGCGAATTCCGGTATCCCACACGCGATGCTCTCCGTATTTTTTTTGTAAGCCTTCGAGACCTTGATTTACTCCGCCGATCATTCCTGAATCTTCACCGAAAATATGGACTGCAGGATATTTTGCAAGTATTGCATCAAAGTTTTCGCGAAGAACTTCTCTGCCGTCAATCATTTTTCCATCAGGTGAAGGTTGCGCAGCAACGGCTTCGATTTTTATAGCAGCGCATTGTGATTCGCTGTACAGATAAGAATTGTATCGCTCTGCATTAACAGGTTGCTGTTCCGTTAACCATTCGGATATTTTTTTTCTTGCATCAATTTTTTCACCCTGAGATATCCATAAAACATTTTTAGCAGCAGAAATAATTTCTTTTCGGGTTGGGTCAATGAATTCTTTCAGTTCTTTTTTTACAGTAAGAATATTTTCCCTGTGAGGAGAAGAGTTGGCAAGTTCATCGAACAAATCCAGCATCATTGTGCGTTCATTCTGAATTGGGCTGTTGAATGCTTTCCATGCATTGTTTTTTGCATCGCGAGCTCGTTGTTTTGCTTCGGCTTCTATCTTGTTCAACTCTTCCTCATTAGCAATGGCAGAAGTTAATATCCACTCGCGCATTTTCTTTATCGGATCAAAATCAATTTCCCATTGAAGTCTTTCCTTCGTCTTATATCTTTCGTGAGAGCCGGAAGTGGAGTGACCCTGAGGCTGAGTCATTTCATCCACATGAACAAGAACAGGAATATGGTTTTCGCGCGCAATTTTTTCTGCCTTCTCATATGTTTCTATCAAGTGCGGATAATCCCATCCTCGTGTTTTTAAAATTTCATAGCCGTTTTTATTTTCATCGAGTTGAAATCCTTTGAGTACTTCAGAAATATCTTCTTTGGTGGTTTGATATTTTTTCGGAACAGAAATTCCGTGACCATCATCCCAAACGGAAATTAACATCGGCACTTGCAGCACACCACCGCCATTGATCGCTTCCCAAAACATTCCTTCGGAAGTGCTTGCATCGCCAATCGTACCGAAAGCAACTTCGTTTCCTGACAAAGAAAACTTTTTGAACTCTTCGGTTTGAAGCTGAGGACTGTTGCGAAAGATTTTAGAAGAAAGAGCAAGCCCCAGCAAGCGCGGCATCTGGCTTCCTGTAGGAGAAATATCGGAAGAAGAATTTTTAATCTTGGTTAAATCTTTCCATGTGCCGTCAGAATTCAGCGAGCGGGTAGAGTAGTGTCCGCCCATTTGTCTGCCGGCACTCATCGGATCGGCATCCACATCGGCATGCGCATACAATCCTGCGAACCATTGTTCGAGTGTAATATTATTTGTGGCAAGCATGAACGTTTGATCGCGGTAATAACCCGAACGCCAGTCTCCATCACGAAAAACTTTTGACATGGCAATTTGCGCCACTTCTTTTCCATCTCCAAAAATTCCAAACTTGGCTTTTCCGGTGAGAACTTCTTTTCTGCCAAGCAAACTTGTTTCACGGCTTTCGTTGGCTATCCGATAGTCGTTTAGAATAATTATTTTGAATTCCTCGAAAGAAATTTCAGTCTTTGTTCGTTCAGTATTTTCTTTTTTCGCCATAGAGAACAAATATAATCAAAGAAGTTACAGGGGTTATTTATTTTGGAGCGGTACAGGTTTTATTTTAGACTAATGGATAATTATTTTCTTACTGGCGGTTTGCCCTGCTGAATTAAACTGAAGCAAATAAAATCCCGAAGCTGTTTCTTTGCAATCGATCGTTACGTTGCTTTTATTGTTCGCAAAAATATTTTTAATTTCTCTTCCGGTTACATCTAATAATTTCATGGTCATATTATCGAAAGGTTTTGAAAATATAATTTGCAAGTGATCATGAACAGGATTAGGAAAAACAGAAACGTATTTTAATATCTCATTTTCATTTACCGATGACACAAGATTATTTGCCGTAATGATCCAAAGTTGTGGATCGAGTTTTACCGAATCAACATTGAAAGGAATATGCACGCTGAAATTTTGTCCCGAGAAATTATTCTGAAGGCGGATAATGGTATCCTTTGTGGCGTTCTTAAATTCAATCGGCAAAGGCAGTGCAAAGAATGTAACTGAAGGATCGGATTGAGTTTGGTTTACGGTGAGATGAACAGTATCTGTAACCTGATTCCAGTTTATCTGATAAGATGGAAATCCCTTTCCTGTAAACCAATCGTTAAAATACCATGTAAGATTTTGTCCGGAAGCAATTTCAAAATGATGCTGCAGATCGTAAGTATGAGCAAATCCATAAGCGAGAAGCGGATCATTTAAATAATTATTTATCGCAGCAAAAAAGGTAGCATCGCCCAATATCCATCTTAACTGATGAAGTATCATGGCACCTTTTCCATAACTCAAATTGCTGTCGAAAATTCTATTGTAGTCCAATGTATCCGGGCACCACACCGACCCGTTTGGAACACTTGTAGCCCAGTTCATTCGCATCACTTTAAATGGCATCCACCAATAACCATTTTGCATATGTTCATAGCATAAACCTGACAGATAAGTTGCAAAACCTTCGTTGAGCCATACATCATGCCAGCTTGCACAAGTGATTTTATCGCCAAACCAATGATGCGCAAGTTCATGCGCCAGCGTTTCAAAACCAAAAGATGTAATGCCGAAAAAAGTCATCGTCTGATGTTCCTCCGTCATTCCTGCTTCCACATGTCCGTATTTTTCTTTCATAAAAGGATAAATCCCGAAAAGCGAATCATACAATTGCATGATGGGAATATCCGCCGGAGTTTGAGTAACTACATTTGCAGAGTCTTCTGGATACACATAACTCAATTCTAATAAATTGGTTAAATTGAAAGGAACATAACTTGTATATTGAACATAATTTGTAACTGCAAGGCAAATTAAATATGTTGCAATAGGATAGCGATGTCGCCAATGGCAAATTCTATTTGATCCAATAATTGTTTCTGAAACCAAAAGCCCGTTGCTTGCTGCGCGGTATGCCGATGGAGAAGTAATAATTACATCAATGGAATCTGCTTTGTCGGTCAAACTATTCTTGCAGGGCCACCAGTCGCTTGCACCGTTAGGTTCCGAAAGTGTCCATATCACAGGGGTGTTATTTGTTGCGCTATGTGTTGATTGAACGAACGAACCAAAACCTGAATTTGCCGGAACTCCATGATAATATATCGAAACCGAATCAAGTGTATTCATTGGAATTACCGATGGCAAAAGAGCATTAATAATATTTCCTGAATGTGAAATCAACAGCGGACTGTTGTGGTATTTTACTGAATCAACCGTAAGCGAATCGGTAAGATTAAATTTTATAGAATCAAAATTTGTAGTAAGAGGTTTAAAGTAAGTGGTTACTTTTCCTGTGATAGATCTTACCGCAGGATCAACCTGCCACTCGCATCTGTGATAGATGACATCGTAATCGGAAATTGTCGTTAAAGGCGTTGGAGTTGTTATTGAAACATGCGCTTGTTTTTCCGATTCAACAAGTTTTAGAAATTGCTCATTGGTAGGAGCTTGTTGTGCTTTGACAAGCAGAAAGCAAAAAGCAAAAGAAAAAAATAAAATTCGTTTCAATGGGGTGAATTTTAGTAAGTAAAGGTACTATAATAAAAAACAATGTACAAATTATTTTATGTCAAGTTGTTGAATATGTATTCTGATAAAAAAATAACTATTTTGTTTTCAACAGGCGGTCAATATCCACTATGAGTTTATTTACATCCAATGAATCGGTGCCGTTGTAAAATCCACGCACATGGCGGTTCACATCCACAAGAGCAAACATTTGTGTATGCACAAAATCCTCTTTGCCTCCATCGCCGCTGTCGGTAGAAAGTAAATAACTTTTGCGTGCCATGTCATACAAATCTTTTTTCTTTCCGGTAACAAAATGCCATCGGTTAGGATCTGCATTGTGGATTTTGGCATACTCAGCTAATACATTCACCGAATCGTGTTCGGGGAAAACGGTGTGCGATAAAAATAAAACCGAAGGAGTGTTCTTGTATGTTTCCACCACCCGTTTCATCTGGTTGGTCATTATGGGGCAAATGTTTTTGCAGGTGGTGAAGAAAAAATCGGCAACATATATTTTGCCTTTAAAATCATCTGCCGTAATTGTTTTTCCGGTTTGATCTGTAAAAGAAAAATTTTGTACCTTGTGATGAATGGTATCTAATTTATATTTTCCGTTTATTCTTACAGTATCATATCGGCACTGACCTAAAAAAGGCAACTGCTGCACTGGTTTTATTTTCATTGGATCCCAAATGAATATTGTCAAAATAAAAAGGGCAACGAATGTGAGAACTCCGATGAAGAAGCGGTCGTTACTAATGCTTGGTTTGTATTCTTTTGAACTTTCCATAAATAAAGTTTGCAAAGATGAAAATAATATTGAACTAATATTTCAGAAAGCGGTTGATCATTAATCAAATTAATTATTTTTTGCTCCCTGATCTATCCACTTTAAAACGAGTGCCAAATCGTATGGGACTTTTCCTGAAGGAGGCATGTTGGAATTCATAAATATGTACAAATTACTTGCGGTTGGATTAAGTGTATTTATTTCGTGTTTCGTAAAAAGATTATTGTAAGATACAAGAGAGTCACTTAGGTCCAAGCCCGACTTTGGGCTTGAACCTGAATGACAACCCGGATTTGCGCAGGTAGAACTAAAAAATGGTTGTATATCCCTGGTAAAAGATACAACCGCAGGTAAAGGTTTTGTTGAAGGAGAACCTTTTTCTTTTTCGCATTTGGACATTACAATAATTACCACAAATGCGAATAGTAGTTTAAGGCTGTATGGTTGCCATTTCATATCTTAAAAAATTATTTGCAATTCTGTTTGCAATCATTCGCGCTGTTGTGGAATCCGCATTGAATGGTGTGGCATTATGAACAAATGGAATGCCTTGCAATAAATTTCCGTAATCGCATATTTGATGTACAAATGTTATTTGCCCCGGTAAAATAGTGAACTGCTGTTTAGGTAATTGCACATGCTCTAACATGGAATTGGTGCCAATCTGGTAACTAAACGAGAAATTACAATTACCTGTGTGGGCTGCAGTTGTATCGGCAAATCCTTGAATGTTTAAAAAAACATAACCCTGATTCGCATTCCATGTAGAATTCCAAAACATGGATGTCGGAGGCAAACCGTTAACAGCAGAATTGAACATAGGATACAAAGTAGCTGGTGGCGTACTGTTTTCTACAGGTGATAATCCAATATTAAAAGATACCGATCCGTAATTTCCTGCCGGCACATCAACTATATAATAATCTTCATTGTCAATATACTTTAGCATTCCTGTATTTACGGGCAAATTATAAGGCGTATTTGTACTATAATTATAAATAGTTATGCTTGAAATAAAAAACTGCGCATACGTTAATTCAAATATCCGTCCGGTTGCGTCAGGATAAGGATTGCCTGAGTCAACTTCAGTTGACTGAATATCGGTATGCAAGTGAAAATACAAATGTCCCATTCCTACAGGAGCTGGTGAAGTATCAGTTTTTTTACATGAATTGAAAGTAAATGCGATCGCTATCGCAGAAATAAGTATTAAAATATATATTGAGATTTTCATAGTTGGAATTTTTAAAAATGTTTTTTATTAAAATGTAAAACTTATTCCGGCATTGAGTTTTGATTGCACAGACATTTGTACTCCATTCAGATTTTCATAAAACGGAATACCGTATTCAAGAGCTATGCGTAAATTTTTATATATTCCTTTGGGAACATAAAAATTAACACCTAAAAATCCTGTTGCGCAAGTGCCGCCGTAGTTGGCAGGATTAGCAGTAGGATCGTTAGCCGAAAATATTGCAATGTCCTGATCATAACCTTTTATACTTCCGGTATTTTCAATTTCAGCCCGAACCGATGCACTTAAAAATTTACAAAGTTTATATGCGATCCAACTTGTTCCGGAATATTGGTTGCCAAATTGGTATCCTTCAGAATTAGCTCCCGTTTGAATATTTGCTTTTGCTGAAATTCCCCAAGAAAAAGAATACGATTGTCCGGTAAATGCGACGGAAGGTAAAATTCCGAATGATCCTGTACCAGTTTGCATGCAATAGGAAGTTTTTGATATAACCGAATCTATATTCAGACTCTTTTTTTCAATACTTCCGTTTGGGATATTAAATCCTAATCCCAAAACTAAATGAGCATTTCTTTTATCTGTCAGTTTATATAATGCATAAATTTTTGAGTCTCCTAATCCACCAGCGCTTGAAACCATACTTGCCATAGGCATTGTTGTTCCACCCATGTGCATCTGCATAGTAGGATCCATATTCATTGACATGGAATTATTTATAAAATTTAACATTGCCATTACGTTGAACTTATTGCTGATTCCATACATAACCATAAACATATTCATCTGCATGCCCATCGTTTCAGGCGAAGCATAATAATTTTGAAAAACACCATCATCGGTTATTTTTGATGTGCCACTTCTGTTGCCTGACATCATCATATCCATGAATGAGTAAGAAATCATCCATTCTCCTTTTTCGTGAATGTCGGCAGTTTGAACACCAACGGGTGCATGTCCATCCGGACGTGTGCAGTCGCAATTAGATGCACAACAGGCAGCAGTATCAGCACTTTGTGCATAAATAAAGATGGGAAATATAAATGTAGCGATGAATATCACTATCCGATATAAAAGAATTTTCATAAAAATAATTTAATAATGATTTAATTCTGAATGCTGTTCAATGCGAATAAAAAGCATTATAACTCACAGAGATTTTCTCCATGAGATTCGGAATAGGAAATCAGCAGGTAGGAGGATGGAAAGTAGAAGAAATCGGAGAAGTAATTTTCTTTTCCAGATAGGGTAAGTAATTATTTTTTATTGATTGAGAATTAGTAAAACCAAAATCATGCAATTGACAGAATAATTGAATTTGATTTTTTTCTTTGATAGGATTGAAAGGAGCATTTTCGTTTTTCTCCTGTTTTTGCAATTGTTTGCTCAACTGACATTTTCCGTTGCAATGTAATTGGGGCTTGTTTTTATTTTCGCAGAGATTTTGAGCAATGTAGTTTTTATTCAGCTGGTAATCGGCAATAATAATGAGCGTGCTGAAGGTCTGCATCATGATAACGGTAAGCATTGATATGGAGAAAAGCCGTTTCATTTCTTTCAAGTGAGGCAAATATATATTATTTGCTGAATATTAAAAGTGACTTGCATTATTTTTGTGAAAATAAGTATTTACACCAATGTTTTAGTATAGTATCTTCGCGCTTTCATGAGTAAGTGGATTTTAAAAGCAATTGTTCAGAAGGGAATTTCTTTTCTTCCTTTCAGTCAGAAGATTAATTATTTCTTCCAGAAATATGTTACGCACGGTGTTTATCTGTCGGATGAATATTTTGAAGACCGCTTGATCCATTGCCGCGAACATTACAAACAGTTTAGAAAATATTCTTCGGTAAAGGATTTTTCGCATCTCGAAATCGGAACAGGTTGGTATCCGGTAGTTCCGGTTGGAATGTTTTTGTATGGTGCCGGAAGTATCACCACCGTTGACCTGAATCGCCTCAGCAATCCTGAATTGACACAAACTACTCTGCTGAAATTTCTGGAATATCACAGGAGCGGTAAACTCAATAAATTTCTTCCTGACATTTCTGAGGAACGATTGAAAATAGTTTTGAATGAAGCAGAACATCCTTCGCCTGATTTTTTTGATCTCCTCGAAAAGCACAACATTGTTTATATGGTGATGGATGCGCGCAAACTTCATTTGCCTGATGCGAGCATTGATCTCATAACTTCCAATAATACGTTTGAGCATATCTATCCTGAAATATTGGACGAGATACTGAAAGAATTCAGACGGCTTGGAAAGAGCGGGGGAGTTATGAGTCATGCCATTGATCTGAGCGATCACTTTGCGCACATGGATAAAAGCATTACCATTTATAATTTCCTCAAGTTTTCTTCTGCTGAATGGAAATGCATTGATAACCGCTTGCAGCCGCAAAATAGAATGAGAATTTACAATTACAGAGAATTGTATGCGAAAAATAATATTCCAGTTACCGAAGAAATAAACCGCGAATTTAATTTAGAAGAGTATAGAAAAGTGAATGTTCACTCATCCTTTTTAGCTCACTCGTCCGAAGAAAATGCAGTGAGCCACTCTCAGATTGTTTCGGTGATGTAAATAACTCACGGTTCTCTGCGGTTAATTGCTTTTCTGCGTAACATCAGTTATTTAATATCAGAATCGTATTATTTTCTTTCTTTTGTGTATGGACATATTATGTTAGCAAAACAAAACGGATAAATGGATTGAGGTGTTAAATGATTTTAATTTATATTTTTGCTACACTTGTAAATTGTAAACATAAAAACCAATTAATATAAATACAAAATGAAAAAAACTTTATTCTTTTTAATGTTCATTGCTGGAGTATTTGTGAATACTCTTTCGGCTCAAGTTGTTTTACAAAGCGACTTTGAAACATGGACAGGCATTCAAGCAGTAAATGGCTGGGATGGTTCAAAAACTAATATCATTGCAACACCCGATAGTGCAAAAAAAGACAGCGTAGGACCATACCACGGCACCTACTGCGTAAAATTAGTAAACGCAACTACTTCTGGGAAACGTTTTTCAACTCAGTCCATCGCTGTAACTGCGGGAACAATATATAATGTTCGGTTTTGGGTGAAAGGTGCAGGCAGTATTAAAGCAGGACTATACGGAGTGAAATATGCAACCGGAGGCGGGTATGAATCCAATCCTTCCTATATAGCTGTAAATTCAACAACATGGTCGGTTTATAATCAGCAGGTAACAGCTGATTCAACTAATGCGAATGCCCAATTTTTATTTTATGTAAAAAGCACTGTTGCCGCAAGTGGAAGTTTAGCACTTGACAGTGTTACAATCACGAATGTGGGAATTATACCAAATGTGTCTTTATATAATGTGCAATATACTACTGCGAATCCAGCAAATTCACTATACCAGAATAAGTTTGTAACCACAGGCGGAATTGTTACTGCGGTTTATAATGGCACTACACCTCCTATTTCTCAATCAGGATATTATGTTCAAACCAGAAATGCCAATGCATGGGCGGCTCTGAATGTATATGATTACAGCCATCTGGTTTCCGTAGGTGATAGTATTACTTTTTCTGGAATGGTAATAGAATATTATAATGAAACAGAAATACAACAGATAACTAATTTCACAAAAGTATCATCGGGCAATCAGGCATTAACTCCTCCCACTCTTGTAGGACTTAATACAATTCAAAATGAACAATACGAAGGAATGTTGATAAAAGTAAAAGATGTTACCGATGTTCGATATAATGCAACTTCAGCTTGGTATGTGTTTTCAGATTCTACCATCACTAATCTTGTCAATAGCGAAGATACCGTTGATAATATAATTTATACATATACCTACACACAAAATAAAAAATATGATATCACCGGTGTGGTGCATTTTGAATATGCAAATTGGATTGAGCCGCGAAATATCAATGATATTGATTCAATACATGTTACCGGTGCAGGTGTTTGGAACTACCCAAATAATTTTGCCGATATGAATATTTATCCTAACCCTAGTTCGGGCGTGTTTTCTGTAACTGTAAATGCTATTGCAGATGAAAACAGATCGGAAATTGAATTAACGGATATAACAGGCAGATTAATTTATAAAGATCAAATTGATATTCATTCAGGAAAAAGTTCTTTGCAATTCAATATGAATGGCATTGAAAAAGGAGTTTACTTTCTCGGTATTGGCAACGCACAATCCAGAACGGTAAAAAAGATTATCATTCAGTAATTTAATAACTAAGTAAATCAAAAAGCCTTTCAGATTAATTTCTGAAGGGCTTTTATTTTTATACGACTGTATTTACTGTATAGGCATATTAGCATACAGCAGAAGTTTTTATATCCTTAACGTACTTAGAATTTCGGCAGAGGAAGGAATTATTTTACCTCATCCACCCTCTTATAAATTATCTTGCCCCACTTTATTTTTCCCCAAATGCGTTCGTGCAGGAAATAACCCAGCGTTGCATAAATATTACTCGCAATCATAAACCCCAATGCTATCCTTACCTGTCCGGTAAAAATATAAATGCATACAAAGTCGAGAATTAAAATTGTAATCCTGTAGCTCAGTGTTTTTACAACCGATCTGCCCAGCGTTTCCACTGCGTGATGTATCTCGGGAGGAAGTTTTTCTATCATGGTTTGGTTGGAACAACAACTATTGGTTTTGTTGAGTGCCTTATCACCGATTCAGCCACGCTGCCCATCAGCAAATGAGCGAGTCCGGTTCTGCCATGCGTTCCTACTACAATTAAATCTGCCTGCCATTCTCCGGCAACTTTCAAGATCATTTCAAAAGGTTTTCCTTCTTCAACAAATGCACTTACCTGAATGTCCTTAAACACTTTATACATAATTATTTTTTGACTTTTCTTGAAATCTATTTTAATAATGTCTGCCATTTCTCGTGGCGTCAGTCCTCCATCGGTCATTAAAAATTCGGTGTCAACAACGCTTATCAATGCTATTTCTGCATTGAGTTGCTGTGCAAGTTGCAAGCCGTTCGATGCCACTGTTTCGGCAGTGGGTCCATCGTCAACGGCTATTAATATTTTACGGTAGTTCATATTATTTATTTTCTTTTTTTAATTTTTGTTTTGCCTGCTTCAATAATTTTCTTTCCTTTTTATCTATCGGAGGAAAAGAAGGATTCATTTTCTTTAGTTTCTCTAAAATTATTTTTCCTATCAGCAGATGAGCGTATAGTTTTTCATCAGCCGGAATAATATACCAGGGAGCAATTTTTGTACTGGTGTTTTTCAACGCATGTTCATACGCATGGTGATAATCGTCCCAGAATTTACGCTCGGTAATATCATTAGAGGAAAACTTCCAGTGCTTTTCTTTGTTCTCAATTCTTTCTAAGAACCGATTGCGTTGTTCTCGTTTGGATATATGGAGAAAGAACTTCAAAATATGTGTTCCGTTTGTCACGGTATTCTTTTCGAAATAATTGATCTGTTTATATCGTGTCTGCCAGAAATTTTTATCAATCTTATCAATGCTGTTGATTTTGGGAAGTCGTTCAGCTAATACTAGTTCGGGATGTACTTTTGAAATAAGCACATTCTCATAATGCGAGCGGTTGAAAATAGTTATCTGTCCGTGCTCGGGTAATTTCTGAGCGTGTCGCCATAAGTAATCATGTTCTAATTCTAAAACAGAAGGATGTTTGAAACTGCTAACATGAACACCTTGTGGATTTACTCCGCGCATAATATGTTTAATGGTTCCGTCCTTGCCGGCACTGTCCATTCCTTGCAGGATGATCAACAAAGACTGACGGTTCTCTGCAAATAATTTATTCTGAAGTTTTGATATTTCTATAACATCATTGAACAGTTTCGCCTTTAACTCTTTTTTATGAAGCTGCTTTATGCTGGAGTGCGTATCAATTTCTGATAGTTTAAAATCATTAGTAGATTTTACTTTGCACTGTTTCCAATTCATAGCACTGTTTTTAAAGAATTAAAGGCGAAAATATCAACTGATGTGATCTAACTTTGTTTCGCAATATCGCTTTCAAGTATCTTTTTCTTTTCCTGATATTCTTCGGTCTTTATTTGTCCTGAAGCAAATCGTTTTTTCAGAATGTCAAGCGGAGAATCTTTCTTCATTCGCTGACCCGGAATATTATAAGGAATTACAAATACCCAAAACATAAAACCTAACCAAATGAACCACCATAAAAGGTGCATTCCCCAGAAGTGATAGCCATCGTATAACATAGTTTTTAATTTTATGTTGCGAATGAATTTTCACAACAGTATAAAGATGAGTGAATTCGCTGCGAAAAGTGTTACACAACTCTATATAAGAGTTACATGATTCACATATTTGAAAAGAGGAGAAAAATGGTATTAGCAGAGAACGCAAACGGTGGAGCTGAATTCTTAATCGTGAATTGACAATAAAGGGGTATGTGTGTGAAACGCCATTTTCTTTGTATTACTTTCATGAAAAAGCCGATTTAGTATATTGTGTTTATGAGGAATCATAGCTATCCAATCGCATTTATGAGTATCAGCAAATGAATTTATTTCTTCCGTCATGTCATCTGATGAAGAATAGAACATGACATGCTCAACATTCTTTAGAGATTTTTCCAGCACTTCACCTGCAACATTGTTTTCATACATAGGAATTGCAATAGGTTTCTCCACATCAAGCACTAAAATTTTTGCCTTGAATAGTTTAGCAAACTGTGTGAATCTTTTTATTGCACTTTCATTAAGAGGTTCATTGTAATTGCAAGTTAATACTATTTTTTTTACTTCTTTATATCGCGCATCTTTAGGAATTACCAAAACCGGAGTGTGTGTTTGCTTTATTACAGATGTAGTATTGCTACCCAATAAAGTCTCAGTCAGTTTGTTTCCGCCTGTTACACCCATTACAATTAAGTCAACACTTTTTTCTTTTGCTACATCCAGGATTTCATCTGATACAAATCCTGTTCGTATAAAAGATTCAATCTTTATTTTCCCTGAAGTTTCAGCTATTATTTTTTTCTCAAGTTTTTTTATCCTTTTCGAATTTTCTTTTTCAAATTCTTGCATGGGAACCATAAGCGTAAGAGCTTCTCCGCTGGGAATGGGGATTTGATAAGCGTGAAGTAAAATTATTTTTGCATTACTGAACTTGGCAAGTTCAACAGCATATTGCAAAGCATTATTTGCAACATCTGAATAATCTGTAGGTACAAGAATTGTTTTCATTGTTTTTATTTTAGATAGTAAACTATATCCGGTTTCAACTGTCGTAAAAGTGTTCACCAATCATTCTTTACCAGGCAATTCGGATCGTGCGCTTGAGCAGGCAGTCCGCTTTTCATGTGCCTGACGAACACTTTATCTTTATTACAACTGTACACCGTTCCGTCTATACAATCACCATGAAGCAAGTCGCCTCCAGCGTAATCAGGGACGAATGTTACTTTTTCTCCTGCTGTGAAATCTGATGTTGTGTATGCCATGATAAATTTTTTATGTTGTTTACTTACTTGTGGTTGAGATAATTTATTTCTTGCTGTTATGACTCACCGCCAATATCTTGCGAATAGTAGGACTGTAGCCCGACATTATAGATAAGATTTTTAAGAATATTTTGTATTCGAATAAATGAAGTTTCGCTTTTTACAACATATTCATACGAACCGAACGCAATACAGTCTGTCGCTATTTGCAATTTATCCTCAGCAGATAACATAATGACAATTATTTCAGAATTAATTACCTTTATTTTTTTCAGAACTTCCAATCCATTCATTGCGTTTTTCGATTTAGCGTTTAAATAATAATCGAGTATTACAATTTCTATGGTTGGTTTTTTCTCAATTTCTTTCAAACAATCTTCTCCGTTGATAAAAGAATCAATCTGTATTTTAGATTTAAAATGTTTGTGTAGGTAGTGAACCAATATGGTTAAATACGATTTGTTATCATCTACTAAAAAAACAGAAATGTTTTTTAATTGTTTCAGGGGCGTTTTCGCTGATTGCGAATTATTTTTTACTGCTTTCATATTTTTCAACTACTAATTGATATTAAATAAATGCCCTAATTATGTAACGGCTGTAACAGAATCTCTCCACCATGTGCATCATGATGATAACCGTGGTTATATATCTCATGATGATTCGGATAATGAGAATGTTCATACCCTCTGTAGTGATGATAGCTACGTCCGTCTCTCAACTCCACTTCACAAGAGGAAAAGAATATTATTGACAAACTAAAGACTACTAATATTTTTTTCATAATTTTTATTTTTAGACTATAACAAAGGACAACCATTTTGCTTCAATGAGTGTTATATCATTATAGAATTAGGTTACATCATTCACACATTCAATATTTGTTCAGAAAGCGCTGTGCTATTCTCCTGTTGAATGTATTTTAAAACTTTAGTAAAACATATTTTAAACCAAGCGGTGTAATGGGTAGGATTTAATTTCATATTTTGTTCTATGTGATCAACTGGCATATATTTCCATTCGACAACTTCATGAATATTTATTTTTGGATTTTCATCATAATATCCTATAAAAACATGATCCAATTCATGCTCAATTAGTCCATGATCCAATTTGGATTTGTAGATAAAATGAAAAATATTTTCAAGATCACATGAAAAACCCATTTCTTCATACAAACGTATATGTACCGATTCCTGTAGGTTTTCTCCCGGCTGAGGATGACTGCAGCAGGTATTTGTCCAGAGTCCACCTGAATGATACTTATCCACAGCCCTTCTTTGAAGCAATAATTCTCCTTTAGAGTTGAAAATAAAAATGGAAAAGGCACGATGTAGCTCTCCTTTCCTATGAGCTTCCATTTTTTCCATAGCTCCTACTGGAATATCATTTTCATCTACCAGAATAACTTTTTTATTTTCCATTTTAAAATTTTCTAATTGATCTGATAGTAAAAATTATATGAACTTTCCATCTCCATTATTTAAATTCCTTCCATGTGAAAATTATCGGAAGTGCTTTTACCAGTATGGAAAATGCATTAATGATATAAATCTGAAAATATACACTATAATAGAGGCAAGCAGCCGAATCCAATAGTACCCACACTCCGAATGCAACCATAATTGCATTTCGTGCCCAACGCTCTTTTCTCTGGAATGGGAACCATGCTATAAATGCCAGTAAAATATAACAACAGGCAATGGTGCCACCTAACGGTCCCCATATAAAAGCTCTGAACGTTTCTGTCTCAGCGGGTATATTTGCGCTTGACCAAAAAACGTGGGCAAGCGCTTTATTATAAGGCATAAAAAAAGGATTATTTCCATATACGGCAAAAACAATCCCGAACACGGCAAATAAAATGCTGCTGAAAAATAACCATCGTTGCCAGAAGATAAATGATCTCATCGTTTATGAATTTAAGATTAAAAATTATTGGTGAAGCACCAGGAACTGTTGTAAATAATTATTCAAATAATGGGGATTCAACGTAGCTGACCGAAAAGCAACGTACATATCTGGCCGGATAAGATAACAACCGCCATTCTCCATACCAAAATGGTCATACAGTAATTTTGTTTCTGATGTAAATGGAATAGTTTCAAAGGATAACACATTTTTATATTTTTCTGCAACTTTTATAATTTCAAGTGGAGGAGAATCCTTAGCAAAAAGGAAAAGTGTAAAGTCAGTCCCTTTTATTTTTTCCTGGATATTTATTTCTTTATCATTATCATTAAATACCAGATAAGGTAACCTGTCGCCCGGGTGCGGTGCACAATCCGGAAAATTGCCTGTGGATGCACCCTGCGATAATGGACTTTTCCTGTAATTAATTCCAATTTCGGATATGGCGTTAAAACAAAACTGGCGAAAAGATTTTTGTTTTTCTATAAGAGGTAATATCCATTTCATCAGGTGTGTAAGCACATGCAGGCGAAATGTTTTAGTAAAACTATTTTGACTTGTTACCAGATTATATATTCTGCTGGTAGAGCGCACCAACTTTTTCGCGATGTTTTGCCTTTCGGCAGAATAAGTATCAAAAAGTGTACTCTTTGCTTTTCCCTTAATTACAAACGCGAGTTTCCAAGCCAAATTATAAGCATCCTGTAATCCTGTATTCATACCTTGTGCGCCAACCGGAGTGAAAGTATGTGCCGCATCTCCCACTAAGAAACAACGATTTTTTTGATAGGATAAAGCATATTGCTGATTCGAATGAGAAACAGAAAACCATTCAGGATTGTATAACTTGATTTTCATGCGAAGTCTTTCTGCAAATTTTTTTTCTATGTCATCAAATGTAATATGTTCGTTACCTTCCAATTCCTTAGGTATCACTCCATCTATGCGCTTTCTTCCATTTTTCATTGGGAAAAATCCTGAGGTGGAAGCATCTGAAAATGAAAAACACATTTCATCAGAGGGTAAATCAAGTTCTGCTTTGCAATCAATAATAAATAAAGATACAGGGTGCATTTTACCGACGAAATGAATTTTTAATTGTTCACGAACAATGCTGTGTCCGCCATCAGCAGCAATTAAATAGTTTGTTTTTATAGTTTCTTCTTTTCCATCAGCGAGTTTTAGAACAGAAGTAACACCTGTTTCATCCTGAGTAAAACTTTTCAATTCTGTTCTTCTTTCAACAGAAAAACCCTGAGCAGAAACAAAGTCAATTAATAGTTGTTCCGTTTTTGATTGCTCTATCAGATACAAATTTGGGAATTTTGTAAGCCCTTGCCCAATATCTTTTAAAGAAATCTGAATTGTTTTTTTTCCGTTGAAAAAGATACTCAGAACATTGGCAATAATTGCTTCCTCCACTACTTTTTCAGAAATTCCCATCTGGTTAAAAATTTCTACAGTTCTTGCATGAACGATTAATGCACCGGAATAAGTGACAGCATGTTCTTTCTTATCAATGATACGAAAATGAATACCATGAATCGCCAGCTGACACGCCATCATCAGTCCTGAAGGTCCGGCACCAACAATAAGAACTTCGGTTGTTTTATCTTGCAATTGATTCATGCTTTTCTGTTTTTCCAACAATCAAAAATCGAAACAGCAATTCTTTTTGAATTGAATAGTCTACGATGTTTGTTTGGTTAAGCAAATAAATAAGTTCACCGGATTTGAACCCGCGTAAAACAGAGATAGGTCCATCATTTTTTGCCAGTTCCGTACCATTCAATAACCGTGTAAAAACCCATGCGCTATAATATGCCAGCCAGTGCCGCTGCAGATCGTTGATAATAAAACCGGTTTTAACATGTTGCCTGAAATAAATAAATAAACGTAACAGTTCATCGTCATTTAAATGGTGACAAAACAAAGAACAATGTACAATATCAATTACCTCATTTTTATTAAGGTAATCCTGGTAATCTGTGGTAATGCCGCTGATCTCCGGATAATTTACACAATGGATTTTCAAATAATCAATTGCATTGACATTCATATCCACACCGGTTAACCTTACACTGTAATTATTTAACCGTGTCCAATCAGCAATGACTTTTAACGCATCGCCACTGCCACATCCTAAATCAACAACATGATATATCTTATCATGATCAGTAATTAATTGTTTTATTCCTTTTAACGAAATAGCGTGCCCTCCGGTTGTCCTGTTAAGAATATCAAGTTCTCTAAGGTTTTTGTTTAGTAAACCACGATTGATATTTGGTTTATCGAGCAATTCCTTTTCATCGGACCGATATGTAAATTTATTCGACATAAGTAAACAAGGCGGTTTCAATACTTAATCCCGGTGCAAAACCAATGGAGAAAATCGTTTCATTTGGTTCGTGCTCGGTTTGCATGATTTCATTCAAGACGAACAAAATGGTTGGTGACGACATATTTCCATATTCATTCAATACGTTGTACGAATACTGCATATCTGCATCATTCAATTGCAATTGTTTTTTTATCGTGTCTAATATTTTTTTTCCGCCCGGATGTATTGCCCATTTATTAATTGCTGAAGGTTTTATATTTAATTTTTTTCCTGCTTTCAAAACAATTTCATTTACTTCCTCGCCAATGAATTCAGGAATCTTCGCATCCAGGATCATTTCAAAATTAATAGGTGTAATATTCCAGCCCATCAGATCTTTTCCTTTGTTAAGAAGCAAGGAGTAGAATCCATTTATAGTCAACCCGGCTTGATGATTTTGTTTAGCCGCTGTATCCGACACAACAATAACAGCCGCAGCTCCATCACCAAAAATGGTGTTCGATAATAAATTATCATGATCATCCTTTGGCTGAAAATGGATGGTACACAATTCCACACATATGATCAGCACTTTTGCCTGTTCATCTGTTTTGGCAATCATATCTGCAATTTTTAATGCAGGAAATGCCGCATTACAACCCATGAAATTGATGGAGGTGTGAAAAATATCATTCGGCAAATCCAATTGCTCCATGATCTCTGTATCAATACCGGGCGCATATATCCCGGTACAGGAAACCGTAATTAAATGCGTGATACCAAACTCCGATACAGTTGTATTGATCTTTTCTAATGAATTCTGAATTGCGTCTATAGCAAGTGAAACCGCATGTTCTTTATATTGTCCTAACCTTTTTTCAACAGTTGGAGGCTCGGGATTTCCATTAAAAAGATAGTGTTCTGTATTACTGGTATCAAAATCAGGAATTACTGAATAACGGGTATTTATCCCGCTATGGTGAAATAGTATTTTTAGCTTACGTGAGGCAGAATCATCTTTATATGCTGTATGCATAAAATCCAATAGTGCAATTTGTTTTGTACCGTATTTAGGCACTGCTGTTCCTATGGAAATAATTTTACTCAAGCTAAAACCAGATGAAATGATTATTTAGTATCAGCAACAAAAAATACAAATTCATGCAGGTTGATGTCAGCAAGTTCATTGTCATTGTGTTTTCAAAATCTGCATGCACTGTATCCCTGCGAACTTTGTTAAACCAAAGGGACAATTTAATGACAACAGGAATCATTATTAATGAAAACAATACCAAAGCAATGTGCTGATGTTTTAAATGGAAAAAGTAGAATAAGAAAATGGTTGCTATTGCAAATAGCAGTGCGGAAAAAATAAAAGTGCCAATATATCCAAGCTTGTAGCTGATGCTGATCACTCCGTCTTTTTTATCTGCATCGTGCTGATAAATTTGAGTGAGTGGATAAATACTGCCAATAAAAAAACTTGCCACGCTCATGCAAATGGTATTATTGAGCGTAAAAAATGTATCCATTGAAAAATCAGTAATTGCAGAAGAAGCCATCAGATAAACAAACGCTCCCTGAAAAATAAATACCGTTAGAAATCCAATGACAGGATATTTCTTTAATCGCACATTTCGGTAACTGTAAGCCCGTGACATACCCACGAAGATCAAAACAAAAAAAGAAAAGTAAACAGAAATAATCAGAGCACTCAAGATGCCAACCACATCCAGCATAAGTGTAGCATAAAATAAATTTTCAGAAACTTTCGGAGGATGCTTTAATCCTCCAATGCTGGTTTCATCCCGATCCTGATAACTGTTATACCCGTTGCTGGAAGGAAAAACAAGCAGATGTAAAATTACAAATGCAAGAATTGCTGTCTGCCAATTAATGGTATTTGCCTGACTTAAAGCAAATAAAAAGACCGGCATTAAAAAAAACGAAAAAGGTAACCGAAGGTGCTTCACCGTGTTTTTATCAAACCACGATATGATATAAATGTTTTTGATTTGGAAATAAATTTAAGATAAACAGCAGATTTTTATTTTGCCTTAATCGGATGTTCCAAAATGTATTTACTCAAAGTTGAATTCAGCGAATCATAATATGCTTTTAAATTATTCGGGGTTACTTCCGGATGCTTTACATCTGGAATGGTTACAGGCATTTCTTCAATATATTTAGACAGCTCCGGATATTTATCTTTTATCGTCATGGTTATCTTCAGGATCTTTGCATTCAATTCCTTCTCGGTTTCTCCATTAATGCTTGTCGTATCAAAACTTTGTTCATAGAGAGCAGGTTGAATCTCCTTTTCTATTTTCCCGATCTTTTGATCTAGCGCTGCATTTACTTTTAAATTATTTTCCATATAAAATAAATTGTAATTATTATTTAATACTGAGCAATTAGAATCTTTTTTTAGTTCAGGTTGCAGAAATTTCTGTTTGATTAACCAAATAATTCTCCATACCCATTTGCGCGATCTGCGCACGTTGTATTTCTGCCCATTCCACATGTCCTTCTTCCATTTTCAGTATCTTGGTCAGCAGAGCAACGCTACCTTCATCACCAACTTCATGAGCCAGTTTGATCGCTTCATTATAGGTGCGCACAGCTTCAAGTTCATCGTTGCTATCGTTATTGATCATATCCAATACATTTTTTCCGATTCTTATCGTATTCAGTTTGGATACGGTTGGCGAGTCGTCCAAAAAAATAATTCGCTCAATAAGCCACTCGGCATGATGCATTTCATCCATCGCTTGTTTTCTTATATCCAGACGAAGTTTTTTATAACCCCAATTGTTGCACATTTCAGAATGCACCATGTATTGGTTAATGGCGGTTAGTTCGTCCGCCAAAAGCGAATTCAAAACGGTGAGTAATTTTTTATTTCCTTTCATTGTTTTTGTTTTTAATTGATTTGCGTTTATAAATTTTCAGAAAACAAATATGAGCATCTTCATTTCGGAAAGTATTACATAACTTTTAAAATAAGTTACATTATTCACACTTTTTATTTTGATGCTAACTTGGTTCCGCCTGTTTTAAATTTTTCTGGAAATTGTTTAACGATACCTTCAGAAAATACATCTGCCATAACAAGTATCTCATTGTTGATTTTATCAAAAGCAAGAATATCGGCATCGTAATCTTTTTTAATGCGCTGGTTTGCTTCATCCGTAGTTATTTTCAGGTGATCTTCCATCATCATTTTCATATCAGCCAATACCCAATTAGAATTTGCCTTGCAAAGAAATTCAGACATCTCATCAGAGTTTGCGTACCATCTTTTATTTGCCTCATCAAATGCTGCGGTGTTACCGGCTTTTGCTGCTTTCACTACTTCTGCCGAAGTATTTATATGCACATACAAAAGTTCCGTAAGTTTTTTTCCCATTTCTTCTCCGTAATATGGTTTGAATGCATTGCCAATATCAACTTGGTTTTGAAGCAAGCGTTTTACGGACTGATCGGTTCCTGGAAGTTCATCTACAAGACAAAGAATAACATTGCGTGTCCATATTACATGGTCTTCCCAAAGTTTGCGCATATTCGTTTTGAGCGTAGAAGCACTTACTGCTGAATTTGTTTTTTTACTTTCCTGTTTCATTTGTCCGAAAGAGAGACTGGAAATAAGTATGGCTGCCATATATATGATAGCAGAAAATATCTTTATTGTATTTTTCATTGGTTTTGATTTTACATTGCGAATGGATTTTCACAACAAGACAAAGATGAGTGCATTTATTGCGGCAGGTGTTACACAACTTTATTTAAGAGTTATATAATTCACACTTGAGAATGGGGACAAAAAGAATAAATACTAAGGGTCATTAAAAATGAAAAACTCCCCGATTTTTTGGAGAGTTTTTATTGTTACCTGCAAATATGATATGAATGTTTGCCTTTTCCTTTCTTCTTATAATACTTTCTTAGTAAAAAATTATTTAATTCTATTTTTTGCTTTCCAAACTCTTATTCCACCAATCAAATGTCCAATCGGTATATCCCTGCATTCCTTTGTTCTGAAGTTTTACCATTGTATCCACTTGCGAATTGATATTCTTGGAAAAGTTCTTGTCAAAGTTCACGGATAGGTTCAAGTGCTTGTTATACACATCCACCACTTTTTTCATATCCTGCGTGGAATGTTCTATACTCTCTTCAAAGTTCTTTTGAAATAGTTTCAGAAAATCTTCGTAGTTCATTTTATCAGTAGCATACGCTTTGCTGAGAACTTCCATGTTTTTCTTGTGATAATCAGATATACGACTTGTCCTGCGCATGTGCGAATCAATAATGGCATCCAGAACTTCGTCCGATACTTCCACTGAACTAACAAACGCATTGGTAATCTCATCAAAGAAAGAAGTATTTACGTGCTGCTCTTTTAACTGCTCGCGCAACTCATTTACATATTTCTTATTTGCCTCGATTGCTTTTTCATAACTGCCGTTGCATGATGCGATGATGGAACGGATTGTTTCTTTGGCATTTTTGGTTGTGCCATCCAATTCTGTTTTAAATGCTGCGATTTGTTCAGAGAAAGAATACTTTTTTTCTTTCGCAGTTGCTTTTTTTATTAACGTTTCCATAATTTTTTTATTTTTTTTTATTTGATGAATTATTTTGTTGCGTTATTATTTGATAAATTAATTCTTGCGCTGAGTCATAAATTATAATTCCTTTCCCGCTTTATCAACTCCGTCATGACTTACAAAAGAAGTCTCTTGTTTTTTTTGACTGCTCTTAACAGGAACGGTCTTATTAATTTTATTCGTAACACGTGGCAACGACAAGCGTTTAATTGCATTAGGTTGTGTTTGTTTTTTAACCGTTGCTTTTGGAGCAACAATTTTTTCTTTAATATGAATGGGTACCTTGCGTGTGTTATTTTCTTTTGCAATTGCTTTTGCAACCATTTTGCTTGCTTTTTTTATTGACTTGCTAATCTTTTTTGAATCGGCAGTTGTTACCGATTTAACATACAAATTGATAACGTGATTTAATTTTACTTGAAGTGCTTTACGTTCTGTTTTATTTTTCATGGTGTATTGATTATTTAGGTTGGTTTTCAGGTTACTTATTTATGTTAACTATAATGTTTTCATTTTCAAATCTTGTAGATATCGTATTCGCCGGCATCTTAAAAACAATCTTGCAATATCTATATGCAATTGCGTTTGATTCCAAAACAAATCCATCATCACCTATGGGTTTCATTCTTGCATCTGTAGCTACGCTGTCATTGAAAAAGAATTGTATGGTGCAGGATATATCTTTGTTACTGATGGCTTTTAATTTTTCGTCAAACAGATATGTGTAAACATTGGTATTGAGTGCCTTCATTTCAACATGATAATTTTTAACTTTTTGTAATGACCCTCCATGCGGACCTTGGGTTGTTTGAACTGTTTGTAGTGCGTAAAAAGATATTGTCGCTATGATAATCAGCACTGATACGGTAAAATTTGTTTTCATGGTTTAAATATTTTTATCAAATTTATTATACTCAACTTCTTTTGTGAATGATTTCTGTCATAACAGAAAACGACTTTGGTCATTATTGCAACTCAGCAAAGATGAGTAACTACTGACCTATACATGTTACACAACTTTATTAAAGAGTTACATAATTCACACTTTATTATTTATTGTTGTGAAATCAATTTGCCCGACTGAATAGTTTTATTATCGCCAATCACTTTGTAAAAATACATTCCACTCGCACCGCCTAAGTTTATGGTTTCTTGTTCTCTGTTTACACTTGTTTCAAAAACCATTTTTCCTGTTGAATTGTAAATCTGCAATTGAATATTAGATTGTAAACTATAAACACTAAACTGTCCTTTGAATGGATTAGGATAAATACTCACTGATAAGTTTGTATCGGAAAAACTCACTGACTTTACTTGAGAATATTTCTGATTTTCATTAAGGTCAATTTGATTTAAGCGATAATAATTTATTCCTTGCACAGGTTCTTCATCCGTAAAAAAATAAGAAAGCAACTGGGAACTGTTTCCTGCTGCATTGCGCTCTCCAATGGAATTAAAATTAATTCCGTTTGTTGATTTTTCAATACGAAAATATGCACTGTTGGATTCAGAAGCAGTTTGCCAATTTAGATTTACACATGAATTTGCGCTACACTTTTCTGCAATAAAAGAAACAAGTGTTATCGGCAGAATAACCGAATTAACAGTTACTAAAATATAATTTGAAATTACGCTTCCGCAAGCGCATGAATTTGTTACGCAATAATTGCCGCTTGTCTTTATGTTTACGGTAGCTGTTATGGCTGTGGTACACCAAATTCCTCCATCGTTTCCTGAAAGCAATACACTATCACCTTCATCAAATGTGGTTGCTCCACCGGCAGAAATTATTGATGCAATGGGTTGCGAACCAACGGCAACAATATTATTATTAAGAGAAATAGCTCCGGCAATTGAAAGTCCTCTGCCAAAAAGATTTGAACTATCCAACAAACTGATTGCACCATTAGCAACAATAGTTCCTTGGAAAACGGCACTATCTCCCAAACTAAATGCTCCGTTTATTTGCCAATACACGTGGCACAAGGTTGCTGAATTAATCAGAATAATATTTGATAATGCGTTTACAGAAAACGCGCCATCGATTTGAAAAACAAATGTTGCGTTTAGATTTCCTTGTCCGTCTAAAATTAAATTTCCATTTAGTGTTGAAGCGCCTCCAAGACAATAAACATTTGGAATGAGCGTATCGTTGTTACCTAAAATATTTCCCAAAACAGTGCCACAACTCATTCTCTTCAATTGAATATATGCACTATCAACATCTGCTGCGGCTTGGGCTGTAACAGAATCCTCCTCGTGAATTTGTCCTGATACAATCGGGCTTCCGGTTATGGCACCAACATTAGTTCCAATATCTCCGGTAATATTTGTTGTTCCGGTATTTCCAAAAGCTCCGGTTACTGTAAACAATGCAAAACTTGAAGCGGTACCCAAATTTGGAATCTGTCCGAAATTATTCTTTGGAAAAAACAGTAAAGCAATAACAATTATAATAAACTGAAAATTATTTTTTAGTTTAATTGCATTTATTTGTGCATGAATATTCATACAGCAAAGTTGCGTACTCCCGAACACGCAATTGCTACATAACTTTAGAAATAAGTTGTATGATTCACACCTTCTTCTTGGATGCGAAATAAATTTTAATTTGAAAAATAAATTATCCTATTCTCGTGATGACAAGATTTGCAGAAACGGCATGTGTGCCTCCGGCGATAGGTGTAATTGTTAAAGCCGTGCTATTGCCAGATGGATTACGCACGGAGAGAATAGAATTCACAACCGTGGTTGTTATCAATGACATTCCAACAATTTGAGTAGTGGCTGCAGTACGTCCCACAACCGATTTAGCAATTTCAACAACTCCCGAACCTGAATCAAGACCTAACATTAACTGCCCGGGTTCAGATACACTAACTTGAAAAAATACTTGATATGTTCCGATAGCAGGTAATGTGAAAGTGGATGCATCTATCCGCACCATCACACCATCTGTTGATCCATTTTGCGGAAAGAGAACCGCAGTACCTGGCGCAATGGTCGCTGCATTATCGCCGGGCATCAATGCAAAGAATTCAGAAAAATTATTTATTGAATTACCTGCTAAACCGGTTGCACCAGTTGCGCCGTTTGTTCCGTCAATTCCGTTTGTTCCATCAATACCATTTATTCCTGCTGAACCAGTTGCACCAGTTGCACCAACTGCGCCATTTGTTCCGTCAATACCGTTTGTTCCATCAATACCATTAGTTCCATTTGTTCCTGCTGAACCAGTTGCGCCAACCGCACCATTCGTTCCGTCAATTCCATTTGTACCATTAGTTCCTGCTGAACCAGTTGCGCCTGTTGCACCAACAGCACCATTTGTTCCATCAATTCCATTTGTACCATTTGTTCCTGCTGAACCAGTTGCACCAACTGCACCATTTGTTCCTGCTGAACCTGCTGCACCCGTTGCACCAACTGCTCCATTTGTTCCATTCGTACCATTAGTTCCTGCTGAACCAGCAGCACCAGTTGCACCAACTGCACCATTTGTTCCATCAATTCCATTTATTCCATTCGTACCATTTGTTCCTGCTGAACCTGTTGTACCTGTCAATCCTGTAAGACCAATAGAACCATTTGTTCCGTTTGTACCATTTGTTCCAGCTAAACCTGTTGCACCGATTAAACCCGTTGCTCCGGTTGCACCAACAGCTCCAGTTGCTCCTACAACTCCTTGCGAGCCAGTTGCACCAACAGCACCATTTGTTCCGTTTGTTCCGTTATTTCCATTAGCTCCAGTTGCGCCTGTCAATCCGGTTGGACCCGGAATACTATTGCCACAATTAAGTGCATACGGAACACTTATTAGTTGCGAAGTTCCCATAGGGATATAACCGTTTCCAAAGTCGGCTTCTATTTCTATCCACTTTGTTCCTGTTCCCCAAATAATAGTTGGAAATGCTCCGCTCACGGCTGTTCCATTTCCTATTTCAAGATTTATCAAACCAAATTGGTTAGTAGTAATTGAATGTATTTCCTGATACACCGAAGTTCCTGTTGCCGAACCATCGAGAACAGTAGCTCTCACGCTGATAGCTGAGTTTGCCATCGGGCTGCCTGTGGCATTACGCACAATGGATTGATACCTGAATGCTTGCGGTGTTTGCGCGAAAGAAAATATCGGCAGAAGACTTGCTATAGTCAGCAAAAATTTTGCTGATATTAATATTTGTTTTTTCATGGTGTTTGTTATTCTTATTTTAGTTGTTCAAATTGTAAATCATTTTTTATTTTACCTGTTCAGATAGATACTTCCTTTAATAATATTTGAGCCATTACCCAAATCAAACAGATAGAAGTAAGTGCTTATCGGTAATATATCTCCTCCTATTCGTAATCCTTCCATTGATTTGCCATCCCAAGTATTTTGGTAAGGACTTGCTTCAAAAACTTTATCTCCCCAACGATTAAAAATTACAATTGAATTATGTGGATACATGTCAAGTCCTTTTATAACGAACAAATCATTTATTCCATCACCATTTGGAGAAAATCCTTCAGGAATAAAAAAGATGGTTGCCAGTGGTAGTATCTCTGCTTTCGTATCCGGCTGATGAAATCCTTGCGTAAAAAAATTATCTGCGGAGGAATATGTTTCTATCATCACTTCGCCAACAGTCCACGTCATTGAACCGTTTGCTGAAGTAGTGAACATTCCTGCCGAACCAATTACTTCTTGTGAAAATGATTGAGCACACAACCGCTCCGTTCCGGTCTTCCAGAATAAAAAAAGAAAGATTGTTACAGCAATAAGAATTTGCTTTTTCATTTTATGTTTTCCTTATTTTGGAATTAAAATTTATACTTCAAAAGTGCGCAGCTTTAAACATGCAGTTGCTACATAACTTTTGAAATAAGTTACATGATTCACACATTCTGCTTAGATGTAGAAGAATTGTAACTTTTAATTATTAATGGAATTTAAAAGGGAAGAATAAATCAGTTTTTGTGCATGGGTCATGCACTATTCTTGTCGCACTCCGATTATTAAAATGTCGTCAATTTGCTCATCTCCTGCTTTCCATTCTTCAATAAAGTTGTTTAAATATTTTTCTTGCTGCTGCATTGTTTTGTCCTGAATACTGAGCAGTATCTGCTTAAATCTTTTTGTAAATAATTTTCGTTTTTTATCGCCTCCAAATTGATCAGCATAACCATCGGAAAAAACATAAAACGTATCACCTTGTTGTAATTTTATTTCATGGCTTTCAAAGTTTGGGCTGAATTTCTGAGTTAATCCCCCGATTGCTTTTTTAGTTCCCTTTATTTCTTCTACTGCATTTTTCCCATGACGAATAATCCAAAGAGGTCTGTTTGCCCCTGAATATTTTAGAATTCCAGTTTCTTTTTCAATTGAACAAATGCCCATGTCCATTCCATCCTGACTGTGTTCGTAGAGCGTGGATTGACACAAAGCAACTTCAATACTTTTATTAAGTTGTTGTAATATTTCCGCAGGTTCTTTAGTTTTGAGAATTACATTGTTTAATTTTTCTATGCCAATCATACTCATTAATGCTCCAGGAATTCCATGTCCGGTGCAATCAACAGCCGCAATAAAAAATTTATTTTCTTCTTTTCTGAACCAGTAAAAATCTCCGCTCAAAATATCTTTTGGTTTAAATAAAATAAAAGATTGTGGAAAAGTATCGCGCAACAAGGTTGTATCTGGAAGCATTGCATTCTGAATTTTTTTCGCGTAATTAATGCTGTCCTTAATATCCTTATGTGCAAGTTCTAATTTCGCGTGCAACAGTTCTATCTTTTTCTTTCCGAGTACATGTTCAATGGCTGATGGCAGACGCAAAAGGTTTTCTTTCAGAATATAATCGTCAATTCCTTCCTTTGCATATTCGGCTAAAATATTTTCGGTTACTGTTCCTGTAACCAAAATAAAAGGGATATTTTTATTTTCACTTTTAGCAAGATGAAAAGCTTCCATTCCGCTAAACTGAGGAAGCGAGTGGTCGGCAATTATTAAATCATGATTGTTTTGTTTTAACGCATTTACAAAGGCGTCTCTGTTCCAAACCCGCGAATGGTTAAAATCAATTTTCTCCTTATGCAGAAATCGTACAAGCAAATCCGCATCCGTTTCAGAATCTTCTACCAGCAATATTTTCAGCGCGCTGTTCATTAGTGTGGCGGTTGATTTGAAATCATCCAGTACATGCTGAGGTCTTTAATTGTTTGAAAAAAATTATCGCTCTCTACCGGTTTAACGATATAACTGTTTGCTCCAAGTTCATAACAGCGGGTAATATCCGGGTCTTCTTTTGAAGAAGTAAGTATCACCACCGGAATTATTTTAAATGCCGGGTCGGATTTTAATTTTTCAAGCACTTCTGTGCCTGATACTTTTGGCATTTTCAAATCAAGCAATATCAGCTTGAGATGATTTTGAATATTTCGTGTTGCATATTCACCTCTGCAATACATAAAATCCAATGCTTCAGCACCATCTTTCACATGGAAAATGGTATTGGATAGTCCACCTTTTTTTAGTGCGCGAATTGTGAGCGCGGCATCATCCGCACTGTCTTCAGCAAATAAAATTTCAACGTCATTGTAGTTCATATTATTTTGATTTAAGAGTTAATAGTTGGTAAACTGAAATAAAAGCAAGCTCCTTCATTTAATTTTGATTCAGCCCAAACTGTTCCATTGTGGCGCTGAATTATTTTTTGAACAATTGCCAATCCGATTCCGGTTCCTTCAAATTCTTCCTGAGAATGTAAGCGCTGAAAAACTCCAAAAAGTTTACTATAATATTGCATGTCAAATCCCACACCGTTATCTTTTATATAATAAACAACCTGATTATTTTTTTGGTAAGAACCAATTTCAATTTTAGTTTTTGGTTTATGTTGAGAATATTTTATTGCATTTGAAATTAAATTAACCCAAACTTGTTTGATTAATGCCTGTTGACCTTTTGCCGGAAGAAGTTCCTTTATTTCAAATTCAATTTCTTTCGGATTATTCAATAATTCTTCTTCGCGTACCGATTTAACAAGAACCGCCATATTTATTTCAGAAGAAGGGACTACCTTTCTTCCTAATCTTGAGAATGCCAGCAAATCGTCAATGAGAGTGCCCATCTTTTTTGAATTATTCTGAATTGCATAAAGTGATTTGATGCCATCTGCATCTAACTTCTCAGTATAATCTTCCTGTAAAATTTTTGCATAACCATTAATTGCTCGCAGAGGTGCTCGCAAATCGTGAGAAACAGAATAAGTAAATGCTTCTAATTCTTTGTTCACAGATTGCAACTGTGTAGTGCGCTCGATAATTATTTTATCTGCCAGTTTCTGCTCGGTAACATCTCGTGCAGCAGCAAATACGCCAAGCACATTTCCGTTATTGTCTTTATAAACCGAAGCATTATACAACACATCTGTTAATTGCCCGCTTTTATGTTTTAGGGTAAGCGGATAATCCGAAACAAAACTTTTTTCAAAAACCTGACGATAACCTGCCTGTGCTTTTTCCGGCTCAGTAAAATAATTTGAGAAATCAGTACCTATCAAATCCTTGCGCAAGATTCCCGTTATTTTTTCTGATGCGCTGTTAACGTCTGTAATTTTTCCATCGGAATTGATAGTAACCAAAGGGTCTAAACTGGCTTCAATCAAGCTGCGCGAGTATTGAGAAGTTTGCTTTTCTTTCTCAGCTAATTTGTTTTTTGTATTCTGATTATTGATAACAACAATTACAAAAGCAAGAACGACAACAATAAAAACAAGAAGTAATACAAATATCAGTTCCGAAGAAGTAACACTTTTTTCATTTTCCGATTTTCTTAGTTTAAGCAAACGAAATTCTTCCGAATCAATATCGGTAATGATACTTCTTATTTTGTCCACAAGATTTTTTCCATTACCGCTTGCAATTATTTTTTCTGTATCCATCAATCCATTCTTCTTCCGCACTTCAATGGATTGTTTCATGAAAACCAATCCATCTTCTCCGGCTTTTTTCAATGAATCTATTCGCGATTGCTGACTCGGATTATCTTTCGTAAGAATTGTCAAATCAGTTATGTCATTTCCAATTTTAATGACGGCTTCGTAAAATGGAGTTAAAAAAACTTCGTTTCCGGTCAACATAAATCCTCTGGAACCGGTTTCAATATTCAGAACATCCAAAAGAACATTATCGCTTTTGCGAAGAACTTCCTGCGTATGTTCCACCCAATCGTTTGTTGATTTTACTTTTTGAATTTTAAAATAAAAAATCACCAACACCGATACAAGCGCAATTCCCGCAATAGAAAAGAAGAATAAGTTTTTTTTATCTGAACTGAATTTCATTGGTCGGTTTGCAATTATGCATGTGCCATTGCTTTATCGTCAATCGTAACTCCCAATCCTTTTGCTATTTCCATTCCTAATTGAATATCGGCACGAAAAAAATGACATAACTGGCGATTAACGATTTCACTTTTCTTCTCTCCGCAAATTCCATTCATAGAACTTACAATATTGCTCACCAAATTTTTTCTGTCTTGCTCATTCATTGCTTTGCGATATAAATCGCCCGGCTGAGTGAAATGGTCGTCATCATTTTTGTTTCTGTCAAACCAATCGGCAGTGTTTGATTCTAATTTCATTGCAGGTTCTTTATAATTTTCGTCAACAACAATATCATCAAAACTATTCGGGCGGTAATTTGGTTCTGCTCCTCCGTTTTCTCCTGTCTGCATCAAACCATCACGCTGATAATTTGAAACCATGTAAGGACATTTGTTTACCGGAATTTGTTCGTAGTTCACACCGAGACGATAACGGTGCGCATCGGGATAAGAAAGTATACGAGCTTGTAATACTTTATCTGGCGAATAACCAATGCCGTCAACAACACTTGCCGGAGCGAATGCAGCTTGTTCAACATCTCGAAAATAATTTTCAGGAATGTTATTTAGCTCCATTATGCCAACTTCAATCAACGGAAAATCTTTGTGACTCCAAACTTTCGTCAAATCAAATGGATTGAACTTGAAAGTTTTGGCTTGCTCCTGCGTCATTATCTGGATTTGTAAAGTCCATCTTGGAAAATCTTTTTTCGCAATCGCTTCCACCAAATCACGCTGTGAATGATCTGGGTCAATGCCGCGCATTTCATTCGCTTCTTTGTTGGTGAAATTTTTTATTCCCTGATTTGTTTTGAGATGAAATTTCACCCAAACTTTTTCATTGTTTTTATTGATGAGAGAAAAAGTATGACTTCCAAAGCCATGCATGTAACGATGAGAAAATGGAGTTCCGCGGTCGCTCATCAGAATCATTACCTGATGTAAACTTTCAGGATTCAAACTATAAAAATCCCACATCATTGTTGGACTTTTGCAATTTGTTTTCGGGTCCCGCTTTTGTGTATGAATGAAATGCGAAAACTTTTTTGCGTCTTTAATAAAGAACACAGGCGTATTGTTTCCCACCAAATCCCAATTGCCATCTTCGGTATAAAACTTCAGAGCAAAACCGCGCGGGTCTCTTTCGGTGTCAGCACTTCCCTTTTCTCCTCCTACTTGTGAAAAACGTGCGAACATTTTTGTTTGCTTTCCTATATCCGAGAAGATTTTCGCCTTGGTGTATTTTGTAATATCATTCGATACGGTGAAAGTTCCGAATGCTCCGGTTCCTTTTGCATGAACTACTCTTTCGGGAATTCGTTCACGATTAAAGTGAGCCATGTCTTCATGAAGAAAATAATCCTGCAACAAAATTGGTCCTCGATTTCCAACAGTCATTGAGTTTTCAAACTCGGTATATGGTCTGCCGCCTGCGGTAGTTAATTTTTTCTCTTCCATATAATAATTTATTAAGATGCTTTTCTTCCTTGAATTACTCTCAGCAAAACTGAAATGAGCGCAATGACTAAAAGAATATGAATTATTCCTCCGGCATTGTAGCCGATGAATCCAATCGCCCAGCAGACAACTAATATTACCGCCAGAGCATAAAGTAAGTTTCCCATGATTTTTATTTTTATTAAAATTTATTTACGCAATACTTTTTTCAACTTTTGGTTCCAATTCCATTTTCAAATCTTTTTGACCTGAATTGGTAAGTTCAACTTCACAAGAAATTGCCACTTCATCGCTCAGCATGAATCCTCCGGTTTCCATTGCGTTGTTCCAGCTAAGTCCCCAATCACTTCGGTTGATATATCCGGTAATTGTGAATCCTGCTTTTTCATTTCCCCAAGGATCATTTACTATTCCTCCGAACTGTACATTTAGTTTTATGTTTTTTGTAATTCCTTTCATTGTTAATTCCCCCCACAATTCACGATTGCCATCTTTATCCGATTTTCCAATAGTGCTTGAAGTAAATGTGATTTGTTTGTGTTTTTGTACATCAAAAAAATCTGCACCTCTTAAATGCTCATCGCGTTTTGCATCGCCTGTTGTTACCGAAGCAACATCAATCCATAAATCAATTTCAGCAGTTGTGAAATCCTTTAGAGTGGTGTAGATGCTTGCATCAAATAATTTGAAAGCGCCTTTCACATTTGAAATCATTAAGTGCTTTACTTTAAAATCAATCGCACTATGCGTTTGGTCTATTGACCATTTTGTTTGGTTTGTCATTGTTTTAGTTTTTAAAATGTTTATTTATGAATATGAAAATGTGGTTTTGCAAAGTGATCTCTTACAAAAGCGTGTTGCTGGTTCTCCGTCATCTTATCGGCTTGTTTAATTTCAATTTTAGTTTTTGCGAAACGATGATCCGCTCTTAAAACATTTAACAGTTCCACCTTTGCATCGGTAGGACCAAAGAGGACAACATCTTCATAATTTCTAATTGCGTTGCCCAACTCTTTGTAATATTCCGATTGCTCGTGCTGTTCCTTGTTATGCATCAGCCGTTCGCTCTTTCCTATACTTTGCTCTTTTGCTTCGTGAGTAAATTTGGAAGCAATGGTTTTTGTTTCGATAGGATCAGTTGTAAACTCCATTAAATGTGCACTTGCGTGATCCATCCAGATGCCTAAGTTTTTTGCGTTTGTCATTTTTTAATTATTTATACTATGAGTGTTAAACATTTTTAGAAGTCAGATCTTTTAATGATTTTCCAATTTCATCCATTCCTTTGCTGAATTCGGTTTTAAACAATTGCCATTTTTCGTTTCCGTCTGCTTTGTAATCATCCATTTTCTTTTTCATGTCAGTATTTTTTTGTTCCAATTCAGTAATTTTCTTTTTGTAACCCGCTTTAGTCTTTTTTGTTTCATGTTCTATCTTAGCATTAAAGTCAACAATGCTTTGGTAGTTAGCTGCGATCTTTCCTGCAGTTTCTTTTCTGTAATTTTCCACATCCGCCAGATATTCCTGATTGGCTTTGTCTAAATCCTTGTTTGCTTCTTTCACATTGTTTTGTGCATTTTCTACTTTTTCGGCAGAAGTATTGCAGCTTGTTAAAATTGCACCTGCTACAAAAAGAGATGCTACGATTGCTAAAATTGATTTTTTCATTTTGATTTATTTTAATTGATTTTTATTTATTGTTTTTGATTTGTGATTACGATTTATAATTCAGAAATAAGTTTGAATATTTCTTCTTTTGTTTTTCCAAGCTTGGTTTGAAGCCGACCTAACATTTCATCCTGTTTGCCTTCCACCAACAATACATCGCTATCAGTTAGCATGGCAAATTTTTGCTTGAGCCGTCCCTTTTGTTCGTTCCAGGTTCCTTTTAGTTCAGTTAAGTTTTTCATAAATAGTATTATTGATTGTGGATTAATTTTCTTGATACAAAGGTGCGCTACAAAATAGCTATAGGTGTTACATAAATCCATTTAAGAGTTACATAATTCACACTCATGCTGCCTGGCGAGAAGACTAAATGACAGGATAAAATTTCACATCTTAATACGAAAACATAGTCGATGTAATTGTAGCAAAGGTTGTAAAGCAAACTATTATTTGATTTTTCTCATGCAATCGAAAATTTTATATTCTATCTTTGTCATCGTTAGGATATATCAGTAGAGCCAGCTAAATTTTCCAACTTTCTACCCTGTAATTTTATAACTTTGTTTCTTTTCAAATGAGCACCGTAATTAAAGTAGAGAACCTAAGCAAGCAATACCGCCTCGGACAGGTTGGTACAGGCACTATCAGAGATGAT
>PLUL01000008.1 GCA_003164895.1 Bacteroidota bacterium | reverse complement strand
TATCAGGTTTTGATACATCAAATGTCCATTCTAATTTGAGTTTTGATTTCATGCTGTGTTGTCTTTTTATCTTACTTACAAAGTAAAATAGAATTATTGAAAGAAAAAACCAAATAAGTTATTCTAACTTATAAAAATGTTTTCTTTCCCGCAAAGTAAAATAGAATTATTGAAATAATAAACGATGTTAGTAGGATGTTAGTAGGAAATATTAAGCCGAAATCGGAGAATAGAAGCGATACGGATTTCTTAACTATTTTTAACACCTCTTTGAACTTACCGAATACTTTTGCTGATTACTTTCGGAATAACTTTATGAACCGCATCACAATAATCTTTTCTGTTTTACTTTTTCTTTTCTCATTTTCTGTTCACGCTCAACAGGAAGAAAAAAAACAGGAAATTGGAAAAATTACCGGAAGGGTAATTGATTCCGCTTCGGGCGAAGCCGTGGAATACGCTGCCGTTAGTCTGCAAAGAATGGAAGACGGCAAAGTGGTGAACGGCGCAACGGCTGATGAAAAAGGAATCTTCAAATTGGAAAATGTTGCCGAAGGCAATTACAAACTCATCATTGATTTTATCGGTTATCAGAAGAAGGAAAATAAAAATATTGTGGTGAGCAAAGAAAATCCTACTGTGATTTTAAAAGACATTAAACTCTCCGGAAAACAAAAAGTATTAAAAGAAGTTACCATAGCCGCGGAAAAAAGCGTGATAGAAAATAAAATTGACAAGATGGTGTACAACGTGGACAAAGATGTTACTTCGCAAGGCGGTGTGGCAACCGATGTGCTGAAAAAAATTCCGCAGGTGGATGTGGATGTGGATGGCAACGTGGAACTTCAGGGAAACGCAAACATTCGTTTTCTGATAAACGGAAAACCTTCGGTGATATTCGGAAATAATATTGCCGATGTGCTGCAATCCATTCCGTCCAGTCAGATTCAAAGCATTGAAATAATTACAAGTCCGGGTGCAAAATACGATGCCGAAGGAACAGGCGGAATCATCAACATCATTCTGAAAAAAAGTACCGCGCAGGGAATCAATGGCAACGTTTCTGTTTCGGCAGGAACAAGATTGGAAAACGGTTCTTTCAATCTGAATGCGCGAAAAGGAAAGTTTGGCGTTCACGCCAACTTCAACGGAAATGCCATGCTAACTTCAAGCACGGTGAATCAAATGACACGCAAATCCACTGATACTACTTCAACAACCATTCTTACGCAAAACGGAAATACCGATCTTACTCGCAGAAGTTATCAGGGTGGATTTGGTTTTGACTGGGACCTGAACGATAAAAATTCTGTGAGCGGTTCGGTGGGAATTGGTTATTACGGTGTGGTCAATGACGGAGGCGCAGGGAGAACAACTCTTGCACGGGATGGTTTTGGCAACACGCTTTCGAACGTACACGATTCGCTGCTCACCAACAGTTATTTTAAAGCGCACTGGTATAATGCCGAGATAAGCTACAAGAAAAAATTCAAGAAAGAAGATCAGGAGTTGGAAATTTTATTGAACACTTCTACCGGACTGGATGTTTCGTATTTCGACCAAACGCAGGAATTTATTTCTCCGGTAAATATTTATAACGGCTCGTACGGAAATAATCCCAGCACACAATCGCTCACCAATGTTGAAATCAATTACACGCATCCGCTACCCAAAGATGTAACGATAGAAACAGGAGCCAAGCTAACCATGGACCACGATTACAACGTGAACGATATTTACCTGCTTAATCTTGCCAACAGCAATTACGATTACAGCACTTCGCAATCTTCCACCATGGATTTTTTCAGAACCATTTATGCCGGATATCTTTCTGTGCAGTTCAAGCTGTTCAAATTCTTAGATGTAAAAGCGGGAAGCCGTTACGAATACACGCAGGCAAATGCAGATTTTTCCAATTCAGGAAATATGACCTTTGCTCCTTACAACACGCTGGCTCCATCTGCTATTATTTCGCACAAGTTCAAGAAAGAGCAGATGCTCAAGCTCGGTTACACGCACCGCATTCAGCGCCCCGATTACGGAGACATGAATCCTTTTGTTAACGCCACCGACCCGAAAAACATTTCTACCGGAAATCCAAATCTGCTGCCGGAGATCGGAGACAAAGTGGAACTGAGCTACAGCCAACCCGTTGCCAAGAAAGGAAATTTCAGCGCCACGCTTTTCATGCGCAACAACACCAACGACATTCAGTGGTATACTTATTTTTATCCAACCTATAAAGTGGGCGATTCCACCTACAGCAATGTGGCGGTGCGCGTGCGCGAGAACATTGGTCACGAAGATAATTACGGGCTTAATTTATTTGCGTCCGTTCCGTTTGGCGAGAAATTAAATATCCGCACCAACCTTTCGGGATTTGAAAGATATATTTTCAGCGGCATTTCTTCTACTGCCGATGTGCACGGTTTCAATTACCGCGCTAACCTCAACATAACCTATCAGCTCAGCCCCACGCTGGTGCTCGAAGCATTTGGCAATTTTAACTCTCCGCGCATCAACGCGCAGGGAACCATGCCATCTTTTACTACTTACAATTTTGCTTTCCGCAAACAGTTGTTCCACAAGAACGCGAGCATTGCATTTACCGCCACCAACTTTTTTAACGAATACGTGAACCAAAAAACAAGTTTAACCGGAGATAATTTTACGTTGGAAAATTTACGGCAACTTCCTTACCGCTCCTTTGGAATTAACTTTACTTACAAATTCGGACATCTTGAATTCAAAAAAGAAAAAGAAGCCGAAGACCCCAACCTTACAAATCCTCCGGGGAATTGATACAATTAGTGTGGTTTTATCTGTTACATACCTCTATACGGTTTGTTTCTTGCCCCAAATTTTAAAACCCTTTTTATAGAATATAGAAATTAATAAAAAAGTAATTGTAATAATTAACAGAAAACCTAAAGATATATAACGCAATTGTGAGGGGTTTCCATTTGAAAATACAACGCCTCCCCACATAGCAGTGACAGCTAAAAATATTTCAAAAAATATTCTAAAAATATTCCTCATTTCATGATGATCTCCTCTAACTAAGGGGATTTCTATATTATCTGGGGCGGTGACGGTAGCTTTAACTGCGCTTGTAATATTTGTACTCATGTTTTCCTATTGTTATTTTTTAAATAGCTGCCCAAGTCCCAAAGTCATAATATTTAAAAATGATGTGTGTCCACAATTAGTACAAACTAATGGAACCATTGGTGATATTTGCCCTCCAAGTCTTACCGAAAAATCGTTTGCTATTGGTAAGTTGACTATGTAGGATTCAACGCTTGCGTTTTTATTGCCACAAAGAGAACAAGAATAGTTTATTATTTTTTCTTGAACTTTCTCTAAAATTATTCTGCTCTGTTCTGCTGTCAGTTTTATTTCCGCCATGTGTATTTAATTTATTAAAAAGGTAAAGATATGTCAAAATTAGAGACTTGAATAATGATGAATCAACAAATAAAATTATCGCATTTTCATAAAATTCTAGACTGCAAGAGCAAACTTGCTTGTTACCATCAATAATACCACTGTTACTATCAATAATACGCCTGTTACCATCAATAATATGCTTGTTACAAGTAAAAATACAACTGTTCGCTTCAATAATACGCCTGTTCGTTGCAGAAATACAACTGTTACCATCAATAATATTACTGTTATCATAAAAAATACAACTGTTACCGTCAATAATATGACTGTTACAAGCAGAAATACGCCTGTTACCATCAATAATATGGCTGTTACAAGCATAAATACAACTGTTCGCTATCAAAACGCGCATGTTCGCTTGAATAACGCAACTGTTATCGGTAAAAAAGAGAAATATGATAGGTGAAACTATATAAAACAAAAGAGGTTCGCAAATTGCGAACCCCTTTTAACATTAACAAACCAAACAAACCTAAAACTATGGGAGTGTAATAGCTACGGTGTAACTTTCTGGTAATATGAACCGCCTGACCATGATAAACATTAGTATCACTGGTATTCAAAAGAGTTTTTACTTCCTCGCTTGCGCATCTACCACCGCAATGGTAACCATGTTCACAATTTCGCGCACCGAACTTCCAAGCTGTAAAATATGCACCGGCTTTTTTGTTCCGAGCAAAATGGGTCCAATAGCTTCGGCTCCGCCAATCTCCTGCATCATTTTGTAAGCAATATTTCCCGAAGCAAGATTGGGAAAGATGAGTGTGTTTACTTTTTTATCAACCAATTCACTAAAGGGAAAATGTTCTTTAAGCAAAGAATTGTTCAACGCAACATTTGCCTGCAAATCTCCATCCACAATTAATCCCGGATAATTTTTATGCAGCAATTCCACGGCTTTGTTCACCTTGTTGGGAATTTCTCCGCCTACCGAACCAAAGTTGGAGTACGAAAGCATCGCCACGCGCGGAACAATATTATATTGTTTCACGGCATTGGCGGTAAGCACGGCAATGTCAACCAAATCCTGTGCATCGGGATCTACATTCACAGTTGCATCCGCAAAAAAGAACGGTCCGTGTTTGGTTATCATGATGTACATGCCGGCAACTTTGCGAACTCCTTCCTGCACGCCAATTATTTGTAATGCTGCGCGAATTGGATCTGCATATTTTCGAGTGATGCCGGAAATCATTGCATCGGCAGCTCCTGTTTCCACCATCATGGTTCCGAAATAAATCCGCTCGCGAATTATTTGCCTGGCTTCATAAAGAGTAAATCCTCTGCGTTTTCTTTTTTCAAATAATAAATCTCCGTATTGCTTTAGTCGTTCCTGTTCTTCCTGACTGCGCGGGTCAATGATGATTACATCCTCCAAATCAAGATGGTTTTCTTCAATAAGTTTTTGAATTCGTTTTGCATTGCCAAGCAGAATGGGTTTTGCAATTCCTTCATCGCGCACCACTTGTGCGGCTTTCAAAATTTTATAATGATCCGATTCCGCAAACACCACGCGCTTAGGATTTTGTCTTGCTTTTTGCGTGATGGTGCGGATGAGTTTGTTGTCAATACCGAGACGATTGATAAGTTCCTGCTTGTATGCTTCCCAATCGGTAATTTTTTTCTGAGCAACACCAGAATCTATGGCAGCTTTTGCCACGGCAGGCGCAACAGTATAAATCAATCGTGAATCAATTGGTTTTGGAATAATATATTCTTTTCCGAAAGTTATGTTGCGCTGGTTGTAAGCAAGATTTACTTCTTCGGGAACGGTTTCTTTGGCGAGATCGGCAATGGCACGCACGGCAGCGAGTTTCATCGCCTCGTTGATTTGGGTGGCACGAACATCCAACGCTCCGCGAAAAATAAAAGGAAAACCTAAAACATTATTCACCTGATTCGGATTATCCGAACGACCTGTTGCGATAATGGCGTCTGGTCGGGCTGCCACTACTTCTTCATAAGGAATTTCAGGATCTGGATTTGCCAGCGCAAAGACGATAGGGTTTTTTGCCATTGACTGAACCATTTTTTGCGAAACAATATTTCCTTTTGAAAGTCCAATAAAAATATCGGCACCGTTCATGGCTTCTTCCAGCGTATTCAATTTTGTTTTTACAACAAAGAATTTTTTTGTTTCGTCAATATCTTTTCTTTCGGTATTCAGCGTACCTTTTGAATCGAGCATCAGAATATTTTCTTTTTTCGCTCCAAGAGAAATATAAAGTTTTGCGCAGGAAATTGCAGCAGCTCCTGCACCGTTCACCACAATCTTTACACTGGAAAGTTCTTTTCCAGCAATCTCAACAGCATTCAAAAGTGCAGCGGCAGATATAATAGCCGTGCCATGCTGATCATCGTGCATCACCGGAATTTTCAATTCTTCTTTTAATCTTTTTTCTATTTCAAAACATTCCGGAGCTTTGATGTCTTCCAGATTAATTCCGCCGAAAGTTGGCGCGATGGCTTTTACCGTTTGAACAAATAAATCAACATCCAGCGCGTCCACTTCAATATCAAACACATCTATGTCGGCATAAATTTTAAAGAGCATTCCTTTTCCTTCCATCACGGGTTTTCCGGCTTCAGGTCCAATATTTCCCAATCCCAATACGGCTGTGCCATTTGAAATCACGGCAACTAAATTTCCCTTTGCCGTATATTTATATACAAGTTCCTTGTTGGCTGCTATTTCAAGGCAAGGTACCGCGACTCCCGGAGAATAAGCCAATGAAAGATCGCGCTGTGTGCTGTGTGGTTTTGTTGGAACTACTTCTATCTTTCCCGGCTTGCCCTGTGAGTGGTAATCAAGCGCGTCTTCTTTTATTAACTTTGCCATACATTATATTTTTTGAATCAAGCGCGAATATACAAAATACAAAAAACTCTCCCTTTTTTTAATCGCAGTTAAATGTCAAAGAAAAAAATAGTTGTATTCACGGGAGCGGGCATTAGCGCGGAAAGCGGATTAAAAACTTTTCGCGACAGCGGAGGATTATGGGAAGAATATAAAGTAGAAGACGTGGCAACTCCTGAAGCATGGGAAAATAATCCGGAAATGGTTTTGACCTTTTATAACAAGAGAAGAAAACAGGTGATGAATGCCAAACCAAATGCCGCGCATTACGCACTTGTTGAACTGGAAAAAAAATTTGATGTACAAATAATAACACAAAATATTGACGACCTACATGAACGGGCAGGTTCAAAAAAAGTACTTCATCTTCACGGAGAAATAATTAAAAGCAGAAGCAGCGTTGACCATTCACTTATCTATAAAATTAAAGGAACAGAAATACGCATAGGTGAAAATTGCGCAAAAGGTTCACAACTCCGACCACACATTGTTTGGTTTGGCGAAAATGTTCCGCACATGGATGAAGCCGGTAATATTGCTGCTAAGGCAGATATTTTTATTATTGTGGGTACATCTTTGAATGTTTATCCAGCTGCCGGACTCGTGGATTTTGTGCCACACGATTCGCCAAAATATTTAATTGACCCTCAAGCGGTGAGCAAGGATTACATTTCAAATCTCACTGTTAAGAGAGAAAGAGCCGGAACAGGAGTTCCCGAACTTGTTAAGAAACTTTTGATATAATGTTACTTACTTTTTAATAAATATTTTATCAACCGCTTTTTTTTAAGTCATCAACATTTATTCAAAGTATTACAATAATTGAAACAACTTTTAAACTTTATTTTTTGAATATTATCATAAATGTTTTCAACCAACAAGCATATCAACAACATGTTAATAGAGTATAAAATAAATGATAATCAATGCGTTGTAATTTATTGTGTGTTCATTACATGTTTCTACTTTTTTATAACTACACTTGTCAAGGATTATTCCATATTTTTATAAACCATATTAACACTATTATAATTACATTAAATATTTTATAAATAAAGAATAAATACATTAATGTTTGTTTAATAAGTTCATGAACTCCGCAAAAAATACTTCCGTAGATTTGTTTTCTGAAATAAAAATTTTAAAACAGAAAAAAAATGCAATTATACTCGCCCACTACTACCAGGAACCGGATATTCAGGATGCTGCGGATTTTATCGGAGATAGTTTGGGATTATCTCAGCAGGCGGCAAAAACAAAAGCCGATATTATTGTTTTTGCAGGAGTGCATTTCATGGCAGAAACAGCGAAAATTCTTTCACCACAAAAAAAAGTTTTACTCCCGGATTTGAATGCCGGATGTTCTTTGGCTGATGCTTGTCCTGCTGATAAATTTTCAGAGTTTAAAAAAAAACATCCAAATCATACCGTAATTACCTATGTAAATTGTTCAGCAGAAATAAAAGCATTATCGGATATAATTTGCACTTCTACCAACGCTCAGAAAATAGTTGAAAGTTTACCGAAAGATGAAAAAATTATTTTTGCACCAGACAAAAATTTAGGAAGGTTTATTGAAAAACAAACAGGAAGAAAAATGGTATTATGGGATGGTTCTTGTATGGTGCATGAAATATTCTCGTTAAAAAAAATAATTCAGTTAAAAGAGAAACATCCTGATACAAAATTTATTGCTCATCCTGAATGTGAAGAATCTGTTTTACAGATTGCAGATTATATTGGTTCAACAACAGGATTATTAAATTATACGATTAAAAATTCAGCGAATAAATTTATTGTGGCAACAGAAACCGGAATTATTTATCAGATGGAAAAAGCATCACCTGATAAAATATTTATTCCTGCTCCGCCAGATAATTCATGCGCTTGCAATGATTGTCCGCACATGAAATTGAATACACTTGAAAAATTATATACGTGTTTGAGAGATGAAAAACCAGAAATTATTTTGGATAAATATTTGATAGAAAGAGCCGCGAAACCAATCAGAAGAATGTTGGATATTTCAGAAAAACTTGGATTATAAAAATGAAAAATAAATTAAAATATTTTTTATCTCTTGCTACTTGTTACTTATTACTTACTACTTGCTTGGCTCAATCAGATAAAGAAGTAAATCCGAATGGATATAAAAAATTTTATTACGAGAACGGAAAAATTTCGAGCGAAGGAAGTATGCGCGATGGTAAACCGGATGGATATTGGAAAACCTATTTGCCAAGCGGAAAAATGAAATCGGAAGGGAATAGAAAAAATTACGAGTTAGATAGTTTGTGGAAATTTTATGATGGAAAAGGAAAAATTGTAACGGAAATAAATTATCTGAAAGGGAAAAAAGATGGTGTTAAAAGAAGTTGGGACACAGACGGATATATTTTGTCGGAAGAAAATTATATTGCGGATATAAAAAGCGGAACAGAATTTACTTATTTCCCTCCTAAGGATTCCACACAATCAAAAGGAAATATAAAAACAAAAATTCCTTTTGAAAAAGGAAAAGAAAACGGAACTGCATACGAATACGACAACGATGGAAATATTATCAGCATTCTTGAATACAGCTATGGAGTTTTGAAAAAGCAAGAAAGAATAAATCGTACGGATAAATCTGGAGAGAAACAAGGAACGTGGAAATATTTTTTCCCCAGCGGAAAAGTAAAATCTGAAACAACTTTTCAGAATGGAAAAAAAACGGGATATTCAAAAACATATTCTGAAAATGGAAGCCTGGCGAACATTGACAAATATGTAGGAGACTCTATTCAGAAAGAAGCACCGGAACTTACAACCAAATTGGAAGTTCGAAATGAATATTACGAAGACGGAAGCATAAAAAAAACAGGAACTTATTTATACGGAGTTGCCGAAGGAACACATAAGGAATATTCTCCCGAAGGAAAAATTACCAGTGCAAAAATTTATCATGAAGGAAATTTGGTGGGCGAAGGTTTAATTGATGAGGCAGGAAATCAGCAAGGACTGTGGAAAGAATATCATCCTAACGGAGCAATAAAAGCAAAAGGAAATTATGACAACGGAGCAAAAGTTGGAGAATGGATTTTTTATCATCCGAATGGAAAGGTGGAACAAAAAGGGAAATATGATAAAAAAGGAAAAGCGCAGGGAAGGTGGCAATGGTTTTATGATAAAGGAACATTGCTTCGCGAAGAAAATTATTTAAACGGAAAGCGCGAAGACTCGCTCATAGAGTGGAGCGACAGTGGAAAAGTAATTACGAAAGGAATTTATGTTGAAGGGCTGAAAGAAGGAAAATGGTTTTACGAACTAATGGATTATCGCGAAGAAGGAAATTATAAGAATGACCAAAAAGACGGACCATGGAAATCTTATTTTGCCGATAACAACCAATTGCAGTTTGAAGGAAATTATGTGGAAGGACTTCCCGACGGCAAACACATTTATTATTTTCACGATGGAAAAATAAAAGAAGAAGGAAAATATATTGTTGGAAACCAGGATGGAAAATGGAATTATTACAATCCGGATGGAACTATTCTCATCGAAATTACTTTCAAGAACGGAAAAGAAATAAAATTTGACGGAGCAAAAATTAAACCGCTTCTTCCCGGAGAAAGTTTCAAATAGATCATGGGAAAAAAAGAAAACAATACCAAGCAAAGTCTAATAGAAAGCGAACAAAGGTATCGGCATCTTTTCGAAAACAATCTTGCAGCTGTTTTTAGATCCGAAACCGGAGGAAAGTTGGTGGATTTTAATCAGGCGCTTGTTGATGTTTTAGGATTTAAATCGGCGGAAGAACTAAAAAAGTCGAGCACACACGAATTTTATTTTTCTTCTGAAGAAAGAGAAAAATATTTGGACGATCTCAAAAAGAAAGGATTCGTAAAAAATTATCAGATGCGAATGCGGAAAAAAGATGGCAGCGAAATCTGGATTATGGAAAACGTGACGCTTATAAAAGATTCAAAAGGAAACAAAGAATATATTGAAGGAACACTCATTGACATAACCGAAACAAGACGGATGCAGCAGGCATTGCAGGAGCGAGAAGAAAATTATAAAAGTCTGATAGAGCACATGCCCGACGGAATTTTTATTCACAACGAAAAAGGAGAATTGATTTTTGCTAATCCCGCAGCTTGTAAAATAATGGGACTTTCTTCGCTTGAAGAATTACCAAACAAAAATCTTTTTAGTTATGTTTTGCCGGAATATCATGACAGAATAAAATCTCGTAAAACAGAGATGAATAAGGGTAAAGAATCGCCTTTCATTGAAACTAAGATTAAAAGATCTGACGGAAGAGTTATTGAAATTGAAACCAAAACAAACCGCATCGTTTATCATGGATTGCCTGCCGTAGAAGTGGTGCTTCACGACATTTCCCTGCAGCGGCAGTTGGAGCGCGAACACATTCGGTTACAGATTGAAGAAGAAAGTAACCGCGATTTGAAACGCGAAATTGCTTCTCACATCCGCACACGCCAGCGCCTCAATGCAAGTCAGAAATATACCCGTCTGCTTATTGACAGCTCTATTGATATGATTTTTGCCTGCGATCAGGAAGGAAAAATTACCGAGTTTAATCGTGCGGCGCAAAATACTTTTGGATATTCTTTTTCTGAAATACAAAATAACGACATGTCCGTTTTATACGAAGACAAAGACCAATATGCAACGCTGAAAAAAATAATTTCGGAAGACGAAAGTTTTTTCGGTGAAGTAAAACAGATTAAAAAGAACGGTGAAACATTTCCCGCATTCATCAGTGCTTCACTTTTGAAAAACGAGAGAGGAGAAACCATAGGAATGATGAGCATTTCGCGCGACACGACACGCGCAAAAGAAACAGAAGACCAACTGAAAAAATCCGTTCACGAAAAAGAAATCCTGCTGAAAGAAATACATCACCGCGTAAAAAATAATCTACAGGTAATTTCAAGCATTCTGAAATTGCAGAGTGCATACGTGAAAGATAAAAAGACATTGGATCTTCTTAACGAATGCCGAAACCGGATTTCTTCCATGGCGTTCATTCACGCTACATTGTACATGACGAATGATTTTGCCAATATTAATTTTGCTGAATACGTGGCAAATCTTGCCGGCAACCTTCAGCAGTCGTATGCCATCAAGGAAAAAAAGATTTTGCTGCGGCTGGATATTCCAAAAGTTTTTTTGCACATTGACGATGCCATTCCATCCGGACTTATCATCAACGAACTTCTTTCTAATTCTTTTAAGTATGCTTTTGCAAAAAAGAAAAAAGGATCAGTGGGCATTTCCGTGAAAGTTAAGAAAGAAAATATTATACTTGCAATCTGGGATGATGGAAGCGGATTTCCTAAAAACGTGGATTACAAAAAATCAGAATCGCTCGGACTTCAATTAGTTATTTCGCTGGTGGAGCAACTGAATGGAAAAATAAAAATGGAAAGCAAAAAAGATAACGGAACAAAATTTATAATTGCATTCAGAAAATCAAAACAATCCTAAAAATCTCCCATGAACAAAACCGGAATATTGATTGTTGAGGACGAAAACATTGTTGCGAAAGATATTCAGCAATCACTGAAAAAACTTGGATATGATGTGCTGGGAATGTGTTCCACCGGAGAAGACGCCATAAGTCAGGCGGAGCGCACAAAACCAAATCTTGTGTTGATGGACATTATGCTGAAAGGAGACATGAGCGGCATTGAAGCGGCAGATTACATTAAACAAAAACTTAACATTCCAATTATTTTTCTTACTGCTTATGCCGACAGCAGCACACTTTCAAAAGCAAAAGTTACCGAGCCGTACGGATACATTATAAAGCCATTCAAAGAAATTGATCTGCAAACCAATATTGAAATTGCTCTTTACAAACACGAAAAAGCAAACGACCTGAAACGAGAACGCGACTTTCTTTATTCATTGGTTGAATCCAAAAGCACCAAAGACACCATTTTTGTAAAATCAAATCAGAAACTTGTAAAAATTAATACAAAAGATATTTATTTTGTTGAAGCACTTAAAGACTATGTAACGATAAATACAAAAACAAATCGGTACATCATTCATTCCACCATGAAGGACATTGAACAAAAATTTCCTTCTATGGAATTTGTCCGTGCACACCGCTCTTTCATTGTCCGCATAGATAAAATTGCCGCTATTGATCACAACTTTTTGATGATAGAAGATTTGCAAAAACAAATTCCTGTTAGCGCAACCTATAGAGAAGAATTGGAAAAGCGCCTCAACATGATTTAATTCTGCCTGGCGAGAATGAGCAAGAAAAAATCCGCACAAAAAATTCCGGCAAACAAGCAAGCGGATAGTAAAAAGCAACCAATAAAATCTTCCGGTAAAAAACAAGATTCCAACAAACAAAAACAATGGATTGCTTTATGTGTAATCGCCATTGTAACGTTCATTGTTTTTTATCCATCTCTCAAATGCGAATTTACCAACTGGGATGACGGAACGTATGTTACCGAAAATCCGATGATCTGGAAATTAGATGGTAAAGCTATAAAAGAAATTTTTTCAACTCCTGTTTCGCTGAATTACCATCCGCTCACGATGCTTTCTTTGGCGATAGACTACAAACTCGGAAAATTGAATCCGTATTATTACCACTTAAATAATGTGCTCATTCACATTCTGAACACGCTGCTTGTTTTTGTTTTCATCAAAATGTTTATGGAAGGATATAACCGGAAAATAGTTTCCGGAACATTCCGTCCCAATCCTTTTAACGTTGCATTAATTGTTTCCGCATTTTTTGGAATTCATCCTATGCGCGTAGAAAGCGTAACATGGGCTGCTGAGAGAAAAGATGTTTTGTATTTGTTTTTCTTTTTGATTTCCTTGATTTTTTATCTGCGTTATCTTGACGAGAAAAAAACTAAATGGATGGTGATTTGTTTTGTAATGTTTGTCTGTTCCTGTCTTTCAAAAGGAATGGGCGTTGTTCTTCCGGTGGTGCTGGTACTGATAGATTGGTTTTATGGCGAAGCAAAAACAATCAAACAAATTTCTCAAAGCATTATTCAGAAGACGCACTTTTTTATTGTGGCAGTAGTGTTTGGCGTTGTGGCGTTTGAAATTCAAAGTCATGGTGCAATTGCTGCGATGGGAACATTTTCCTTGTTTCAGCGACTTACATTTGGATGTTATGGATTCATCATGTACATTTATAAGCTGCTTGTACCAATAAATCTTTCTGCGTTTTATCCGTATCCGTTTACCGATGCGCAGGGAAATATTCCAATCATTTATTACGCATCACCCTTTATTGTTTTAGGTATTGTAGTTGCCATTTTTTTCAGTCTTAGAAAAAACGAAACTATTGGAAAGGTTCTTGCCTTTGGTTTTGCTTTTTATTTTATAACCGTGGTGCTGGTGCTTCAATTTCTTTCAGTGGGTTCGGTGATAATGGCAGACCGATACGCGTATGCTTCCTATACAGGATTGTTTTTTATTATAGGATTTTCTTTTGAATATGTGCGGAAATATTTTTCTTCTTCCGTTTCAAATTTGTTTGCCGGAATTCTTATCGCTTCAGGAATATATTTTTCCTATCTCACACATGAGCGAACAAAAATCTGGACGAATGCCGAAACTTTATGGACCGATGCGATGAATCAATATCCATTTATAGAAATTGCTTATGAAAACCGCGGCATCTATTACAAAGACCACAACGAATTAGACAAGATGTTGAAAGATTATGAATTCGTTACGCAAAAACTTCACAGCAGCAATGAAAAGATATGGAGCAATCTTGGAAACCTTTACGGTCTTCAGCAAAAGTTCGATAAATCGCTGGATGCTTATTCTCACGCGATAGAAATTAATCCTAAGAATGCCAGCACATATTTGAATCGTGCCATTACCTACTCCATGATGAAGCAATACGAAAAGGCAATTCCCGATTATGATAAATCGCTTGAGTTGTCGGCGGATGTTGCGCTTACTTATAAGAACCGCGCATATACATTAATGCAAGTAGGTCAGTTTGATAAATCCATCAGCGATTATGATAAAGCGATTCAGCTTTATCCTTACGATACTGTTTCGGTTCTTAATCGCGGCATTGCAAAGTTTAATGCAAAAAAGTATGAAGATGCAATAACCGATTTTAAAAGTTACCTGAAACTTGTTCCCAGTAGCCCAGAAGCAAATTATAATGTATCTGCCGCATCCAAAAATCTGAACCGCTTTGCAGAAGCATTGGATTATGCGCAACGTGCGGTATCGTTGAAATATCCGGTTTCTCAGCAATACATTGATGAGCTGAAATCAAAACTAAAATAAAAGGTTTAGTTTCTATCTTTCTGTTTTCACAACACTCCTTCCTTAGTATATATCCCAATTAAAAAAATAATATTGAAACCTGTAACTTTATTTATTATGAGTGCGTCATACTCCCATAAACCCTCAAAAAACAATAATTAAAACAAAAAACAATGAAAACTTCAAAAATCACCTTATCGTTTGCTGTTATTGCTCTTGCAGTAGCGGTATCTGTGGTATCATGTAAAAAGAAAAGCTCAACAAATCCTGCGGCAGATACCGATTCTTCAAGTGCCAATGATAATGCACTTGCCGAAAGAACAGCAGATGACATTACCACCATGGGAGCACAATCTTCTGAAACAGGTTCAACAGCTTCGTATCGTTACGGAGACGAAAATTCTTTATCAGCTTGTGCAAGCGTAGTAACTGATACAACTTTAAAAACAATCACGATTACTTTTAACGGACAAACTTGTTTAGATGGACATACCCGCTCGGGAACAATTACTTATACTTATTCTGGTGGCAGATATTATAGAAACCCAGGTTACAAAATGGTTGTTTCTTCAAACAACTATACTGTGGATGGCAATGCAGTAACTCTCAGCAAAACAGTTACCAATACGACTCCAAATTTAAATCCGGGAACAAATCTTACATGGTCGGATGTTTCAAACATCACTATTGCAAAACCAGCCGGTACAATTACCTGGAGTGCAACCAAAGTAAAAACTCTTTTGAATACCAGCGATACAGCAGTTTATCATGGTCAGGCAGTTCATATTACCTGGACACTTGCGCACGTTGGAATTACGGGCAATGCAACCGGAACAGATGCAGCAGGAGAAACATTTACAGCAAATATTACCAGCCAATTGGAACGTGATTTCAATTGCTCTCCTAATTCAAATTTCGTTGGTCAGCACCCATTTATCAATGGAACGCTTGATTTTACTCCAGGCACAAAAGCAACACGCCACATTGATTATGGTTATCCTAATAACGGAACTTGCGATAATTTGGCAAAAGTTACCATTGGAAGTTACACAGTAGCTATTACACTCCCATAGTTTTAGGTTTGTTTGGTTTGTTAATGTTAAAAGGGATCTCCGATATATCGGAGACCCCTTTTTGTTTTATACACCTACTATCCTCCTAATTGTAAAAACACCAAAATTTGTACTTAAAAGTACTTCGTATATACCTTTAAAACCAATTTTACAACTTTCTTGCGCAGGAAGAAAATATCTTCGTGTACAGGATTATTAGCAGTCGTTTTTATTTTCTTTGTCAGCTCCCGTCACTTCAACAAAGTTGTCATGCATATATGTAACGCGAGCAAAGTTTTTTGTTATTAGTTCGGTATCTACCACTTTACCGCTTTGAAATTTTAAAATCTTCTCTCTCCAAATTTCATTTTTTCGATAAAAGTGTCCATTTATTTTTAAAAACTGATGGTCTTTTTCAACTATATGGTATGCGTAGTCAAGTTCTGCGTCCGTGCGAAGTTCACTATCTAAACACTTGTCTGATAACCACAGATTTATTTGAAAAGTGTAATCGGTTTTATTTGTGAATTGGTAGTCACGATAATTGTAGAAAACTGTCGCGCCACTGCCGAAAGGGAGAACTCGTCCATCATCTGGAAAGGGGTCAAAAGAATGATGATAGCGTTCTGTAACTGTCAACGGACTATGAATTACGAGCCAATGAATGAGATTTGAAATTTGGCATATCCCTCCTCCAATTCCTGATCGTGCTTCTCCAAATGACAGTTCCATACCAAATAAATACCCTTTTCTTTTTGTCGGTAGTCCAACGAGTTTGCAAAACGAAAATGTCTCGCCAGGTCTAATTAATATGCCGTTTAGGTTTTTTATTGCAAGTAGTAAGTTCGTCACTTTGTTAATTTGCAATTGCATGTCGCTCTCCCCGAGTTTTTTTAGGAGAACCGACTGGTGTTTTTTTATTCTAAAGGGTAATTTGCCTACTGTTCGTTTGAAAGAATATTTTTTTCCGTCAAAATACCAGTCATTAGACCTCTTTCATAATTCATA
>PLUL01000001.1 GCA_003164895.1 Bacteroidota bacterium | reverse complement strand
CTATGAAAGACAGGGCTTATAGCGGAGAGGAAGGGACTTCTGAATTTGTCTCTCTTATTTACGCTTTATCTTCTTTTGTTATGTGTTTCTATGAAGTGCAGAACGAAGGGATAAGACATTCGGCAACATACAGCGACAAACGGCAACGCAAAACCGATCCTGAATACGCTCCCTCGGCATTTTTACCATCTGCGCCAGCCCGCATAGGTGCGGAGCGAATTGATCGGACACAGTATCCAGCCGCATACCCAACCGCATACCAGACAGTCTAAATGAAAATTCAAAATTGCCGGGATTATACAGAGGAACGGTGCTTATTGGAAGAAAAAAAGAACTTCCTGTTAAACCAATTTACTTGCTTCATTTATTCAGGATAAAGGATTTAATTTCTCATAGATTTCTGGCTGAGTGATTTCCATAAGCCGATCTGGATTGCCAAGGTTGGAAAACCCGTATTGTTTATATAATTCGTGTGCATCTCTTGTTGCCAACATGAATCTCCTCAAATTCTTCACCCAATCAAGTTTCATAATGCAAGACATCATTTCTTTCGACAATCCTTTTTTTCTATGTTCCTCCACTATGAATACATCTGCCAAATATCCGAAGGTGTTGAAGTCCGTTATAATTCTTCCATAGCCGACTTGCTTGTTTTCATGAAAAACTCCGATACAAAATGAATTTTTACCTGCTGCTTTTACTAAATCAAAAGGAATGTTTTTTGACCAGTAGGATTCGCTGCTTAACCACTTATGGATTACTTCCCACTGCATTAATGCCTTGTCGGACGTAAACAGATATCCCGCGTGGTGGAAATTTATGCTTTGCATGAGGTCACTTATATTGTTAAGTAAAGCCAGCGCAACAAATTTACTCATTCATAAATATCCTACGGTTTTGTAAGTAAAAAATGTGGTTGAGGTGTTTTAAATGAAAGCCCTTTTTATTTTTTGACTAAGAGCAATTTGGGAATTAGACCCCGTTTACTGTCGGCTTATTATGACCACTAATTTTTGGCTCGGCTCAAGTTATATGTTTTTAAATAATTTAGACTCTTACTCATAGCTTTTGATTATTTAGATAGCAAGTGGGATGCGCTGAAATTTACTCAACGCATCCCTTAAACCAACTAAAACTTGCTGTTACTTTAATTTATTCTTTCGGTTTTTTCACATCCAATGGCACTGTTAATTTTACGCTTATGTTTCTTCCCATGTTATAGATACCACTGCGCCCCGTCCAATTATTCGGGTAATTATCAAAATATTTTAGTCTATTCATGTTTGACTGATAAGCCACATCCGCTAAGTTTGTTCCAAGAATGCTAATAGAAAAAATAGTGCTGCCTTTTTTATTTACTACGTTCGCACCCGCCCCGGCATCAAGTAATGTATACCCAGGAGTTTTTGTTTCTGTTCCGTAAGCAGAATAAAAGTGGTTTTGTGCCGAATAATATTGTACACCCGCTTTTATGAATATAGATGAAAACGAGCCGACTTTTTTCTTGAACTCCGCACGCAGCTCGGTGTTTGTATGAAAAGGGGGAATGAGTGGCAGGTATTTTGTACTGTCGGTGATCTTTGCGCCATTCCCTCCCAGGTTCACCGCATAGATATAAGAAATGGAATTTTCAAAATGCATCCAGTCGAATGGATGCGGGTGAATATCAATACTTAGTTCTCCTCCGTATAACTGGGCCGTGGTTTGCCTAAATTTGAAAACAGGAAATGGAGTTCCGTTTTGCACGAAAGTAGAATCCCCTCCCTTCACACTGAGTAATTTTTCATCGTAAATATAATTGCTGATGTTGTTATTGAAAAAATCTACGCTTCCTGAAACGTGTTTGCTGTTGAAAAACAGTCCTGCATCTTCCTGTAAACTAAATTCAGGTTTGAAGTTTGCATCTCCTAATTGCTCAAATCCTGTTCCCGGATGAACACCTTTGGCAGAAATCTCTGCAGCATTAGGGGCTCTGTACCCTCTTCCTACATTCGCTTTGATGCCAAAATTATCGCTGATGTTATATGTCATTCCCAAACTTCCGCTGGCTCCGGCAAATGTGTGTTTGTAATAATCGAATTGTTTTACAACGGTGGTATCAGATAGATTGGCAGGAGTTTGCATATCAAATCCTGTTGCTGGATTTGGTTTGGTGAACATGGAATCGTTTTGATACATCCGAATATCATAACGCACGCCTGCTGAGATGTCTAACTTGCCAAATGTCTTTCTTACATGCGCGAACGGGCCAATGTCTAATGAATGATAGGAGGGTATTACCATCTCCGTTCCTTTACCTGCGTCATTATTTTGCAGCATCCCATTTACACCGATTGTGGTTTCATATCCTTTTACCTCTGGCAAATAATATTTTACATCATAAGAAAACGTGTTGAGGATTAGGTAAAGCCCGGCTAAATCAGGATACAAGGGGTGAGAAAATTCCCTGCGTATGCTTTGCTGATAACCGAGATTCAGCGTTAATTTGCTCTTGCCGAAAATAAAATTGCTGTTTGAAAAAACTCTGTAATGCTGAACGTGCTGATGCAAAACTCCGATAGTATATGATTTTAATTCCGCATCAGATACAATCGGTCGTATGGTATCTTGTTCAGAAACTTGTTTGGTAAATTTCCTTGTGGTGGAATCCCGGCTTCCATCCGGAATTTCCTGTAAGTTGTCGTATAAACTGAAATTGAGGCGGGAATATCCCCAGGATTTATGCAGCCCTATATAGGCATTAAGATCGTTCTCATTATATTTTGTTCCGAAGACTCTTCCGTCATACTTATTCTGGTAATCGGATGCTTGTTTGTGTGAACCTCGAAATCCCCACACGAATCCTTTGCTGTTGCCGTCAAGATTAAAAGAACCGGCCACTTGTTTGTTGTTGGTTTGATAGTTGGTTAACACATTGCCTTTAATGGTTCCATCGGGAACTGTATTAGCGGGGAGCAGGTTTACCACCCCTGCCAGCGCATCCGAACCATACATCAAACTTGCGGGACCCTTCACTACTTCAATATGGTCAATCAGGAACTGGTCAACTTCAATCCCATGTTCATCGCCCCATTGCTGCCCCTCTTGCCTCACCCCATCAAACAAAGTAAGTACGCGGTTATATCCCAGTCCGTGTATGTACGGCTTTGACACATTCGGCCCCGTTGTCAGTGTGCTTAAACCGGGAATTTTGTTCATCGTTTCAATAATATTGGTTGAAGCATTTTGGGTCAGGTATTGCTGGCTGATAGCGACCATCGGTACCGGATTTTTTTTAAGTTCTGTCGCATGTGATGTTCCGGTCACCACTACTTCAGTTATTTCTGTCACCGATTCTCCCATCACGAAATCTTTTGTGGTGGTGGTGGAGAGGTCAATGGTTTCTGTAATACTTGCATATCCTTCCTGACTAACTTTTACAAGGACTTTTGTGGAAGGAAGGTTGTCTATAAAATAAGTGCCGTCAGCTTTAGACATAGCTCCTGTTTTTAAATCAGGGAAATAGACTTGTACACCGGGAATCGGTTCCTTGCTGTCTTTATCCGTGATTTTTCCTGATAAACTTGTTTTGCCAGATGAAGCAAAAGCAATTTGTGACATACACATTAATGCTCCTATATATAGGTTAAATATAGTTTTCATGATAAAAAAATAAAAAATGAAACATGCAGCGCATCCACTTAAGACGGATGGCTTGAATTAAGATGGGGTCAGGAAATTACAGGAGGCGCCCTTAGTGAGGTAGAAGATAATCGGGAAGAAGAAAAATAAACATATGCTTGACGAGGGAAAATGGTTTCAGCAAAACAGAATAGAGAAAAATTATTGTCAACATTGGAAGGAGAAGAAACCACAGGAAGAACGAAATCACAAAGCGTACAATCGTGATGCTGGGTGTGCAAGTGCTGTTCCCCGTTGGCATCGCAATGAAATCTCTTTTCGTGATTAACGATGTGTACTTCCTTGACAACTGTGGGAAATAGGAATACGGCAAGAAGGAAAACAGAAAAACAGGACTTCAATTTGCGAATCATATACAAATGTAAGGAATTCTGCTCAATAAGCATATTTATAAACTTTTATTCAGTAACCGCAAGCGTTACATCCAACGACTGCTTCCTATCTTTATGTTTAATAACGAAAGGTAACCCTCCTGTTACACGATACGGCCCGGCACTATCCATTGCAGTGCCGTACAAAAAATATTTCCCGCATTTTAAGCCATCGCAACCAATGGTATATGTTCCCGTTGTGCCAACAAAGTATTTGTCAAAATTTCCGGGCGCAGTGTTACCGAGTTCCGTTGCATTGAATTTGACAAAAACCGTGTCCACCCATCCTACTTTGCTTTTTATTGAATTCCCATGATGCTGAAGAGTTACAATAAGATTTGCCTCTCCGCCTGTTCCGGGTTTGCAGCATGAATTACTGAAAAAAATAAAAGATGCGCTCAGAATGTGCAAAACGGGTAAATAGAAGTTTTTTTTTCTCATGGGGGTTTGAAAAAATATTTGCTCTTGTGAATTTACGAAAATGTTATTTCATGAAATAATTTACATCAATTATTTTTAGCTTTTTGTTTTATCCATTTAAATAATAAGTCTGTGCTACAAGCATCTAAATTACCAGTAGGAGGCATAGGTTTTGAATCGGAGATCATACGGTCATAGAGAACACTGAAATTTGGATTTACCGTGTCAATATATCCTTTTCCCGGCTGCATCAGTTGGGAATATGCAACCGAAGCATCAAGATTTATATGCCCGGAATTTATTCCTGTATGGCATCCAATGATACTGCAATTATTTTGAAAGATGGGAAGAATATTTTTGCTAAACGAAACTGTATCCGGTAATCTTTGATTACATATCCGAGCAAGAGGCGCTTTGTCACGCTTACAGGAAAAAACAGTAATGCCAACCAAAAACATAAAAAAGATTGGCATTACTGTTTTGCATTTCACTTCCTTACTCATACTTAAACATTAACGGAATATTATTTTTTATCTGCGTTGCTAAAGGAAGTGCGTTATCAGCAGCAGAAATGACATTTAGATTACTGTTCGTACTAAGTTTGATTCCTGTAAAAAGTTTATTGTAATCAATTATCATGTGCACATATTGCATTTGATTCGGGGAAACTGTAAAATTCTGTGTGGGCATATTAACAGTTTTCAGATTTGCATTTGTTCCGATCTTATAGGTAAAGGAAACCATCTGTGGACGAGTACAATTAGCAGCAGCAGTGGTGTCAATTTTCCCCTGAAAGTTTACAAAAGCAAAGCCCGATGGCTGAACCGTAGTTCCCAACCACATGGCAGGTATATTTAATGTGCTGTCGGCAGATGCAGGTGTTGATGCGTTGGTAGTTGCACTCAGTCCAACATTAAATGATACCGATGTATAATTGCCTGATGGAACGCTTCCTACCGAATAAGGTTCTATCTGCTGTTTTTTCAGGATAATTGTACCCGGTACAGCATAAGTAGAACCATCTGGTTTTACAAGTTGAATCCCTGAAATATAGAGTTGTGAAAAATGAACGGATATTTTACGCCCTCCGGTCATCACATAAACGCTGTCGTAGTTTGCCACTTCATTTGTATCAACATTGGTATGCAGGTGAAATCCCAATGTTCCGTTTGCAGCAGGAGGCGGGGTGGTGTCTTTTTTCTTGCATGAGTTTAAATAGATTCCTGCCAAGCAAATAAGAGTAGCAAGAATGAGTTTGTTTTTGATTGTTGTTTTCATGACTTGAATTTTTTATAATGTTTTGATTTATTTGTTTTAAATGTTTAGAGCACTATTGCCCATGAAGCAAATAGTGTAGAATGTGCCGATA
>PLUL01000033.1 GCA_003164895.1 Bacteroidota bacterium | reverse complement strand
TGTTAATTATGAAAGAGGTCTATTGTAGAAAAAAAATACTCAACAACTTGACTTTTACAATTATTATATTGTCCTTTGCTGTAATTCGGACTTAAGCATTAACTCAAAATTTTATTTATTATGAAAAAGATATTTTATTTTTCTATTGCATTTATTATGGCGATAAACATTACTCATGCGAATACGGTATCATCAGGTTCTGCACAAACAATTGCCTCCAATTTTTACAAGCAAAATACACACAAAGAAATTTCGAACATTACTTTGGCATACACTGAAATATCAGCAACGGGTGATCCAATTTTTTATGCATTCAATATGAATGGCAAAGAGGGTTTTGTAATTGTTTCTGCAGAAGATGCCGGACATCCTATTATCGGATATTCCACTGAAGGAAATTTTGTTGTTCCCAATAACACTGCAAATTCTAATTTATATTATTGGATGCATCAACGCAAAAAAGAAATAACCGAAATGAGAAAACAGAATGTTCAAGCAACTTTGGAAATAAAAAATGAATGGAAAAATTATTTAAATAATAAAAATATTGTTCCTCAAACATTAAGTACAGTTGCTCCGCTTGTGCAATCAACTTGGGATCAAAGTGGTGGTGGCACAGTTCCTTATAATGCGTTATGTCCGGGCGGTTCAGTAACTGGGTGCGTGGCAACCGCAATGGCGCAAATAATTAGATACTGGAGTTATCCTGCTACAGGGACAGGTGCAAGTTCGTATTGTGATTGTAGTACACTAAATCCCAATTACGGTCAAAATTATGGCGTGCTATCTGTAAACTATGCTACCGAAACATATAATTGGTCTGCAATGCCATTAGATTCTTCTTCAGCAGGAGCTGCACAAATTGCCTACGATTGCGGAGTAAGTGTTGCGATGGATTATAATCCCGGAGGAAGTGGCGCGCAAGTAATTGCCGCTGATGGTCCCTTTAACGCACAAAAATCTTTGGTTACTTATTTTGGATACGATCCTGCTACTATTCAAGGTTTGGATAGATCAAATTATTCCGATGCAATTTGGATACAGATGCTTGACAATGAACTCAACATGGGAAGACCCATAAATTATGTGGGCAGCGATCTCGCTTGGGGTGAGGGACATTCGTGGGTGTGCGATGGATATGATGCAAGCAATTTTTTTCACATGAACTGGGGATGGGGAGGATATGATAATGGATATTTTTCTATTAATAATTTACAAACTACAAATGGTAATTTTAACCCCTCTGATCAGCATGAAGCTATTATTGGTATTCAACCGCCGCCGCCGCCAACAAATTCATTGGATGCCGGAGTCTTCTCAATTAATTCTCCAAGCAATATAACCTGTGACCCGATTATTTTTACCCCTCAGGTTATAATCAGAAATTTTGGATCAGACACTTTAAAATCTTGTGCTGTTGTGTATAATTTGGATGGAGCTAACAGCCAAACTTATAACTGGACTGGTTCATTGCTATTTTATCAATCTGCCTTAATTACTATTCCGACCATGACTGTAAGTGCCGGCTCACATATTTTCAGCAGCACAACCAGAATGCCAAATGGTTTTACTGACCAGAATCCGAGTAACGACACTTTGCAAACCACAATTAATGTTATGTCAAACACGGCATCCCAACAAACTCCTTATGTACAAGGATTTGAAAGTACCGGATTTCCTTACGCTGATTGTTTTATCACAAGTTTTAGTGGTCCGCAATGGCAACGAGTTACAACCGCATCGTACTCAGGAGTTGCTTCAATGAAACTTGACAATTATATTGCAACGATAGGAGATACCGATTCATTTATTAGTCCTTCAATTGATATGAATACAATAACAAATCCAATCCTGACTTTTGAACTTGCCTATGCGCGACTTGATTCCAGCGATACAAATGATCAATTGAATATTCTTGCTACAACAAATTGCGGAAATAGTTGGACTCAATTAAATTATTCCAAAACTGGCGACTCACTTGCTACTACCGGAATTGTCTCTTCAGCTTTCACTCCTACTTCTCAAAATCAATGGAGAAAAGAAACAGTAAATCTTGTTTCTTTGGCAGGTCAAACTGACGTAAGATTTAAATTTCAATTTACAACTTATCCCGCCTTTCAGGGAACCAATATTTTTAACCGAGGAAATAATATTTACATTGATGATATTAATATAACTACAAATAGCGCTGGTATTGGAGAGGAATATGAAAAAGGATTTAATCTTGATGTTTTTCCAAATCCGCTTATTGATCATTCAACTCTTTCATTCAACATTCTTGAAAAAAATGTTGTGTCAATTAGCATTTACGATGTTATTGGTCGAGAAGTGTTTCCTGTTTCTGCAAAAATCGAATTAAGTGCCGGCACTTACACACTTCCAATAAATCGTAATGATCTTAAATCGGGAATTTATTTTGTGAAGCTGAATGTGAATGATTACTCTGTTACAAAGAAAATGATCATTCAATAACTTTTAGAGAAGAAAATAGATCATAGAAATGCTACAATAAAAATTCTTTTTAAGGTACAACTATTGATTTTGTAGTTACGGAATAAGCGCAGAAATATCCCAATGCGCTGTTACTTACATTGGATGATGGATTTGCAGGAGAAATTTGCCCGCTTCCGCCGCTTGCATTTTGAAGGGAAATATAATGTGTGTAAACACCCTTATCTATACTTTCTAATAAAACCGTAATAGAGTCACCTGTTCGCAATGTCAATGTATCAGATCGGGATGACACTCTTGTCGTAATTGTTTGACCATCTAATAATTCATCGCTCAAAACTTGAGTGCTGTTTTGCATAACATGATTTACAATTTCAACCAAACGATAATAATTAGGTATTCCTGCTGGATCATTAAATATTACGGATACTTGCTTTTTTTTACCGAACAAAGATTTTGTTATGGCAAGGGAATCAATATTTACAGGCGATGGCATGGTGGAAACAGAAGTATAATTTTTTCCCATTGCAGAAAATAGTAATGTATAAGTTCTGTTTGGAGTTCCGATAAGTTTTGTTCCTGTATAAATTCCGGCAGGATTTTCTTTCAGCGTATCTGTATTTCCTGCGTTATCATTAATTATCATTTTTACTCCTGAAACAGTTGGAAAAGTATTTGGATCGCTGAAGTTTACGGTTTGTGATAATTGAACGGTGTAAGGCGCAGGTTGGTTAGAAAGATTTCCTTGTACAACAATTTGAGGTGAAGCCGAATTAAGATTAATATTAATTACTTTTTGGCAGGAAGAAATTAACCAGCAGCTAATTGCTAAAAGCCAGTAGCTGAATAATCGGTTTAATTTATTTTTCATTTGAATATTTTTATGTTTAAAATTTAAAGTTGTAGGAGATGGATGGAATAATTCCAAAAAGAGAAGTTTGCACGGCTTGTGTTTCCGAAGGATTATTGGGATTTGGCTGGAATGTTATGGTATAAGCATTCATTCTGTCATAAACATTATAAATGGAAAACGACCAGCTCGATTCAAAATGTTCCGTCTTTTTTCGTTGCCACGTTAATCCGATATCAAGACGATTATAAGGCGGCATTCGATATCCGTTTCTTTCGGTGTAATAATATAATACTTGATTGCCTTCCTCATATTTTCCACTCGGAAAAGTTACAGGGCTTCCAGTATAAAAGACAAAAGTGGAAGAAAGTGTCCATTTTTTTGCAAGCTGATAAATTACGACCACCGAAATATCGTGAGTTCTGTCTTGAGGTGAGAGATACCAGTTTCCATTATTGATTCCGCTGATTTGTTGTTCGGCTTTAGATAAAGTATAACCGATCCAACCGTTCAATCGTCCGTATTTTTTCTTCAGAAAAAATTCTGCGCCATACGCTCTGCCTTGTCCGAATAAAAGTTGGGACTGAACATTTTGATTAAACTCAAGTTGAGCATTATCCTTGTAATCCAAAACATTCTGAACAATTTTATAATACACTTCTGTAGAAAATTCAAACTTGTTGTCTTTAAAATTTCTGAAATAACCCAAAGAAAACTGATCAGAAACTTCGGGCTTAACATAATTGGTACTCGGCAACCATTCATCAGTAGGATTTTGCGAAGTGGAATTATTCAGCAGATGAATGTTTTGAATATTTCTTGCATACGACGCTTTGATTGAACTTACTTTATTCAGCGAATGATTTGCTGCCAGTCGCGGTTCGGGATTCAAATATGTTTTAACAATTTGACCGGAATTATAATTCGTTGAATCTATTGTTTGCCCTGTTACGGGATTGTAATTGTAAAACAAACCGGGACCTAATACGCTAAACATGCTGAATCGCAAACCATATTCAATGCTGAATAGCGGAGAAGGTTTGTAAGTATGCGAAATATAAACCGCGTTTTCCCAGCTAAAAGTATTTGTTAAAGTAAGCGTTTTTATTTTTGCATTTACATCGGAGGTAAGTTGTCCGGGCGCAATTTGATGATACGTGGAAGCAAGCCCGAACTTTAATGTGTTTGCGGAATTAAGGAAATAAGAAAAATCTTCTTTCAGTCCGTAATCCTGAATGAGTGATACGATTCCAAAACCACTCGTGCCGAAAGACAAACCAATGTTGTCATAATAATTACTCACAATTAAAGATGTGTTTGAAAATAATTTTTCACTGAAAAGATGATTCCATCGCAAAGTGCCGGTAATATTTCCCCAGTTAATGTTAAAAGTATTTCCAAAACCTAAAACATCTTTTCCGAAATATCCTGAAAGGAATATCCGGTTTATGCTGTCAATCTGATAATTTGCTTTTACATTTATATCGTAGAAATAAAGTTTTGCCTGCCGAAGTGCGCTGTCTCTCGAAAGTTTTAAAAACAAATCTGCATAGGTTCTTCTTCCTGAAATAATAAATGAACCTTTCCCTTTTTTTATCGGTCCTTCAATACTTGCGCGCGAAGAAATCAGTCCAATGCCTGCGCTTACGTGGAATTTCTGATCATTGCCATCGTTCATTTTAATATCAAGCACCGAAGAAAGACGACCGCCATATTGCGAAGGCATGCCACCTTTGTAAACGGTTACATCTTTTATTGCATCGGAATTGAAAACAGAAAAAAATCCTAAAAGATGCGAAGCATTATAAACTGGTGCTTCGTCCAAAAGAATCAGATTCTGATCGGCTCCACCGCCTCTTACATAAAAACCGCTGTTGCCATCGCCGGCAGATTGAATACCCGGCAACAACTGAATGGTTTTTAAAATATCTTTTTCACCAAACAAAACCGGAATAGAATTTATTTGCTTCACATCAAGCTGCTCAACTCCCATTTGTGTTTTGGTAATGTTTTCATCTTTCTTTTCGGATGTTACGGTTACTTCAGATAATTGGCTGGCATTTTCCGAAAGTTTAATATCTAATTTTACGTTTTGTTTCAACTCGACTTTATATAACTTAGATTTGTATCCTATCAACTGCGTTGCAATGGAATAATTTCCTTCAGGAATAGTGATGGAATAAAAACCATACGCGTTGGTACTTGCTCCGGTTGATTCAAGTTCTTTTACTATTACCGCGGTGCCGATAAGCATTTCTCCGCTTGCCGAATCGCGAACAAAACCGCTGATGGTGAATTTGTTTTGTTTAGTTGGAGTTTGTGCGAATGCTTGAAAGGATAGTACGATACAAACAATGAGTACATTTATTTTCTTCATAAATATTCCGTATGCTTCTGTTTTGTGAATGAATACAATAACTTATTATTTGTAAAAATATTGTGTCTTTGACTTTTTTGTTTAGAATTTTAGATAAAAAATGAAGAGATGGAATTCGTCATGTTTCGTCTTAATTTATTGAAATCAGGATCGAATAAGAGCCAAACAGTTCTTGTTACTTGTTGGTATCTACAATGGGAAATTTAATACTTTCATCTGAAATATTTTAATAGCGAAAGTAAGATTTTATTGACTCACATCATTATGAAGCATTACTTGCCTGCTTCATTCGTTTTATATCAATAATTTTTATTTGTTTTTTAATTAACCTAACCAATTTTTCCTTTTCAAAACCTGAAAGTGTGCGAATAACGTTGGCGGTAGTCATGTTCGACATGGCAGCAAGTTCAGCGCGTTTCATAGTGCAATTAAGTGTTTTCCCGTCAGACAAAGTTCCGTACATATCATAAATAAGTAGAAGTGCATCAGCAAGGCGGGCGTGCAAATGTTTTTGTGTCATATTTGCAAAACGCGTGTCGGCTTCATCGAGTTCCTTTGCTAAGGAGTGGATAATTTTTAATGATAAATCGGGATTATGATTTATTACTTTCAAAAAATTATCCTGCACGATCACACAAACCGAAGAATCATCGAGCGAGACAGCTGATGTTTTGTATGGCTCATCGTTAATAACATCTCTCAGATTAATAAAGTTGACCGGTTTTTTAAGAGAAACGATCTGTTCAATCCCGTTATGCGCTTTGCGGGTAATCTTTACTTTCCCTTCATTCAGGCAAAGTAAACCTATTGGCATGGTGCCTTCCTTGCAAATTACTTCTCCTCTTTGATAGTCAACAACCAAACGATTATTTTCAAGTGTCTCTAATTCGTTATAAGAAAGTTCTTTCAACATTGAGCGTTCTTTCTTTGTGCAATTCATACACGTATTTTTTTCTGTACGAATATTTTTTACAGAACCTTTTATGTTTGGCATATGTGGGTTTATTATTTGAAACAAAAATTGCGCTTTTAATCATATTATTTTATGACCAAGAACATATTAAATTATGATGCACATCATAGATTATGAAAATAAAATGACTTTAATTTGTAAAATATATTTTATGCTTTATAGCATATTAATTCAAAATAACTATGAGAATCTTTCCAGAAAATATCAGTACCTACGGACAAGAAATTGACAATCTATTTTGGTTAATTTTTGTTTTTGCATTCATCGCATTTGTCATCAGCTTGTTTGTATTGATTTATCCTCTGTTCAAATATCATTACAAAAAAAGCGGCAAAGCACAATACATTACCGGAGAAAAGAAAACTCATTTCAAGTGGATTGTTATTGCGCTTGTTGTTCTTGCTTGCAGCGATTTTGTCATCATGTTTGCCGAACACGGAACATGGGCAAAAATTGAACAAGAACCCGTTACCGCTGATTTACAAATTGCAGTTACCGGCAGACAATGGAATTGGATTTTTACTTATCCAGGCAAGGACGGAAAACTTTATACTGCCGATGACATAATGATTGATGACCAAAACAGCGAACTGCATGTGCCTGTAAATAAAAATATTGTTTTTGATTTAAAGTCAAGAGATGTGGTGCATAGTTTCTTTTTAAAAAATGTTCGTCTGAAGCAAGATGCAATTCCCGGCAGAACAATGAAACGCTGGTTCAATTGCAACAAAGAAGGGCGATATGAAATTGCATGTTCTGAAATTTGCGGAATGCTTCATTCCCAAATGAGAAACTGGCTGGTGGTGGATTCGCAGGAGAATTTTGATAAATACATGAAAACACTTTATGAAAAAAATTCACCTAAAAAATAATTAGAAAAAAATCCTAAATACATAATCATGAAAATACAAAATCTAATTCTTTCGTTTGCTATTGCAATCAGCACAATTACAGTTTCATTTGCACAAGATGGCGAACAACTTTTTAAAACTACCTGCGCCGCGTGCCATACGGTTGGGAAAGGCAAATTAGTTGGACCTGATTTAAAAGATGTTCAAAACAGGCATGAAAAATCGTGGATATTGAAATGGGTAAAATCCTCACAAACTCTTGTGAAAGCTGGCGATGCACAGGCAGTAAAATTATTTAGCGACAATAATAGAATTCCAATGCCTGATCAAGCACTCACTGATGATCAAATAAATTCTATACTTGGATTTATTGTAACAAAATCTACCGAGTCGGCTTCTGCAAAAACCGAAGCGACAAGCGCAGCAAGTGCATCCGGCAATTCTTCTCAAGTATCTGTTGCTTCAGATTCTCCAAAAGCAGGAAATTTACTTACCATATTCAGTTTTACTGAGTATTTGTTAATGGGATTATTGTGCTTGTTGTTAATTGTAATCTGGGTTCTTGCGAAAAGCATTAAATCTCTTTCAAAGCAACTTGCAGACAAAATCAGCACAGGCACTAATTAATACTTATATATAATAAGGTATGGAACAATTAACTCATCACAAAAAAAGTTTTTTCTCGCAATATATTTTTTCTACCGATCACAAGGTGATTGGAATACAATATTTTGTTACGGGAATGGTAATGGCAGCCGTAGGTGGATTCCTCGCGTATGTGTTCAGATATAATCTTGCTTTTCCGGGAGCTAAAATTCCTTTCTTCGGAGAATTAAGCGCTCAACAGTACAATGAATTTATTACCTGCCACGGAATGATAATGGTGTTGTGGGTGGCGATGCCTATTCTGATTTCCGCATTGGGAAATTTAATTATCCCACTGCAAATCGGGGCAGATGACATGGCTTTCCCAACTTTGAATATGTTGTCGTATTGGTTTTTTGTGGTGAGCTGCATTGTGCTTCTTGCATCTTTTTTTGTTCCGGGCGGCGCATCTTCCGGAGGTTGGACATTATATCCGCCATTATCTGCCAATGCATATCGAAATACGAATCCTGATTTTTGGTCTGCACTTTTTTCAGGAAACAGCATGATGATTCTTGCCGTGGCACTTGAAATTGTTTCCATGCTGATGGGCGGAATAAATTTTTTAGTTACCTCAATTAATATGCGCGCTCCGGGAATGACACCTTTTCGTGTGCCGATTTTGGTTTGGTTTCTCAACATAGCTTCGTTGGATTTTATGTTTTCAGTAGGTCCACTTATTGCAGGAGCGGTGATGCTTTTGCTGGATAATGTAATCGGCACGGGATTTTACGACCCGGCAAGAGGCGGCGACCCGATTTTATTTCAACATTTATTCTGGTTTTTCGGTCATCCTGAAGTGTATGTTATTTTACTTCCCTCGCTTGGTGCAATGGCAGAAATTATTTCTGTGTTTTCCCGCAAACCGATTTTTGCTTATAAAACTATTGTTTACATGGCGCTTATTTCTTCCGTGCTTGCCGTGATGGTTTGGGCGCATCATCAGTTTGTTTCTGGAATTGACCCGCGCATGGCAACATTCTTCAGCGTAGGAACAATTATTATTTCAATTCCTTTTGCCGGAATTTTTCTTTCCTATATGGCAACACTTTGGGGCGGCTCCATCCGATTTTCCGTTCCGATGATTTGGGCGCTTGGTTTTATCGGATTATTTCTCATAGGAGGATTGACCGGATTATTTCTCGGTTCAAATTCTTTCGACATTTATGTTCATGGAACTTATTTTGTGATAGCGCATTTCCATTATACTTTATTTCCCATCGTATTCTTTGGTGGCTTTGCAGCTTTTTATTATTGGTTTCCAAAATTTTCGGGAAAAACGTTAAATGATACACTTGGAAAAATTCATTTCTGGCTGACTTTCTTCAGTTTCAATGCAACATTTTTTGTTCTCTTCTTTAACGGTTTAGCCGGTCAGCATAGAAGGATTAATGATTACGCCATGTTTCCTTCGCTGATGCAGGAACCATATATTACGTTTGAAAAAATTTCTACCATCGGTACCATCGTATTAATTCTTTCTCAATTTATTTTTCTGTACAACTTTATTAATTCTCTTATTCGCGGAAAGAAAGCTGAAAACAATCCGTGGAACGCAGCTACTCTGGAATGGCAAACGCAATCGCCTCCTCCGCATGGAAATTTTTCGGTTCCTCCTGTGGTTTATAACGGACCTTATGATTACAGCATGCCGGATAGAGCAGAAGATTTTATTCCTCAGAATGTTCAATCAGAAAAAAAATAATTTTTGAAAATCAGTTACTATGAACCAATCACCACATTTTGTAAAAATCAGAGCTGTTCCGCAAGGTCGGCTTGCGCTTTGGATGCTCATTGCAGGCGAGTTTGTAATTTTCGGCGGGCTCATTATCGGTTATATTCTTTTTCGTCTGCGCAATCCTGAATGGGCTGAGCAGGCAAAACACACTAACACTTTACTTGGTGCATTAAATATGCTCGTGCTTCTCACAGGCAGTTATGTTGGTGTGAGAGCTCACATGGCTGCAATCAATAATCAAGTGAACAAAGTTGTGATGTGGATGAGCGTTTCCATCGGATGCGGATTTTTGTTTCTCATCAATAAGTCAATCGAATATTCGCGCGAAATCAGTCATGGATTTACTTTTACAAGTCCTAAACTTCAGGAGGCAGGAAACAATATCGGTTCTTTGTTCTGGTCATTTTATTATATCATGACCGGACTTCATGCCGCTCACGTTTTAGTTGGAATAATAATTTTTTCAGCCATTCTGATTCAGGCGAGAAAAGGACAAAATCTTCACCGTGTGGAACTCGGCGTAATGTACTGGCACATGGTAGATATTATCTGGATTTTTTTATTCCCACTACTTTATATCGCAAAATAAAATTTACATACTATGGAAGACACACTAGGAGTTGTTATACCTGATCCGAAAACGGATTACCACGGACATCTGAACTACGGAAAAATTTATGTTTGGCTGCTGATTCTATTTGCCGTGAGTTTAACATCAGCATTTTTATTTTCTCACGTTGCAGCCATTGCAACGGTTTTTGTTATTGCCATCATTCAGGCAGGATTGATAGCTAGAAATTTTATGCACCTTAAATTTGAACCCGTATTAATCTGGATTATCGCTATTGCCGCAGTATTCTGCTTGGTGATGTTCCTATATGGAATGTATATTGACATTACGCCCGTTACGCGTGAAATAGCAAAATAAATTTTTATGGACGCAACAATATCCGCGACTATTCCTCAGCGCAAAATCATTTCAAACGGAATGATTGCCATGGTTTTTTTTATAGCCGCCGAAGCGATGTTCTTTGCCGGACTTATCAGCGCATATATTGTAAACCGGTCGGTTGCCGATGCAATGCCCGTCATTCAACAACCCAGATTGCCCATTGAAATTACTGCTATTAATTCACTTATTTTGATTTTAAGTTTTGTAACGCTTTTTCTTTTTTCAAAAAAATATAAAACTGAAAGCAAATCTTTTTTTCTCCTTTACATCACAATAATTTTTGGCGCAGTTTTCATCGGAGTTCAAGGAATTGAGTGGGTGAACCTGCTTCACTTCGGCTTTTCTACTTCTTCGAGCATTTATGGAGCATTTTTTTATACAATTATCGGAGCTCACGCCGTTCATGTGATTGCGGGTTTAATTATTCTACTATATCTTTCTTTGTCTTTGAAGAAAGATAAATCGCTTGAAAGCGTGAAAAATAAAATTGCAATATGCAGTTTGTACTGGTATTTTGTGGTAAGCGTTTGGCCAATTTTGTATGTGTTGGTTTATTTAACTTAAAATGGAAGCAATTACTGAAATAGAAATTCCCGCACAAACATTTCGCGCAAAGATTGCCGATTATGTTCAGCTTATAAAGCTGCGATTATCCTTGCTGGTAGTATTCTCTGCAGCTATGGCATATTTGTGGGCAAGCAATCGCCACGTGGATGCGCTTACAATTTGGTTGCTTTCCATAGGAGGATTTTTCATTACGGCATCGTCAAACATTTTCAATCAGGTGATGGAAAAAAAATCTGACAAGCTGATGAAGCGCACCGCTTTGCGTCCTCTTCCTGATTCAAGAATGAAAACAGGCGAAGCAGTTTCACTTGGCATTCTGTTAGGCATCACCGGACTTTTTCTTCTCCTGAAAATAAATTTTCTTTCGTTCGTTCTTGGGTTTACCGCCATGCTGATTTACATTGCCGTCTATACACCGATGAAAAAACTTTCAAGTTTAACTGTAATACCCGGCGCAGTTGCAGGTTCACTTCCTGTGGTGATTGGGTGGGTGGCGGCAAAAGGAGAAATTACACACGAAGCCCTTATACTTTTTCTTATTCAATTTATTTGGCAGTTTCCGCACACATGGTCCATTGCGTGGCTGCTGAACGATGAATATAAAAAAGCATCCATCAAAATGCTTCTCACTAGAGATAAAGGAAATACATCTGCCATGCTGATATTGCTTTCAACATTTCTGATAATACCTTCCGGATTTTTATTGTACACGTACGAATCTGCCGGCATACACGTAATGTGGATGCTTGCGCTGGCAGGAATCATCACACTTTTTTTCGCCCTGCGATTTTACAAATTGAGAACAGATAAATCAGCAGTGGGTTTAATGCTTAGCTGTTTTGTCTATCTGCCAATTGTTTTAATCATCCTTGTAACAGAAAAATTTTTATGAAAAAAAATATTCTCTTTTTAGTTATATTATTTATTGCTATCCCATTTTTTGCGGATGCATGTCCCTTATGTCAGGGCGGACAAGGTTACACGAAAGAAACAATCATTGCGTATAAATGGGTAACAGCTTTTCTCGCCTTACTGCCGATGCTGATGGCTTTTGGAATTTTCAGATGGATTTTTAAGAATAGGAAAAATCTGGATAAGACCTCACAATAATAAATAAAGAGAAACAAATCCTATATTTTAAAACATCTTGCTTTTTGAAAGTGCCTTACTTATCAATAGAAATAAGTTCCACATCGAATACCAGCGTTTCATTTGGACCTATAACACCGCCAGGACTACGTTCTCCATAAGCAAGATTTGCAGGAATCCATAATTTCCATTTTGAACCTACGGTCATCAATTGCAATGCTTCTGTCCATCCCAGAATTACTTGGTTCACTGGAAACTGAGCCGGCTGCCCGCGCTGAACGGAACTGTCAAAAATTTTTCCGTCTATAAGTGTTCCGTGGTAATGCACAGTTACTTTGTCTGTCGAACTCGGTTTTGCTCCATTGCCGGCTTTAACAATTTGGTATTGCAAACCACTTGGAAGAGTTATCACTCCCTCTTTTTTTCCATTATCTTCCATGAATTTTTTTCCTTTTTCCAAGTTTGCTTGCCCTTTCTTTTGAGCATTTGCCTGCATATAACGTTGAATCACTATTTGCGCTTGAGCCGGTTTCATCAAGGATGAGTCACTTTTAAAAACAGCTTTAATGCCGGACGCAATAAGGTCTGCATCTATTTCATTAAGATTATCCTTTTTTAAACTCTGACCTATACTGAGACCTATTCCATAACTTACGGAATCCGTTTGGGTGGATAATGAATTTTTGTTTGATTCTTTTTTTTGCGCTTGGCATGAAGTGAGTCCTAAAATAGCTGTTCCTGATATCAGGAAAAAAGATTGTATTGTCATAATATATTTATTTGGTCGGCGAAGATAATTGTTTTTTTAAATCAGCATTTTTAATACTAACAGTAAAAAGCTCAACAAAGTGTCTCCAATTATCTCAAAAAAAAGAGTCAACTCATGTATTTCTGATGCAATAATACATGTTGGCTCGTATTGGAAAGGAGCAGATTTGAACCTAATCAATCAGTAAATTAGTTATCAATCACATGCAAAATAAAAAAATCTTTAGCGAAACCTGAGCGAAACATTTTTTAGATAATACTTGTCAATTTGTCCTTATTATATTTGAATTTTTAGTTCCAATAAAAATAACAAAAGTGATTTTTAGCGACACCATAGCGACACACATTTTACTTTCTATTTATTGTTGATGGGTTTTTGTTGCTGTGCTTTGCTCAACTTAAGACTAACCTATCTGTAATTTCATGTAAAAGGTAACTGAAGTTGGAAAAACTATCAACATACTTTCTGTTGCTATCTTGGTTTATATTTTTATTCCTAAGACGAGAATATCGTCCACTTGTTCATGGTTTCCTGCCCATACGTTGTGAATCAATTCAAGAAGTTTATTTTGTTCTTCCATCGTTTTATTATTGTTAGCCATTAGAAAATTTAATAATCGTTTATAAGTAAATTTTTTACCTCGTTCTCCTCCAAACTGACTTGCATAACCATCAGAAAATAAATATAAATTGTCTCCTTTTTTAATTTCCATTTCATGACAAGTAAATTCTTGTGTATATTTTTCAGGAAAATATCCGATAGGAAATTTATTTCCTTTTATTTCTATTGTTTCATTTTCTCTAATCACCCACAGAGGATTGTACGCGCCTGCAAAAAATAGTTTTCGGTTTTCAAGATCAATGTTACACAAAGCAATATCCATTCCGTCTTGAGTGTCTGACGAATTAATCCCTTTGTTAAGAGATTTTATTAATCTGGAACGCATTAAGTTTAATATTTTACCCGGATGAGAATTTTTTTCTTCAATAATAATTTCATTTAGAAGAGAGTTTCCCATCATGCTCATTAAAGCTCCCGGCACACCATGACCGGTGCAATCGGCTACTGCAATCAGAATATTATTTTCAATTCTGGCGAACCAATAAAAATCTCCACTCACAATATCTTTCGGTTTATAATAAACAAATGAATCAGGAAAAATCGATTTCAGCACCGATGGATTTGTAAGCATTCCTTGCTGGATATGCAGCGCATAACGAACACTGTCGGTAATATTTTTATTTTTTTCATCAATGATTCGATATGCTTCCTGTAATTTTTTGTATAACGCTTCAATCATGTTTTTCTCTTTCTGGATTTTATTTTTTTTCAACACATTATTAATTGCAACGGGTAATCTCATTAAACTATCCTTAGAAATATAATCATCGGCTCCGGTTTTTATGCAATCGGCAACAAATTCTTCTGAAATAATTCCACTGACTATTATAAATGGAATCGCTGCGTTTACATTCCTGACAATTTTTAATGCTTCAAGAGAATTAAAGCCTGCTATGGAATGATCAGAAAGAACAAGATCGGGTTTGAAATCATACAATTCCCTCGTAAATTTCTCCTTTGAATCCACCGTATGAGATGCAAGCAAAGGAAATGTTTTTTTTATTTCTGATTTTATTTTATTTGCATCGGATGGATTGTCTTCAAGTAATAAAATTTTTAAATTGCCATTCATATATTTAGATTAAAAAAATTATTCATTAATAATTATTTTTTGAACGTATGATTTTTCTTTTAAAATTTCATTGAGCATATAAATTCCGGATGGAAAATTTGATGCAACAGCAATACTATGATTTTCGTGATCTGAAACAGGTGTAATCTTCTCTGAGAAAAATTCTCTTCCAGTCATGTCTCGGATAATGATTGTTACTTCTGAATTTTTATTATTGCAAATACTGATATTTAATTGGCTTGAAACCGGATTTGGATAAACAGAAATCAAATCACTGTTTTCATAATTCACCGCTTCTATTTTTGAATAGGATAACGCTCCGTTCTTATCCGTCAGTTTAATTCGGTAATAAGAAATTCCGGAATATGGATGTTCATCTGATGAAAAATAATTTCGAGTAATTGTTGATTCACCGGCTGCATTTATTGTTTCTACGCTTTCAAAAGTGATTTCATCTGTTGAGCGTTCAATTGTAAAATAATCAGAGTTGCTTTCTACGCCGGTTGACCATTGCAGAGAAATACTTTGCCCTTCAGGAGTTGCATTGAAATTAAGAAAAGTTGCCCCAAGAACAACCGAATTTGATTTTATAGAAAACAAATTATTTTCTGTAGCCGGAAAATTGCTGGTGATGCTTACTGAATAATGTCCTGCGGTAAGTCCATTTATTTTTTGTGCAGGCGATTCTGAAATTCCCTCCGCAATATTATTTCCAATGGAATCAATCACGGTATAATGCCAATTCACTTCCCCATTTTTTGTAATTGAAGCATTTCCGTCTGGACAATCATTGCAAGAGGAATTATTAGTTTTTATAGAAGCCGGAAAAGAAGAAAATATTTGAAATCTTGCCGAGTCGGATTCATTAATTACTGGGAGAGGAATAGTTTGCGTACTCATTGTTCTTAAATTATACAATGTGCCTGTAACAATATCTTTCATCATTATTTCAACACCGGAATCAAATGCGCCGATTTCTTCTGAAGAAATCGAATAAGTGGTTGCCACACCAATTTTTAAAAAAATATTTTTCGTTACTGAAGAGGAAAAAGTTGGCAGCGCATATATTGAAAGTGCACCGCCTGCACTGTCCCTGCTGAAAATATTTGGTACAGATGGATTGGATGAAAAAAGTTTCCATGCGTCATAATCACCATCAAAATCTATACTACTGCCATCCACAAAACGAATTATTGTTTCATCGGAATAATTTCCTATTGCAATTCTGATTTTCATTGTATTGTTGATAGCAAAAGAATTAATAGTCATTATTCCAGTTGCGAGAAGTGTCATTATTAGAATAGCAATCGTTTTCATGGCGCATCATTTTTCTATAACAAAGATGTTTTGAAATCCTCAATGAAACGATTCAAGCTATTCGCTTCTCTTTCAGATGTAAGATTTTTCCGAAATATGTTACACGAAGTATTCAGTTACAAAAAGCCTATTAACTAAGAAAAGCATACTTTTGTGAATAGTTTTTCTGTTATGCTTAATCTCAAACAAATTGTTGCGCAGCTTTCGGAAAATGACTTTGAAGAGTTTTCATTGCAACTTCAAAAAAGCAAGGCAGATAAATTTCATACTCTTTTTTCGCTGTTAAGAAAAAATGGTGCTGATGAAGATGCAGTAATGCAGCATCTCGAAATTAATTCAAGTGCTTTTTACACCCTCAAATCCCGTTTGCATGATAAACTTCAGAATTATTTTGCAAAACATGTTCCTGAAACCGAAATTGATTTACTGAAGAATGTTGCAAATATTCCTACGATTCTTTTTAATACTCCGCGCGCAACCGCTATTGCAAAACTCAAAAAAATGGAGAGTGAGCTTGTGCAAAGCGACATGCCGTACGCGCTCACGAGTGTTTTTAATGCGCTGAAGAAAATCCATCGCTTCTCGCCAAAATATTTTGATTATGCTCAGCAATATAACAAGCATCTTGCTTATACTATGGCGCTCGATAAGGTGGAAGAGTTGCTGGCTGATTTCTGCAAAACGCTTGGAGAATATCTTTTGTCGAGAGATAAAAAATTGCTTGAACTTCTTCCAGTCATAAAAAGAGAAATGAATAATCATGCTCAGTTGTATGAATCGCATCACCTGAAAGTTTATAAAAATATTCTGGATGTTTCATTCGCATTGTTTGTTCCTCTGCCGGATGAAATTGTAAATGACGAACCGATTGACGATATTCTTATTCAGACGGAAAAAATTATTCAGCAGTATCCGAATGACACACTTTATGCTTCGCTGAAAAATATTGTTACTTTTCTTTGGTTTGAATATTATCATACGCTGAAGATTTATAAAAAGGCAGTGTTGTATTATGAAATATTAAATGTAAATCTTTCATCATTTCTCCTATATAATTTCTGTACCGTTCCATCGTTGTTCCTTATTTCAAAAATAGATACTGCGCTTGTATCGGACAGCGAAGAAACACTTTGGGAAGATTTCAAAAAACTTTCATCAAATTTTACTTCTGATACAGCAGATATTCCCAATCATATCAATTATGCGAAGTTTCATGCCGTAGCAGCATTTTATTCAGGAAGGAATGACGAAGCAATTGCTGTGCTGAATGAATTGATTAACGACATAAGTTTTCTTTCTTTTCCTCATGCAGAAATAGAAGTAAAACTTTTCCTTGCGTTGTGTTATATTTGCGCAAATAAATACGATTTAAGTTTTTATCTGGTAAAAAATGTTCAGCGTAAACTGCGCGACATGAAAAATCCGGAATATGAAAATGCGATTGTATTTTCAAAATTACTTACTCTTCAGATGGATTTTTCTCATAAGCACAGAGTCGAAAAAATGTTTGAGCTGCGGAATAAATTTATTTCCCTCAATCATGGAGAAATGCACATGCTTGAATTCATTCGTCTTAGTGATGATTTTATGAAGCAACTTTCTAAAACGGGGAATTAAAGCGTACTAAGAATTTTGTGGGTGAGTGGTTTGTTGATGAACTCCACTACATAGGAAATTTTTCTTGCCTTTATTGTATCATCGGGATTAAGCGAAGTGGTGAGAAAAGCAATTTTTGTTTTGTTTTTAAATTCATCGGGTATTTTTTCAAATTCATTTATAAACTGGTAGCCGTCCATGATGGGCATATTTATATCAAGAAAAATAAATGCTGGGAAAATTATTTTTCCACTGCTTCCCATTCGCACCAGATTATTTAAAAACTCCAAAGCGCTTTTGCTGCTGGTATGCACATAAATGCTTGACGAAAAATTGCAACCTTCTATCATTTTTTGATTGATGAAATTATCGAGATGATTGTCATCAATCAACATTACAGCTTTGTATTTCGGTGCAGGTGGTTTTTTTGCCATAATGAGGATTATTACAAATAATTCTTTGTGCAAAGATATTTCTTTTAAAAGAGTATTTGCAAGTTTTCGTCATAAAGAATGCTGATCTATCTCACGTTTTTCTTGCTGAGGTTAACTGATATTTGAAATAAATCCATGAACCCAAAGCCAGCCATATATCTTCAAAAGTTTGCGATCATCAGCATAATGTCAATACTATTTTTTTCTTTGATTGCCATCGGCGGCTGCAACAATAGCAATGATAAAATGAATTTTGCAGAGAGTATTCACCCTTACATATCTTTCGTTCCGCTGCTTGTGGTAATAATTGTACTGATTGTGCTGCTGCAAATTCGAAAAATCAGCAAGCAAATAAATGAAACAAAAACAATGCTTCTTGAAAGCGAAAAACGCTACGAAATTATATTTGAAAACGCAGCGGAAGGAATTTGTATAGTAGATGTTGTTACAAAAAAAAATATGTTTGTAAATACATCATTCTGCAAACTATTCGGTTACACAAAAGGTGAATTATTACAGTTAGGTATTTCTGATTTACATCCGAATGAAGTAGTGAAAGAAAATATAGCTGAATTTGAAAATATAGCACGCGAAGAAAAATCGTTTGTAAACGATGTTCTGTGTCTTAAAAAAGGTGGTTCGTATTTTTTTGCAGATATTATTGCCAAACCTCTGATGATTGATGGAAGAAAAATGAATGTTGCGTTTTTTACGGATATCACAGAAAGAAAAAGATCAGATGACAAACTATTAGAATCAGAAGAAAGATACAAGGTTCTTTTTCAAAATGCTGTGGAAGGAATACACATTGCTGATATTGATGCAAAAAAATCAGTATTTGCTAATCGCTCATTCTGTCAAATGTTTGGCTATGCAGAAAATGAAATAGCTAAGTTGAGCATACTGGATATGCATCCCAAGCAATACAAAGAGCGAGTAATTTTTGAATTTGAAAGTGTTGCACGGAAGGAGAAAACACAATTGTTTGGTATTCCTTGTTTAAAAAAAGATGGCTCAGTATTTTTTGCCGACATTTTTGCCAGTCCGATGATAATTGATGGTAAGAAAATGAATGTAGGTTTTTTTACAGATGTTACCGAGCGCAAAACGGCAGAAGAAAAACTAAAACTTAGCGAAGAAAAGTTTTCAAAAATATTTTATACTTCACCCGATGCAATAGGTATTAATCGGCTTCATGACGGACTTTATTTAGATGTGAATGATGGTTTTACTAAGATTACAGGATATGCAAAAGAAGAATTAATAGGTAAAACTTCTCAGGAGCTTTCTGTTTGGGCAAATCCCAAAGATAGAATCCGTTTAGTGAATCAATTACTTAAAAATAAAAATGTAACAAATCTTGAAGCGGAATTCAGAATGAAGGATGGTTCAATTTTTTCCGGTTCTATGTCTGCAATAATAATTGAAATTAATAATGAGCCCTGCATCATATCTATTACCAGAAATATTACGGAACGAAAAAAAATCGAAAGAGATCAAAAGTTTTTTAATCAAATCTTATTAGTACTTAACGGAGATCTCGATTTGAAGAAAATGATCGCTTCTGTTATGAAACTGGTTCAGGAAGAAACAAAATTTTCTGCCGTTGGTATCCGTTTAAAACAAGGCGATGATTTCCCTTATTTTGATCAAATAGGTTTCTCCAATAATTTTCTTCTCACCGAAAATAAATTAATTGCAGCTAATAGTGATGGAAATATTTGCAAAGATGAAAACGGAAAACCGTTTTTAGAATGTACTTGTGGTATGGTTATTTCCGAAAAAATAAATCATTCCAATCAGTTACTGACAAAAGCCGGCAGTTTCTGGACCAACGATTCTTATCCGCTTTTGGAATTACTTCCCGATCAGGATCCACGATTTCATCCGAGAAATAATTGCATTCATTTTGGTTATGGTTCAGTTGCCATTATTCCAATCCGTGCCAATAATATCACAATCGGAACACTTCAACTCAATGAAAAGAAAAAAAATGCTTTTACGAATGAAACCATCAGTTTTTTTGAAACCATTTGTTTGTCTATTGGAAATGCGTTCATGCGTAAGCAGACAGAAAAATTATTGACAGATAGTCAGCACCAGTTGCTCACATTTATGAATGAATCTCCTCTTAGTATTTATTTTGTGAATGCAAAAACAATGAAGATAATTTATGCGAATCCATTTTTTTTCAACACGTTAGATTATTTGCAGGATGAAATGAATTCTATTTCAATTTTTGATTTTATTCATGCGCCAAAAGCAGAAGTTGAAAAATTTCTTTCGGATGTATATCAAACCAAAGAAAGCAAAACGATTTCACGCCAATGGAAAAAAAGAGATGGAGAAATTTTAGACATGCTTGTCAATGTTTCCTATGTAAAACAAAACGAAACAGAAACTTTATTTATTTCTGCTCAGAATATTTCAGAAACCCAGCGATTGGAACGACAGCTTCAAGAATCGCATAAAGTTTTATCAAATATTTTTAAAAGTCTGGAAAAAGAAACTTTCTGGTCAAGAGATTTAATAACGGATAAGATGCTTTATATTTCTCCGGGAATAGAAAAACTTTTCGGCAAACCTTTGGAGGGTTTTTTGCATAATCAAAATTTATGGTCGGAAGTAATTCATCCTGAAGATAGGAAGAAAGCAGCCGAAGCGTTAAGAAATTCAAACGGCAAATCTTTTTCTCAGGAATACAGAATAATTATGCCTGACGAATCCATAAAATGGATTCATTCAAGTGTTATTGTATCAAATGAAAATGGAAAATCTGTTCGCGCAGATGGATCGCTTTACGACATCACAGAAATTAAATTGTTGAATGAACAACTGAATGAAAAAATAAAAGACATGAATATGTTCATTTACCGCGCATCGCATGATTTGAGAGGACCGCTTTCTACTGTGATGGGATTGAGTGAACTTGGAAAAACCGAAGCCGGAACTAACAAACAGATGAATTTTTATTTTGATAAAATTTCATACAGCATCGGTCGTCTTGATAATATTATTCAGGAATTAAGTAAGATCGGACGCATTACTCAAGTTCCGATAAAGATTGAACGAATCAATATAAAAAATGAAATCAATGAAATCATCAATAGCTTGAAGAGTCTTCCAGATTTTTCTAAAGTAAAATTTACAGTTGACATTGAAACGCATGATATTCTTACAGACAAAGTTTTTATCATTATGGCTCTTCAGAATATTATTGCGAATGCTATCAATTACATTGATGCAAAGAAAAGCAATCATGCCGTGAGCATTCACGCTTACGAGGAATCAGGCAAAAATAAAATTGTAATTTCTGATAACGGAATTGGCATTGATAATGAAATTCAGGATAAGGTATTTGATATGTTTTATCGCGGATCGGAGCAATCTAGTGGTTCAGGTCTTGGTCTTTATATTGTGAAACATACCATTCAGAAACTTGAAGGCAATATATTTCTTTCGAGCGAAAAGGGAAAAGGCACCACGTTTACTATTCAGTTGCCAAAAAATATTAACGAAGAGAAATGGAGGTAAAATAAAGAAGTAGGTTTTTTAATAATTGCTCGACATGGAAACGCCCGTATTTTCAACACTTATTGTTCTACTTGATAGGGAACTTTGATTTTCTCCTAAATGAATAATTTTATAATACAACTTTCCATCGCAGCCGCATTCATCTATAAAATAGTAAGCAATTTCTTTCGAGATAGGAACGCCAACTCCTTTCTTATTTCCGGCTAACTCGAAATTCTCTCCGTCTTCTGAACGAAAAATAAAATATAATCCATCCAAATGTTGATTGATGACATTCCAGTGTAAATATATTTTTCCGGAATTACTTTTAGCGCTGAACTGAACTATTTCTGCGATTGTGTCTTTTGATAAAGTGGAAACACTTTCGTAATTCAATGAAATAGTTGTTTGTGCCGATGAAGAAATAGTTGCCATCGTCAATAAACAAATTGTTGCGAAGATTTTTGCGATAATGTTTTTCATTTTTTTTATTTTGTTGTATTTCTATTTCAAACGTACAATTGAATTCTTTTGCAAACAATTTAATTCATCCCAATGGCTTACCTATGTAAGATTTTCTTTAAATATGTATTCGTCAAATTACTTTATCATGATTTTTTTCTCATACATAGTATTATTGGAAGCAGCCACTACAAAATAAATTCCCGGAGATAATTTTCCGGAAGGATCAATGGCGAAAATTTCTTTATCATTCGCAACAAAAAAAACTTTTGAATAATATTCCTGACCAATCACATCTCTGACTAAAATGAATACTTCCTGCCCATTCATGCCGGAAATACATACATAAAACGGACCGCTTGTAGGATTAGGATAAACCGAAAGCACATCTGCATTTTTAAAATATACTTCGGAAATATTGCTGTATTTAAAATTTCCGTTATAATCAACTTGCTTTAAACGGTAATACGAAACATCACTGTAAGGTTCATAATCAACAGCAGAATAATTTTTTATTGTTGAACTGTTTCCTGCTGCATTTATCTGAACTAAATCGGTAAAATCAACCGCATCCTTAGATTGTTGCACCATAAAATAATCGCTGTTGGATTCAGAAGCTGTTGACCATTCCACATTCACAATGTTTCCATCAAGTTTTGCATCAAAACCTATCAGTTCAACCGGAAGCGGCACACTACCTTTTCCTATTGTATGTTGAGAAAATGTTGTATAACCAGTTCGTTGTGCGTAACCGTTTCCTGAATTATAAATTCTGCCGGCAGTTCCAAGAGCAGTCAGGGAAGTTGATCCATCATACGTTGCAAAATCGGCATAAGTTATTGATGGCAGAGTTCTTTTCAGAGGACAAAACAAATTATCATCAGCTGATGACAGATTGGTATTCTCTACAAATAATTGAACTCCATAATTTCCGCCTGATGGAATTGCATCGGGAGTTAATGTCCAGATTACAGTTTGACCTGTGGCTTCACCTGCCGTTGCAGTAATGGGAGTTCCGCCTTGACTGGTATTTAAAGCAGCATCGTTATTTGGTGCTGACTGAACAAATGAAGTAACCGATGCATCCAAATAATTAACTCCGGTAATTGAATTGTTTAGAAATGAAATTTGATGGCGGTTAGTTGAGGAATTGCCATCGCCAAGAGGAAACAAATATGAATTGGTATTTGATGCAACATACCTTCTGAAAGTTCCATAGACGAATCCATTTGTGTAAATTAAACTGGCAGCCGATGTGTTAGATAAAATAAAAAGATTTGCTCCGGTGGTTATAATTCCGCTCGTAAGTGTAAGTGTATTGGTAGTTGTGGTATTCTCACTGAGAGAAACTCCTGCTCCTGAATTAGCAATAGTGAGATTATAAAAAGTTGTAGTGTTTGTTCCCAAAATATTTTGCAAAACGCTGCCATTAAAAATAACAGTACCGGCATTTGTTGAAAAAGGATTTGGTGTAGCGGCAGTGTTTTGATTATTCCAGTCGCCAGTTAATTGCAATGTTCCCTGATTATCCATTTTGCCGTTTACTCCCGTTAAGGTTTGGCTTGTGTAACCACCAGTAATACTTACACTACAACTTGATACAATACTAACAGCAGCCAAACCATTATTGTAAACAGTAAACTGGGCGTTCATCCGATACGATACCAAAGAACATAAACTTGATAGGAGTAAATATTTATTTAAGCATTTCATGATTTTATTACTCTATTATTTCTCAAATTCTACAGACCATGACCAGTTCCTTGCTGTGCCACAGTTACCTACCGCAATCCGAATGCCGACTTCATCGCCGGCAGCTACAGCAATAGAATGTGTTACATCATTGCCGCTACTAACATTATTTAATGTAACAGTAAGAGTAGTCGCAATACCATTTAACATAACGGTTGCTATATTATTACACCCACCCACGTTTGCATCATTTATTATAAAGAGATTTGAAATATGACCTGCACGCCATACTAAGCTTCTTGTGGCTGCCTTAACATCAGTATTAGTTGGATTCATGCCACCGGAAATTGGCGAATAAAAAGTTTGACCAATTGTTAAATTATTATCACGCGAGTTGCCTGTTAAGCCCGGTTCAGCAGCAGCGATTGTAATAGCACCGGCAGTATTGGTGATGGTAATAGCATCGCCTGCTGTGAGTGTTCCTAAAGTATAGTTAGTGCCGTTACCAATAAGTAGTTGACCGTTTGTTGGAACTGTTGAAAGTGCGGTTCCTCCATTGGCAATCGGCAAGATGCCGGTAACTTTTGTAGTGAGATCAATGGTGCCATTTGTAACATCAGAGTTGACAATTAAACTTGTATTCAATAAACCTGCTGCGCTGTTGTGTACAATCCCAAGCGTACTTAATCCTGAAAATGTTATTGAACCTGAAGAAGTAATACCTGTGGCAGCCACTATTACCCCAGTGGAATTAACCTGAAACTGTGAAGTAGAGCCGACAGAAAAAAGAGAAGTCGGAGAATTTGTTCCAATACCTACTTCTCCTGTCGTTTGAATGGTAAGCCGGGTATTAGTTCCTACATCTGTTGAGTTGCCGGCAATTTTAAATTTATTGGCATCGGTCTTATCTATTCCTGTCATCCATCGGGTGCTGCCGGTTAATAAATATTGTAATACAGGATCACCCGCTCCATTTTGTTCAATGGTAAGCCCGGCAGTTGTTCCTGTATTGGCTGTGTTCTCATATATATGCAATGTTGAAACAGGCGGGTTAATACCAACACCCATTCCCTGCGCGCTGGCATTTATTACTGCCAACATAATCAGGGATATAATCATAAACACAATACCAAGGATGATTTCCCGTTGGAGTCTTTTTTTTATTTCATTCGTATTTGTAAATGTGTTTTTCATAAATTATCTATAAAAGATGAGTTTTTT
>PLUL01000028.1 GCA_003164895.1 Bacteroidota bacterium | reverse complement strand
CCGCTATAAGCCCTGTCTTTCATAGATGAAAGCAGGGCTTTTGCATTGTGCGGTAGTCGGTTTGGTAGTCAGCGGCTTCCGTCAATCTAAGGGGGAACAGTGCTAATGCCGACTGCCGGATTATGACGAGTAGTCGGTTTGGTAGTCGGCAGGTTGTTTTCGTTTTCTGAAATACGGAGCCGAACGACTCCCTGCATTTGTGTGGAGTGCTGAATGCGTAAATCGTAGGAAGTTTTCGGCGGAGTGCTGGGGATAAATCCATAAGACCACTCTCTCCGCAAAAATAAAATGCAAATAACTATTTACTGGTTATTTGCATTTTTTATTTTGGATACCCAGTCCACTGTTGGTCCATGCTTGGTTTGTTTTAATTTTGTTTTCTCAGTTCAAAATCATGACGTAAATCAGGACGATGAATAGAAAAGAAAGCTGTAACTTTAGTGCAATTAAAAAACCACCGATCATGAAAAAAATATCTGGTATAATTATCTTATTTCTTTTAGGAATTTTTTCGATCCTTACAAGCTGCTCCACTGACAAAAAGAATAATCAGCAGGCAACTGAAAAAGATAAAATCAAACAAGCAGTCCATGATTGGATAGGCAGTAGTGTAAGAACAGGACACTACAGCCCTGCCGATTCCTGTAACGCATCCTATTTTACTACTCATCGCAAAAACGAGAAACTCAATGAGGGATTGGGATTACCCGATACTAATAAATTCCATTATCTTTTTGCCGATATCAATAACGATAAACAACTTGATGCTCTTGTAACATTTCATCCCGTGTGCTGCACATGCAGCGATACAACCGGCAAAGTAGTGCCGCAAGTACAAGTAATTATCATGTCGAACCCAAGTGGCTATTTTGCAAATGATACTTTCTTTTATCATTTATTTGCCGATTCCATGAACATTAATCTTGACATGGATAGCGCTGCATCCAATCAATTTTACGGAACTTATTTTAAGATCGGCAAGCAGGATACCAGCGTGGATCAATATCAAAAATCAATTTCAATTGCTTACGACACAAGAGAAATAAAATTTATTAATAGAAAGAAGGACAAAAGAATGGAATAACAACATTCTTTAAAAATCTTTTCTCTTGGCAAATGAATTAAATAATACAATTGGCAGCACTACCCAAACACTTAAGGAAAGCAATGAAATAATCATTCCGCTTGTGGTTCCGAAAAACTGGTTGAACACAGCCGCCGTGTAACCCATCAGTGCAGAAATATCCAGCTTTAGCAAGATCATTACACGGGAGAGATCGATCGGATTGAGCGTAGTCATAATGACTGCAGCTTTTTCCAGCGGGTAATCATTGAAGGTAACGAAAACCATCAGTATCAATCCGTCATAAATTACTGCCATACAAAGCCACATGAGTATTGCAATGCCGAACCCTTTAATTCTGTTCTCGTTTAAAATAGAAATTAAAAAAGCAAGTGCCACAAAGATGAACGAGAGCAATGCGCCTGTAAAGATCAACAGTGAAAAATCCCAGACCTCCGGAGAAACAAAAATGCCATAGGTCAAAAATGGAATAAATGTTCCGGCAACGAAACTAAGAGAGAGCGAAATTGCCAAACCCAGATATTGTCCGATAAAAATATTGCTTCTCTTGATCGGCTGTGATAAAAGCAATTCCATGAACTCCCGCGAATTATAATAGTGCATCACGCCAAAGATGGTACTGATGAGCGGTGTAATAGTAAGAGTTACATTCATCAGGCTGACAATGCCTTTGGACATGTTGCCTGAAAAATACAACAGCGCAAAAGTTGAAATGAGAAAGAAAAGAAAATACAACACGGTCCATCTGCTGCGAAGCACATCGTAAAAACTGTATTTGAATATTTTAATGATTCCTTGCATCTTCTAATTAGTGTTTTTTTGCTCGTTTTCTTCCAGCATTTTTGCAATTGCTTTTTCAAGAGTGTTTTCTTGTTTGTTTGCCATTAATTCTTTCGGACTGCCTTGGTAATAGATTTTTCCTTCCAGCAGAAAAATAATTTCGTCCGACATCTCTTCCACTTCGCTTAAAATGTGGGTAGTGAGTAAAATGGTTTTCCCATTATTTTTTTCCTTCAGAACCGTCTCTTTGAAACGCACACAGGATATCGGATCTAAACCAACGGTAGGTTCGTCAAAAATGTACAGATCGGGATTGAACATGAGAGCGAGAATTACATTTACTTTTTGTCGTGTTCCTCCCGACAAACTTCGTAAAGGTTTGTTTAAGAACGATTGTATCTGGAAAAGTGAAACAAATTGCGAACAAGTTTGTTCAGGATTATTTTTTGGATTCTGATTCTTTCTCAGATCCTGGATCATTCTGAATAATTCGCTGACAGTTAAATTTTCGGGGAAGCGCGCGATCTGCGGCAAGTAGCCGATGTTATTTCTATACTTCCAATTGTTTTTTATGTTTTCCCCGCCAATAAGAATATCTCCCTTATCAGGAATGACTAAACCTAAAATGCATTTTATGAGAGTGGTTTTTCCGGAACCGTTTGGACCTAAAATCGCAATAACTTTTCCTTTGGGAATTTGCACAGTTACTCCTTTCAGCACAGTTAATTTGCCAAACGATTTTTCTATGCTTTTTACTTCTACCATTTTATTTCTTTCATCATGGGATTATTGTCCACCAATGTTTCCGGTGTAATTACAGGTGTTACTTTCTCTGCTAAATTCAACAAATCAATAAATAAACTTCTTAATAAAATAATTGCCGGAGGAGTTTGCTCCACAATGTAAGTAAAAAGTTTGACCGGTCTGAACGGAACATCACCCACACCATTCTTATCCAGATCATATCCGGCATATTCGCTCCAGAAATTCTTCTCGAATAAATTATGGCTGAGGGAGGAATTCGTAACCACATCAAAAGTGTTTGCGGTGAAATTATTTTCTTCAAAACGGTTGTCATTGCAATCTCCAAGGATCTTTACCGCCCATCCGTTCTTTGTAAAATCATTATTTTTTATTTCAATGCGATCGCATCCTTCGGCATACACGCCAATGGTGTTATGTTGGAAAATATTTTTCTCGATTTTGCTATCCGATATTTCTTTCAAAAGAATGCCATTGGAAACCGGACTCCAGTTATCGGAAAAAGTATTTTCATGCATGTAAATATGATCGGAGTACATCACGGCAACTCCTGCATCATTATCGGTGAATTGATTGTGGAAGTATTCGTTGTAATGCGAAAACATAAAATGCATTCCATAGCGGATCTGCTTTGTGCTCACATTGTTAAATATTTTACTCTCAGTTACAAATTCAAAATAAATGCCATCTCGATGACCAGTCAAATGATTATTTTCTATCAGCATTTTTTTGCAATACCAAAGGTGTATTGCATTTCCTGTTTCAATTTCATTTTTAGAAGTGCCTTTTACTTCATTGCCGCGGATCGTGCAGCTTTCTGATTTAGCAAGATAAATTCCAAAAAAAGTATTCAATAATTTATTATTCTCGATCAAGCAGTTTTTTACATTGAAAAGTTTTATCCCTGCCCAGTCCTCAACGTAGCTGTTTCCTACATTTTGTATCTGCAAGCCATTAATTGTTACGTTATCGGATTTGATTAGAAAAATTTGCCCTTTGTTCTCCCCATCAATCACCGGAAAGTTTTCTCCGGATATGGTGATTGATTTATCAATTACAATATTCCGTTCCTTGTAAATTCCTTTTTGAACGACAATGACATCTCCTTTTTTTGCAGCAAGAACGGCTTGGGTAACGGTTGAAATGGAGCATTGAGGACAAACTTTTATTTCGTTTGCATTGGCTAAAAACAAAACTGATCCGAAGGAGTAGACACCCGTAAAAATGAATAGCGTGATATAATTACGAATGGGGGTTTGCATAAATAAAAACGATAGAATAATATAAAACTAAAAATAATAACGAATCAAATATCCATTAATTCTTTGAGCTGATTTTTTGAAAGGTTTGATCCCAATTTAAAATATTCCCATCATACTTTTCTGCTGTGATTTTTTCTGCACAAGCTGCCAGGTTTGCTCCCATCGGACTTTGGATGGAATTATTAATAATAAAAAATGCATTCTTCGCATTTATAAATTTCCCGGGCGATGAATAATCACTGGTTAGAAATGAATTAATTGTTTCATCTCCAATTTTGTTTTTTACAACATAATTTATCATGCATTCATTAGAATCAAATTTAAATACTTTACCCTTTTTAGTGAGAAGTTCGCAGCCGAAACGAGCATCAGCAATTGTCATTTTGCAGAAAGTACATTGTTCTTTCCCGTACTGAATTGGCTGTGGTTCAACACTACAAGAGATCAAAAAAAAAGCTAGCAGCATAATTGCTGCACTTTTATGGATGATCGAAGATAAAAAACTCTTATGTTCTTTTTCTTTTTCGATCTTTTTTGAAACTCCGGACCTTTTCATCTCCACAAAAACAAATAGCAAAGCAAGTATAGCACTTCCCATGATGATAGTTCCACCAATATCAGGAAAAGAATATGCAGTGAAATTGAGCAGTTGCTTCGTTCCTAAAACAGGTGGTTGGTAATTCATGCCAGGCACTTTGATGGCCGCGTGCGGATCAAGATTATGTCCATAATCGTAACCCCACATATAAAAATCTACCAAGCCGATAATTCCAATTATCACAAAGAACGAAGCCCAACACATGTAGAGCCATTTTTTCCTTGCAAAGAAAACTATAAAACCTCCTGCGATGAGCAAGCCGATGAGGTAGGGCATAATTTTCAATTCAGGAATTGCATCGGGATAAATTTTTTTCATTCCGATATAATGATTCAATCCGTTGATGGTATTCAGATCTCCTGACATTTTGTTAAGCCAGATCTTCATTCCAAGCCCTTCGGGATATTGCGGTGCATCCAGATCAATATACCACATTGGTACAAAGTAACTGACGATCAGCGCTAGTGAAATTATCAGAACAACGATGCGTGTTGACTTTCTCATAGATCAGATTTTTATTTCAAAAAAGGAGGCGAGGAAAATTTCCCCGCCTCTTTGGTTAACCTCACTTCTGCTCATTTAAACTCCATTTCAATTCCACTTTTGAATTCTTATCAGAAACTCTTATATATCCTTGCATCTCCTGGTGCAAAGCAGAACAGAAATCTGAACAATAGAACGGAACTATGCCCACTTCATCCGGCACCCATTTTAATGTTCGGGTTTCTCCCGGCATCACGAGCAGTTCAGAATTATTATTTCCTTTCACAGCAAAGCCATGCGGAACATCCCAGTCTTGTTCAAGGTTGGTAAGATGAAAGTAAACTACATCGCCAAGTTTTATTCCTTCAATATTATCTGGTGCAAAATGGGAACGTATACAAGACATATATATGTGTACCTCATTTCCTTTTCTTACAACTTTTGACTCTGCTTCAGATTTAATTGCGTTTGGATTTTTATTGTCTTCCAGCTTATAAATTTTTTGATTGTTTTTAGTCAACATATCGGCAGCAATTGCTTGCGCATAATGCGGTTCGCCAATAGTTGGGAAGTCAAGAATCATTTTCATCTTTTCCCCAGAAATATCGATCAACTGAGCTGACTGACATTCTTCAGGACCTGTAGGAAGATATCTGTCTTTGGTGATTTTATCCAAAGCGATCACGTATTTTCCATAAGGTTTTTTTGTATCACCGCCCGGAACACATAAATGTCCGATAGAATAATAAACCGGAATACGATCAACAACTTCCCATGTGCCAAGTTTCCATTTTACAATCTCTGAAGAAAGGAACATGGAAGTGTAAGCATATCCTTTGTCATCAAACTCCGTATGAAGAGGACCTAATCCCGGTTTTTGCACAACACCTGCAATAACTGCATCGTATTTCAAAATCGGAATTCCCTCAACATCTCCATCAAATGTTTTGGATTCAATAGCTTTTGCCATTTTTGAATAGGAGAAAACGGGAATCATAGCCGCTAATTTTCCACTGGCTGTAATGTATTCTCCATCGGGGCTAACATCGCATCCGTGTGGAGACTTTGGGCAAGGCATATAATAAAGCATACCGGGACAATCCTTAGGGTCAAGCATTTTTTCCGATTTCAGGGTTTCAGAAGTTGCAGTCTGAGTACTCTCATCCATTTTATTATGACAATAAGGAGTATTCATTTCTTTTGCCTTACCAGCATTCAAATATTCAATCGCTTTTTTCCAATTTACCGCTAGAACAAAGTCTTTGTCGTTCTGGCTTGCATTGACTTCGAGCATTGTATTTGCTTTTTCAGAATTATAACAAGTAACAAAGAACCAATCTTTCGAAGGACCTTTTCCTCCGCGAACTTTATCGTAATCAAAAGGAGGAAGAACAATTTGCACAGCAAGATCCAATTTGCCATCAGTAGGTCCAACTTTAACCAATGAAAGAACACCTTTGAAGTTTTCTTTGTAAGTAGAAATAGGAACGTCCTTGTTTGGAACCGGAATACTGAAACGCCCACCTGCAATTAAATACTCTGTATTTTCAGTGCAGTAAGGAGACGAGTGATTTCCCGCGCAATTCGGAATTTCTATTATCTCGGAAGTTGTAAATGATTTCAGATCCAAACGTGCAATGCGTGGTGTATTATTTTCATTTATGAAAATCCAACGCCCGTCATACATACCATCCACTCGCGATAATTGAGGATGATGAGAATCTCCCCAGGGAACAAACCCGTGTGAAGTTTGAAGCATTGGTTTTGTTTCTTCGCTGTAGCCCCAACCGTTTTCAGCATTTTGTGAAAAGATCGGAATTACTTTAAATAACCTGCCTGAAGGTAATCCATAAACCCCCATCTGTCCACTGAATCCCCCGGATGTGAATAGATAAAAATCATCATATTTTCCGGGAGCTACATATACTTTGCTGGCTGCGTCATCACCTATAACCGCTGTGTTTTTTCCTGAGTGTTTACATCCCACCACTATTGTGGTAAGCAAAAGAGAACCTAAAATTCCTCTTTTGAAGAGCGATGTTATTTTTGTTGTGTGTTTCATGATTATAAATTATTGATTATATATTTTTAAATTTATTATTGAGTTGGCAGAAGCACTTTATCAATTATATAAATGATTCCGTTTGAAGCTGCCACATGCCCTACAATATTTGCATCATTTACCATCAACTTTCCGTCTTTCTTAGAGATAACTACACTGCCTCCGTTTGCCATACCCAGTTTTAACCCGTCTCTAAACATACTTTCAGAATACATAGAAGTTGTAACATGATATTGAAGAATATTTTGCAGGTCAGCTTTTTTTTCTGGCTTGAGCAACCCTTCTACAGTTCCTTTTGGTAACAGGTCAAAAGCAGCATTCGTAGGAGCAAATACGGTATAAGGACCGCTTTGCGCAAGTACATCTACTAATTCCGCTGCCTTGACTGCCGCGACCAAAGTAGTATGGTCTTTGGACCCGCTGGCAACTTTAACAATATTGGGTTGTGAATCATCATCTTTTACACTTGCGGCTCCTCCTCCTGCTGAAGGATTTGCTGCTGGCGCCACAGTAGTTGCCTCTGAAGTATTATTTTCCTCTTTGTTGCCGCAGGAATTCATTCCAAACAGAAGAACTACGGCTGCAACAGTGGTGAGTAGAATGTTTTTTTTCATAGTGATTTTAATTTATTTGAGAGTTATTTATTGTCGTTCCTTCTGAAAAATTCTAATACTTCTCTAGCCTCATTTTGGGTTAGGTTTTGGTTTGCCATTTGGGCAATATATATTCCTAACAGATTTTTTGCAATAGGATCTTTTGCTGTCATTTCAGAAGGATTCAAAATTTGATTCATGATCCACTCAGGAGCACGTCTCTTGGAAACACCTAATAATTTTGGCCCAATAACTTTCTTTTCAATTGCATGGCACGCAACGCACTTTGCTGCAAAAACCTTGTTGCCGCTATCTGCTAATGCATTATCAATTGCGCCTAATGTGACCGGTGTTGTAATAGGACCGATTCCAATATCTTTTAAGGTATCAAAAGGTTCAGTACTTGCAGAAGTTGTACTGCCGGAGGCATCTGTTTTTGAAGTATCAGAGGAACAACGGGTGGTAAAAAATAATACACTGCTTAAAACTATTAGAGTGAGAATCAGTTTGGCGTTTGCTTTTTTCATTTTCATTTGAGTTTATTTTTGTTTTTTTTTGATTTCCTTGAGCAAAATTCAGCTTATATTTTAAGTTAAAACATGATTTATCTCAGGAATCATGAGTGAATGTATTATTTTTTAAAAATAATGGGCAAAACTAACTTGCATTAATATATTATGCAATGATTATTATCAGAAGGAAAAATATGTTTTCGTATTTTTCCCAGTCTCTTTTGAGAGAAGAGCTATTTTGTGGCTGAAAATCGACCTTATGTCCCGCGAGTTATCCTTTTCAGCACATGTATATCTGGAATGATTATTTTTTTTCGGTCCACTTTAATTTTCCCTTCTTGTTCAAATTCTGAAAGACATTTTGAAACCTGCTCTTTGGTGGTACCGGCAATCTCGGCTATTTCCTGCCTTGATAGTGTCATATCAAGTTCTCCACTTGAACCATTTCCGAAAATTTCATAAATGTAAAGAAGAGAGTTGGCAATCTTTTCTCTCACGTTCATCAGTGAAAGATTTTTCATTCTCAATTCCGATTTTCTCAATTCATCCGTAACCATCATCAACATTGCAAATGTCAAGTCTGGATTTGCTTCCAGCACATCAAAAAATAAGTCTCTGCCGATAGCGCATATACATGAATCCTCGATGGCATAAACAGAAGAAGGAAAAGTATACGTTCCGCCCATCCCTCTGAATCCAAGGATATCACCCGTTTTCGCTAATTGTTGTATTTGTTGTCTTCCGTGCAAGCCAACTGCTGTTGCCTTAGCTTTTCCCTTATAAATAAAATATACGGAGTCCATCATCATTCCTTCGTAAATAATGGCTTGACCTTTTTTGCAGGCGAAATACGTTTTTCTATCATTGATTATTGAAAGCCACTTCTTGCTGCAATTCTTTAGGATGGAACAATCTTTACAATGACAATTGAAACAATCAGGAGGGGTTAATGGCATTTGATTGAAATTATAGGATATACCATTTTTGTGATTTAAATTTAAAAGCAAGAGCAATTTTCAAATCAAGAATCTATATCACTTTTCTACAATTATGGAAACAAATGTGATAAAATTCCTAAGCAAAAATACTGACTACCATCATGAAAACTACTATTAAAAGCAACATAAAATAAAATTTGAATTTCAGATTGTATGGCGCATATATGGACATTTAACAGCCCATGAATTGAAGCAGCAAGTGAAGTGCAAAGGAAGTTATTATCCCATCAGGTAAGTCAGCCCGTTATTTACAGGTTTGCATAAATCAATAATTGTTTTAGAACCGAATAATTTTTCAATAATGTCTCTTGCTTTTTTATAATCATTGTGAATTGGACAAGGATGTGTTGATGAACATTTGCTTAACCCCAAACCGCATTCCTTAAATACCTGTTTGCCGTCAATTGATTCTACGATATTTATAATAGTTTGTTTGCGCTGTTCTTTGGATATAAAAAAACCACCTGAAGGGCCTTTCACGCTATTGATCACATTATGTTTTACCAGCGTTTGAAGTATTTTCCCAACAGTATGTTCACTCGCATTTATATATTCCGAAATTTCTTTTATGCCAGCGTTATTCCCTGATTCATATTTTGAAGCAAGATAGATAACGGCTTTCACTGCGGTTTTACAAGTATAACTTAGCATAGTTTATTTATTTAAATATTTTTTACCTTCTTCAGAAATCATTTCACTGTTCCATGCCGGATCAAAGGTGAGGGTTAGCTGCACTTTGTCATCGGGGAATACTTGTTGCAATGCCTGTGTTGCAGCATCGGTCATGGATTCGCCCATAGGACAGAATTGTGTAGTTAATGTCATGCGAACGGAAATAGTATGTTCGGCTTCATCGAAATAAATCCGGTAGATCAATCCCAGATCAACCACATTCAATCCAATTTCCGGATCCATTACGTTTTGTAATTCTGCCAATGCAAGGGAGCATTTGATATTGCTATTCGTAGTTACGTTCATGCTGTTTGAGGTTTATGGAGGAGTATCTTAAATACATTCAGGTTATACAATGCTGCGGTGAACAATAAAAAAATAGTTCCTGACTTTAAAATTAAAGTATTGGAAATCAGAATTCCTGCAGCAAATAAAATAAATCCTGTGAGATATGCAATGCCCATACCTATAAAAAGTTTGTTGCTGAAAAGATCTTTCGGATTCGGAGTTTTACCTAAACCTGATTTATGATGATATACTTTATTCCACACAATGAACGGAAGCGTTTTAAATGTCATTCCGAAAATGATTGCCGTGATCCATCCGAAAAAAACGGAGAAGCCGTACAGCAATACTAATTTTATGTTTTGTCCGGAAACGACCAGTAACGCAACGATGCCGATCAATGCTATTACAGGCACTGCGATCATCAAAACAGAAAGAAGGGATATCTTCATCTGATCATCTACTTGTTTGCGAATGCGTTGCCGGTAAGCCTGCAAGCAATAATGCCCGAACAAAATTAAAGCTGTTGTTATTGCAATAACAGGAAAGAAGAAATAAAATGTTTGATTGGAATAAAGAAAAATAAAAATGAAACTCAATAGTCCTCCATTTATTAATGAATAAATCCACCATAATAATTTTCTATTATTGTATTTTGAAATAAGAAACAAAGGTATCAGGCGCGATCCAACACCCATGACCAGCAGTAAAAACCAACCGATGATTCCCATGTGTGCGTGAAGCGACAGATAATACAGCGAGTCCTTTGGTAAAATAGTTAAAGTAAAATTATATGTTAGCAACAGCCCAACAAGGGTTGTAAGCAACAGCCATAATGCCGCGGTAAAAACAAATACTGCGTGGACATTTTCATTTTTACTTTTTGCAATACTGATGGCAAGATTAATCAGGTACGAAACAATAGCTGCATTAATTAAGATAGCGCCGCACTGAGCCAATTCTCCAATATTGAATACATAAAATGAATACACCAATAATGGAATGCCGATTGCAGCCAGTGAAAAGGAAACATGCGCCAGCACATTGCTGAATAATTTTCCTTCGATCAACACCGGTACTAATTGGTGGCTGGCGCCTAGTATTATCATAGTTCCCCATCCCAGCGCCATAAGATGTGTGATAGCCAATGTTTGCGGATGAAAATAATGTTGTGTAAATGCGGAAGAGGAAGTAAACAAGAGTAGTGTAGCAGCGAGGAACGATAAAGCCGCATACCCATAAAACGGCAGAACTACTTTGTAGGAAGTGTTTTTAGTAAGGAGGCTATTGTTGTTTGCAACGATCATTATCAGGGTTTAAATATCAGAAGATGTACTTCGCTGTCGCTCACTTCTTTTATACGATATTCAAATTTTCTTTCTGCTAATTCAGGTAACAAAAAAACCGGTATGCGTTTGTGATGAACATGCAATGCAATGCCTAGCGGCAACTTGTCAAGTGCATCCAGAATGGTTAACATTGGTTGCGGCATTTCGAGTTCACGAACATCAATGGTTTGTGTTTTATCTTTAAATCGATGGAGTATCTCATCCCATCCTTTCGAAGCGTCCGCAGTGGAAGTTGTTTCTATCGGAACTGTTTCTGATTTTTTGTAAAAATAAGTCTCTACCAAATTAGCCTCTATGTTATCGGTATACGTAGCAAACCCTTTTTTCTCCAGCATCTTGATTAATGGTATCGGTTCAAACGTATTGATGATCTTTAATATCTGTCCGGCTTGAATGCTTTTTATCTTTTCAAGGATAATGTTCAGCGGGTCTGTTCCCGATGCAAGAACAGGGCGGACATCCAAGTCAACAATCTGATCTTTTTTTATTGAAGTAATGAAATCCGGAATTTTCTTTTTTTCATCTGTGGCGGGTTGTGTTAAGCTGTCAATCTCAAAACCCAGAGGTTTCAGCTTAGTAAAAAAATCATTAATGCTGCATCCTGAAATTTTTGACGCCATCGAGATGCTGGCTCTTCCTGCCATTAGTTTTCGCAATAACGGATTTCGCAGCTTTTCAAACTTAGGATTGAGGCTGATAATGGCTTCCAACGCATCGGGATGTTGTTTTAAAATGGCTGCTATTTTTGTATTGGCATTTATGATCATGGTTGTTAGAATATAAAGAGATTAAATAGATCCAATGATGTGGTTAAGTTTTGATGGCACCGATTAATAAAAGACATTCTGCCTCCGTTTTGTTTGTAATGGAATGCCTCTTCGCCGTAGGGAAAATAAAAAAATCTCCCGGCTCGCTTGTGTACTGCTGATTATCTATTACAAATTCAGGATTCCCTTCAACGATGTATGCGTATTCCGTTTTATCCGGATGAACGTGATCAGGGTAGGTAGATAGGGGGCTTATCTTAACTAACTTAACTCCCCCCTTATCTATATTGATCAACTCTTTTCCAACAAAACCTTTCACTTTTCCGGTAGTCCACTCGAGTAAGTTTGGTTTGATTTTATTTTTCATGTTTAATTTATGCAAATGGGTTAATCTTAGGCATTAATGAGTTCTTTCTCTAATTCAATTGCTTTAGGAAATAAGATATTGTTTTCCAGGTGGATGTGTGTATGAAGGTCGTCTTCAAATTCTTCCAGCATTCTGTATAGTAAACTGTAACTGGCACATGCATCATGCGGCAAAGAATAATTTGCACTGAGCGTTCTTATCTCTTCCATATTTTTTCCAACTAGCTCATGTTCCATCTCCATCATGTTAATTGGCCCCTGCACCGATCCCAAAGAGGAGGGCTGCACAGTCGAAATATTGTTTTTAGATGCAACGATCTCTTTAATGTAGGGAAATAAAACCCGCTCTTCTTTCATCATGTGAGCTGTCAACTCCGCATTTACTGCTTCCACCAATTGATGAATGGGCAATAATTCAGGATGATGCTCTCCGTGGACCTTCGCAACTTTAGCAGAATAGCTTCTCAAATCGGGCAACGATTTTTTTACATAAGTATGATGCGTGTTCAGTATATAATCTGCCAGGAAATCCAAACTCCATTCATTATAAGGTAAAGGACGAGTAGAGGTAACCATTTTATCTGCTTGCTGCAATTCCTGTTCTATTAAGGTTACATCCAATCCTTTTTCAGCGCAAGCTTGCTTTACTGTTTTCTTTCCTCCGCAACAAAAATCCATGCCGTGCTTTTTAAATATTTGCGCCTTGCGTAGATCTTTGGCTGCAATCTCTCCAAGAGTTTCATCGTTTTCACCCTTCACGCGTTTGGTGATGCGCACTTTCCACCACTCAGGACCTTCTTCCAGGTATTCCCACACAAATGCGTTGCCGCGTTCACCCAACAACTGGTAATACAAAGGTTTTGGATCGTGGTCGTTAAGGATAATTAAATTTTTTCCTTCTTTCAGTTCATCGTAACGAACAAAGATGGTAGGGTGCTTTTGCCTCGGCTCCAGCAAAGTTACGTTCAGAGTATTTTCTTCTAAGGTTTCCATAGTGTTTTATAGTTTTATATTGTTTATTCTTACCTCAAAGGTACAAACTTTATTGAATAAAAGTATTAAAGTGCTTTTATTCTTTTAATTTTACATTGTCGTGACAATCTCATCGTACTCCTACGGCTATCCGATCTGATTTTTTCATTCATTTGTAATTATAATTTTCAAAACATAAATTAATAGCCGGAAACTATGGAAGAAAAAAAAGAATTACGCAAACAAATGCTATCTATACGAGATAATATGGATAAAATTCAAAAAAAAGTTTTTGATGAGACCATCTGCAAAAGACTTTCCGAAATACTTACACTGAAGAAAATACGAACGGTCCACACTTTTTTGCCTATGGACAACGAAGTCAATATTTTTCCATTCATTGATCAGATGCTAATGAGCAATATTACAGTTGCAACACCAAAAGCATTACCAAAACGTAAAATTCAGAACTTAATTCTCCATTCATTGAACGAATTGGAAGATGGCATTTATGGAACAAAACACCCGGCAAGTAATAAAGAATATATAGGAGAGTTTGATTTAATTATTATTCCAGGGCTTGCATTTGACAAACACTTTTACCGATTAGGTTATGGTTCCGGTTACTATGATACCTTTTTATCAGCGCAGCCAAACGCTATTAAGATTGGCATCTGCTATCCATTTCAATTAATTGAAAAAGTCCCTACAGAATTGCATGATGTTCCCCTGAACGGCTTAATCTTTTAGGGCTTAGAGACACAAGGTGGTTTACAAACACAAGTGATAAACTCCATATTGTACATAAAATAGAGCGACAGATTTAGAGACAACTCTCTCTTCGCAAATAAATCACATGAATCCTGACGCTGAAGTCAAGACTTTTTTTCTTTTGGATGTGGAATAATTTCAGGAGATGGGTGGTATGGATCATTTTTCTCCGGCTTGGGTGTGATTTCAGGAATTCTGATTGGGGAGTCAGGAACAGTCGGCAAAGGAATTATTTCCGGCTCTTGCTTAATAGGAATTATTTCCGGATTTTGCTTAACAGGAATATTCTTTTTCATGCCACTTCAAGATTTACATTTATTCGTTCGATTTTTTCTTTTAATCTATTAATAAGAACTTTTTCTTTCTTATTCGTTTTGTGATAGGCATTTGCAATTTCTTTTGCAACATGCAAGCAAACTCTTTTCATGTTTCCGTTAAAAGCAGTATGATGTTCTTCAACAAAATCAATAAATGAATTGAAAGCTGTCTCTGCATCTCCGATTTCTTCATCTAAGATCTCAAATTCGATTTCAGCATAATATGCTGCATCGGTACCAAATTCATCTTTGTGTTTTTCGGCAGGGACAAGCTCCTTCTTTACAATATCATGCAAAGCTTTTTTCTCTGCCTGTGTAATTACTCCGTCAATATCCGCAACTGCATACAGCAGTTTGCCGAGTTCAGAATAGAAATCTTTGTATAGCATAAATTTTAATTTAAAATGATTTACTAATATCTTACTTCAAAATAAATTAATTGTACAATAACAACAAATGATAAGTGTCAAGCAAAAGGCTGACCCTTATCACGAAATATTAAATCAAAAGGAGGGAAAAATAAATTGCATGAAAGGAAAGCAAAAAAATTATTTAGCCCAAACTATTCAGTTGAAAAATTTGGGCTAAATAAATCGCCACAAACATTGAATAACTTTCCTGCAATTAACAGCAACAATCGTTATCCAATTGTATATCGACAATAATATTTTTTACACTTACATGTTTAACTTTTTCATTGCCGATGTTTAAACAATTCAAAAGCTCCTTGGCTTTTTCTTTGCAATCACCTGTTCCTGATTTGCCCGGACGGTTGAACGGCCTGGAAATAGCAGGATCCATTTGATAGGTCATTCCTCCCATGAGCATATTATCAGCATAAACAAATACTTTTATCGCATTGTCCTTTGCCTCTACTATTTGTTGCTTGGTGAAATTGCTTCCGGGATTTAACATAATAACAACTTCTCGTTTTTCACCCGGCTTTAAGCGGAACTGATTGTTCGTTACATTCCTGAAATTCATCTGCCAGCCTGCCGATTTGAGTACTTCAGGCAACTGGACTTTAAGCGAAATTGTTGCCGGTTTTCTGAACGGGTTTCCTGCAAAAAATATTTTTCCATCCAACGATTCCATCAAACCTGCTAAACCTCCTCCTCCTGCTACTGGGTACACATTTCGTTGCCCCACATTATTATCATTTGGAACTAATCTCCATTCTGCAACCGACTCACCCGCTGTGAAATTATCGACATTGCTTGGGTCGCTGGCCTGCGAAGCAACCATAAGAATACAATCATGCCCGTATGCATTGGTATTAGGCACCCATGAGAAAGGTCCGAATACAATTTCATCCGCATTATTGGCATGAATAACTGGCTGCGACTGTCCTCCAGCAGGAGACATCTCTGTAAAATCTGTTGGCCATGTTAATCCTGCACCGGGCAGACAATGATACGCTCTTACAGTTACATTACTTGCATCTGTTGTACCTCTGTTCTTTACTTTTGCATACGCATAATTCGTAGCGCCAATAATTGGTTCAGCATGAACGGGAGGATCCGCAATGTTTCTTTGATTCCAGATAGAAAGATTTTCCCAATGCACTTCCTGAAATTGGTATTCCCCATTTCGTCCATCATTGATATAAACATCAACTGCGGGTGGTTGTCCTGCCGCAGTAATAGGTGTGGGAGTTCCGGGAGCCTGAAACAATCCTTGCTTTTCAAATGACCAGCGAATTACTTTATTATATGCTCCTCCGAATAATCCTTCTGAAGTCCAGTTAAGAAGATCAGCGGCCATTAATCCATTGCACCAAGCCAATGCGTTAGCAGGTTTGGTTGCCGACGTTAAGTTGCTGATCGTCCTCATGATTAAATACGTTGCGGCACGCGCAGCAAATTGTCTGCGGCCTAGATCTGGATGATCCCCTCCTATTGAACGATAGATGCGAAAATGTGTAGTTGAAAGAATTTGTTCGGTACTATAGCCACCTACATCGTTTGAACCGCCAAAAGCCCATCCTGCTGTAACACTTCGGTCATGGCGCCTGTCTGCAACAGCTCCTCCTATTCTTACCCAAGGAAAAGAAAAGAACCGATCAGCAGCAACACTGCTCGGATCGTTTTGGATAACAGCAACACTATCACCCACGCTATGTGCAAAAGGTAAATTTGCTGAACCGATATGTTCGTACAATACTCCATGTCCACCCAGTTCATGAAGAGTGACATCATATTGAACAGAAATACCTAACGGATTAGCGGTATCGCTAAGATCATCCAGGCAAAATCCTACTAATGAAATTCCATTGGTGCCATTTCCATCGCAGTGTGCATTTACTTCAATTCCATCGATAGTACCATATCTTCCGCGATGATCTACATGAATTGGGAAAGTGGAATGAGAAAAAAACGCGGGGATGTTGAACCCAAGGTCCTCCATCATTCGGAAGAACTGGTCAACATGATAATAGGCATTTACGGCGGCAAAATTATTTGTTCGTATATCAAAATTAAAATCTGTTCCTCCCGGCTCAGTGGGTGTTGCCACCGTAGGCAACTCAAATTCTGCAACATTGGCAAAACTTCCCTTCAATGATTGGGTTCCCATGACCGGTGCATCCAGGTTTTGCAACACCTGGTCGGTACGGAATGGATTTAAGGTTGCATTGTTTGCAGTACTGATAGTAGCTGAACCGGTGCGAGCAGGATCAAGTGTGATCACTTTTGCATTCAAATTATCCCTCAATGCACGCAGGTATAAAACCGAATTTGTTTCAACTTCTACAAGTGCCAGCCAATTAATATTTCCGTGTTGTGCAGTAGAAAATGAAAAAGTAATTTCTGCAACCAAGTAATAACTGCCATCTTTTATTTTTTCTGAAACCGGAGGCAGAGGTAATGTTATATGAGCGTCTACAAAATTATTTGTAGATTTTTCTCTTCTGTTTTTAGCCTCATTGCTATCATCCTGTCTTTTCTTTGCATCATACTTATAGGCGTAAAATCTTCCGCGTATCAGTTGTGGGATTTGCAACTTTGCACTTGCTGAGGATTTAATATTAGCCTTAGCCGGTGCTGCTTTTGCTCCCATCAGTTCATGAAAAAAACTTCCTTTGATTAGTTGCTCCTCCCGTTTAACTTGAAATCCCTGGGTTTGATGTGGAGCTGACTGATGCAAAAGAATGTTCCTCCATCTTTCTATACTTTTATCTGAAGGCAATTTCAATTTTACATTACTCTGGCTATTGTTGGTAGAAACAACAACACGATTCGGGTTTTGCTTGATGGTAACCGACAAACCTGCTCCCCATACAGGAACATTGTGTACCGTCTGAAAGAATCCAATAGTACTTGAATCAAAAAAGTTTTTTTCTTCGAAAACGCGGTATTCCACCTCTTGCTCCCTTGGTTCAAGAAAAGAAACTTGCTGATGCATATTTTTTGTTTGTGCGGCAGAGAGATTATAAATCTTGGAGAGCTTTTCAAAATATTCGATCGCCGCACTACGTGAATTGTTTTTTTCCAAGGCATAATATTCTCCTGTATGAAGTATTTGCCTTACTTGATTGCTGTCATCAATGGACAGTTCAGCTTTTAAATCGTTATTAAAAATGTTTTTCATGATTATTATTTAGTTAGTTATTGATTAGCGAGATTTCAGATTACAGAATTTGAAAAAGTTTGGAAATTTATAACATTACCTCAATTTGGATATGTCGTTACTCTAGGTGAAAAACCCCATATTTAATTGGTGTATTCACGTCATGCCATTTTCTAATAACCAAAGGGGCAACACTATATCTCTGCCAGAAGAACGGTGTAATTTTTTCCATAGGCTTTTGCACATGCAGGACAGGTGGTATAGAAGAAATATAATTTTTTCATCTGCTCACCCCTGGATTGAACAAACAGCTTCATTTCTTTTATCCACTTCCCCATATTATTAAAGGACCCTTCAAAAACTTTTGATAAATAATTGCCTGATATATGAACCATCTCTGATTGCGGAACGTCTTTGTCAACTGCTATGTAAATATCCGTACCCCATAACGAATTTTCATCCGAAAGCATAAGCGGTTCAGCAGCTTTGGCCCCGGCCTTCTCAATTTTATCCATATTTCTTTTCATTACTCTTCCATAATTAACAGGAATATGGAAAAAACTGGTTACATGATCTTTTAAAAACAACTTGTCCTTGAAATTTATTTTCTTATCCTCCCACGGAGTAGGATTAAACCTTTTACAACATCCTGTCTCTTCATTTTCCGGTAATACCTTCATGATAATATTTTTTATAAAACATTAGAAAAAATAAGCCATCAGTATTGTTTACCGTGACAGTAAGCACTACTCCTCCTGATGATTCAATTATTGATGTGACGGGAGCTTCACAAAACATCAATACAGAACCCCAAAGTACAGAATTAAGAAAGCATGACAACGCAGTTCCCTTTTGGAAACATCATTATGTCAAGTCCTATTCTGAAATAGAAGCCGCAACAGAGGATCAACAGCACTTTTATCACATCTTCCGGGATTGTTTTTTAAATGGAGACTATTTAGATATAGGGGACAACACTAATTACGCATTTATTTTATTTTTTGATTTACTCATTGAATATGAAACGCACAAAGACCTTGCTGAATTGGAAAAGCAGTTAGATGTTTTGGGACGATTTTATCCCAAAACAAAATCCTATTCCGTAGACGCTCTCGTTAAAAAAATGCTAGAAGCCAGAGATTGGAAAGGAATTAAAAGATTACAAGCTAATGAAAAAAAAATCTATTCTATAGGTAGCAACTACCATAATGATGAATATCTTTTAGGAAATAAGTATGCAGAAAAATTAGAATTATCTGCCGAAGAAATTGCTTGGCTAAATAAATTTTGGAATCCCGACAATATCTTTCTTTCTATTGAAGGTTGCTGTATTGAAACCATAAAATTATATCTGGCGGCATTAAAGGAATTGGACAAACAATTGCTCGACAAACAAACATCTATTGAAAAAGAAGCTCAATTTTTTCAATCAGAAACAATAGCTTCTGTGTACAAAGCACATGGAGGTAATATTCTGCAATGGGATTTTACGTACTTTAATGAAAGGGCTGGAGGAGAAGTTTATAAAACAATTTTTAGAAGAGCAGAAATTGTAGTCAGAGAACTTTACACATACAAAAGAAAGACTTCTGGGGATGGGGACTTCCCTTCCCTAGGAAATGCAACCTTAGCGCAAACTTTTGAGGACAGGTTAGGTCAAAGCGTAAACTCTATTCTACAATCATTAAAAACAACTGTTAGCGATCCAACCAAAACCACAGAAATCAAATTAAATGCAGAAGATAAAAATAGATGGAAAATAAAATTTGAGCAACTTACAGAGGGATTTATTGAAAAAAAGATTGAGAAATTCGTTAAGGGAGTTCATTCATTAGAAAAACTCAATGAGAAAAATCCGAAAATCGAAAACATATTTTTTGAGGTATCGAAATTCATAGCCAAATATGACAAGATTCAATCATTGAAATTCTACATTCAGTATCTGTACTACGATATTAAATCAGATAAGATCGACAATAAGCAACTCACCAAAACTATCCAGAAGAACCTTTTCAAAAATAGTGAGCAGTTAAATGATTTCAACAAGGTAGTTGCGGAATTAATAAAAACAAAAAATCTCGAAACTGCTTTAAATGATGTTACAAAAATATATGAGCAGAAGCGTAAAAAAATTCAATTAAATGTAACAGCAATTGAAGAGGTTGAAAAACAGGATGAAGAAACTGTCGAATTATTGAACGAATATTTGCAGGATGAATACGAGAATGCTAATACAAGTATTACCGCCAAAGAAATAAACAGCGAGGAAATAAAAATTGAGATTACGGCTAAAAATGATGGAGAGAGCCAGTTTGCAAACCGGATTTATTTAAATAAAATACAGGTTGAGACAATAGATTTATTCATTGTAAAATCATTTACCGTACCCCAAACTGAAATTGATGAGTTTTGTAAATTAAAAGGGATATTTAAAAACCAACTCATTGATAGTATAAATGAAGTCTGTTATGAAACATTAGATGATGTATTAATCGAAGAAGACGGAGAAACTTACATAATACTCGAAAACTATTACAAAAAAATAACTGCAAAATGATTGAGAATATCAAACCCAAAGAAGCCACAGCAATTATTAATTCATTACTCGGTGGTGTCGTTCCGAGAATAGGGGTTCAACATATTACAGTTGGACGTTCAGACGAAGTTAAGGCATTCATTGCAGCCCTTGAAGACGTAAAGAATGGACAAAGCATGGTTAAATTCTGGATTGGAGACTTTGGCTCAGGAAAGTCTTTTATGCTCCATTTGCTCAATACGGTTGCCCTGAAACAGAAATTTGTTGTAACGAGCGCAGATTTCACACCGGACAATCGCCTTTATTCTAATGATGGCAAAGCAGTTATTTTGTATTCAGCTATCATGGACAACATTGCAATCCAAACGAAACCGGAAGGAGGCGCACTATCTACTTTGCTCGAAAAGTGGATCGAACAAATCGTCACAAAAACCGCTCAGGACAATAATATCCCCATAGCCGATATACGAAATGAGCAGTATCTAAGACTCATTCAAGACAATATTATGAAGACTGTGAATGAGATTACCGATGTAGGTGGATTTGATTTTGGAGTAGTAGTAATGAAGTATTATGAAGGGTACATAAAAAGTGATGATCTTCTTAAAAGAAGCGCATTGAAATGGTTAAAGGGAGAATACAGGACAAAAACAGAAGCAAGACAGGATTTAGGGGTCAGGGAGATCATAAATGACCTGAATTATTACGATATGCTAAAGAACTTCTGCAAACTGTTTGTAAGTATGGGATATAGCGGGTTTATGATTAATCTTGATGAAGCTATTAACCTTTATAAGATTTCCACTTCTGCCACAAGAGAAAAGAATTATGAAAAAATATTAAGCATTTATAATGATTGTCTGCAAGGAAAAGTTAGCAATCTTTTTCTAAATTTTGCTGGCACTAAAGACTTTTTAGAAAATGAGCGCAGGGGTTTATTCAGTTATCAGGCATTAAAATCAAGACTGGAAACGAATAAGTTTGAGACAACGGAGGTCAGGGATTTTGCTCAACCTGTAATTAAGCTAATGCCTCTTGACCACAATGAAGTTTTCGCTTTACTTAAAAAATTAAAAGCTGTTTTTGATTTTAATTATAAAACAGCAATTGACATTTCCGATAATGAGATACAACTTTTCATGGAAGAAATGTTTAACAAGCCGGGTGCTTCTGAATTTTTAACTCCGAGAGAAGTAATCCGGGACTTTTTGAATATTCTAAGCATAATCCGTCAAAATCCGAACATTGACAAGAAAAAATTAGTTGGAGATATAAAAATTAAAGACGAGCGACCAAATGAAATTGCCGTTGACAGCATTGAAGAAATCTAATGTCGTTTGAACTCTTATCTGAACCGATTAGAAAATACGTCCGTGATAAACGGTGGGAATCATTGCGCCCAATTCAAGTTGCCGCAATAGCAAAGATCCTTTCAACAAAGGAAAATTATATTCTTGCTTCTCGAACTGCATCGGGCAAGACCGAGGCAGCATTTCTTCCTATATTATCGAAAGTAAATTTTAATGAACAAGGTGTTCAGGTGCTTTATATTTCCCCTTTGATTGCGCTAATAAACGACCAATTTCATCGTGTCGAGGACCTTTGCAAATACTTGGATGTTGAAGTAACCAAGTGGCATGGAGAGGCAAAAAAATCCTTAAAAGAGAAGCTTATAAAGAATCCGAGTGGAATTGTTTTGATTACTCCTGAATCAATAGAAGCAATGTTTGTAAACGCTCCCTATAACGCCAAGGGCTTGTTTTCAAATTTGAAGTTTGTTGTTATTGATGAAATCCATTCATTTATTGGGACGGATAGAGGCATACAACTTAAATCCCTTCTCTCACGGCTTCAGGACATAAATACAAATAAATTCAATGTTGTAGGTCTTTCAGCAACAATTGGGGACTACAATGAGGTTAAAAAAATGACCGGGGACGAAAATAATACTAAGGTATTAAGGGACAGTGCCGCTAAAGAAATGAATACTTTCTTTAAATACTTTGAAAATAAAGCAACTGAATTACCAAGTGAATTGCTCAAGGATCTGTATAATGAAACAAAAGATAATAAGGTTCTAATCTTTCCCAATAGTCGGGGCAGAGCGGAGGAAATAGCTGTTAAACTTAAAAGGATTTCGGAAAAGACCAAAGGACACCCTTACTATTTCTCACATCATTCCTCTGTCGATAAGGAATTAAGGGAATACGTAGAGCATTTTGCTAAAAACAATCAAAGAAATAATTTTTGTATTTCCTGTACATCAACTCTTGAATTGGGGATTGATATTGGTACGGTGGATGAAGTTGTTCAAGTTGATGCCACACATTCGGTAGCTTCATTAATACAAAGAGTGGGAAGAAGCGGCAGACGTGAAGGAGAAAAAAGCTCTCTGATACTATATGCAACTAATAAGTGGAGTTTTTTACAATCACTTGCTTGCTGGTTATTATTTCAAGAAGGGTTTATCGAACCTGTAGCTACTTCTGAAAAGTCGTATGATATTCTGCTACATCAAACTCTTTCGATCGTAAAGCAGCTTTCAGGATGCAAGAGAAATGATTTAGTATCAAGGCTTCTATCAAATTTTGCATTCAAAAATGTTTTAAAGGAAGATATTGAGAAGATTATTGACCAATTAATCAAGATTGATTTCCTTGAATTAATAGAAGGAGACCTTATCATCGGCATTGAAGGAGAAAAAATAGTCAACTCAAGAGATTTTTATAGTGTTTTTAAAACGGAATCAAACTTCAAAGTTGTTAATTCCGGAAAAACAATTGGTGAAATTCCATTTTCGCCACAAATACGGGTTGGTGAAAATATTTTACTCGCTGCTCGAATTTGGAAGATGGTTGATGTGGATTTCAAATCCAATAAGATTCATGTTGTGTCCGCTAAAGATGGCAAGAAACCGCTATTTTTTGGTTCTGGTGGGAGTATTCACCCACGAGTCCGCGAAAGGATGCTTCAACTTCTATATGAATCAAAGGAGCTTCCGGAATTAGACAAAGCCGGAGAAGATATTTTAGAAATCCTTAGAAAGGATTTCTCCCGTTTCTCAATTAAAAAATTGGAAAATGATAGACCAATAATACTAAAAGAAGGTAAGATTATTTTCTATTCCTTTCAGGGAACTAAAATTAATAGGAGCCTACAATTTCTTCTTACCAAAAGCGGCATAGGATCAGCCTACACAGAAAATTACAGTAGTCAATTTGAAATTAGCATTACAGAGGATCAAATTAAGGATTTACCTATGAAATTAATGGCAACTTTGGAGGAAGTAGATTTAAATTTGGAAAATACAGTAACGGCAACTCCAACAATACTGGATTTTTCAAAATGGGGATTGTATTTGCCCATTTCCTTTCAATGCCAATTATTAAAAGAGAAATATTTTGACTTTAATGCAACCAAGCAATTTATTGAAAGAATAAATTTCACTTCATAGATAATGGATATCTTAAAAACAAGAAACCCCCGCATTTTTGCGAGGGTTTCCTTCTTTCACCTGTTACTTACCAGTAGGTTTCTCCGGTGAAGGAGGGGTTCCGGGATCTTTGTGCCGTGTACCGAGTGTTACGGTAATCCGCGCATCAAAGAACAGCCTGTAAAATTCAGGGCTCGGAACTTTGAACTTCTCTGCAAGCTTACCAGCTTGTTGTGAGTTCTATCACTTGAGTCCCAGAAAAAAACAAAAAAGGTGGGTTAATTTCTTAACCCGCCTTAATATTGAACAAAAAAAGGTTATTTCTTGAGGTGCTTGCTTACGAGAGCCGTCATTTCAAACATGTTCACCGTCTTCTTTCCACCGAAAACAGCTTTGAGGTTGTCATCAGCGTTGATGTTGCGCCTGTTCTTCTTGTCCTGAAGACCGTTCTTCTTGATGTACGCCCATAGTTTCTTTACTACTTCCGTGCGTGGTAGTGCCTTTGTTCCTACTACTTTTCCCAGAGCTTCGCTCGGAGTCAGCGGAGCCATGAATGCTGCGGATGGTTTTCTTTTTGTCTTTGTTGCCATTGTGCGTTTTGTTTTAGGTGGTTTGACTTTTAATTAATTTCATAGCGAAAGTAAGGCATTCCGAGCCGCAAAGCATGTTTGTTGGTAATATTCCATAGGGGAAAGCAAATTCATGCGCTTTTGAAATTCCGATATTGGCTTTATCACCGCGGAATAGGATTGCCCTTCTCGTCATAGTTTGTTAAGGCTGTCCATCCCTCGCTGCCCATATCTCCCATTAGTTTCAGCGTACCGTCCTTCCTCCACTGGGTAACCAAGCCGCGTCTCTCCGGATTTTCTCCAGGGGGAGCGTACATCGACCACTCTTCCGACTTCTGCCCGTTCTCGTACCAGCTGGTACACTTCCCCTCATAAACTTCTTGCCATTTCATTTTCATCTTCCTT
>PLUL01000032.1 GCA_003164895.1 Bacteroidota bacterium | reverse complement strand
TGTTAATTATGAAAGAGGTCTATTGATTCGATGTGTTTATTCTGTTCATAACTTGTTAGCTATTCCATAAAATATCATTAAACCCTTTGCGTTTATCCGCATATTGTTTTCATGAAGGGAAAATCTTTACAGATATTAAAACATATTATTGCCGATTTAGCCACCGCCGCTTCAGCGTGGACTTTGTTTTATATTTTTCGTAAAGTATATATTGAAAGAATTAAGTTTGGACATGAAGTCCCGATCGAGTTTGGGCAAAATTTTTTCTTTGGACTTTTTTTAGTTCCCATCTTCTGGCTTTTGCTTTATGCTGCAACAGGAGCGTATAATGATGTTTTTCGAAAATCACGTTTAAAAGAACTCGGACAAACTCTTTTGATTTCGCTTATTGGTGTTGTTGTTATTTTCTTTACTCTTATTCTCGATGATGAAATTATTAATTACAAATCCTATTACGAATCTTTTCTCGTAATCTTTTCTCTACATTTTGGGTTGACATTTTTTGTGCGTTTTATTCTTGTAAACAATACTGTTTATAAAGTCCATAACAGGATTATTGGTTTTAACACTCTTTTGGTTGGAAGCAACGAAGTTGCCTGGAAGATTTTTCAGGAAATGGAATCGCAAAAAAAATCTTCCGGAAATAAATTTATAGGTTTCGTAATGGTGGATGACAAGAACGGTTATTCTCATAAACTTCAAACGGAAATTCCTTGCATGGGAAATATCAACAACATTAAAACAAGCATTCGTGAAAAAGAAGTGGAAGAAGTAATCATAGCGATAGAATCTTCGGAGCATGAGAGTTTGGGAAAAATAATTGGTGAATTGGAAGAAACTTCCGCGAGCATAAAAATTATTCCCGATATGTACGATATTCTTTCCGGGCAAGTAAGAATGAACAATGTGCTTGGAACTCCACTGATTGAAATCTCGCGGAGAATTATGCCTGTATGGCAGCAAACGCTGAAGAGAGCTTTTGATGTAGTTGTTTCAATTTTTGTTCTTATTGTTTTTAGTCCGTTGTATCTTGCAATTGCAATTGGTGTAAAGTTCAGTTCTTCAGGAAATATTATTTATAGCCATGAAAGAATTGGCAAACATGGAAATCCATTTATGATTCATAAATTCCGTTCCATGTATTCAAATGCAGAAAAAACTGGTCCGCAACTTTCGAGTGATAATGATCCGCGAATTACCAAGTTTGGAAAATTTATGAGGAGATCTCGCTTGGACGAATTGCCCCAATTTTTTAATGTGTTGAAAGGAGAAATGTCAATTGTTGGTCCGAGACCTGAGCGCCAACATTTCATTGATCAAATTGTTAAACGCGCTCCGCATTACAAACATTTGTTGAAAGTACGTCCAGGAATTACTTCATGGGGACAAGTGAAATATGGTTATGCCGAAAATGTTGATCAGATGGTAGAACGACTCAAGTTTGATATTATTTATATCGAGAATATGTCCATCGCGCTCGATTTCAAAATACTTATTTATACAGTGATGATAATTTTACAGAGGAGAGGAAAGTGATTCATTGCTTCACGGAACCGTTTTCGTACACTCTTTCTTCCACTACTTTTCCAGAATTATCGTAAGCAGTTTGTTTCCCGTTAAGCTCACCGTTTTTACAACTGTAAACAGCTTTTAACTTTCCATCTTCATAATATTCTTTCCAGCTTCCTTCTTTTTTACCCGCCACATAACCACCTTCCATATACATATTGCCATTTTCATGATAGAACTTCCAGTCACCATCTACCACTCCGTTATTATAAGCTCCAAGTTGTTTGGGTTTACCACTTTTAAAATATACTTTCCAAATCCCGTCAAACGCATCATTTGAATAATTGCCTGATGAATATGCGCTGCCGTCAGGATAGAAGGATGTCCAACTGCCAACCCTCTTATTGTTTTTGTATAATCCTTTTTCAGCAAGCGGACCCTGTTCAATATTTTTAATTTTAGATGGGAAATAATGAAAGTATTCTCCCTGAAGAGAGTCATTGGAGTATGTACCTTTGATCATAATAGATCCATTGGGATAATATCCTGTGAAATCGCCATTTAATTTTCCGTGCAGATAATTACAAATTTTTTGTTTCCCATTAATAGAATCCTTATAGTAGGCAGTAAATTTCCCTTCAAAGAGATCGTTTACGCAGGTATATTGCTCACTTAATAATCCAGAGCTATAATACTCTTCGCAATATCCATTTCGCTTTCCATTTACATATATTCGTTTAAAAAAAGTACTTCCATTTTCATTAAATCCTTTGCTTTCGCCATTCAATGTGTCATTTTTATACTCCGAAATCTCCATGTATTTTCCATCGGCATAATAAGAAATTATTTTTCCATTTAGTTTATCGTCTTTGTAAAAAAGCTCCTGATAAATAGTTCCGTCGTCAGTATAAATTTTTGACTCTCCATTTCTCATGCCATTTATATATAACACGGTTTGCTTTAATTGTCCGTTGTAGAAATAGGTCTTCCATTCACCTACTAATTTATTGTTTTTATAATTTCCTTCCTGCCATATTTTTCCGTTTTCATAGAATATCTGATAAAGTCCTTCTTTAATTTTTTTTTCTGAAATTATGTTAATATGAAAAAATTCTTTTTTGATTTTATTGTCTTTATCGTAATAAGTTTTTTCTGTTTCCTGGGAGTAACAGGAAATAGTCAATAGCCAATAGCCAATAGCCAATAGCCAATACTTTTGAATTTTAAATTTGAAAAACATAGAGCTATTTAACTTCAATATTCATCTGTACTGCTTCAAGCGTGGAATTATCGCCATAATCAAGAATTGCAGCTAAAGAATATTTACCGGGTGGAATATTTTTTGGTAAATAGAGGTTTATTGTTTCGGAAACACCAGGAAATAGGGATTTGTTCCGAGGCTTATCCTTAATTTCTTTTGCAGTTTCAAGATTTGATAATACAAGATATATTCGTGTATCAATCATTTTGTCTCCAATATTTGATATTCTCACCTGAAATGTTCGTGCTGTATCTTTGGATGTAGTGATTTCTTTCAGATTAGATATTGCTCCTTTGTAATTTGTGTTAGATTTTGGAGATTGCAATACTTTTACACTAATTCTAGGTTTTACATTTATTGAAGATTTCATCTGTTTATCAGCGTCAAAGGCTGTTTTTTCTTCAGTGGCACCAACATGTATTATAGCTCCTCTCGTACTTGATTCACCTGGCGGCACTTGCATAATCACCTTAACTTCTTTTTTGTCATTTGGATTAATCTCAAAGAAAGAAGGGCTAACGGAAATCCAATCTTTGCATGACTTATTTGTGGTTGTTTGTGCATTTGCACTATCAAACTTCATATCAGAAACGGTTAACAAAAACTGTTGCTTTTGGTTGTCGTGGTTACGAATGGTAACTATTTTAGTTTGAATCTCTCCCGGTTCACAATCGTAATTAAGTTTCACGGGACCAACTTCAAAATCCTGAGCAAATAAACCGGAAATAAAAAACACGCTTGTTACCATTAATAATAAGCGTAGAAGGTTAAATTTATAGCAATTAATTGGAAATGTGTTTTTCATATATTGCGTAATAATTACAAGTATTTCCTTACAAATTGAGGCGCAAATGTAATTATTTTTCAATTTAACGTAACCTTATAATGAATTTCCGCGTTAAACAACAAGATAATTTGATTCAGTATGATTGACGATTCATCATAGTGTACTGTAAATAAATCAGCTATTTAATATTTTTTATTATTTTTGCGTTAAATAAACCAACAAAACCAACAATCTAAAAAAAAAATTATGAAAAAAACTATTCTTGCGTCAGCCATAGCGCTGATTCTTGCTGGTTCTGCAATAGCGCAACCAGTTTCCGACAGAGCAGTAATTCCAATAGGTGTAACGCTTGTACAGATTCTTCGTATTCATGTAATTGATGGTGGAAATATAGAGTTTGTTTTCGACCACATTCAGGATTACAAAACTGGTATTGCCAATTCAGCATTTTATACTTCGAAAGTTGTTGTTGCTTCTTCTACCAATTGGGAGCTTCACATGGGAGGAGATGCATCACCTATGACAGGAACTGATCTTCCTGGTAACACTCTTCTTCTTAACAACATTGGTTTTACAATTAATTTTACTGGGGTTAATACCATAGCTGCAACCAATTATGCAATGGGAGTTCCATATGCCAACTCAAATGTGACTGCAAATGGATTGAAATTATTCACTGATGCTATGGCAACAGATGGAGTATTTTTAAATGGTGTTGCGGGCGATGGAGGAGATATTGCTGACAATGCTTTTAGCATTTTATGGCAATGCGGAACAATGGTAGCCGGTGGAACCAATGCAATGAATGCGCAGTCTATCCTTGCACAAGATCCAAAACCGGATCGTTATGTGTGCAATGTAGAACTTGAAATTGAAAATTTGTAAGAATATTTTCTTAGAAAAAATAAATCCAGAATAGGATTAATAAAACCCGATATTGTAATATACTTTATCGGGTTTTTTATTTGTTTAATGTGAGTAAAAGAATAATTCTTTGAAATTTATGCAAAGTACTCACAATTGTATCTTCCTCGCAATTCCATAAACAACACAAGTTCCATCGCCCACAACAGAATCGGCATTGGTGATGATGGATACTTTTTTGTTCTCAACAATGGAAGTATCCGAACTTCCGGTAGAAATAAATTTACTGATTAGACCTCTTTCATAATTAACAA
>PLUL01000004.1:986-3219 GCA_003164895.1 Bacteroidota bacterium | reverse complement strand
GTTTCTCATAGCCTTGCCCATAACGGTTTCGGGCTTGGCGAAGGTGGCGATTTTCACCACAAATGTTGATGCGTAGAACCAAACTTTGATTAACCACAAATGTGTCTGCGGAGCACTGAACCGCCACTTTTGCCAAACCCGTGTTATGGGCTGGTTTTCTTTGTCGCATTATTAAAGTCGTCATATAATTGTTTAGTAAACTTTGTCGGCAAGGTGTCTTTTTTTCTATGACTTGAAATTAATTTCCCCTTTCCAAAAATAGTAGCGAGTGCGTCTTCTTCTTCATAAAGGTTTATACTTTCCGATAATTCTAACCAACAGCAAAAGAAATTATCAATTACCTTTTTTATTGTCGCTTGAATGGTTTTGTTCTTCAAAAAGTCTGAATATAAATTTGCTCCGTGAGGAATGTATAAAAGTTTATTGTCTTTGGTAAATGGAATTGATATTGTTGTTGCAGTTATTTCACTCCACTTTGGTATTCGATATTCTCCGCCACGCCACCTACTTAGGTGCTGAAAAATTCTTTCGTGAATGTTCCGACCCTTCCCAACATATAGCGGAATATACCGTGAGCCATTTTTTACACCCCACAAGTATATTCCGTTAGTTCCACTTTTTTTACTTATGGAATTGTTCTTTAAGCCATCTAAATTAAAAATACCTTTCATAATTATTTAAGCTGTGCAATTTCAGCATCACGCTTCTTTGGTAGAACCATCATTGCTGTATAAGTTTTGAATGCTGGATATAAAATCGCAGGTAAAAAGAAAATACACGCAAACCAAATCCACGTTTCAGGTTTAGCTTGTTTAATTTGAATATCGTAACTTTTTCTAATCTGTTTTATTTTCACTTCGTTTACTTGTTCTTTGTAAATGCCAAAATATTGCATACCCTTTTCAAATGGTTCACATAATTTCAACTTATTCGTACCTAATTCCGCCTTTTTGATTGCAGCATTAATAACTTTTTCAGATAGATTATATTTTTCTCTTTCCTTTTCCCAACCAATATCATCGAAAGTTTCGGATAAATGCGAAGAAGCAATTGTAATGCAAAATTCAATTTGTCTTGAGATAACCTCTGGTGTTGGTTTGTCTCCGCCAAAATCTAAACTATTTATTTTGTCTATTGTTTCAGAACTTGATTTAATATTTCCTAATCTTAATTCGTGTTCTTGTTTTTCTTCAAGCATTTCTTTTTCGTGGTCGTGTTGTGCTTCCAATAATTCCACTTCTTTGTTTGAACTATCATCATCAGAGGAACTTGAAACCTTACCTCCACTTTTACCTTTTTCTATTGCTGCTTTAACTTGTTTTACTTCGCTACTTGTAAAACCGTGTGCTGAAACTCTTGTCCCTGCTGTAAAAAAAGTAATTGTTGAATAACCAACTAAAGGTGCTTCAACACTTACTTCACCAATGTTCTGGTAGTCAAGATGTCGTGATTGTCCGCTGAAAAAACCAGGGATTTTAACTGTTAAACCGTTTGGTTCTATGTGTATTTCTGCGGGAAACATTTTATTCCCTTCTGAAAGCCGTGATGCTGTTATTTTCATTTTTTTAAATTTTTAGATTTATTAATTATTTCCATTTTTCCAAGAGTCTTCAACCAACTCTTTTGTTACTTAACGTAAACTTTTTTTCCATTAACTGTTTTATACGCTCCGTGTTGGTCGCGTAATATTCCTTTTTCACTTTTACCTCCTTTGATAACTGTTCCTGCCGCTGCTGCACCAACTGCTTCTGTAGCTACAGCGTCACTCCAAATTTTTTGAAGCCCCGCTTCTTTTGATTCAAAAGCTTTTTCTTTTTCTTCTCCTCTAATATTATAGTTATACCAAGTATCGTCTTTTTTTACAAGGTGTGCTGTAATACCATCTGTAAATTTGAAATCAATAATTTCGCTATTGGGATGAGTTTTTTTGTCTAACATATTTTTCTTGGTAACAGTTTCGCTTATGACTTTTGGATGTTTTTTTTGTGCAAAAGCATTTATAGATAATGCTAAAACTAAAATTGTAAGAATCGTTTTCATTTTATTTATTTTTTAAAATTTACTACTTGTATGGCTAAGTGGTAATGCCCCGTTTTTATTGTGGTTGCTGGTCTCCACATTTTATTTTTCTGTCGGTCGGCACAATTAGGACGTGTCGCATCGAATTGTCGGTCGTTGCTTTCTTGTCACACTATGTCGTCTTTTAAACTTGCCCATAACTTGTTATAACCTC
>PLUL01000004.1:0-839 GCA_003164895.1 Bacteroidota bacterium | reverse complement strand
CCTGCTTTATTGCAGGCAGCCCTCAAAATATTGCGTACGCTCGTTTCAGAATACCGCCCACCATGCTCTCCGTTGAATACATAATCTTTTGGTGAATAATCTGCAACGTAATGCTGAAGCACCAGCAAAAACATCTTTGATAGTCCTACTACTCGGTCTTTATCTCCTTTTCCTTTTACAATGCGGATTTGCATACGGTGAGTATCAATGTCTTTTAATTGCAAATTCAATAGTTCACTGATTCTTAACCCCGATGAATAGATGCACGAAATGATTGCTTTGTGCTTCAGATTGGGGATGCTTTTCAATATTCTGATCACTTCTGTCTCACTCAGGACCGTAGGTAAGCGAAAACTTCGCTGCGGGCGTTCCAATTTTCCAATTTCAAGCTTACTTCCCGGCATCCGACCGAAAAAAAGTTTCAGTACCGACACAAGCTGCCGCTGGTAACTGGCAGAATACTGGTTCTTGATGATGAACTCATAATTGAATTTCTCAACATCTGCGTTTGTAATTTCTTCAACTGCCTTTTCACTATTATATCCAAGGAACGAGCAAAGCATGTCCATGTAATTATCTATCGTTCTTTCAGAGTACCGTATTCCGGTCAGATACATCTTAAAATCTCCGGTCTTCTCTTGTAAACCAGGACTGAGCTTACTCATATTGAATTGTGCGGCTCTTGATTTCTGTAAAATGGTTTTAGGAAAAAGTTCTTTTCTCTCATTCAGTTTGGTGATGTCTACCCATGCTTTTCCCTTAAATGCAGCAAATATTTTCTGAATGTTCTCCTGCGTGTTTTCCAAATACCAGCATTTGTTGGAATAACTCCATCGGGC
>PLUL01000046.1 GCA_003164895.1 Bacteroidota bacterium | reverse complement strand
GAAATTATTTAAAGTTTATTTTATTTGCTGCACTGATTCTTATTGCTTTTTTTGTTTTGGAAAATCTTAATCAACGTTTTTGGCTCAATGATTTTAAAGTTTATTACGATGCGGCTCATGCATTTCTTAACGACTCTCCGGTTTATGGTGTAAATTTTTCTCTTGGATCAGGTAATTATAAATATTCTCCTTTTGTTCTTTTTGAATTCATTCCATTTACTTTTTTCTCTTTTAATGTCGCAGCGGTGCTATTCTATTTTTTATTAACCTGCATTATTATTGTTTCATTTGTTTTTTGCTGGAAGATGGTTTGCTCCTATGTTTTTCAGGATGAAATTAAATCTCCTAATACTTTTCTGGCAATCATGTTCGTTTGCACGTTGAACAACATTCAACGCGAACTTCACTTAGGAAATATTAATTTTATTATGGTAACCATGCTGATTTTTGCCATGTTTTTAATGATTAAACAGAAATATATTTATGCCGGAATTTTTCTTGCGATGGTGATTATTACTAAACCATTTTTTGTTTTGTTACTTCTTCTGCTTGTGTTGAGACGACAATACATTGCACTTGCATCTTTTGCTGTATCATTGATTTTATTTTTACTTGCTCCTATATTATTTGTCGGAATGCAACAAAATATATTACTTCATAAGGAATGGATTTACACGATGATCCTGCACGCGGATTCTTTTCCCAGCAATACCACTTTTGACCAATTGATAAGAATTCATATCTGGCAAGAAGCTCCAAGCATATTTCAATATATTGTAATTGTTGTCGCATGTATTTTGTTTTCTGCACTTAGTATTTTCAATCAACTGAAAGAAAATAAATTGAAGGAGAAAGAAAAACTCGTTGCAAGTAATTTTATTATTGAATGGTTTGTAATGATTGCGCTTATGCCTAATTTATTCCGAACTGACTGGCAGCATTTCTTAATGACTTTTCCTTTGCTGATGGTATTGTTGCGTTCGATCTGGAAAGAAAAAAACTATTGGCTCGTAGCTGCTTTTGTTGTTCTCGCATTCTTTTACGGTGGAAATACCGAAGAACTTATTGGCGACACGATTTCAGATTACCTTATTCAATCGGGTTCAATAGGCATTGCAAATATTTTTATAATTGCTTTTTCTTTAGTAATGTATTTTGTTTCTACTAAAAAGAGCAACTTAGTGTTGTTTAGATAATGTAGGATTGAAGATATTTATTTCCTCATCAAAACTTTCTCCACTGCACTCACCACATTTGGAGTATCAATTCCATATTTTGTCATTAGTTCACTTGGTGTGCCGCTTTCTCCGAAGGAATCATTCACGGCAACCATTTCTATAGGAACAGGAAATTCTTTCGAGAGCAATTGTGCGATGCTGTCGCCCAAACCTCCATTGCGCTGGTGTTCTTCGGCAGTTACCACGCATTTTGTTTTTCTCACGGAAGCAAGGATGGCTTTTTCATCCAGCGGCTTGATGGTATGAATGTTTATCAGTTCGCAGGAAATTCCTTTTGCTTCTAATATTTCGCAGGCTTCGATCGCTTTCCAAACCAAATGTCCTGTAGCAAAAATAGAAACGTCTTTTCCTTCGGTAAGTATTTGTGCTTTCCCAATTTCAAAAGGAGTAGCGGCATCCGTAAAATTCGGAACTGCAGGTCTGCCGAATCTTAAATAAGCAGGACCCACATGTTTTTCAAGCGCGATGGTTGCGGCTTTGGTTTGATTGTAATCGCAGGGGCAAATAACCGTCATTCCCGGAAGCATTTTCATCAAGCCGATGTCCTCCAGAATTTGATGCGTTGCGCCATCTTCGCCCAAAGTTAATCCTGCATGTGAAGCACATATTTTTACATTTTTATTTGAATACGCTACCGACTGGCGAATCTGATCATAAACTCGTCCTGTAGAAAAATTTGCAAATGTTCCGGTGAATGGAATTTTTCCTCCGATAGTAAGTCCTGCTGCAACGCCTATCATATTTGCTTCAGCAATTCCGCATTGAATAAAACGTTCGGGAAATTCTTTTTCAAAAGCATCCATCTTTAGCGAGCCGGTAAGGTCAGCACAAAGCGCCACCACGTTCGGATTTTTTTTTCCGATATCTAAAAGACCGGCACCAAATCCTGAGCGTGTATCTTTTTTTTCTGTGTAAGTAAATTTTTTCATTTTTTATTTTTCGAAGATTTAATAAAGTTTTACCTGAACAGTTCCTCCTGATTCAACCTTAAATTTTCTCTCTATAGTATAAATTGATTCAGTGGCACTTTGCATCCTGTATTCCACGCGATAATTTCCCGGCTGGAGATTCAGATTCTCTTGCGTTAATTGACTTTGAAGGTTGCAAACCCAAACCAATTTATTATTGTCTTCGAGATAAATACTTCCGGGACCGGTTGCGGGTTTGTAAATGGAAACATTTCCTGATTGCGAAATTTCTATCGTTGTAGTTTTACTTTGCCCGATTTCAACATTTGGCAAATATATTCTTGGCAGAGTTAAAATTTCCAGATCGTATTTCCCGACAATGTATTTTTCATATGCATTGAAATTCTGAACAACAAGTGTCTGCATTTCGCCATGCTTACGGACGATGCAAGGAAGTTTTTTATAATTGTCGGCAACTTTCAGAAACAAATATCCCTGAGGCGCATCCACCGCAATGATGTTATGTTTTCCCGGAGTGATTTTAATATGCGATTTTTCCACCTCAGGAATTGTATGCACCACCAATTTGTATGTGCCAATCGGGTCAATATAAATAGTATCAGGATTTCCACGAGCATTAATTGTGTGCATAAAATTGTAACGAATCACCCCTGAAAATTCATCGTAGAAGGTCATCGCAACATCTGTTTCGCTTGGCTTGCCTGCAATATCCAGCAGGTTTACTTGTGCTGTGGTATTGTTCAAAGCTTGTGAGATAACTACGTTCAGAATATTTTTAAAACCAACTTCGGTGGTTGCATCATAATATTTTCCCACGCATCTGAACGCATCGGCAAAAGCAACTTCCATTCCGATGCCGATAATAAATGGTTTGAGAAAAATTCCTTTTCGCTGAAGTTCAAGGGAAACAGCGCAGGGATCGCCGTTACATTCTTCGATTCCGTCAGTGATGAGGATGATAATATTTCTTGACTTGCCTCCGGTAGAAGTTGGGAAATCTTCTGCACATTTTCCAAGTGAGTAGGCGATAGGTGTTGTTCCTGTTGGGACAAGCGCATTAATAACTTTTTTCATTTTCGGTGCACTGGTTGCAATTGTTCCGAATGGAACTTCCAATCTTGTGTCTTCGCAATTTCTTGGACCGGGCCAAAGAGCAGATTGATGTCCGTAGCAGCGCAATGCAATTTCTACATCCAGCGCATTTTGTTTTGTAAGACTATCAAGAAATTCCGAAAGAAGTTTTTTTGCTACATCAATTTTTTTTCCGCTCTGCCAGTCGCCAAACATACTGAAAGAATCGTCAAAGACAAAAAGGATGCGTGTTTTTGTTGCAACAGGTTGGCAGGTTGCAGGTTGCAGATTACAGAGTAAGAAAAATAAAATCAGCAGCAAGAACTTGTAACCTGTAACTTGTAACTTATTACTCATTTTAATAATCTCCAAGAGTTTCGGGCAGTTGAGCAAGCGCATTTTGAAGTTGTTCGTCGTTGGGGGCAACGCCATGCCATTTGTGACTGTTCACCATGAAGTCCACGCCATGACCCATTTCTGTTTTCATCAGAATCATTACCGGTTTTCCTTTTCCGGTATGTTTTTTTGCTTCTTCAATCACAGAAATAACTTCTTCTATTTTGTTGCCATTCATTTCTAAAACGTCCCAGCCGAAAGCAGTCCATTTAGCTTTCAGATCGCCAAGAGGCATTACTTTATCTACCGCACCATCAATCTGTTGCCCGTTCCAATCTATAGTAGAAATTAAATTATCAATTTTACGAGCCGAAGCGAACATTGCTGCTTCCCAAATTTGCCCTTCCTGAATTTCTCCATCACCATGTAAACTGAAAACAAGTTGCGAATCTTTATTTAATTTTTTTGCCAGAGCAGTTCCGCATGCAACGGACATTCCTTGTCCCAGAGAACCAGAAGCGACACGAATACCTTCCAATCCTTCGTGCGTAGTAGGATGTCCTTGAAGCCGGGTATTTAATTTTCTGAATGTAGCCAGTTCCTTTATCGGAAAATATCCTGAACGTGCGAGCACACTGTACCATGCAGCAGAAATATGTCCGTTGGAAAGAAAAAAAATATCTTCTACGATTCCGTTCATTGTAAATTTTTTGGGATTGTGTTTCATGATACTGAAATACAATGCCACAAGGAATTCAGTACAGCCAAGCGATCCTCCGGGGTGTCCGGACTGCGGTGCGTGCACCATTCGCAAAATGTCTCGCCTTACCTGCGAGCAGATCTTTTTTAGTTCGTCAGTAGATTTCACAGGAGAATTTATTTTGATAGGAGAAGAAAAAATTTCTGTTGTCATAATTGCGAGCGAAAATAAAGTAAATACTTCTTCTTATTTTGAATGTTGAAAAACAGCATTTATGTTAATAACTGTTTTTATTCAAAAAAAATTTCTGTTCATAACTCTGTGGAATTCTCATTCTTGTTTAAACCCTGACTAAGCTGTTTTGTGATGATTTTTGTGTTCACTCATAAAAAAAATATTCTGTGGCATTAAAATGTGGAATTGTAGGACTGCCCAATGTAGGTAAGTCAACTTTGTTCAATTGTTTGACGAACGCGAAAGCGCAGGCAGCAAACTTTCCATTCTGTACGATAGAACCGAACATCGGTGTAATTACAGTACCGGATGAACGGCTTACGAAACTTTCGGAGTTTGTTCATCCTGAACGCGTGGTGCCGACTACTGTGGAAATCGTTGACATTGCTGGACTGGTGAAAGGCGCCAGCAAAGGCGAAGGATTGGGAAATCAATTCCTGGCGAACATTCGCGAGTGCGATGCACTAATCCATGTGCTCAGATGTTTTGATGATCCTAACGTGGTGCATGTGGATGGTTCTGTAAATCCGGTGCGCGATAAGGAAGTGATTGATATGGAACTTCAGCTGAAAGATCTGGACAGTATTGATAAAAAATTAGGACGTGTTAGAAATACCGCTAAAGCGGGAGTTGATAAAGAGGCGAAGAAAGCATTTGACGTGCTGACCATTTACAAAGCTCATCTTGAATCTGGAAAATCAGCGCGATCGGTTCAAGTAAAAGAGGAAGATAAAATTTATGTTGCTGATCTGCAATTGCTCACCGCGAAACCGGTACTGTATGCATGTAATGTGGATGAAAAATCGGTGAAGACAGGAAATAAATATGTTGATCTGGTTAAAAACCTTGTGAAAGACGAAAATGCAGAAGTGGTTTTCATTGCTGCAGCCATTGAAGCGGACATTGCTCAACTCGAAAGTTTTGAGGATAGAAAAACTTTCCTTGCCGATATGGGCTTGGACCAACCGGGAGTGAACGTACTTATCAAAGCTGCATATAGACTTTTAAATCTTCAAACTTATTTTACTGCAGGAGTAAAAGAAGTTCGTGCGTGGACCATCAGTAAAGGAATGACTGCACCACAAGCTGCAGGAGTCATACACACGGATTTTGAAAAAGGATTTATTCGTGCGGAAGTGATCAAGTATAAAGACTTTATTACGCTCGGTTCAGAAGCTGCTTGTCGCGAAGCAGGAAAGTTAGCACAGGAAGGAAAAGAATACGTTGTGGGTGATGGCGATGTGATGCATTTTAGATTTAATGTTTAAAATCTTGATATCACACTTTGTGATATCAAATCTAAATGAGTAAACAAATAATAATAGCAGATGAAGTAGTGGTAAATAAAATTTACCATATCAGAGGTTTAAAAGTAATGATAGATAGAGACCTTGCTGAATTGTATGGAGTAGAAACGAGAACGCTTATTCAGGCAATGAAACGGAATAGGAAGAATTTTCCAGATGATTTTATGTTTCAACTTACTACTAAGGAATTTCAAAACTTGATATCACAAATTGTGACATCAAGTTGGGGAGGAACACGTAAACTTCCTTTTGTTTTTACAGAACACGGAGTTCTTATGTTGTCGAGTGTATTGAAAAACGACAGAGCCATTCAGGTGAACATCCAAATAATGCGTGTATATACAAGAATGAAGGAACTTCTTCTTACGCATAAAGACATCATATTAAAAATTGAGCAGCTCGAAAAGAAATTAATGAAACAAGATAGGAAGAATAAAAAATACGATGAGCAGATGCAATTGCTGTTTGCTTATCTGAAAGAGTTGTTGCCCAAACAAAATGAACCAATGAGAAGAATGGGTTATAGAAGGAAGGATGAAGAGTAATTATTATCAAACAGAACAAAAAAAATAATATGGCAAAAGACCCAAAATACAATGAAGACAGCATTAAGTCGCTGGACTGGAAAGATCACATCCGTTTCCGTCCGGGAATGTACATTGGAAAATTAGGCGATGGTTCATCGATGGATGACGGAATTTATATTCTGCTCAAAGAATCATTGGATAATGCCGTAGATGAATTTGCAATGGGATTCGGAAAGAAGATCGATGTGAGCATTAAAAATAAAATGGTGACAGTGCGCGATTACGGCCGTGGAATTCCACTCGGTAAAGTAATGGACTGCGTTGCGAAAATAAATACCGGAGCAAAATATGATTCGGAAGCGTTTAAGAAATCAGTTGGGTTGAACGGTGTTGGAACAAAAGCGGTGAATGCATTGTCTTCTTCTTTCAAGATTCAATCTATCAGAGAGGATAAAACAAAAGTGATCGAGTTCATTCGCGGAGCGGTTGAAAAAGATGCTAAAATAGTTTCTTGTGATGATCACGAAGGAACGATTGTGAGTTTTACTCCGGATGAAAAAATGTTTCCGAATTTTAAATTCCTCAACGAACATGTGGAGAGAATGCTGTGGAACTACGCGTATTTGAATCCCGGACTTGTCATTAATTATAATGGGCAAAGAATTATTTCTGAAAATGGATTGTCTGACTTGCTTACAAAAGAAATTACAGGCAAAACAGTTTATCCCATCATTCATCTTCGTGGTGATGACATGGAAGTTGCCATGACGCATTATGATAATCGTTATGGTGAGGAATATTATTCATTCGTGAATGGTGCGCACACCACACAAGGTGGAACTCATCTGGTTGCTTTCCGTGAAGGAGTTGTAAAAACCATTCGTGAATTTTATAAAAAGGAATTTGATGTGGCGGATATCCGCAATGCGATCGTGGCGGCAGTCAGCATAAAAATTCAGGAGCCGGTTTTTGAATCGCAGACAAAAACAAAACTGGGTTCTCAGGAAATGGGACCGAAAGGACCGAGCGTGAAAACGTTTGTGAGTGATTTTCTGAAAAAGGAACTGGATAATTTCCTTCACAAGAATTCGGAAGTTGCCCAACTTCTTCTCGAGAAAATAATCATGTCTGAGAAAGAGCGCAAGGAAATGTCCGGCATTCAGAAGATCGCGAAAGATAGGGCGCGCAAAGCTGCTTTGCATAACCGCAAACTCCGCGATTGTCGTTCTCATTTAAATGGAGATGACGAAAAAAGATTGGACACTACGCTTTTTATCTGCGAGGGAGATTCAGCGAGCGGTTCTATTACAAAAGTACGCGATGTAAATGTTCAGGCTGTATTTAATCTGAAAGGAAAGCCTTTGAACTCTTTCGGTCTGACGAAAAAAATCGTGTACGAGAACGAAGAGTTCAATTTGTTGCAATCTGCACTGAACATTGAAGAGAGTTTGGAAAATCTCCGATACAACCAGGTAGTACTTGCCACTGATGCCGATGTGGACGGAATGCACATTCGTTTGTTGCTTATCACTTTCTTCTTGCAATTCTTTCCTGATTTGGTGAAGAATGGTCATTTATATATTCTGCAAACTCCGCTTTTCCGTGTGAGAAACAAAAAGGAAACCATTTATTGTTATTCTGACAGAGAAAGGCAGGAAGCGATCAGTAAGTTGGGACCAAAGCCGGAAATAACACGATTCAAAGGATTGGGAGAAATTTCACCGGATGAGTTCAAAAACTTTATCGGTGAAGACATGCGCCTCGAACCTGTTATTATTGACAGCAAAACAAAGATTGAGCAATTGCTATCATATTATATGGGAAAAAATACTCCTGAGCGACAAGAATTTATTATTGATAATTTGAGAGTGGAAAAGGATTTGGTGAATGAAGAAACTATTTAATTGTAGTTGAAATAATATGCAAGAAGAACATCATTTATGGGAACTCTTGTTTGGAGTAATACTAACATTTTTTAGTGGAATTTCTTTGTACAATGGAATAAAGAAAGACGGTAAAGAATTTTGGTCTATGTCTGAGGGTTCTAATTGGTTTGTTTTTGTATCCACAATAGTTGGTTTGTTAGGTGGCTTCATGTTTATCATTGGTTATTTATTTTAAAACAATATGGCAAAGAAAAAGGATAAACCCGAAAAGAAAAAAAAAGACAACACCCCTTCCCTAAAGGGAGAGGACAAAACATCAAGCTCCCTTCAGGGCGGGGGGCAAGGTGATTCTTCTTTGGATAACGTCACTCACGTTGATGGCATGTACCAGAACTGGTTTCTGGAATATGCTTCGTATGTAATTCTGGAGCGCGCGGTGCCGTATGTGGAGGATGGATTAAAACCCGTTCAGCGCAGAATCCTGCATGTGTTGTGGGAACTGGAAGATGGTCGTTATAATAAGGTAGCAAACATCATTGGGCAAACGATGAAGTACCATCCTCACGGAGATGCTTCTATCGGAGATGCGTTTGTTCAGCTTGGACAAAAAGATCTGCTCATTGACACACAAGGAAACTGGGGAAATATTCTCACAGGCGACCGAGCTGCCGCTCCTCGTTACATTGAAGCTCGCCTTTCCAAATTTGCGCTGGATGTTTTATACAGTCCGAAAGTTACGCAGTGGCAGCAGAGTTATGACGGAAGAAATAAAGAACCTGTTTTTCTTCCTGCAAAGTTTCCGCTCTTGCTTGCAATGGGGGTGGAAGGAATTGCGGTAGGACTTGCCTGCAAAATGCTTCCGCATAATTTCATTGAACTGATCGATGCTTCCATTTCGATTTTACAGGGAAGAAATAAAAAAATACTTCCTGATTTTCCTACGGGAGGAATGGCGGATTTTTCGGATTACAATGATGGAAAACGCGGGGGAAGAATTCGTGTGCGTGCCAAGATTTCGCAGCTTGACAAGAAAACGTTGGTGATCAATGAAATTCCATTTGGAACCACCACCACTTCTCTGATCGAATCCATCATCGCTGCAAATGACAAGGGAAAAATAAAAATTAAAAAAGTTGAAGACAATACTTCGGAGAATGTTGAAATACAAATTCAACTTTCAGTAGGTGTTTCTCCGGATGTTACGATGGATGCGCTTTATGCATTTACCGACTGCGAAGTTTCAATTTCTCCGAACGCCTGCATCATTGAAGATGAGAAACCGAAATTTATTGGCGTTAGCGAGATATTGAAAATTTCTACCGACAGAACGTTAAGCATTCTTAAAGCAGAACTTGAATTTCAAAAAGCGGAACTTTTGGAGCAGTTGCATTTTTCTTCCCTAGAAAAAATATTTATTGAGAAAAAGATTTACCGCGACATTGAGAACGCGGAAACATGGGAAGCAGTGATTGAAACTATTGACAAAGGATTAAAGCCATATAAAAAAAATTTTGTACGCGATGTAACGCGTGATGACATTCTTCGCCTGACAGAAATAAAGATTAAGCGCATTTCCAAATTCGACAAGAAGAAAGCGGATGAGGAGATGAAAGAGCTGGAAAAGAAGATCGCAGAGACCAAACATCATCTTGCAAATCTTACCGAGTTCGCAATTAATTATTTCAAAAACTTAAAGGAGAAATACGGAAAAGGAAAGGAACGCAAAACAGAGATCAAGCCATTCGACACCATTGTGGCAACACGAGTTGCTGCTAACAATGTGAAACTTTATGTTAATCGCGAAGAGGGTTTTGCAGGTTCCAGCATGCGCAGCGATGAATTCGTGTGCAACTGTTCTGACATGGATGACATTATTGTTTTTGCCGGTGACGGAAAAATGCGAATGATCAAAGTAACCGACAAAGCGTTTGTAGGGAAAGATGTGCAATACATCGGTGTCTTTAATAAAGAGGATGACCGCACGGTCTATCACATGATCTACCGCGATGGATTGAGAGGAAATGTGTACGTGAAACGTTTCGGCATTAAAGGTTTGATACGCGACAAAGAATATGATCTTACACGCGGAACTGAAGAATCGAAAGTGCATTACATGAGCGTAAATCCGAATGGAGAAGCAGAAGTGGTGAATGTGATTCACAAGGAAAAAAAACATTTGAAGAAATTAGAATTTGAATTTAACTTTGGTGAACTGGATATTAAGGGAAGAGATTCCGTTGGAAATATTCTCACGCGTCATCCGGTGAAGAAAGTGGTGCAGGAAGAAAAAGGAAAAGCAACACTTGCTGCTATCAAGATTTGGTATGACGATACCGTTCATCGCATTAATCGAGATGAGCACGGAAAATATCTTGGAGAATTCTCGGGCGATGATAAAATTCTCACCATCACCAAAAAAGGATTCTTTGAGCTTCATACGTTCGATCTTACTGAACACTTTGAAGAAGGAACTTTGCTGATAGAAAAATACAATCCTGAAAAACCAATTTCGGCAATTCATTACGATGCGGAAGATAAATTGTTTTATGTGAAACGTTTCATGATAGAACCTACAAGCCGTAAAACGCTTTTCATTTCCGAATCCGATGGTTCGTGTGTGGAAGTAGCTTCTACCGCTGCAAATCCTGAAGTGGAAATTGTTTTTGGAAAAACAGAAGGTGTTTCACCGCGAAACAAGAAAATGAACCTTGCTGAATTCATTGAAGTGAAGGGCAGAGGAGCAAAGGGGAATAAATTGAGCGATTATAAAGTGAAGGATATTATTCTTGCTGAAGCCGAAGTTGAAGAAGAACCTACTGTGGTTGAAGAAACGCAGGAAGATGAAGTTGAAGTGAAAGCTGCCAAGGATGAAAAAATAAAAGGTAAAAAAGACAGTCCTCCCCGCGAAGTAGAATTTGAAATAGTTGCTCCGAAAAAAGAAAGCGTGAAAGAATTTGAACCGAAGAAAGAAAAAAAATCTAAGGTTGATAAAGTTAAAACTCCAAAGAAGAAAGGCAAAGGAGGAAAAAACCAGATGAAACTGGAGTTGTAACCCTACTAATCATTTTTTAATGTGTGTAAAAAAAAAGGACAACGTAGTATAATTCAAGATGGGGTATCCCTAAAAGGAAGTAATATTCTCTGCCATTTTTATTTCTTGTCTATATCATAATAACAATTTACCTTTGTGTGTATAATATTATTTGCCGTTAAGTTGCATATTCAACAAAAAATACTTTCCTATGAAAAATAATCACTACAAATTGTTTTTGTTTTTCTTAATTATTAATTGTCAATTATTAATTGTCAATTGTTTTTCCCAACCCACTTCTTACTCAAAATATTTTATTCAGTTTACCGATAAAAATAATAGCCCGTATAGCATTTCAAATTCTTCAGCGTATCTTTCGGCACGCGCACTTCAGCGCAGAATCAATCAGGGGATTGCCATTGCACAAAATGATCTGCCGGTAAATCCTGCTTACATAGATAGCGTGAGGAAAGTTCCCAACATAACCGTTCTCAATCATTCAAAATGGTTTAACGGAGTTGTTATTTACACAACCGATACTATTGCGCTTAATAAAGTAAAATCGTTTTCATTTGTTGCCGATGCAAAACCGGTGAAATGGCTCGGAAATCCTAAATCGAATATCAGTAGTCAAAAGTTAGAAGTCAGAGGTCAAAAGTTAGAAGTGAAAACAACAACTAACGACAAACAAATTCCAACTCCATTAAATTCTACTTACAACTATGGTTCCTCGTTCAATCAAATAAATATGCTCAACGGAGTTTGCCTGCACAACAAAGGATTTCATGGCGAAGGAATGATCATTGCTGTTATGGATGCCGGTTTTTGGAAAGCGGATTCGTTGCCTGCTTTTGATTCGCTTCGGGTAAACCACCAAATTATCGGTAAGTGGAATTATGTGGATAATGATTCGCTGGTGTATGGAACTCACTTTCACGGTGAAATGACACTTTCGGATATGGGCGGAAATTTGCCCGGAAGAATTGTAGGCACTGCGCCCAAAGCAAAATATTTACTTTTCATTACCGAAGATGTGAGCAGCGAAAATATTATTGAAGAATATAATTGGATTTCGGCGGCGGAATATGCCGATAGTGTTGGCGCAGATGTGTTCAGCACTTCGCTTGGTTATACCACTTTTGATTCTGTGAAAATAAATAATATAACTGTAGCAAATCCCAATAATCAAACCTATGCCGGTATGAATGGAAGAACTACACCGATTGCCATTGCATCTGCCATTGCAGCGAGTAAAGGGATTCTTCCTGTGTGCAGTGCCGGAAACGAAGGGTGGTCGCCTTGGCATTTTATTGGAACACCTGCGGATGCGGACAGTACGATTGCAGTAGCTGCAGTTGATTCGTTTAAAAATTTAGCCGGATTCAGCTCGCGTGGACCAAGTTATGACGGAAGAATAAAACCGAATGTCGCAGCACAAGGTCAGGATGTTATTGTTGGAAATCAGGTTTCGGGAGATGTTGAATATGAAAGTGGAACTTCTTTTTCTTGTCCCATCACCGCCGGACTGGTTGCGTGTTTGTGGCAATCGCATCCTGCATCTACCAATATGCAAATGATTAACGCCATTCAGCAAAGCGCCAGTCAATATGCGCATCCCGATTCTTTGATTGGTTATGGCATTCCTGATTTTTGTAAAGCAGAGATTTTGCTTGGCGTGAATGATCTTTCGGCAAGTACCGAAGATGTTCTTAATGTTTATCCGAACCCATTCAGTAATGGATTCGATATTTCGTTTGTTGATTGGAAAGGAGAAAAAGTTTTATTTTCTTTGTTTGATATTGCCGGAAGAAAAATTATTGACGAACAAATCAGTACTACTTCAAGTACTTCAACTCTTGCAATTAAAAATCTTGAGAAACTTTCTTCCGGAGTATATATTCTCACGGCTCAAACTCCGAGACAAACGTATTCGGTAAAAGTGATCAAATACTGATCGTCAGCAGAATTAAAAATTATTTTCGGATGCTGCTGTTTGTTTTGTAATCCCGAATTCGCATAACGGATTTCCCTGTGTTATTACTCGTTCAAACCGCTGTTGAGTTGCTTTTGAGGTGATTGTGTGCGGATGGTAAATATGAAATTGAATGGCAAGGTTTCGCAATGATTTTCCTTTCACACCAATTAATGAAAGACGATATTCTACATCGCTGTCTTCGCCAAAACCAGGACCATTATACAATTCATCAAAGCCGTTTATCCTGAGCAAATCTTTTTTGTAAAGAGAAAAATTGCAACCCAGCATTCCTCGAGTTCTTCGTCTTAAAATGGTTCTTAAGAAATTACTTTTTATTCTTATTCCGTCTTCAAGTCGTTTGGATATTCCTTTTATTCCATTTATAATTTCACGGGAAGTAATTTTTTCAAATGTGCCTTTCAGGATTTTTTCTACCGTAAGTGCATCTGACCATTGTGCGCTCAATTCAACTCGTCTTCCCCAAAGTGTACGATTTTCCTGACGTTGTTCCCAGTGATCGTGTAAAAAATGTTTAGTGGGAATACAATCGCCATCCATAAAAACTAAATATTCTGTGTGTGAAGTTCGAACAGCTTCGTTAAGAATTTTATTTTTCTGCCATCCGTTTCTTTCGTGGCGACAATGAATAATTGATAATGAATATTTGCTGATTGCATCATTAATTACTTCTTTAATTTCTGGTCCAGATCCATCATCTGCAATTAGTATTTCAAAATCTTTAAATGATTGTCGGGAACACGCAGCAAGAACAAAACGAAGAAGTTGAGGCTTGTTATAAACGGTAATTATTAAAGAAAGTTTTGAAGAAGACATCGTGAGAAATATTTTTTAACGTTTAATAAAACTTTCCATTTTATTTTCCCATTACTAATGTGTTTTCGCAAAAAGAATATTCCTCCTTGTTATAATTGGAACAAACAATCACCATTTTTTCTTTTGCAAATTCAGAAACAAGATTTTGATACCATTTCACAGCATTTTGATCAAGGTTGGTAGATGGTTCATCAAGCAGAAGAAGATTTGTATTTGAAAGAATTGCAAGAGACAGCCGAGCGCGTTGTTTCATTCCTGAAGAAAAATTTCTAAGTTCTTTATCAGCCGAAGATTCCAAACCTGACAGAGAAATTATTTTTTCTTCAGAAAATTCTGAAACAAATTTTTTAAACTTACCATGAAAACGAACTGCTTCTCTCCAAGTCATTTCTTCAGGAAGTTCAAGATAGGGCGAGGCATAACTGATTTCTTTGAAAAGAGTTTCAGAAGTAATTTCGGAATCATAAATAATTTCCCCTTCAGTCTGACTCATTGCTCCTGCAATAATTTGTAGTAAGGTGGATTTTCCTGAACCGTTTGTTCCAAGAATAGCGTATTTATTTCCGATGGAAAATTCATAACTGATATTTCTGAAAATCCATTCTCTGTTAAACCGCTTGCCGATATTTTGTAAAGTTATTTTCAATCTGTTGCTTTTTTATTAAATAATATATAACCAAAATGGAATAGAAAAGAAAAAGGTTGTATCTCCTGATAATAATAATTTACACTCACGCTGATTGGACCAATTGGCGTATGTCCAACCAACGCTGCAGAACCAATTAAATACCTTCGTAAAAATGGAGCGGAGTAACTTGCAGTGTTGTTTGGATTTTGTTCTATTTGCTGATAGGGTTGATAAACATACCCCTCTATTCTTAAATCAATTCTGTTTCTGAACGTGATAATATTTTTCAGACCAAAAGCAAAATAGGTATGAGCTCTGAAATTGGGCTGGAATAAAGTTAAACTTTCTGTAAGCGGCTGAAAAGCAGGTGATGCAAGAATACTGGAAGTATAATTACTGAATAAGGGCTGATTGGAATAAACTCCTTCTGCATAAACGCCCATTCTTAAAGTTCCTTTCTGCTTGTAATAATTATCCAACACAAATTTATATTGTGTCCATTGGCGCATTGTTTGTGTTGTTGTTTTAATAGTTGAAGTTGATCCGGGAATATTTTCTTCATCGCCGTTAACATATCTGGCTTTAAAAGAAATTAAAGTTCCCTGTGTTGCATATTGTTTTCTGTTTAATGTATTGCGTTCGTAATGAATTTGCCCGGTTGCAAAATCAAAAGTTGTGCGGTCAGCAGTATCTTTTTGCGTGAAGTTAGTAGTTTGGTAATAATCATCTATTGTAGATGCAACGCCTCCGCTAATTTCCAATTTATCTTTATTGCTGATAGGCATTGCAACATTTAAGTAAGCGTGCTGATCACTTTGAATCAGATAAGCCGGTTTTACATCTTCAAAAAATAAATTGCTGCTTTTATAAAAATTCCAACTGTTGAAAGTAATTTCGGGTTCAACATAAAATGGAACGGTGAAAGGAAAATCAACTCTCACTTTTGCTTGAGCAGAAGAATATAATTTTCCAAAATAACCGTTTGCCATTGCACTGATGCCGATGCTGCCCAGGTATTTATATTCAAATGATGCGAATATTTCGCTTATCGGTCGGTTGGAAACATCTCCTCCTACCTGGGCGACAATATCTTTTTCTTTTTTCATTTTTAAAAACAAATCGTAATTCCCGTTCTTCTCGTTGAATTTTGCTTTCGGGTAGATTTGTTTGATTTTGTCATCTTCTACCAAACGAAAATAGGCAGGTTTAAATTTTTCAAGAGGAATAGTTTCTCCTTTTTTGTGAAGTACTCCTTTTACATATCGAGATTGATTTTTTTTCAAACCGGTAATATAGATATCGCCAAATAGCAACGGATGTTCTTTGATGATGAATTTTTTTCTTTTGTCTGCAAGCTGAGTTGGATCAATCCTTCGTGGAATTCTGTTTTTTATTATTTCGATCTGCCTCTTTGTGGCAGCATATCCGCTATCAATCTGCGCCTTTGGATTTGAAAAATCAAATGTGGATGAAGTTACTTTTGGTTCTATGAGAATTCCATTCGGACAACCAATGTCATTAGCTGATCTGTTGATGAGCATCGTTTTTAGCTGGGAGATTAAATTATCTTCATCCGGTTTAGAAACGCTGCCGGAAACATTGCTGCCAATAATAATGTCAGGAGAAAAATTTTCACACATCACGTTGGAAGGAAAATTATTGTAAATGCCACCGTCAAAAAGAAGTTTCCCGTCAACGGTAATCGGCTTGAGATAAAACGGATAAGAAATCGAAGCGCGAACGGCTTCGCCTAAATCTCCGCTTTTAAACAAAACAGATTTTTTATCTTCAATATCGGCAGCAACACATCGGAACGGAATAAAAAGTGAATCAAAATTATAATTTGCAGCGGCACTTGCCGGAGCCATATCTTCCATAAGCGAAAAATCTATCGAAGCAGGAGAGACAAGATTAGTCGGCAGATTAGTTTCAATCGCAGTATCGAGAGAAAGTTTCAATGAAATCCACGACGCGTTATTATCTTTTTTTTTGAAATAGTAAACGTATTTTTTATCAATGTTTCCGTAAGCCCAATTTCTGAATCCATCCGACAAAACAATATCTTCAATTTGTTTAGGAGAATAACCAATGGAATACAGTGCGCCAACGTACGCGCCAATGGAAGCTCCGCTGATATAATCAACCGGAATTTTATTTTCTTCCAACGCTTTAAGAACACCGATGTGCGCAAGACCGCTCGCGCCACCTCCGCTAAGAACTAAACCAACTTTTTGTGCGAAGGCAGAAGGAAAAAAATAAAAGACAAATAACAGTAATAAAATATTTTTTTTTAAAATATGCATAGATTGTGAACGCTAACAAAAACTTATTATTTCGCTGGCGAATTTACTAAAGATTTTGCAGTAACCTTTCAAAGTATGCAGGAGCATAAAGCAATCGGCTGCCATACCATGAAAACATTTCGCCATCCACTAAAACAATTTTTGCAGTAGGACAAATGTTTTTAAATTCTTCAATATGTTTTTTGCGAAAAGGATAAGGTTCGGAAGAAAGAAAAATGAGGGAAGGATTTGCTTGTTGGATTTCTTCGATTGTTATTTCAGGATAACGGGAAGTTTTTTTTCTGAAAACATTTTCAAATCCGCAAATGGAAAGCATATGGTCAATAAAATTATTTCCTCCTGAACAAATGAAAGGTTTTTTCCAAATGAAATATGCAACTCGTTTAGGTTCAAGTTTAAGGTTGGAAGTTGAAAGTTTAAAATGCGAGAACTGTTCGCGAATATCATTTTGAATTCTGAGTGCACTTTTTTCTTTGTCAGTTATTTTCCCTATGGAATCTATCATGTTAAGAGCATCTTCCAAAGTTTTAATATCGCTCATCCACACTGGAAAATATTTCATCAGTTCTTCGACCTGATTTTTTTCATTTTCCTCTTTGTTACCGATAATAATATCCGGATGAAGTTCTTTTATTTTTTCAACATTTAATTTTTTTGTTCCGCCAATTTTTGTTTTTGATTCCTGCCAGTGTTTCGGATGAACGCAATATTTTGTGATGCCAATGATTTCTTCATCCAATCCTAAATCGAAAAGTAATTCTGTTTGAGAGGGAACAATGGAAATAATTTTCTTCGGGAAACCTGAAAGAGAAATTGTGTTGCCGAGTTGATCTGTGATTTTCATAGAGTAAATGCGAATTTACAAATAACAAATGAAAAATATTTTGTCATACACACAATTCTTTGTTGAAAAGATATAGTTGTTTAAATGTAATTAGTTGAAAAATTTTACCGTACTTCGTACATAATCAATTTTAAAAATAAATACCATGGCTAAGAAAGCAACAAAAAAGAAAGCAGCTCCTAAGAAAAAGAAAGCTGCTGCAAAGAAAAAAAGATAATGAGGAAACACCGAAAGGTGTTTTTTAATATTCTAATCCCGGCAATTTATTTTGTCGGGATTTTTCTTTTTAGAATTATCCATTCACTTTTTTGTGATCCGCAAGAAACTGTGCAAGACCATTATCTGTAAGCGGATGTTTGAGCAAACCCATGATGGCACTCAGCGGACAAGTTGCAACATCGGCGCCCACTTCAGCGCACTGAACAATGTGCATCACGTGGCGGACAGAAGCAGCAAGTATTTGTGTTTTATATCCGTAGTTGTCGTAGATCAAACGGATCTGTGCAATAAGCGAAACTCCATCGGTTGAAACATCGTCCAATCTTCCGATGAAAGGAGAAACATAAGTGGCTCCGGCTTTTGCAGCTAGTAATGCCTGTCCGGCAGAGAAAACCAGCGTACAATTTGTTTTGATTCCTTTGTTTGAAAAATATTTTATTGCTTTGATGCCATCTTTTATCATCGGCACTTTCACCACAATTTGTTTGTGAAGTTTTGCAAGTGCTTCTCCTTCTTTAATAATTCCTTCGTAATCGGTGGCAATGACTTCTGCGCTCACATCACCGGTAACTGCATTGCAGATATCAATATAATGTTGGATAATATTTTTTTCTCCTTTGATTCCTTCTTTTGCCATCAGCGAAGGATTGGTGGTTACGCCATCAAGCACGCCAAGCGCCTGTGCTTCTTTAATTTGTTCGAGGTTTGCGGTGTCTATGAAAAATTTCATGAGATATTTAGTTTTAAAATTAATTGTTAGCAAATGTAGAAAAAGTAGGAGTGAAGCAAGATTGAAAAGAATTAACAAGTTATTCAATACATACTACTTGTTATTTGGTTTCCTTTTTCAAACAATAATTTTATTTCTTTACTAGTAAATATTATGGAATATATTGATACATACTTGGATTTATTCTTTAATGCGCCAAAGAGAATATTGTTGTAATCTTTGAAAAATAATCCAGTACAATCCATGCCTTTGGGAGTAATCCTTGTTATTTTCATATTTGAAAGTTCGCATGAGTAAATTGCATAGCTTGGTCCATCACCTGAACTTGGGTCATCGCTATCGCCATTGAAAAGCAAATATTTATTGTCAGGTGTGATTTGGAAGTTTGTAGAGCTGGAATTGCCATGTCCATCTGTAACTTCACGCAAATTGTATTTACTCTTTAATCGCCCATCAAGAGAAAAAAAATAGATAGAATCTAAATCTTGCATAATAAGATTTTTACTATTAGTTGTCCATGAAGGAGAATAATAACTATGGTTAGATGTGCCAATGGTTGTTATTTGATTATAGTTTTTGTCGATAATTTTAATAATCCAATTATTTCCTTCAAATAAATTAAATGCGATATAATTCCCATCAGGTGACCAAACGGGACCGTAGTAATTATTGTTATGTATGTTTAATGTGTCTTTGATTTTTGAATTTAAATCCAAAATTGCAATTCTTCTGCCATCACTACCAAAGTAATCTGTGTAAGCTATTTTTTTACCATCTGGCGAAAGGTATGGGTCGCTACCTTTTGCAATCAAATATGTTTTCTTTTCTGATTCTGAATTTACATATATTTTACCATCATTCTCGAATGCGTAGTTGAATTTCTTAATATTCTGATTTTGTCCTTTACTGTTTAGCGTCAATAAAAGCAATAATGATAGATATGGTAATTTCATTTTGTTTCTATATTTTATTAATCAAATCTTATACCTCGCAGTTGCTCCAATATCTTGCCCAACAAATTCTCCTTTCAAATATTTATAGTAACCTGCAATGGCAATCATGGCGGCATTGTCGGTGCAGTATTCAAAAGAAGGGATAAAAGTTTTCCATCCAAGTTTTTTTCCTTTTTCAATAAGTGCATTTCTTAATCCTGAGTTGGCAGAAACGCCTCCGGCTATCGCGATTTCTTTTATGTTAAGTTGCTTTGATGCAATGGTAAGTTTATCTATTAATATTTTTATAATCGTATGTTGAATCGAAGCACACAAGTCATTTAAGTTTTTCTCGACAAAGTTATTATCTTCTTTCATTTTATCTCTCACAAAATATAAAATAGAAGTTTTCAATCCGCTGAAAGAAAAATTTAGCTCCGGAATATTTGGTTCGGCAAATTTGAAAGAAAGAGGATTTCCTGTTTGTGCATACTTATCAATCAACGGTCCGCCAGGGTAGGGAAGACCAAGAATTTTTGCCGCTTTGTCAAATGCTTCGCCTGCTGCATCGTCAATTGTTTCGCCAATCACTTCCATATCCAAAAAATCTTTCACCAAAACAATTTGGGTATGTCCGCCGGAAACCGTTAAACACAAAAACGGAAATTTTGGACTTGGCACTTTTGCGTCTTTGTTTCTAATAAAATGCGCCAACACGTGTGCCTGCATGTGATTCACTTCTATCAATGGAATTTTTAATGCAAGTGCCGTTGCTTTTGCAAACGATGCGCCTACAAGCAACGAACCGATGAGTCCAGGTCCGCGAGTAAAAGCAATTGCGCTGAGTTCTTCTTTTTTTATTCCAGATTCTTTCAATGCCTGGTCAACGACCGGGACAATATTTTTCTGATGCGCACGTGAAGCTAATTCCGGTACAACTCCGCCATATAATTCATGAATTTTCTGGTCGGCAATAAGATTGGCAAGAACATTGCAGTCCTTTGTAACAGCCGCAGAAGTTTCATCGCAGGAAGATTCAATACCTAAAATAATAATTGGTTTCTTGCTATCTGTTTCTGGTTTCCTGTCGGACATAATTCGTAAATTCGTAACAATTAGTATGAAAAGTAAAGTTATCAAAAAAATAGTCAAGATTCTGCTCTATTTCTGCGGAGCATTGCTGTTACTTTTCGTCAGTTTATATTATGCGTTTCGCAGTCCGGCTGTTCAAACCTGGGCATCAAATCGCGCCGGTGGATATTTTTCAAATGAATGGGGAACAACCATTCGGGTGGAAGGTGTTGACATTGAGTTTTGGAAAAAAATTGTTCTCGAAGGAGTTTATGTTGAAGACCAACATCACGATACACTTTTGTACGCGAAGAAATTGAAACTCGACATCGGCACATTTAACCGCGCCAGTCAGAATATTTTCATTAACGATATTATTTTGCAAAACGCCACGGTTAAAATGAGAAATTATAAAAGCGATTCTGTAATTAATTTTCGGTTTCTTGTGGATGCGTTTTCTTCTAAAAATACTTCTCCTGCTTCCGGTAAAAAATGGAAAATTGGCATTGGTGGAATTGCGCTCGACAATATCCGCTATGCATACCGCGATGAAAGGGACACGGTTCGAATGAAAGCAATAAATTTTTCAGATATTTTAACAAATAACGTCTCAGCAAATATTTCCAATATAAAATTTGATGCCGATACTATTCATTGCATTATTAAAAATCTTTCACTCAGGGAAAAAAGTGGTTTTCTACTTAGAGAATTTGACGCGCAAGCAAGTGTAAGTCCGGTTATGATAAAATGTGATGAGCTGAAAATACTTTCAAATAACAGTCGGATAATTGCAAATATTATTTTCAAATTTAGAACATTCTATAGTTTTACTCATTTCAACGATAGTGTAACAATGAAAGTTCGGTTTAATAGTTCGAATATTGAGATGGCTGACATCGCATATTTTACGGATGTTCTTTTAGGAATTAAGAAAAAAGTTTTTCTGAACGGAGATGCGAGCGGAAAAGTGAGCGACCTGAAAGGAAAAAATATTTTACTTGTCATAGGTAATGGCGATGAAACAAGTTTTATGGGAGATGTTTCTATTTCCGGACTTCCTGACATCAATAAAACATATATGAGTTTTGATGCGAAAGAATTACGAACATCAAAAATGGGAATTGAAGCTATTCCACTTCCTCCATATAACGAACCGCATTTTATTAGTGTTCCCGAAAATATTTCGCTTTTTGGAATGATAAAATTCAACGGAAACTTTAGTGGATTCTATAATGATTTTGTCGCGTATGGAAATTTTAATTCAGCACTTGGAGAAATTTCTACAGATATTTCATTGAAGACCGACACACTTGGCGATAATGCAATTTATGGAGGAAAATTTTCATGTACCAATTTTAATATTGGAAAATATTTTTCCAGTGAAAAATATTTCGGCAGGATGACAATGAATGTAAATCTTGAAGGCAAAGGATTAAAAAAAGAAAATGCGAATGTAACGATGGAAGGAACAGCAAACGATTTTGAATGCAACGGTTACAATTATAAAAACATAAATGTGAAGGGAAAATTTGCAAAAAATATTTTTAATGGTTCACTTATTGTGAAGGATGAAAATGCGGATGTTGATTTTAATGGCAATGTGGATTTCAGTAAATCGCCTACGCAGATTAATTTTAATTCCACTATTGCAAAAGCAAATCTTTCAAAACTGAATTTTGTAAAATCGGATGAATACAGAGGTGTTTCGGCAAAGATTGATGTTCAAGCGGTAGGAAATAATTTAGATGATGTTACTGGAAAAATGAAATTGAACGATGTAGTTTATACAAAAGCTGCCGAAGTTTTTGATTTTAAGAATCTGGAATTAAACATTGAAGATACGGCAGGAAATAAAATAATGAATCTGTATTCTTCCATTGCCGATGTTCATCTAAACGGAAAATTTAAGCCGAAAGAAGTGGCTTCGTGCATGAATGATTTTCTGAGCAAATATCTGCCATCTTATATTTCCCGAATAGAATCTTCGGTGGAAAAAAATAAAAAATCTTTCCGATTAAAAAAGTATGATGACCATTTGCAGAAGTTTACGTTTGATGTTCAAATAAAAAATACCGATGTTGTTACAAGTGCATTTGTTCCGTCTCTGAAAATTACGACTCCGGCATCCCTGAAAGGAAATTATGATGAAGATAAAAATGATTTTTCTCTTGTGGGAGAAGTTCCTGCATTCACGATTCAAAAATATAAATTCAACAAGTGCAATTTAACTGCATCTTCTCAGGATAAAAAACTTTCTATTCAAACTTCTTGTCAGCGATTTGCTCTTGCGGATAGTGTTTGGGTTGATAATATTACGCTCAATTCTGATGCAGCAAGTGATACGTTGAACTTCAAACTTAACTGGAATAATAGTTCCGTTGAAAAATACAATGGAAATATTCCGGGATATATTTCATTTTCAGATAAACCAAAAATAAAATTTAAATTTAAGGATTCACAATTTACTATAGCAGATTCTACATGGAAAATTAATCCGGCAAATGAATTGGTGATTGATTCTTCTGCTATTAAGGTAAGCGATTTTGATTTCGCCTGTGGAAATCAGCGCGTTAAATTGGAAGGAAATTTATCCAAAGTCAAAGAAGACCAGTTGTATATAATTCTTTCTTCTTTTTCACTTGCGGATTTTAATTCAGCTTTGAGAGGAACCGGATTTTTGTTTTTCGGAACCATATCGGGAAATACTTCTCTTTCCAATCTGTATGACAATCCGATTTTGGGAAGCAGCATTGATATTCAGAATTTAAAAGTGAACAATGAATTAATTGGAAATGGAAATCTGTCAAGTATTTACGACAGTCATAAAGACAAGGTGAGCTTTAGCGGAGGTTTTAAAAGAGATGAAGTTGGCAATATGAAATTTTCGGGAAATTATTTTCCTTCGAAAAAAGACAGCAGCATTTCTGTGGATGCGGCTGTGAATGATATTCATTTAGATTTTTTTGAACCGTTTATAAAAGATAATTTTAAGAGTTTGAAAGGCACTGCAAGCGCCGAATTACAAATCCATGGTTCTCTCGACAAACCGCTGTTAAAAGGTTTGGTGAAAACAAAGGTGGATCATTTTCATGTGAATTATTTGGGTACAGATTACCATTTTAATGGAGATGTGCAAGTGGAGTCACATTATTTCGATTTTTCAAAACTGCATGTTTATGATGCAAACAATAATTCCGCAGAAATAGTGAACGGAAAAATTTTGCACAATAACTTTAAAGATTTCCAGTTTGATTTCGATATTAATTTGAATAAGTTCCTTTGCTTGAATACAACGGAAAAAGATAATTCTCTTTATTGCGGAAAAGTTTTTGCAACCGGAATTGCGAATGTATCAGGTTATCTTGATAATATTAATCTTACCGCGGCGGTAAAAACCGATAAAGCAAAAACTCTTCAGAATAAAAATGAAACTTCACAATTATTTATTCCGTTTTCTAATTCGGGAGAAGTTGGCTCAAACAGTTTTGTAACTTTTGTGAAGAATGATACATCTGCAAAAATAAGTTTACCGAAAAATAAACTAAACACATTCGGGTTTACAATGGATTTGAAAATTGAACCGACTGCCGACGCGCAAGTGCAACTTACTTTTGACGAAAAAGTCGGAGATGTTATAAAAGCAAAAGGAACCGGCAATATCGACCTGGTAATAAATGATTTTGGTGATTTTAAAATGTATGGCGAATATGCTGTGGATAATGGAGATTATTTATTTACTTTAAAAAATGTAATCAACAAAAAGTTTAAAATGGAAAATGGAGGAACGATTCGCTGGACAGGAAATCCTACTGATGCCGAAATTAATGTGAATGCAGTTTATTCAACACGCACTTCTATTTCTCCGCTTTTTCCGACTGAGACATCTGACATTTATAAAAAACGTTATCCGGTGGAATGCGTCATGAATTTAACTGGAAGATTAATGGCTCCGGATATAAAATTTGAAATCAATTTGCCCGACATAGATGATTTTATCCGCCAACAAGCGCTGGAAAAATTTAAGAACAGCGAGAACGATTTGAATCAACAGGTATTCTCATTGCTCGTGATGAATAGTTTTATTACACCATCGGGTTTGGGAGCGCAATCGTCCACTCAAACGGAAGCAGTTACTACTTCTGAAATGCTTTCAAATCAATTGAGCAGTTGGTTTTCACAAATCAGTAAAGATTTTGATGTGGGTGTTCATTATCGTCCGGGTGATGAAATAAATCGCGAGCAGTATGAACTGGCGCTTTCCACGCAGTTATTCAATGACAAATTAACTATTGATGGAAGTGTTGCGAATAATGCAAATACACTTACCAATCAAAATACTTCTAACATTGTGGGTGATGTGAGTGCAAATTACAAATTGACTGATAATGGAAAAGTTCGGCTGAAAGCATTTAACAAAGCGAACGAAGGAGATATTTTAAATATTCAGAAAGGTCCATACACGCAAGGAGTTGGTATTTTATATAGAGAAGAATTTGACACAATAGGTGAATTGTACAGACGGTTTCTTGGAAAAACAAAAAAGAAAAAATAAATTTTAAAATTTTTCTATAGTTTCGATTTTCGATGATTTATGAAATCACTTCAGCATCTTAATAAATATTTTTGGAAATACAAATGGAGATTGATTCTCGGAATTTTGTTTGCCATCCTTTCTACTTTTTTTGGAATTTATGTTGCGATTCTTGTTCGTAAGGCAACTGATTTTATGACACACGCTGTTGCCGAACATTTTTCTTTTGAAACCACAGCTCACGAACTTTTGATATATGGATTGCTGATTCTCGGCACAACTATCGTCAGCGGTTTTCTAATGTTTCTGATGCGGCAATCAATCATTGTGATGTCGCGACTGATTGAGTATGATTTGAAAAATGAAATATTTTCTCATTATCAATCGCTTGACATGGCTTTTTATAGGAGAAACAACACCGGTGATTTAATGAACCGAATCAGCGAAGATGTGAGCAGAGTGAGAATGTACATCGGACCCGCTGTGATGTATTTTGCAAGCACGATAGCTACGCTCATTCTTGTTTCGGCAACAATGACAAATGTAAGTACCAAACTTACTTTATATGTTTTGTTTCCATTGCCGATACTTGTTGTTGTGATTTATTTTGTCAGCGATTTGATAAACAGAATGAGTAATAAAGTTCAGGAACAATTATCAAAACTTTCCACCATTGCACAAGAAACATTTTCAGGAATTCGCGTACTCAAAGCATACGCACAGGAAGAACCAACTGGGAATTATTTTACAAGCGAAAGCGGAGTCTATCGAAAAAGATATTTAGGATTAATTATGACGGAAGCATTGTTTAGTCCGTTTATTTTGTTGCTGATGGGACTCAGCACGCTGCTGACAATTTACATTGGAGGCAAACAAGCCATTGACGGACAAATTACCTACGGAAATATTGTGGAATTTATTATTTATGTAGGAAAACTTACTTGGCCTGTTGCTTCTCTTGGATGGGTAACATCGCTTGTGCAAAGAGCGGCTGCTTCGCAAAAAAGAATAAATGAATTTCTTAATTCACATTCGGAATTAAAAATTAAAAATTCAGAAGTTGACATACAATTAAATTCTGTCAAAGGGAATGTGGAATTTAAAAATGTTTCATTTGTTTATCCCGATTCAGGAATAAAAGCAATTGATAATATTTCTTTTCAGGTGCAATCCGGAAAATCTCTTGCCATAATTGGAAAAACAGGAAGCGGGAAATCTTCAGTCGCAAGTTTGATTTGCAGGATGTATGATGTTTCTGAAGGAAAAATTCTTGTTGACGGAAAAAATCTGAAAGAATGGAATTTACATTCTGTTCGCAAGCAGATTGGTTATGTTCCGCAGGATACTTTTTTATTTTCCGATACAGTTGAAAATAATATTTCTTTCGGAGTTGGACAGGGAACAAGCAACAGAGAGCAAGTTGAGCAAGCCACAAAAGCTGCTGGAATCTTTTCGGAAATAGACCGCTTCCCTGAAAAATTCAAAACGATGATTGGTGAACGCGGCATAACACTTTCAGGTGGACAAAAGCAACGCATTGCAATTGCACGAGCAATCATTGGTTCACCGCAAATATTAATTTTCGACGATTGTCTTTCAGCCGTTGATACGGAAACCGAAGCAGAAATACTTGGCAGTCTCAGAAAATTAATGTCAGGTAAAACTACTATATTGATAAGTCACCGCGTTTCAACTGTGAAAGATGCTTCTCATATTATTGCATTGGAACATGGCAGAATAAAAGAAGAAGGCACACACCAACAACTTATGGACAAGAAAGGTTATTATTTTGAATTGTATAAAATGCAGATGGCGGAGGATGAAATGAAGGATGCTGTGCAGCCGTGAGACTTATTAATTTTGCCAGTATCGAAAACTTAATTATCTTCGCGCTCCTAAAAACGAATTATCATGGCAAAGAAAAGAGGCAATCGAATACAAGTAATTCTAGAATGTACGGAGCATGCAGCTACTGGCAAACCGGGAACTTCGCGTTACATTACTGTGAAAAACAGAAAGAATGATCCTGAAAGAATGGAGATTAAAAAATTTAATCCTATTCTCAGAAAAATGACTATTCACAAAGAAATTAAATAATCGTAAAACCATAATACAATGGCAAAGAAAGTAGTTGCGACTTTAAAATCAGGGAAAGGCAAGGACTTTACCCGCGTAATTAAAATGGTAAGATCTCCAAAAACCGGTTCTTACACATTTAAAGAACAGATGGTGCACTCAACGCACGTGGCAGATTTTTTGAAGGAGAAATAATATAGGGAAATAAAAGTTTAGGGTATAAGGGAAATATTTGCCTTATACCCTTTTTCATTTCGTACATTCGTACAAATTTGTTTTTCGAAGATTTATGGGACTGTTTGATGTTTTCTCCAAGAAAAAACTTGATACTGGACTTCTTAGAACAAGAGAAGGATTTTTGTCTCGCCTCGGCAAGATTATTACTGGTAAAACTGTAGTTGATAATGAAGTGCTTGATAATCTTGAGGAAACACTTATTACTGCGGATGTTGGTACAGAAACCACGCTCAAAATTATTTCCAATATTCAAAAGCGAATTGAGAAAGAAAAAAAGATTGGAACAGAACGATTAAATGAAATTCTGAAAGAAGAAATATCTTCTTTACTGATAGATAATCCATTTACAGATTTCGGTGGTGAAATAAAAAAACCTTATGTGATTCTCGTTGTCGGAGTAAATGGAGTAGGGAAGACCACCACTATTGGAAAGTTAGCTCGCAATTTTAAGAATGCAGGAAAAAGTGTTGTACTTGGAGCCGCAGATACTTTTCGCGCGGCTGCGGTAGAACAATTAGGAATTTGGGCGAAACGAGCGAATGCGCAAATAATTTCTCAGGGAGCAAATGCCGATCCGGCTGCAGTTGCGTTTGATACAGTGAGTTCCGCAGTTGCAAAAAATATGGATGTGGTAATTATTGATACTGCCGGAAGATTGCACAATAAAGCGAATCTAATGAGCGAACTAAGCAAGATAAAACGTGTGATACAAAAAGTAATTCCCGATGCTCCTCACGAAGTGCTTTTGGTGCTGGATGCATCCACCGGACAAAATGCGATTGAGCAATGCAAACAATTTACAGAAGTTACTCAAGTTACAGCGCTTGCACTCACAAAATTAGATGGTACAGCCAAAGGCGGCGTGGTGATTGGCATCAGTGACCGATTTAAAATTCCGGTGAAGTTTATTGGAGTTGGCGAGGGAATGGATGATTTGCAAATATTCAATAAACAGGAGTTTGCAAATTCATTATTTAGCCAAAGTAATTAACTGCCTGATTTTAAAAAAACTTCTACAGCTTTTTTACTTTTCCAATTCCTGAAGTATTCATAGTTTTTACAACCGCATTTCCTTTATAGGAAATATTACCAATGCCCGATGAAGTAATATTTATTTCTTCGTCAGCATAAACTTCCACATTTCCGGTTCCACTCACATCAATACTTAATTTTTTTACAATAAAATCTAACGCTTTTAAATTTCCGGTTCCTGATGCAGTTACGCTGACATTGTCGGCAGTTCCTTTCAGTTTTATATTTCCCACAGAAGAAATATCGGCAGTAAACGATTTGCAATTCATTTCCAGCGAAGTATTTCCCACACCGGAAATTTTCAACTCCATGTTTTCTAATTTCAGAATTGAAGTAGTTGAAACATCTCCCACACCGCTAATATCAATGCTTTTCAAATCTTTTATGGTAACATAAATATTCATTTTAGTTGACTTTTTCACCGAAGCTTTTCCTTTCCACTTTATGTTAAGAGTGTTACCGTTGTTAATTGTTTCAATTACACTCTGAAGATTTTCATCTGTTTCCACTTTTACTGCTTCTTTATCGCCTTGATTGATAAATACGTTGAATACACCATCAATTGAAAGACGTGTGAAGGAAGTAATTGTTCTTTCTTGGGTTACAACATTTCCATTGCCTTTTATTTCCTGTGCTGAGGAATTAATTGTTGAAAGCAATATGCTTGAAATAAAAATTAAAAGAGAGAAGGATGATTTCAGGAAGTTCATAATTGCGGATTTATTAGTTTGTATTTTTTTTTGTAAAAATAATATTTATTTCTGCCGACAAATTTATTGGAATTAATTTTATTCATTAAGTAGAAATTTCAAATTTAATTTTTTTGTTTTTGATTCTTTCATCGCGGATTAGTTGTAATGTTCTTTGTATTTTATTGCTTTTCACAGCGGCGTAAGCTGAAAAATCTAAAACTTCTATTTTTCCCAATTCATCTTTTTGTAAACCGCCTTTTTGCAAAAGCATTCCAACGATATCCATTTTATTTATCTTGTCTTTTTTGCCTACAGAAATGTATAATGTTTTCCATTCGCTGGCATTTGGAAGAATTAATTTCTCTGGAAGCGATTCAACTACTGGAGTTATTTTTAAGAATGGTGGTAAATGATCCGTTTCTTTCATCATGAAATAAACTGTGCCACTTGCGTGCATTCGCGCAGTTCTTCCGTTGCGATGTATCATTACATCTTCGGTAGTTGGCAGTTGATAATGAATGATGGCTTCGATCTCAGGAATATCTAATCCTCTAGATGCTAAGTCTGTTGAAATAAGTAAATGAAGACTTCCATTCTTTAATTTGATCAACACTTTTTCTCGGTCAATTTGTTCCAGTCCTCCGTGATAAACGCCATGTTCAATATTTAATTTATCTAATTGCTCGCTGATTCGCGCCACTGCATCGCGGTGGTTGCAGAAAATTATTTTCGATCTTGTTCCTAATTTCCCAATCAGTAACATCAGCGCATCCAATTTATCTATGCCAACTGCTCTGACGGATTTTAATTGTAAGGTCGGTTTGCTTTGCTGATTGGTGCTTGTAAAATTCAGTTCAGTCGGATTATTTAATCCGACAAAAGCTGGAATATCTTTTAATGGAGTAGCAGAAGTCAATATTCTTTTCTGCAGATTCTTCATCTGAGAAATAATATACGACATCTCTTCCTGAAATCCTGCATCAAATGATTTGTCAAACTCATCCAAAATCAATGTTGTTATTTCTTTTGTTGAAATGTTTTCTGAGTTGATGTGATGAGAAATTCTTCCCGGTGTGCCGACAAGAATTGCAGGCGGTTGCAGAAGATTATTTTTTTCTATCCGAACGGGATGTCCTCCGTAACAACAACTGATTTTAAACCCGGTGCTCATTTTTTTAAACACCATTTCGATTTGCTGTGCTAATTCTCTGGTAGGAACCAATATTAAAACTTGAACTCCTGCTTTTGACGAATTCAATAATTGCAATGTGGGAAGCAGGAATGCAAGTGTTTTTCCCGAACCTGTTGGAGAAATCAGGATAAGATCATTTTGCTTTGGAATAGCTTCCAGCGTTGCTTTCTGCATTTCATTCAGTTCTTGAATGTTGAAAGGAGAAAGGGTTTTTGTGTGATTCATGATGCGCAAGTTACCTTTTTATTCAGCAGCATTAAGTTTTGAAGCCAAGTACCAACCCATGCTGAAACACGCTTGCAATAAATATCCGCCTGTTGGCGCATCCCAATCCAGCATTTCGCCGATGGTGTAATGGTTGGGAAGTTTTTTTAATTGAAATTGTTCATCAACTTCATTCAAGGCAATTCCTCCAACGGTTGAGATCGCTTCGTCAATTGGAGCCAATCCGGTAATTTGCAAAGAAAGTTGTTTTATTTTTTCCGCCAGCATATCTGTGTTGGTGAATTCTTCTTTTGTCAAAATCGTTTTTAGTAAAGCAATTTGTATCTCGGTTAGATTTAATGCGTCTTGTAAAAGTTTTGTGTATGACCGATTTCCTTTGTTGATTAATTTATTTTTTATTTCTTCCAGAGTAAATATTGGCTTGAGGTCTATAAAAATTTCTGCAGAATTGTTTTCATTCAATTGTTTTCTTATCTGCGGGCTTAACGCATAAACAGCGCTGCCTTCTATCCCAAATTTTGTTATCACGAGTTCGCCTTTCTTTTCTTTGCCATCGCAAGCGCAAGAAATATTCTTTAACCATTTTCCTTCAGCATTTGCAAGAAATGTTTCATTCCATTTTATTTCAACGGCGCAATTAGATGCTTGAAACGGAACAATCTCAATATTTTTCTTTTCGAATAATTCTTTCCAGCTTCCATCCGAACCTGTTTTACTCCAGCTTGCTCCGCCTAATGCAAATACAATAATATCTGCTTTTACAATAAGTGCTTCTTCGTTGTGAGTTATTAAAAGCTCATTATTGCTGTTCCATCCTTTCCAGATGTGATTTGTCTTCAGTTGAACATTTTTGGTTTTTAATTCATTTAGAATTGCATTTAGCACGTCAATCGGCTTGATTCTTTTTATGGGAAATATTCTTTTGCTTGTTCCGATGTAAGTTTCAATTCCGATGCTCTTTAAGCAATTACGCAGATTTGTATTTGAAAAAGCACGAATGCTTTTTTCTAAAAATGTGCTTGGTGTGTATCGGGAAATAATTTTTTCTAAATCTTCGGAGTGTGTTAAGTTGAAACCTCCATCGCCTGCAACTAAAAACTTGCGCGCTGGTGCAGCGTTGCGTTCATAAATAGTTACATCGAACTTATTCTCATTCAGATTTGCAGCTAATATCAATGCTGACGGACCACTTCCTATTATTGCAATTGATTTTTTCATGTTTAAACGACCTCTCCTAAATCCTCCCCGCAAGGGAGGACTTGTTGGGCGTATACGGACTAATTACTTAATCGCAATTACAGAGATTTCGACATTCACATTCTTTGGTAGAGCAGATACCTGAACAGTTTCGCGTGCAGGAGGATTGGAAGGAAAGTAATTTCCATACACAGCGTTTACCTTCCCAAAATTATTCATGTCAATAAGGAAGATGGATGATTTAACAATGTCGCTCATTTTCATTCCCGCTTGTTCCACAATGGATTTAATGTTTTCCATCACTTGTTTCGTTTCGTTCTCAATCCCTGTAGTAACTACTTCTCCGGTATGAGGAATAATTGGAACCTGCCCTGAAACAAATAATGTATTGCCTTTCATTACTGCCTGACTGTAAGGACCGATTGGTGCCGGTGCTTTTTCTGTGAAGATTATTTTTGATTGTTCCATGTGGCAATAAAGAATTAAGATTAATGTGTGATGTTATTTCTGTGAATAAAATATTTGCTTTAGCAGCGACTTATTACTCCGTGTGAAAACTCCTTTGTTCACATCCCGAATATCTTCGATAGAATAGAATGCATCGGGATTATGCTGCTGAATTATTTTTACAACAGTATCAATATTTTTTCTTTTCACAACGGTGAGAATTACTTTTACCGGACCTTTTGCACCTTGTGCATCCATCACAGTGGTTCCGTGATTTTCTTCCTGAAGTTTTGCGATTAGTTCGCTGCATTCTTTATTGGTAATAATGCGGAGAATTTGCAAGCCAAGTGCAATTCTTTCTTCAATCAGTAACCCGATATAATTTCCTGATGCAAAACCTCCCGCCCATCCGATGTAGCAGGCAAAATTGTTTGCTTGCTTCATTACCTGACTAACCACCACAATCCAAATGAGAACCTCAAAAAAACCAAGAATGGGTGCGGCACTTTTATTTCCGCGCGCCATCATTACATGACGCAATGTGCCGAGCGTAACATCGCCAATACGCGAAACAAAAATTATCAGCGGAAGGATAAGCCAGTTATAATAGTCAAAAGGTGTGCTCACAAATTAAATTCAATGGCTCAAAATTATCTTTTTTGTGGCAACTCCTTGCTGATTTTTTATTTTAATAAAATAAATCCCATCCGGAGCGATGCGCTAAAATCAATTGTTGATTTGAAGATTTACGGATTGAAAAACAATCGGTCTTTACTTACACAAATGTTGAATGGTTTCATCGGCTTTGGGTTCGCCAAGTTCGGATGCTTTGTGCCAATCTAAGCATGCGTCGGTTCTGTCTTTAAGTTCATCTTTTGCATTGCCACGACCAAGATAAGCAACAGCGAGTTTAGGATTGATAAGAATTATTTTATCGTAATCAGCAACAGCTCCATTAAAATCGTTTAACTGATATTTTGCCAGAGCACGGTTAAGATATGCGTTTACATCTTTTGAATTTATAGCGAGGGAAGTGTCGTAATCTGCTATTGCTCCTTTCAAATCTTTTGATTTAAATTTTGCATTGCCTCTGTTAAAATAAGCGTGCGCATCTTTGGGATTAATTTTTATCGCTTGATTGTAATCAGTAATTGCTCCGATAAAATCGCCTGTTTTCTCTTTTGCAATACCTTCCTTAACATGATCTATCATTTGAGAGTAGATTGCGCATGGCAGAAATAATATAACAAATGATATGCAGAATTGTTTCATTTAATTAAATGAGATAATAAATTCTCAGTCCAACTGTATTCTGCAATTTGAGACTTTTATCAAAGCCAATATTTATTTTTTCATACGAAGGTTCATAAACCAACTGAAAGTTGCATTTTGCATTTGCCGTAATGTTCAATCCAATACCTGCAAATGCTCCCAGTCCAACACCGCTAAGATATTTTTGCATGAATCCGTTATAGAGATATGGATTATTGTAATTCGTATTCAGGTCTATTTGCAAATTATTTATAATTACCCTATTGCTCATCGCTTTTGTCATGTTAATTTCTATGCCTTCTTCAATAAAAAAGTTAAACACTTTGTCGTTGCCAAGAATTTTTCTATATCCCATTTGAAAAAGCGCACGCTGTTCTCCTCCGGTGATAGAACACATTTGCACATTTGAAGTTCCGGGTTGTGTAGGATTAATTGGTGTAGTGTTAAGTTCGATAGTAAATGCTCCTGTTAGCGTAAGCCGAGTTGCGTTCGCATTAAATATAAATGCATCCCTTTGCGTAATACCGTACATGCAGTTAAATCCCACAGAAACAGCCGGATTGTATTTTACTTTAGTGGGCATATCACTTGGATTAAAACTCCATTCTTTAGGATTAGCATTAACACCCAATGCTTGAGCGATTTGATCAGTCTGACCGTTTCCTCCGCCATAATAATAGTTGATGCTTTGATTCATGAAACTGTTGGTGAAATCATTTTTGTTTCCGTTTGGATCAAAACCATATCCGTCATAAATATTTGCGGTAGATTTATTTGCAAAGTATACGCCTGTGTAAATACCGCCATGAAACCCTTTTCTGCTTTTGTTGTTTGCCGGTTTAGTGTCATCATCATTAGATTGCGCAAAACTTTTTATGCTGAAAAGAATATACAGAATCAGTAAAACTATTTTTATGGTTTTCATTTCTATGTTTTTTACTTCTAATTTTTGATTTTTAACTTTTTCTTTCCCATCCATTTATTCACTTTCCACATTAACCACGATGAACCTGCACCAACAATTGCGCCAGCCAGCACATCACTTGGATAATGCACTCCAAGTTCCATGCGAGAATATCCCACCGCGCTTGCCCAAAGAAACGATGGCGCAATCACATACCATTTAGGATATGCCAGCGAAAGCGATGTGGCGGTTGCAAATGCAGATGAGGAATGCCCTGATGGAAACGAAGGACTTCCTGCATCGCTTTTCTTGGTTATCAGCAATGGGTAAGTAACAAATGGTCGCGGACGATTGAAAGCGTATTTCATTCCAGTTGTAATAACTGCCGAAGCACAAAAACCTGCTGCCATCATATACGAATTTCTTTTTGCTAAACTGTCGTGTTCAATTATGCCATACAAAAATACAGCAACTGGAACCGATGCACTCACCGGTGCCATGCTTTGAGAAAATATTTTGTTCGTATTGTCCCACGAAGCAGAGTTGCCTGAATTTATAGAGTGGAGGATGTCAATGTCTGTGTTTTGAGAAAAGCAGGTAGCGGAATTCAGATTGCTGATTGCAATTATTAAGAATGGAAACAAAAATATTTTTCTTGAGGACTTCATCTTTTTAAAACGCCATACACAACAGGATAAATTAGATTTTCCCAGATAGTATATTCTTTTGCGGATGGATGAAGATTATCTTTATAAACTAATGCGGCATTGCCTTTCATTTCCTGTGAGATGGGAAAAATATCCACGCATTTCAGATTTCTTTTTTGTGCTTCGCTCATTATTATTTTATTGAAAGCAGTCAATCCTTCAGCAATATTTCTTCCCTTGCTATATTTCGGTCCATCGGGAGTAACACTGAAATCAGGGATCGTGATGAGAACTAATTTGTTTCCTATTTTTTTCTGAACGTGATCAAGAATAATATTGAGATTGGAATGAAAGTTTTCTTCATTCACTCCCTGCACCCAGTCGTTCACACCTATGAGAAGCGTGGCAAAAGTAGGGGAGGAGGAATCGAAGGTTGGGAGTTCGTTGTCAATCAGATCCTGCGTTGTCCAACCAGTGCGCGATGGATTTGCCACAAGTTGTATCGGCACTCCAGCATTGCTCAGTTTTTCAGTGAGGATCACGGGCCAGGATTCTTCCCACGATGCGCCTTCGCAAATGGTGTAAGAATCTCCGAGTGCAACGTAGCGTGTTTTATTTTCCATGTGCGATATTTAACGAACACGCGAAAATATAAAAGATAAAGCAGAACTGCTTTTATATCGAAACAAAAAGGAATTTAAATTCTAAAGATTGATTATCTTTTAACAATAATCAATCTTCTGTTTTCAATGACTTCATTATTTGAAATGCTAATGTTATAAATGCCTTTGGATAAGTTGCTGGCTTCAATTTCAGCATTTTTGAATATCATCTGACTTAAAACAATTTTTCCATTCACATCAAAAATTTGTAAAAGTTGTTTTTCTGTAGAATTGGATTTAATTGTAAAGATTCCATTGCTGGGACTTGGGAAAATAGTTATCTGAAAATTTTCATTTTTCATTTCGTTGACTCCGGCTAAAGAACTTAATGCAGCAACAAATATTCCGCCTCCGGTTCCGGCAAACAAATTGGTTCCAAATACTTCAAGCGATTGAACATTCAAATTTGTTAATCCGGTATTCACTGGCGTCCAACTTGTACCGTTATTGGTTGAAAGAAATACTCCGCCATCAGTTCCGGCAAAAATATTTGTTCCACTTACAGCAAGTGCATGAACATTCAAATCTGTCAAACCTGTATTTACGGCTGACCAATTTGTGCCATTATTGGTTGTAAGAAAAATCCCACCGCCTAAATCTCCGGCAAAAACATTATTTCCAATTACAGCAAAGGATTCAAAATCCGCATTGAACCCTGTTGGCAAACCATTATTCACTGGAGTCCAAGTTGTGCCGCTATTTGTAGAAAGATAAACTCCGCTAAACAAAACCCCTGCAAACAAATTCGTACCATTCAGCGCAAAGGCATAAACATCAGTAATTGGCAAACCGTTATTTACACCCGTCCAATTTGTGCCGTTATTGGTAGTTAAAAATACTCCTTCTTCTGTTCCTGCAAACAAATTATTCCCGTTCGCAAATAAAGCATACACAGATGTTCCCATTGAAGTATTTAAACCATTATCTACCGCAGTCCAGTTTGAACCGTTATTTGTAGAAAAAAATATTCCATTTCCGGTTCCGGCAAAAAGATTTGTTCCGTTTGCTGCAAGCACTTCAATATCTGTATTTGTTAAACCCGAATTTACTCCCGTCCAGTTTGTGCCGTTATTGGTAGTTATAGAAACTCCGCTATCGGTTGCAGCAAAAAGTTTTGTTCCGATAAATGCAAAAGATTCTACATCTGTATTTGCTCCTGAATATGGCAAGCCGGAATTTACCTGTGTCCATTGCGCATTGACGAAGTGAAAATTAAATAGTGAGAATATCAGAAATGGTATTAATTTTTTCATGATTTTTTGTTTTATTATTTTTGAATCCAAATGTATTATCCTTACTCATATTGTAACATGAGGCGTGTCATATTTTGAAAAATACTTTTCTTCAATAAATAACATTTATGAAATCGGGCTTCATATAACTCTTTAATCATATTTTTTTATGTCAGCAAAAATGAATTACTTTGCATAAAACATTTCAATTATGGTAAATGAATTTATAAAATTTTCTGTGGAAGATTTAGTAGGGAAAATTATTCTGAACCGTCCTGAAAAATACAACAGCTTCGTCCGTGAAATGGCATTGCAGATGCAAAACGCATTGGATAAATGTGCGAACGATAAAAATATCAGAGCCATTTTTATTGCCGGTGAAGGGAAAGCATTTTCTTCCGGACAAGATTTGGGCGAAGCAATAGACCCGAAAGGTCCGGGCGTGAAAAATATTGTAGATGAAAATTACAATCCCATTATTAAAAAAATTAGGGCGATTGAAAAACCAATTGTGTGCGCGGTGAATGGTGTGGCTGCCGGAGCGGGAGCTAATATTGCTCTTGCCTGCGATATTGTGATTGCCGGAACTTCATCCAGTTTCATTCAGGCGTTTTCTAAAATTGGATTGATACCGGATTGCGGTGGAACTTTCTTTCTTCCGCGTTTAATTGGCTTTGGAAAAGCAACAGCACTGATGATGCTTGCGGAAAATGTTTCGGCAGCAGATGCGGAAAAAATGGGAATGATTTATAAAGTGGTGGAAGATGAAAAGTTATACGGAGAAGCATTTAGCGTAGCGAAAACTCTTTCTGAAATGCCAACAAGCGGAATCGGTCTTACAAAAAAATTATTGAATCAATCAACGCATCATTCACTTGACCAACAGCTTGATGCCGAAGGAACGGAACAAGCGATAGCCGCAAGTACATACGATTTTCAGGAAGGCGTGAAAGCATTTTTTGAAAAACGAAAACCAGTTTTCAAAGGAGAGTAAATGCGTATTCATCAGAATCATATTGCCAAAGACCTTGTTCCGAACGTGATGTTTGTGGATATGAATTCTTTTTTTGCCACCTGCGAACAACAGGTGAATTATTATTTGCGCAATCGTGCCGTGGCGGTATGTGTGTATCCCGGAAAATACGGATGTGTGATCGCTCCATCCATCGAAGCAAAGAAAAAGGGAATCAAACTCGGAATGCGCTTGAATGAAGCAATGAAAATTTGTCCCGACCTGATTCCTTTGGAAACACATCCCAACCGTTATCGTGAATTTCACAAACAGATAATGAATGTGTTGAGGAAGTATTCCGATGATGTGATTCCTAAAAGTATTGACGAAGCGATGATAAATTTTGCTTCCTATAAATTAGTGCATAAAGATTTACTGGAAGTTGCAAATAATATAAAAGCAGATATTCGCAATGAGGTGGGAGATTATCTGAAATGTTCCATCGGCATTGCGCCAAATTCTTTTCTGGCAAAGTTAGGTTCTGATATTCAAAAACCGGATGGACTTACAGTAATCTCACCTGAAAATATTGACGAAGTGTTAAGTAAACTTTCGCTTACTGATCTGCCTGGCATCGCAAAAGCAATGGCGATTAAATTGAAACTTGCCGGCATTGAAACACCTTTACAGCTTCGCCACACTCCGGCTGAAAAATTAAAAAGTGCTTGTCATAGCATTGTCGGAATGTATTGGCATTATCGCCTGAATTTTTCTGAAGTAGATTTTTCTACAAGTGATTATAAAAGTATGCAGGCGATGAGACAAATCTCCGCATCGCAGAGAAGAAACATAAAGTTGCTTGATGATTTATTGGTATCACTCTGCGCAACTCTTGAAAAAAGAATGGTGAAGCAGGATATTTACGCAAAAGATATAATATTTTCTGCGCGCTATGAAAACGGAAAGGATTACAAAGAGCATATCAATTGCGAGAAAAATCCTGTGCAGGATGCGATGAAGATGATGCAGTATATTAAGAACCGCATGGAAGTTTTTCAAAAAGTAAATCATTGTGAGCCGGTTATTAATACCAATCTTGTGATGATGGGAGTGAATCTTTGTAATTTTATTCCTGCCTGTGCGCTGCAATACGATATGTTTGAAAATAATGTTCAGCATCATCACCTGAGAAAAACCATGTATGATATAAAAAAGAAATTCGGGAACGATAGTATCATCAAAGCTGCAGAGCTGCATGAGGTAGAAGTGTACAGGGATGCAATTGGATTTGGTTCTGTAAAACATTTGTACTAATATGAATAAAGAAATCATCGTTGGGGTGGTAGGTTCCGGTGCGATGGGAGGCGGGATTGCACAGGTGGCGGCAACCGCAGGACATGGAACGGTTGTCTATGACACAGATGAAAACGCATTAGACAAAGCAAAATCAAATCTTTCCACTGTTTTTAATAAGTTGGTTGAAAAAGGAAAGTTAAATTTAGATGAGTCTAAAAAAATATTTAGCTTAATAAAATTTACTAATACTTTTTCTGAGTTGTCTGCGTGTAAGCTTGTGATTGAGGCAATTATTGAAAACTTAGAGGTGAAACAAAAAGTATTTACCGATTTGGAGAAAATTGTTTCGGCAGATTGTGTACTTGCCTCAAATACTTCATCTCTTTCAATCACCTCCATTGCATCCGCTTGTGCGAAGCCCGAAAGAGTGATTGGGATTCATTTTTTTAATCCTGCATCGCTAATGCCTTTGGTCGAAATCATTCCGGGTATTTCTACGAAAAAAAATATTGCAGAAGAAATTAAATCATTAATGATTGTTTGGCAGAAAATTCCTGTAATCGCAAAAGATACTCCAGGATTTATTGTGAATCGTGTGGCGCGTCCATTTTATGGAGAATCCATCCGCATTTATGAAGAAGGCATTGCTGATTTTGCAACCATTGATTCAATAATGAGAGAAAATGGATTTAAAATGGGTCCATTTGAATTAATGGACATGATCGGCAATGATGTGAATTACACCGTTACAGAAACCGTGTGGAAACAATTTTTCTACGATCCTAAATACAAACCATCCCTTACTCAGAAAAGATTATTTGAAGCGAAACATTTTGGAAGAAAAACAGGAAGAGGATATTATGATTATTCAAAGGAAGATATAAGAGGGCAGATGGCAGATGAAAATACATCTCAAATCCAAAATCTCAAATCTGAAATTTTTTTGCGTGTACTTGCAATGCTTATCAACGAAGCTGCCGATGCGCTTTATTATGGAGTGGCTACTAAAGAAGATATTGATCTTGCCATGACCAAAGGCGTGAATTATCCGAAAGGACTTTTGAAATGGGCTGATGAAATTGGAATTGAAAAAATACTTTCCATTCTTGAAAAATTATATTCTGAATACTCCGAAGACCGCTACCGCCCAAGTGTGTTGCTGAGAAAGATGGTGAGAGAAGGAAAGAAAAAAATATTCGAGTAATAATTTATTTACTCTTAATCTCAAACTCCGTTCTTCTATTCAACTGTCTTCCTTCGTCAGTATCGTTTGTGGCAATTGGTTTTGTTTTGCCATAACCTTTGGAAGTTAAACGACTTTTATCTATTCCATGCGAAGCAAGATAATCCACCACCGATTGCGCACGGCTGGCAGAAAGTTTCATGTTCAACTCATCTGAACCTTTACTGTCGGTATGCCCTCCAATTTCAATTTTCAGAGTGGGAACATCGCTCATGAGTTTAATCAGCCGCTCAAGTTCCGATGTTGATTCAGGGCGGAGAGTCGCTTTAGCAAAGTCAAAGAAAATATTTCGCAGAACAATTTTTTGTCCGACAGAAATATTATTCAGTCCAATATCTTTCACATATTCCTGAGATACGGCAGACATGGGAATATCAAAATTTTCAGAGTGAAATAAATATCCTTCTTTCTTAACTGCGATGCCATAATTTTTTCCGGCAGGAAGAGAAACTAAATATTTTCCTGTCGCGCTGTTTGATTTGAACGTTGCGATAACTTGATTGGAGCCGTTGTCAACTAATTCAATATCGGCTTCGAGCATCTTTGTTGTTACAAGAGCGTCAAAAATAGTTCCCTTCAAAATTGAAACTGCGGCGCTGGGAACAGCTACTTCTTTTGCTATTTCAGTTTCTTTTACCGGTTCTGTTATACTTGCAAGCAGATTATCCTCAGTACTCAATACAGGATTTTTAGGAGTAATGAATGTTACCATGTAAATATCTTCGCCTCCGTAACTATCGTCCTTGCAAGAAGAGTAATAAGCATGTTTTCCGTTGGCAGAAAGAACAAAATAAACATCATCATCGGAAGTGTTTATGGGATAGCCAAGGTTTTCAGGTGTTGACCACTTTTGGGTTTTCTCATTCCATACTGATTTAAAAATGTCGAAACCGCCCATGGAATTATGTCCCTTACTGCTGAAGTAAAGAGTTTTCCCATCAGGATGAATGAATGCTGAATTTTCACTATAAGGAGTATTAATGGTGGGTCCCAGATTTTGCGCTTCTCCCCATCTTTGTTTTTTATCGTCCCATGTTGATTTGTAAATATCGTGGTCGCCAAATCCTCCTGGTCGGTTGCTTACAAAATAAAGAGTTTTGCCATCAGCAGAAAGGGAAGCGGTCGGCTCATGTGAATCGCTGTTTATATTTTTACCCAAACTCTCCGGCTTTCCCCATTGAGAACCTTTAAGGTCACATTCAAATAGATCTCCTCCGCCTTTGTTGCCAAGATAGATGAAAAGTTTTTGCCCGTCTGCTGAAAGTCCTACCGTTGCATCGTGGTCATCCGTATTAATCGGTTTACCCATATTTGTTGCGGTTGACCATTTTCCGTTTTGCTTTGTTGATATATATATATCTTCAAAATATTCATCTCTAAAGGGGTCAATTTTTGATCCTGTAGAAGAATTTCTTTTTGAAGTGAACATCATTACTGATTCATCGGCAGAAATAACAGGTGAGTAATCCGAGTAAGGAGAATTAATTTCCGGTCCAACATTATCAATGAAAACAAGAGCCGGATTTTTTACCAGTTCAATTCCATTTCTGCACTCCGAAATTCTTTTATCAATATCAGTCGTACCACCCTTTTGGTCAGTTTTCAATAATCCTCTGGCAGTTTGAAATTCTTTAATTGCAGTTTCAAATTGCATGTTCAAGTGAAAAGCAATTCCCAAATAGTAGTGAATGTTTTTTTCGACATCGGGATTTAATTTGAATGCCTTTTCAAGATACGAAAGCGATTTGGCTCTGTTGTCATCCGACTTAATATAGCATACACCAATTTTATAATTAAGCAATGCATTGTTTGGATTAAAATTATTTGCTTTGAGATAAAATGGTATGGCAGAATGATACAAATCAAAGTCGCTATTGGGCGCTTCTGATCTACTATAGAATCCATCGCCTTCATCAATGTTTCTTTTTGCTTCTTTAAGTTCAGATTTTTTGTCAGGGAAATTTGCCTTTTCAAATTCTACGTTCTGAGCAAACGCCACAGATTCACAGATTAAAAGTGAAACGATTACAGAGAGTAACGAAAATTGTTTTTTCATTGTTATACTTTTAAACCGATTATGAGAATGTCATCCGTTTGATCTGTTTTGCTGCGCCATTCCATGTGCTTTTTCTCCAATTCGCTTTTTTGCTGATCCATGTTCATAGTATGAATTTGAACAAAAAGTTCTTTCATATTAAAAGAAAGGAATTTTTTTCTTTTCTCTCCGCCAATCTGATCAGGATAGCCATCGGAATATATATATATCATATCTCCTTCCTTCACTTGCACCGTTTGATTATTGAAAGAAGTTGTTTTGATTGTACCGATTGCAACTTTATCCGATTTAAGTTCATTTATTCCGCTTTCATTAATTATCACAAGCGGGTTATGTGCACCGGCAAAAATTAATTCTTTTGTAAGTTTATTATATTTTATCAATGCAATATCCATCCCGAATTTTCCTGTAGAATGTTCTCCGTCTTGATGAAGCGTGTTCATGAGTTGAGTATTTACTTCGGTCAATATTTCTGCCGGACTTGCATTCTCAATTGTTTTTACAATGTCATTCAGCATAATAAATCCGAGCAGCGACATGAATGCTCCCGGAACACCATGTCCGGTACAATCCGCAGCCGCAATAAAAATGGTGTTATTAATTTCGTGCGTCCAGTAAAAATCACCGCTCACAATATCTTTTGGTTTATATAGAATAAATGACTTTGGAAAGAACTTTTCGATGGAAACAATAGGAGGTAAAATTGCTTCCTGAATACTTTTTGCATAATCAATACTATCGGTGATGAACATATTTTTTTGTTCTATCTGTTCTTTCTGTTTGGAGATAATTTCATTCTTTTCCGTTAAAGCAATATTTGCTTTCTTTTTGTTTCTGTAGGCAAGAAAAACATAAAAAATAAGTGCAAGTAAAAGAATAGAAAACGCAACGCCTCCCCAAATGATCCATTTCTGCTGGTTAAGTTCAACGTCTTTAAGTTCTTTTTCTTTTTTCAAAAGTTCATTTGCTTTGGCTTGTTTATCCGCCTCCAGTTTTTTTCTAATAATTTCTTCCTGCTGATTTTTTATTTTCAATTCTTTATTCTGCGCTTCCACACTCAATTGCTCAATTTCTTCCATAGATTTCATTTTCTCTGCCGAAAGAGAAGTAATCTCCACTTCTTTTGTTTTTATCTGTTGCTCGGTTTCTTTTTCTTTTTGCTGAACATATTCGGTTTTGGAGCCGGTCATGTTTTGCTTGGCAACTTCAAGATTTTTTGAAATGGAGTTTGCTTCAGATGTAAGATTATTTTTCTTTGCAATTTCAAACGCAGTATTCAGAGTTTTGTAGGTTTCGTCATAATTTCCCCAGCCATTATACGATCTGCTGATGCGGGTTAAAACAGTTACTTGTTGTTTTGCATTCTTTGCGTCTTCCGCCATCTTCAGTGCTTGCTTGTAACTTGAAATGGAACTTTCGTATTTCTGCTGCTTAAAACAAATATCGCCCAAGTCAATATTCATATTCATTATGCCATTCTTATCATTTATTTTTTTGAAAAGATCCAATGCTTTTGAGTCTGCATTAAATGCATCGGCATATTTCTGCGCAGCAAGATATGCATCGGCAATTTTATTCCAGATGACAGCAGAACTTGCAGGTTGATTGTACTGATTAAATATTTTTATCGCATCTTGGTAATAGCCGATGCTTTTTGATGCATTTCCGTTTTGCACATACGCATTTCCAAGATTCACATCTGCACCTGCTTCCTCGTTAATATCTCCACCTTGTTTAGATAAACTTAGTGATTGATTAGCATAGTCAATACTTTTGCTTGCGTTGGATTGAAGATATGCTTCGGATAGCTGATTAAGAATTCCGGGTTTATCATCGGCAGAAGCTGATTTTAATTTTGATTCAAGTTCCTGAATGGATTGAGCGAAACAGTTTCCTGTTACCAGTTTCCAGTTTTCTGTTAGTGAAAACAAAAAAAAGAAACTGCAAACCGCAAACCGTAAACCGTAAACCGTAAACTTTCTCATTGTTCAAAGAAATAATCAATTAAACGATGAATTTTTTCTGTAGTGAAATCATTGGTGCCATCAAAAAAACCATCAATTACAGTAACAATTTCATCTGCAGATATTTTTCCATCATGATTTTTATCTGCCGATTGAAATTCAGCAGGTAAATTTGAATTGGATGGTGGCGTAGATGTTGTCGTTGTAGTTTCGGTTTTTGTTTTTGTTTCGCCATGACCGATGAGCTTTTGTGCGTCATCAATTTCAGAAGGAGTAGATTGAGCATTTTCATCAATAGCAGTAACTTTAAATTCGGTTCTGCGGTTTTGCTGTCTGCCTTCCTCTGTTTCATTAGATGCAATCGGCTTTAGTAATCCATAACCTTTATAGGTTAAACGGTTACTTGAAATTCCATTTGTAACGAGATAATCAACCACCGATTTTGCTCGCATCTCGGAAAGTTTTACATTGAAAGTTGCCGATCCTTTATTATCAGTATGACCTGAAATTTCAATTTTCATACTCGGATTATCTTTCAACACAGTAGCAACTCGATCCAACTCTGGTTTTGAAGACGGGCTAAGTGTTGCTTTTCCGAAATCAAAAAAGATATTGTTCAAAACAATATTTTTTCCCGCCTCGATTTTCTTCAACGTGATAGGTGGAAGTTTCATGTGATCTTTATCCGGAGGAATATCAATGTTCAGTGATTGGAAGAGATATCCATCAGCCGAAACTACGATACCATAATTTTTGCCTGCTTTAAGTTTTGCCAGATATTTTCCGAGTTTATCTGCAGTGGTGCGGGCAATTACTTCTCCGGTTGCATTATTAATGATTTCAATTTTAGCTTTAAGCCCTTTACCTTTTTCATCGGTTACATCTCCTTCCACTGCGACCAATTGTTCTTTGCGTTTCAGTTTGATGTTTACATCTAATTCCTTGAATTTTTCTCCTTTAGGGACATTGAAATCTTCTTCGTGAGTTTCATATCCTTTTGCCGTAACTTTCATTTTATAATTTTTTCCAGAAGGAAGTGACACCAAAAATTTTCCTGTTGCAGTGTTAGCTTCCTGTGTGGAAATTAGTTTCCCTGTTTTGTTATCATAGATTTCAACTTTTGATCCTACCGGATTATCACTTTCGTCAGTAACTTTTCCTTTTATAAGTGTTAAATAAACTGTGGTATCGGCTGGTAAAGTTATTCTGTAAATATCTTTTTCGCCCAATCCTTCAGGACGAATAGTTGAATAGTAAGCATGTTTTCCGCTTGCAGAAACTACAAAATCAATATCATCATCAGGAGAATTTATAGGATAACCGAGATTTACCGGTGTTGACCATTTTTTAAGCGAATCATTGTAAATGGATTTAAATAAATCATATCCGCCCATGCTGTTATGTCCTTGAGAACTAAAGTAAAGCGTTTTTCCATCGGGATGAATAAATACAGTGCGTTCATCATAGAGAGTATTAATTACCTCTCCAAGGTTTTCCGGTTCGCCCCATTCGCCTTTTTCATTTTTTGTGGATTTAAAAATATCGTGTGTGCCGGGAAGTCCTTTGTTGTCTTTTGGATTTTCACTGCAGAAATAAAGTGTTTTTCCATCGTGAGACAAACTTGCCGATGATTCATGATATTTTGAATTAATGGTTTTAGGAAGTTTTTTGGGTTCAGACCAAGTATGTCCGGTAAGTTGACATTCGTAAATATTTCCGCTTCCTCTGTAAGTATCATCCAAGTAGATAAAAAGTTTTTGCCCATCTACCGAAAGTCCGCAGGTAGCATCATGCTGATTAAATCTATTGATAGGATCGCCTAAGTTTTTTGCTTCCGACCATTTTCCATTTTCATTCGTTGAAACATAAATATCTTCAAAATATTTTCCATCTTCGGGATCAACGCCTCCACCAGTGGTATTTTCTCTTCGTGAAGTGAAATACAAAACCGATTCATCGGCTGAAATTACAGGACGGTAATCTGGATATTTAGAATTTATTGCAGGACCAAGATTTTCGATTTTGTAACGAAGTGAGTCAGGAAGTTTTCTGAAGCGTAAAGTATCTTTCATAAGTACCATTCCGTTTTTGCACTCCTGTATCTTTTTTTCTATGTCATCTAATTTTGCCTGATCCGTTCCTACAAAATTTTTATATTCTAAATATTTATCAATCGCTTTATTCCATTCCATTCGTAAATGATAAGCACGACCAAGATTATAATAGAGGAGAGGATAAACCATTTCGGGGCTTAATCGGCTTGCTTTTTCAAGATTGAAGAGAGCTTTTTGTTTGAAAGCGGAATAAATATAGCACACGCCAAGTTTGTAATTAATTTCTGCATTTTCAGAATTAAAATTATTTGCTTTAAGATAGTATTCAAGCGCTTTGCCATAAACCTGAGTGCCGGCATCGAATAATTCATCTCCCTTTTTAATATTTTTCAAGGCAACTTTTAAAGAATCTTCTTTCCCGGGAAAATTGTCTATTGTGAATTCAACATTTTGAGAAAAAGAATTAATTATTCCAATGAAAAAAACTATGATTACGCAGATTTTATTTTTCATTTCAATTGTAATTAATTTAATTTTATTTTTTTTCGTACTTATTATTTGCAATCCTGTAAATATGTTTTTCCATGTTCGATTCCAAGAGTTACAGCTTGCTGCCAATCTTTACATGCGCCTTGTTGGTCGCGGATTAATTCTTTAGCCATTCCACGATTAAGATAAGCATAACCGTATTGAATATTCAATTGAATGGCTTTATCGTAATCTTCAATAGCACCTTTGTAATCTTTCAATTTGAATTTTGCTGCACCACGATTGTTGTAAGCAATGGAATAATCGCTTTTAAGTTTGATGGCGCTCGTAAAATCTTCAATAGCGCCTTTAAAATCTTCAGCATCATAACGCGCGCTGCCACGATTATTATACGAAAGATAAGTTGCTTTTATTTTTATCGCCTGATCATAAGCAGAAATGGCGGCTTTAAAATCTTCTTTCTTGCGAAGCGCACTTCCGAGATTTGTATATGCAAAAGCCAAATCGGGTTTTAATTCAGTAGCTTTTTTATAATCTGCAGCAGCACCGTCATAATCTTCCATCTCGCGTTTTGCGCTGCCTCGATCATTGTAAGCATATGCATAATCCGGTTTAAGCCGAATTGCATTATCAAAATCTGTTACCGCACTTTTATATTCTTTTTGTTCAAACATAATTCCTCCGCGATAATAATATGCTTGTGCGTGATTAGGATTTTTTTGGATTGTGCTGCTATAATCGGTAGCTGCTCCGGCTTTATCTCCCAAAGAATATTTTGCCTGAGCCCGACTGAAATAGCAAGTGCTGCACGAATCGTTTAGCGTGATCGCTTGTGAATAATCATCTATTGCTCCTTTAACATCTTTCATTTCAAGTTTTACAATGCCGCGGTTATAAAATGCTTTGTCGAATTTCGGGTTCATCGTAATTGCCTGATTAAAATCGGCAATAGCTCCCTGAAAATTTTTTGAAGCAAATTTACTGATACCGCTGTTGTAGAATTTTTCGGCATTATTATCAAGTCCGGCAAGGGTGGAAACTTTTACCGTGTCTTGTGATTTTGCATTTAAAAAAAGTAGTGCAAAAAACGTAAAAGACAAGAATAATTTACTCATCATTTTTGATTGGAATTATGAATTCATACAAAAATAGAGTTTTTTTGAAAAGAAGCAACAGCAATGATAATGAGGTTACTAAAGATTTTGTCTGAAAACTATTTGGTGCCGAACCTGTATTTTTCTATTGCGAATATCTTTTTCATATATATTTGTCTTTCATGAAAAATCCTATGTTGAAATTTCTAAAATACATTTTGTATTGTGTTTTTTGTTTTGGCTTGTTTGGTGTTTCGTTATTTGCGCAACCTCAACAGAAAAAAATTATTGCAAAAGGTGATATAAAACTTGCTGATGAAAATTTCAAGAGCGGAAATTTTGAAGGTGCGTTGGATGAGTACCTTATTCTGATAAAAAAAGATGCTGATAACGAAAAGTATAATTACAGGATTGGCGTGTGTTATTTGAATACCGATATTGACAAGACCAAAGCAAGCACTTATTTTGAAAAAATTCAAGATAAAACTTCAGAGCCGGAAGCAAAATATCTTTTAGGAAGATCGTATCAGTATGCTTATAAATTTGATGAAGCAATAAAATCTTTCACCCAATACAAACAGGAGAAAAAAGGAAGTTCTGAAAATCTGAAAGATGCTGATCTGCAAATTCAATATTGCATCAACGCAAAGGAACTGATGAAAAATCCGGTGAATGTATCTTTCGAAAATCTTGGAAAAAATATTAATTCGGAATACCCTGATTATTTTCCTTTTGTTCCTGCGGATGAATCGTTCATCATATTCAATACAAAGCGACCTGATCCTGCCGGTTTTCAGAATCCCGATGGAACCTGGGGATCAACAATTTATTATTCGAAAGTAAAAGACGGACAATTCACAAAAGCAAAACCGCTCGGCAGAGTTATAAATGATCAAAATGGAGATGAAGAAGCAGTTGGACTTTCTGCAAGCGGAGAATATCTTTTAATTTATTACGATAATTTGCAGGGATCGGGTGATATTTATATTTCAAAAGCAGATAAAAATAAATCTTTCAAAGAGCCAATTATTTTGGATGAACAAATAAATTCTACAAAAGGACAAGAAATAGCTGCTTCCATTACTGCGGATGGAAATGCAATTTATTTTGCCAGCACTCGTCCGGGCGGATTGGGCGGATCAGATCTTTATGTTTGCAGACGCTTGCCGAACAATAAATGGAGTCCGGCACAAAATCTTGGTCCCGACATTAATACGCCATATAACGAAGATTTTCCAAACATTTCTCCCGATGGAAAAACTTTGTATTTCTCCTCGATGGGACACAACAGCATGGGCGGTTACGATATTTTTTATGCGCAATGGAATGAAAAAGAAAACAAATTTACAGATATGAAAAATCTGGGCTATCCTGTTAATACTCCTGAAGATGATATGAACTTTCGTGTTTCTGCAACTGGAAAATACGGATACATTTCCGCAAGAAAAAAAGACGGTTTTGGAGATTTAGATATTTACAGATTGAATTTTTTGGATGTGGATGGGGAGTCCACCGTCATTACTGGAAAAGTGAAAAGTGCTGATCCTTCAAAACCGGTTGATTCATTGAATGTTTTTATTTCTGTAGTAGATGTAAAAACAGGAAATGAATTTGGAACGTACATGCCCAATCCTTCTACGGGAAAATATGTTATCATTCTTCCTCCCGGAAAATATACTTTAAATACCGAAATTCCGGGTTATAAAAAATACAGTGAAGCTGTTCAGATACTTGACAAGAGCTCTTTTAAATCGCAATTGGAAAAAAATATTGTTTTAATTCCAGAAGGCGGTATAAC
>PLUL01000007.1 GCA_003164895.1 Bacteroidota bacterium | reverse complement strand
TTGTTAATTATGAAAGAGGTCTAATGAACTACGAAGATTTTCTGAAACTTTTTCAGTATAATGAGGAGAACAATAGCCGTTAATGCACAAACCCACGCTGACGTAAAAACACTCAGCAAAACTCTTAATATGGAGTTAGGAGAATTTGTAAAACACAGCGCGGTGTACTTTAAAAAAACGGGTATAGACCCAAGCAAATCCGAGAATGAAAGTCCGCACAAAGTGATGAAAGAATTAGTAACAAGAGTCGGACAAGTTGTCGCTTATATCAAAACGCATGAGCAGGAAAAATTGAATCCGCTGCTCGATCAGTTGATTATTTTAACCCGAAAATTAGACGAAGCGTTAAATATATTACCCAAGTCCGAACGCTTCGATCAAGTGATAAAAGGTGTCAATCATCATGCAAATCTTCAAGTGGATAACCACAAAAAACAGATGGATTTTTTACGCCAGTCCCAACAAAAAATCAATGATGAAAGCAAACAGGAACTGACAGCTTTAACCAAAGCCATTGGTAGTTTGCAGGTAGAACAAAAAGCAATAAAAGAAGTCATAGAAACAAAACTAAAAAGTAAACTTTTTTAAAGAAAAAAATAATCCCGATAAATAAAAATTTACCTTTGCTCAAAATAGGTTCGACCTACATAGAAGTATGACCGCCAATCGGTAAATCTTTTCTAACTTTCTCTTGTTAATAAATCTTATCGTTTGCTTTTATCGGCTTTGTTTCCAAAGGTAGTTTTGTATCATGGAAACCAGACGAGATATTTATAAAAATTATTTCGCCAATAAAGATGCCGGCGAAACAATAAGCATCAGCGATTTGCGCGATAAGGAATTCCGAAACGAATCGCTTTCGGAAGAAGAATCACAGGCGATTTTAAATTTTGATCGCTATCGTTTGTCGGAACTGAACAAACTGAAAAGTGATTTCGAATTTAACGCCCGTTATTGCGAACTTCAGATCATGTCAAATGTTGCTGATTATAAAGAATTTTTGAAGGAAGAATATTTTTTTTCAGAGTTGTTATAACTACGTCCACATTTTTTTAAAATGTTACATCTATAATTTTCAATCTTCTTTTTGAATTGATCCTATATTTTCTAATCATTACACGCTGAAGAATTATTCCTGAGAGAATCAAGACGGCACTTTCTTTTACCGCCTGAATTTTAATTATTGGAAAATCGTTGTTCACCAAAGAATTAAATGAATCCAGCACAAAAAATCCTATACCGCAATCAACCAAACCACGCGACAGTGTATGAACGAGGGAATTTGATTTGTCAATTCTTACTTTATCAATTTCGCTGAGCGGAAGAATCCAATTGCCATCCAGCACAATAGAACTGTCGCCGAGAAACGTAATGATATGAGTGAAAAATTTCCTGCTGCCATGAATTCGTAAGGTTAAATTATCATTCTCGTGAAATCGTATCCTTTTCATATTTCCCGTAACATGATAAATATCCAGTGCAAGAAATTTTTGAGCGAAAGAAAAATCGTAAAATAAATTAACAATCAATAATGTCAGTAAAAAATTTCTGGAGATGGAAGGCATGTTTGATTTTAAAATCGGAAAACAAAAAAAGAATTATAATTTCACACACACATTTTTGGGCTCGGTGAAAAAGCGAAGCGCTTCAAAACCGCCCTCACGTCCCACCCCGCTTCCTTTCATGCCGCCAAATGGAGTTCTTAAATCTCGCACCAGCCAGCAGTTGATCCAGATAATTCCTGATTGAATTTTTGCAGCCATGCGATGTGCACGCGTCAGATTTTCCGTCCAGATGGTGGCAGATAAACCGTAAACAGTGGAGTTAGCGTATTTCAAAACTTCTTCTTCAGTTTCAAAAGGAGTGAGCGTAACAACCGGTCCGAAAATTTCTTCCTGATTGGTTCTGCAATCATAAGACAATCCTTCGATCACGGTAGGTTCGATGAACCAGCCGTTTGAAAATTCTTCTCCCGGTTTCACTGCATTTCCTCCGCATAAAATTTTGCCGCCTTCTTTTTTCGCAAGTTCGATATATGAAAGGATCTTTTCGAAATGTTGCTTTGAAACGATTGCTCCGAGTTTGTTAGAATCGTCCGAAGGGTTTCCAACCTTCATCGCTTTTGTTTTTGCAACAAATTCTGTTTTGAATTTTTCGTAAATGGGTTTTTCAATAAATATCCTGGAACCGCACAAACAAATTTCACCTTGATTGGAGAAAGAAGAGTTAAGACTTGTCTTTACTGCATTATCAAAATTACAATCCGCAAAAATGATGTTTGGATTTTTTCCTCCAAGTTCGAGCGAAAGCTTTTTGAACATCGGTGCAGCAGTCCGTGCGATTTCTGCTCCTGTTTTTGTTCCACCGGTAAATGAAATGGCGGAAATCTTAGAATGAGAAACAATAGCAGCTCCTGCTTTACTTCCCAATCCGTGAACAATATTTAAAACTCCTTTCGGCAATCCGGCTTCGATGCATAGCTCGGAAAAAAGATAAGCGGTCATCGGAGTAATTTCTGTTGGCTTTGCAATCACGGTGCATCCCGATGCAAGTGCTGGTGCAATTTTCCATGTGAAAAGATATAATGGAAAATTCCATGGAGAAATACAACCGACAACTCCGATGGGTTCACGCAACGTATAATTGATTGCCGAATCTTCCATTGAATGTGCTTCCGATGCAAAATGCAAAATGCCAGTTGCATAAAAACGCATATTGGCAGAGGCGCGAGGAATGTCAACCATTTTTGCCAACCATATCGGTTTGCCGTGATCGGTAGATTCAGCAACGGCAAGTTTTTCAAAATTTTCATCAATGAGATCGGCAATTTTCATCATCACTTTTGATCGTTCCTCTTTTGAAGTATGTGACCATTTTGGAAAAGCTGCCTCCGCAACATCGACTGCCCTCTGAACATCTTTTTCATCCGAATCAGGAATTAATGAATATGCTTTTCCTGTAGCAGGATTATAATTATTCAGATATTTTTTTCCAACCGGTTCAATTAATTCTCCGTTGATATAATTTTTAATTTTTTGCATAAAGTAAATTTAGTAAAAAAGAAAATCCCGCACATAGTTATGTGCGGGACTACTCACATCATTGATTGCTCTTTTTAGGTGGGATAAATTTTCAATGATGACTTTTTTGCTGTTGCATTTCTTTTGTTCTTCAGTACAAACATACAGTGCAAGTTGGCTATTGCATGTTAACGCTCCGTTAATGAATGTTAAAAAATGTTAATGGATAGGCGAATCGTGTACTATCTCTTACATTTGTACTGATGGGAAACCTCAGCATCCGTTTGATCACTGCACTTACCGCCATTGCACTGGTGGGTTTAATAGTTACTCAACTTTACTGGATCAACAATGCTTTCACGTTAAAGCAGCAACACTTTTCTCTCGGAGTAAATGAGGCATTAAACAGTTTGGAATATAAACTGGAAAAACAAAATGAAGCTACAAAAATTAAAAGGCGCATGAGCTTCCGCAAACAAGGAATGCGCTGGATGACGCATGCCGATTCCCTGCGAGGCGACAGTACGAAATCAATAAAAATTTTTGAAGACCTTACCACCGATTCCGCAGGAGTTGTTCTGCATAAAACAAGAAATAAAATTGTAACGAAAGATTCATCGGAAATTGGAGTGAATGTAAATGCCGGAGCTGGAGAACCGTTCACCATCACGCGAGTTGATTCTTCGGATGACCGCTTTCGATGGATGATAAAACAATCCGATATGGTGAGTGATATTTTTGACGAACTCGTGAGCATAAATATTTACAAAGGATACAATGACAAAATTGATACACTTGAAATTGATTCTATGCTTAGGGCGGAACTTTTGGACAATGGCATAAAAGCGAAATATGAATTTGGAATATTCAATAATACCTACAAATATTTTCCGATCAACACCAAAGAAGAATCTCAAAAGGAAATTCTGAATTCTTCATATAAGGTCAACCTTTCTCCGAACAATGTATTTGTTGCGCCAAAATATCTTGCAGTATATTTTGCTTCAGAAAAAAATTACATCCTGCAAACCATGTGGCTGATGCTTACCGGTTCAGGAATATTAGTTTTGATTATTGTTTTTTCTTTTTACTTTACCGTTACCACTATTTTGAAACAGAAAAAACTTTCAGACATAAAAAATGATTTTATCAATAACATGACGCATGAACTGAAAACTCCCATTTCAACTGTTTCTCTTGCCAGCGAAATGCTAAGTGATTCTTCCATAGAAAAATCAAAAGAAAATGTGAATCACTACGTTCGTATCATTAAAGAAGAAAATCAACGACTTGGGTTGCTCGTTGAAAATATTCTGCAAACCGCAGTGCTGGATAAAGGGCAATTCAAACTTCGCCCTCAGGAAGTGGATGTTCATGAAATTATTGACCGAGCCATTAGCAATATTCGCTTACAGGTTGAAAAACGCGAAGGAGAAATTCGTCTTGAGAAAAATGCAAAAAAAAATATTTTAAATGCAGACAAAGTACACCTTACGAATATCATTTACAATCTGGTTGACAATGCCTTGAAATATTCTGAACACAAACCCATGATAAAAATTTCCACTGAAAATATAAACAATGGAATTCAAATTTCTGTTGCAGATAACGGCATAGGCATCAGCAAAGAAAACCAGAAAAAAATATTTGAAACATTTTACCGCGTTCCAACCGGAAATATTCATAACGTGAAAGGATTCGGACTTGGTTTGAGTTATGTGAAAGCCGCTGCGGAAAAACACGGAGGAACTATTACGGTGGAAAGTGAAGTTGGAAAAGGAAGTACGTTTAAAATATTTATGCCCTTCTCTGAAGGGGAAAATCAAAAAATATGAGCACAGAAAAAATTTCAGTCCTCCTTGCAGAGGACGATCGCAATCTTGGGAATCTGCTTCGGGAATATCTTGAAGCAAAAGGGTATAATGTAAAACTTGCTGTAAACGGGAAAGAGGCATACGATTTCTTCTCTAACTCCAAAAATAAATTTGATATGTGTCTGCTGGATGTGATGATGCCCGTGAAGGATGGATTTACGCTCGCAAAAGAAATTCGGGCATCAGACAAAAATGTTCCTATTGTTTTTCTTACTGCGAAATCAATGAAGGAAGATGCGATCGAAGGATTTACCGCAGGAGCAGATGACTATATCACAAAGCCGTTCAGCATGGAGGAATTGCTGTTGAGAATTAATGCCATCCTGCGCAGAGTAAAAAATCAAACGCTCATTCAGAACGAAACGGATGAATTCAAAGTCGGGAAATATAAATTCAATTCCACCGAGCGCACACTGGAGATAAAAGGAAAAAAGACCGAACTCACAACGAAAGAATCCGACCTGCTGAAACTTCTTTGTCTCAACTCCAACGATGTGCTTGATAGAAATTTCGCGCTGCGTTCCGTATGGCAGAACGACTCCTATTTTTCTGCGCGAAGCATGGATGTTTACATTGCCAAGCTTAGAAAATATCTTAAGGAAGATTCGAAAGTTGAAATTCTAAATATTCACGGAAGAGGATTCAAACTTCTTTCCTGAAGAGAGTTTAAAGTTTGCGGTTTACAGTTTACACTTATATTTGCTTTCCAAAAAATTAGTAATTCATTTCATTCGTAATTCGTAGGATTATGCAATTATCAGAACAAGAAGTCATCCGCAGGGAAAAGCTCAGTGAAATAATCAAACTCGGGATCAACCCTTTTCCGCCAGAACTGTTTGAAGTAAACGCTTCGGCAAAAGACATTCTTGAAAATTACGATCGCAACAAAACCGATTACAAAAATATTTCAATCGCAGGTCGCGTAATGACCGTGCGCGATATGGGAAAAGCTTCGTTCACTTCACTTCAGGATACTACAGGAAGAATTCAGTTATATATCAAGCGCGATGATCTTTGTCCGGGCGAGGATAAATCGTTGTACGATCAGCTTTGGAAAAAATATACCGACATAGGTGATATTATTGGCGTAACCGGATTTGTGTTCACTACCAAGACCGGAGAAATTTCCATTCACGTTACTTCGCTGAAGATGTTGTGCAAATCATTGAAGCCACTTCCGGTTGTAAAAACCGATGCTGAAGGCGTTGCTCACGATGAAGTAACCGATCCTGAATTCAAATACCGTCAGCGCTATGCCGATCTTATTTTGAATACACAGGTGAAAGAAACATTTGTGAAACGCACTCAGATGATCAAAACGATCCGCGATTTTCTGAATGAAAGCGGAGCGCTGGAAGTAGACACACCTGTGCTGCAAAATATTCCCGGAGGCGCAACGGCTCGTCCGTTCATCACGCATCACAATGCGCTGGATGTTCCGTTCTATTTACGAATTGCGAATGAACTTTATTTGAAGCGACTGATCGTTGGAGGTTTTGATTTTGTCTATGAATTTTCGCGCAACTTCCGCAACGAAGGAATGGACCGCACACACAATCCCGAATTTACCATCCTGGAATTTTACGTGGCATACAAAGATTATTTCTGGATGATGGATTTCACAGAAAAGATGTTGGAAAAAGTTGCCGATGATCTGCACGGCACCACCGAAGTAACCGTTGGCGACAAAACAATTTCTTTCAAAGCGCCTTTCAAACGAATTTCCATTTTTGATGCAATCAAGGAAGAAACGGGAATTGATATCAGTCAGATGGAAGAAAAGCAATTGCGAGAGGTTTGCAATCAACTTGGAATTCATACCGAAGATTCCATGGGAAAAGGAAAATTAGTTGACGAAATTTTCGGAGCAAAGTGCGAAGCGAAATTCATTCAGCCGACATTCATTATTGATTACCCGGTGGAAATGAGCCCGCTCACAAAAAAACACAGAACGAAAGAAGGTTTGGTGGAACGTTTTGAATTGATGGTGAACGGCAAGGAACTTGCCAACGCATATACTGAGTTGAACGATCCGCTTGATCAGCGTGCACGTTTTGAAGAACAGGTAAAACTCATGGAGCGTGGCGATGACGAAGCCATGTTCATCGATCAGGATTTTTTACGCTCGCTGGAATACGGCATGCCGCCAACGGCAGGGATTGGAATCGGAATTGACCGCCTTTGCATGCTCATGACAAATTCTCCAAGTATTCAAGATGTACTTCTCTTCCCGCAAATGCGACCGGAAGCGAAAGCGGTAGAAGTTCCTGTAGAAAAAACTGCTCCCGCAAATGCAGATCCAGTTGAAGTACAAAAGATTTTACAAATATTAAAATCTGCCACTGCCGGAAAAACTTCTGTCGAGATCCTTGCGGAATACGGAGATGCCAGCATGTCAAAAACAAAGTTGGAAAAATTTCTCAACCAGCTTACCGAAAGCAAACGATTGGAGAGAGAAGGAAAATTGTTTTCTGTAGCCAAATAGGAAGGAACTCTAATTCAACTCAAACTGTAGCTTGCTCAAACTTCTGTAAAGTCCATCATGGATGGCGATGAGTTCTTCGTGCGAGCCGCTTTCTTTCACTTCGCCTTTGTCGATCACAATTATTTTATCCGCTTTGCGGATGGTGCTGAGGCGATGAGCAATTACCAGAGATGTTCTGCCTTTCATGAGTTTGTCCAAAGCTTCCTGAACTAAGCGTTCACTTTCGCTGTCGAGAGAAGAAGTGGCTTCATCCAATAAAAGGATGGAAGGGTCTTTCAGCACCGCGCGCGCGATGGCAATGCGCTGCCGTTGTCCGCCCGATAATTGAATTCCTCTTTCTCCTACTTTGGTTTCAAACTTATCAGGGAAACTTTCAATGAAGTCTAATGCGTTTGCTTTTCGTGCTGCGTCTTTTATTTCTTCCAGCGTGGCATTTGATTTTCCGTAGCCGATATTTTCTTTTATCGTTCCGCCAAAAAGCAAAACATCCTGCGGAACAATTGCCATCTGCGAGCGAAGTTCGGTGAGAGAATAATCCATTGCGTTCTTTCCGTCAATGATAATTTTTCCGCTGTTCGGATCATAAAAGCGAAGTATCAGCGCAGTGATGGTTGATTTTCCTGCTCCGCTGGGACCCACAATGGCAATAGTCTCACCTTTAGTTGCCTTGAAAGAAATATTTTTCAGAACCTGAAAATCTTTTCTCGATGGATAAGCAAAAGAAACATTTTCAAATAAAACTTCTCCGTTAAAACGCTTGGAAGAAACAATCGTAGCTTTTTCCAGAGCAATGTCTTCAATCGGTTCATCGAGCAGATCAAACACCCGTTCGGTTGCTCCCACCGCACGCTGAATTTGTGCGTACTGTTCCGGCAAACCACCTATGGAAGCTGCCACCATTACAGTATAAAAAAGAAATGAAACCATTTCTTCCGGCTGAATTAGTCCTTCTACTTTCATCTTCACTACATAATAAATAAGGTAAACGATTCCGCCACCCATACAAAAAATGATGAATGAAAAAAACGAACCTCTTGCTAATCCGCCTTTGATTGCCTGTTTTACAATTGCAATTGTCGTATTTCTGTACCGCTCGTTTTCGTGTTTCTCATTTGTAAATGATTTTACATTGGCAATTCCCTGCAAAGTTTCACCCACAATAATATTTGAGTCAGCCACGCTGTCTTGAACTCCTTTGGATATTTTTCTGATCTTTCTGCCAAAGAAAACGGCAAGAAGTGCAAGTACCGGAATAATGGCAAGCATCATTAATGCCAGTCGCCAAGATGTAAAACAAATAATGCTGATTCCGCCAACAATTATCATACTCTGGCGGATGAATTCAGCAATGCTGGTCGTAAATGTATCTTGTATCTGGGAAATATCCGCACTTACACGGCTGTTCAATTCAGAAACCTGACGGCTTGAAAAAAAACTCATCGGCATTCTGATGAGACGGTTATAAGTTGCCTGCCTTAGTGCTGCGAGCATATTTTCTGTCACGTTTACAAAAAGCACCACCCTGAAGAATGAAAAAAATGCCTGAAAGGCAAAAAGTATTAGCAATTGAACTCCTACTTTATTAGCTATCGCAAGAAGTTGTTCGTTTGAAGTATCTGCTCTCCCGATAAGTCCCATCATGTTGCCAAGAAGTTTTGGAAAAATCAGCCCTGTACTACCTGTTCCTATAAGAAAAAGCATCCCAATAACAAACTTCCATTTATGTGGACCTATGAACTTGAAAATTCGGGTTGCCCTGCGGAGTGATTCTTTATTGAGTTTTGCCTTGGGGAGGTCTTCTTTTTTGATGGTTGCCATACGGATTACAAAGGTATTTGAAAAAGCCATTGGTTTGAAAACATTTCTATCTTTGCGTCCCTTAAAACGAATTAATATGAAACGTACATTTCAGCCCTCACAAAGAAAAAGAAGAAACAAACACGGTTTCCGTGAGCGCATGTCAACTCCCAACGGACGCAGAGTGGTTAGAGCCCGCAGAAGAAAAGGAAGAAAACGCCTCACTATTTCGAGCGTGAAGCGTCACAAAAAATAATTCAAACATCCGAGACTAAATAGTCATTGGTTTTCATTTGTTATCGAGGCACTAATTACTTTGAATCGTATCTTCACAAGGTAAATGACGCGAAGCAGCCATGAAAAAGTTAAGCAATCCATATCTCATACAATTTGCTGGTCTCAAAACCGGAGAGCATAAATTTTTCTATGTTATTGATGATTCTTTTTTCAAGGACAGAGCATATTCGGAAATTCAGCAAGCACAAATTAATACGGAAGTAACGCTTATCAACGAATCGCACTTGCTTGTGTTCGATATAAAAATGGAAGGAACTATAAATGTTTTATGCGACCGCTGCGGAGATCCTTTTGATTTTCCTGTTTGGGGAGAACAAAAACTTATTGTAAGTTTGACCAACGATAAATTTGAAGAGGACGATATTGTTTCCATGCCTTTTGAATCTTCCGAAATTGACATCTCTCAGCATTTGTATGAATACACTACTTTACTTCTTCCTCAGCGAAGAATTCATCCTGATACAAAAGATGGCAAGAACGGATGTAATCAAGATGCGCTGAAAAGATTAGAAAATTTTTCGAAAGAAACAGAAAAAAAAACCGACCCACGATGGGATGCGCTAAAAAACATCAAACAAAATTAATGTTGTAAATTTATAATCTATAATTCATAATTTTTAATTTCTATTTATCATGCCAAATCCAAAACGAAGGCACTCAACAAGCCGAAGCCGCAAACGCAGAACACATTACAAAGCGATTGCACCAGCCATCACAAAATGTTCTAATTGCGGAGCGCCAATTTTGATGCACCGTGTGTGTCAAGACTGCGGTTACTATCGCGGAAAACAAGTGATCGAGAAAACAATCGCAGCGTAATTTTTTTTATGAGAATCGGGCTCGATGTAATGGGCGGAGATTATGCACCCAAGGCAACGGTTGCCGGTGCTGTTCTCGCTATGAAAGAACTTCATAGAGGTTCTGTAATAGTTCTTATTGGCGACAAGAAAAAAATTCAGGACGAATTAAAAAAACTGGATGCGCCACACGATAAATATGAAATCGTTCACGCTCCTGATGTAATTGGGATGGGCGAATCTCCAATTAAAGCATTCACCCAAAAACCTCACTCAAGTATCTCCATCGGATTTCATCTGCTGGCAGAGAAAAAAATTTCTGCTTTCTCAAGCGCAGGAAACACCGGTGCCATGTTGGTTGGTTCCATGTATTCTATAAAAACAATTCCCGGTGTTATACGACCAGGTATCACTTCTGTGGTTCCAAAAGAAAATGGAAAGATGGGAGTTATTTTAGATGTTGGCGCTAATGCAGATTGTAAACCCGATGTGTTGTATCAATTCGGAATACTTGGTTCGCTTTATGTTGAAAATGTTTTCGGTATAAAACATCCGAAAGTAGGATTGATGAATCTTGGTGAAGAAGGCGGTAAAGGAAATTTAGTTACGCAGGCGGCTTACGAAATTATGAAGAGCACGAAGCAATTTCATTTCATCGGCAATATTGAAGGTTGCGATATATTCAATCACAAAGCCGATGTGATTGTCTGCGAAGGATTCACCGGAAACGTAATTATCAAACAGGCAGAATCTATTTATAAAATATTGAGCAAGCGCCACATGATAAATTCTACGGATACATTCTTTCAGAATTTTAATTATGAATTTCATGGAGGAAGTCCGATTCTTGGAGTGAATGGAGCAGTAATTGTGGGACATGGAATCTCCAGCGAACTGGCAATAAAAAATATGGTTTTGCTTTCCAAAAACGTTGCCGAAACAAAACTTGCGGAGAAAATTAAAAACGCTTTTGAATACGTTTAAGAGATTTTTTCACTTTTAGTTTTTATTTAACGGACTCCTTTCGTCTTCCCGTATAATACAAGAAATTTATTGTATAGCAATATTTGTTAAATAATAAAAAATGTACATTCGCGCAATGTGGTGCATGTTCAAAAAAACCATTCTCTTGTTTTGTATAGTTGGTTTTTTTCATTCCACTGTACTTGCAAATACATTTCATTCCGATTCAACCGAAACTTCTCTTTTAAAATTCGAAGCGGGTTTTGATATGTTTTTTTTTCTAAATGTGTTTCGCAGAACCTATTCTCCCGAAATCGAAACTCCTATTTTTTCATTCACTATCATTCATCATTTAGAGCCCGAAATAGAAATGCGAGTCATTGCCGGAATGGGTAAGTTAGATTATACCATTCAAAACAACTCGCTTCCTTCCAATAGTTCTAATACAACTAGTTATAGATTCAGATTTGGTTTGGAAAAAGAAGTGTTCTGTAATAACAGATGGATGTTTTTTTATGGAGCTGATATGTTTTTTAATAAGGATTTAATTCAAACAATTCAGCCAAGCGGGTCAGAAATAATTACCGATAATCAAAACAATACAAGTTATGGAATTGTACCTCTTGCAGGTGTGAAATATTTTATCACACCCCGCATTATTCTTTCCACCGAAATGGATTTTTATATATCGTATTTTTATAATTCGGATAATAGTTCATATAAAATAAATCCCAAAGAAAATTCATCTCTCCTGAGTCATGGATTTAATACTTCCTTTTTTCCACCTAACGATATAAATCTTTTATTTAAATTTTAAATTATGAAAAAATACCTATTATTTCTTGCATTAGTGGCTTTTATCGGCGGACGAGCTTTCTCACAAACCGCATTAGCCGATACTTCTAAAAGTCATGATCCAAAAAGTGAAATTCGGATTGATCTTAATTATTTTTTGGATTTATTTAAAAACCAAACCAATCTGCCGTCCACAACTTTATTCTCTCTATCGGGATGCAGATTCCTTTCGGAGAAGACTTTTTTAAGAATTGACCTTGGAGCTGGATATAGCAGCAGCAATACAAAAAAAGATACCGTACCTAAATCCACATATACAGATGTTGAGCAAAGTTATGGGATCGGGTTAGGAAGAGAAACGAAAATTTCCAAACGTTTTGCATTCTTTTATGGAGGAGAAGCTCTATTGCAACCCACATATAATAAAACCGAGCAACCGCTACCTGCCACCAGTAGTCCCGGTTTTGTGATTCAAACCAATACTGTTCATAATACATATTATGGAGCATCTGCTTTTATGGGGTTTAAATTGTTTTTATTTAGTCGAATCTCTTTATCCACCGAAACATTTGTAAATTTTCTGTTTCTAAATACAATTAATAGCACCACCTTTGATCTCACACCTGCTCAAAATACCAGATCAACGACCAAAGGATTTAACACTACTTACTATTTACCATCTACAATTTATATTAATATTCTATTAGGAAAATAATACTTTATATACTATTTTTTTACGTTGAAAAACATATATAATAATTTGGCAAATCCAATTTTTGTTTCTACCTTTACGATCGCAATTCAAATAATAAAACCACACGTTTCCAGTTTATGTTGGAAATAAAAAAAATCAGTTTTATGAAAAAAATTTCTACTCCACTTTTTTGCTTACTGTTTGTTGCAGGAATTGCGTTTTCGCAATTTGCAAATGCACAAACAACTTCTAACACTCAACTTGAAAGAGGTCCATCGGGAATGATTCGTTGCGCCACTCCTCCTCCTCCTCCAGAATGGGATGCTTGGTTTAACGCAAAAGTGGAAGAGTTCAAAAAAGGACTTGAAACCGGAAAAATGGCGGTTACTAATTATACTATTCCTGTTGTTGTTCATATTATTGAAGGTGGTCAAGCAGTTGGTACTTTTCCCAATTTATCGCAGGCGCAAATTAATTCTCAAATTACTGTGTTGAATCAAGATTATAGCGGAACAGGGTATAATACCAGCACTTATCCCTCAACTGCTTATACACATTGGGCTACAGCGCAAGCTTTGCCCGCGGCAAATAAAGACGCTAACGGACGTGTTGCTATAGCTAATACAGGTATCCAGTTTTGTTTGGCAACAAAAGATCCTAGTGGAAATGTACTGGCAGAACCGGGAATTGATCGTGTTAATTATACAACAAAAGGTTGGACCAACCCCAACTCTGCTTCTTATAATTCAACTACTACTTTTATGAATTATATTGATGGAACAATAAAACCTGGAACAATCTGGGATCCATCCAAATATTTAAACATGTGGGTAACTGATGAAAATAGCAGTGTTGGTTTATTAGGATATGCAACCTTCCCGGCAGGTGCAACTCTAACAGGGCTTTCAGCTGGTGGAACTGCCACCACCGATGGATTTTGGGCATACGCTATGGCTTTTGGTTCGAAAAATATTTGCACTTCTGGAACATATGACCCTACTTATTGCTATGGTCGCACATGTACACATGAAATAGGTCACTACTTGGGATTGCGCCACACTTGGGGAGATGGTACCTGCTTAACTGATTATTGTAATGATACTCCTACAGAATCTACTGCTAATTATGCCAATTGCCCACAAGTTTACCCTTTTAACTCTGGTACTTGCCCCAGCCCAAGCAACTCACCTGACGGAGAAATGACAATGAACTTTATGGATTACACCAATGATGCTTGCATGTATATGTTTACTGTGGATCAAACTTCACGTATCCAAACCTGTATGCAGAGTGGCACCTACCGGATAGGGTTAAATTCAAGTGCAGCACTATTATGTACTACCGGTATCTTAGAAAATAATTTATCAAATAATATTTCCATTTATCCAAATCCTTCATCAGGAGATATTTTCATGAATGTGAATTCTACTACTATCTCTTCGGCTGATATTACTATTTTCAATGCAATAGGGGATGCAGTTCTTCAGAAAAGAGTTCCTATTTCTTCAGGCAGTGCTGTGAAATTTGATATGATTAATCATCCAGATGGAATGTACCTCATCCAAATGAAAACATCTGAAGGGACAATTACAAAAAAAGTTATTCTAAATAGATAACATAACTAATTTGTTACTAAAACCCTCTCTGGTAATTCGGAGGGGGTTTTTTATTTTAACTTTACCATAGAAAAATATTGAATATGGAAATGTCAATTATTGAAAAATCGCCAAAGCATCTTCGTTCAATTGCTGAAAAAATTTTTGAAGGAAAAAGAATTTCTTCCGAAGATGGAATCACTCTTTATAAGGAAGGAGAACCTGGCTTTCTTGGAATTCTTGCCAATCATGTGCGGGAAAATAAAAATGGCAGTTATGTTTACTTCAATCGCAATCTTCACATTGAACCAACCAATCTCTGCGTGTTTGATTGTAAATTTTGTTCTTACTCGCGACTTCTCAAACAAAAAGGAGATGCAGATTCATGGGAAATGACCGATGAACAAATTCTTGAAACAATAAAAAATCATAATCAAAATATTACGGAAGTTCATATTGTTGGAGGCGTTCATCCAAAAATGGATTTATATTACTTCGCTAATCTATTCAAGCAAATAAAATCTTTTCGCCCTGATTTACACATAAAAGCATTTACCGCAGTAGAAGTTGAATATATGTTTCGCAAAGCGAAAGTGGATTACAAAAAAGGATTTCAGATTCTAAAAGAACACGGGCTTGATTCCATTCCAGGAGGAGGAGCAGAAATTTTTGATACTAAAATTCGCAAACAGATATGCGAAGATAAATGCACTTCCGAACAATGGCTGGACATTCATGAAACTGCTCACGAGCTTGGCATTCATTCAAACGCTACTGTTTTGTACGGACATATTGAATCGTTTGAAAACCGTATTAATCACATGGAACGACTGAGAAAACTTCAGGATAAAACAAAAGGATTTAATTGCTTCATCCCTTTAAAATTCAGAAATGCAAATAATCAAATGTCTCACATCAAAGAAATAAGCGTGATTGAAGATTTGAGAAACTATGCTATCTCCAGAATTTTTCTGGACAATATACCTCACCTCAAAGCATACTGGCCCATGATTGGAAAAAGTACTGCGCAACTTGCACTGCAATTTGGTGTGGATGATTTAGACGGGACAATTAATGACTCTACAAAAATTTATTCCATGGCAGGAGCCGAAGATCAGAATCCATCTATGAATACCGAACAACTTGTTGATCTTATAAAACAGGCAGGAAAGATTCCTGCCGAGCGGGATACCTTATATAATGTCATAACTGATTATTCCAAAGAAATTCCTGCCGTTCAAGGTTAGGAATTGAAAACTTTCTATCTTTGCCACCCTTAATAAACAGTAAAACAAAAATGGCAAATCATAAGTCAGCAAAAAAACGCAATCGCTCCAGCGAGGCAAAACGCGCAAGAAACCGTGTACGCAAGAACGCAGTAAAGAACGCAGTGAAAAAACTACGTCTGAACAAAGATAAAAAAAGCGCAGGCGAGCAGCTTTTAAAAGTCACTTCCTTGCTCGATAAACTTGCAAAGAATAATTACATTCATAAGAACAAAGCGGCTAACCTTAAATCAAAACTTACTAAGCACGTTACTGCTTTGAAATAAAAGTTCATGAAAATCTTTGAAAATCCTCTCTGACTTATCGGAGGGGATTTTTTATTTATATTCGTTTCGATGGAATTAGAGGGGAAATCTTTTACAATAAAATCTTGGGCAGAAGAAGACCGCCCGCGTGAAAAATTGCTCAGCAAAGGCAGGCATGTTCTCACCGATGCGGAACTCATCGCCATTCTTATCGGTTCAGGAAGCAGAAATGAAACTGCCGTTGAATTAGCAAAAAGAATTCTTTCTCAGTTTGAAAATAATTTGAATGCAATCGCAAAATTATCTGTTCAGGATTTAATGAAATTTAAAGGTATTGGCGAAGCAAAAGCGATTTCTATCGTGGCAGCACTGGAGTTAGGAAGAAGAAGAAAAGAAACTGAAATAGTAAAACGCTAAAAAATAATTTCGAGCAAAGATACTTTTGAAATTTTCAGACCTCATTTTTTAGATTTGCCGCACGAAGAATTTCATGTGCTGCTTTTAAGCCGCTCAAACACAATCATCCGAAAAGAATTTGTAAGCCGCGGTGGAGTTTCGGGAACAATAGTAGATTTAAAAATAATTTTTAAGATTGCAGTGGAACATTTGGCGAGTTCAATCATACTTTGTCACAATCATCCTTCGGGAAATCTTAAACCAAGCAACGAAGACATTTCCCTCACAAAAAAAATTAAAGAAGCCGGAAAACTTTTAGAAATTCCGATACTTGACCATCTTATTATTTCGGATTCAGGATATTTTAGTTTTGCTGATGAAGGCATGATGTAATTTAAATGTAAAATGTATGATGGCAAATGGCAGATGGAACTTCACTCTTTCGTACATTCGTAACAAATTCGGTTTTCGTTGATTAAAATTCTCACCATAATTGGAGCTCGTCCGCAGTTCATCAAAGCTGCTGCACTGAGCCGTGCTATCCGCAATAAATTTTCTGATAAAATAAAAGAAGTGATTGTGCATACCGGACAGCATTACGATGATAATATGTCGCGTATTTTTTTTGAAGAAATGGAAATTCCTAAAGAAGATTATAATTTGGAAGTCGGTTCTGATTCTCACGGAAAACAAACGGCTTCCATGATTTCTGGAATTGAAGAACTTTTGCTGAAAGAAAAACCCGACTGTGTTGTGCTTTACGGAGATACGAATTCAACTCTTGCAGGCTCTGTTGCCGCTGCGAAAATTCATATTCCGATTGTTCATATTGAAGCCGGGCTTCGTTCTTTCAACAAAAGTATGCCCGAAGAAATTAACAGAATTATTTGCGACCATTGTTCTACTTTGCTGTTTTCCCCTACGAAAAACGGATATGTTAATCTTACAAAAGAAGGTTTTTCAGAATTTACCAAAGCGCCTTTCACGGCAGACAATCCAAAAATTTATCGCTGCGGAGATGTGATGTATGATAATGCAATTTATTTTTCACAGATAGCTGAAAAAAAAACGGATATTCTAAAACAATACGAACTCACTCCCAATAATTACATTCTCACCACCATTCACCGCGATAATAATACCGATGATTCCGAGCGATTTGCTTCAATTTTTTTGGCGCTAAACAAAATTTCCATTGAAAATAAATTAAAGATTGTTCTTCCGCTTCATCCGAGAACTTCAAAAGCTTTGCAAAGCAATCTGAAAAAAGAAGTGTACGATGCGATGCGTTCCAACCCGAATTTTGTTTTGATGCCTCCTGCTTCTTTTCTTGAAATGGTTGTGCTTGAAAAAAACTCGATGCTGGTTTGTACTGATTCCGGCGGCGTGCAGAAAGAATCTTTCTTTTTCAAAAAGCCCTGCATCATTCTTCGCCCTGAAACAGAATGGGTAGAACTGGTTGAGAGCGGCACTGCCATTCTTGCTGATGTAGACGAGTTTAAAATACTTAATGCATTTCTTCAGTTTAAAAATAAAAAGAATCTTTCATTTCCACCTATTTTTGGTGATGGTCACGCCTCGGAATTTATTTGTCAGGAATTAGTAAAAAATTTCCAAAAGGGTTAATCGTTCCTTACGCAATGCTTCTTATCTATACACATCAGGTTACCAATCGTGTCAAGTACACTTTCAATTTGATTTTTAAATCTGTTCTTGGAATTGATTGCGAGTTGACAACAAATGCGGATTCGTTCAAGCAATTTGAAGGAGCAAAAATATCTTACACGAAAAAACCTGTCGGAGATGAATTATTTTTTCAAAGCAATAATTTATTATTTGAAACCGGAATAAAAAAAGAAGCATTAACAATTTCTTTTCCAAAAAACGAAAATGATTTATTCGTTGACTTTTTTGCACTTGCATTTTTCCTTACTACCAGATACGAGGAATATTTGCCATTCAATGGAGATAAATACGGAAGGTTTTCTGCAAAAAAATCTCTTGCGTATAAAAATAATTTTCTGCAAAAACCAATTGTAAGTATCTGGGCAAAGAAAATTCAGAAAATGATTTCTGAGCATTATCCAAATTTTATCTTCCCTGAGAAAAAATATTCTTACACTCCAACTATTGACATTGATAATGCTTACGCGTATCTTGGAAAAAGTTTTGCGAGAACTCTTGGCGGTTTTGCAAGAGCGATTGCAAAATCCGATTGGGATGATTTCGGAAAAAGAAAAAATGTGTTGCTTAAAAAAGAAAAAGATCCTTATGACACGTATGATTTTCAAATGGAGATTCATAAAAAGTACCGCCTTAAACCTGTTTATTTTTTACTGATGGGCGATTGGGATACCAACGATAAAAATCTTCCGCATACAAACCAACAGATGCAAGCGCTGATTAAAAATATTTCTCAAAATGCAGAAACAGGAATTCATCCGTCCTTCGCATCCAATCAATATTCTGAAAAAATTAAAATTGAAAAAGAACGGCTTGAAATAATTAGAAATTCTCCCATAACAAAAAGCCGTCAGCATTTTTTGATGCTTCGTTTTCCGCAAACTTATCAAAACCTCGTTGCTTCGGGAATTACGGATGATTACACGATGGGCTTTGCAGATGAAATCGGTTTTAGGTCTGGGACTTGCACGCCTTATAAATGGTATGATCTGGAAAAGGAAGAAGAAACAAATTTGACCCTTCATCCTTTTGCCGTGATGGATGGTACACTGAATAATTATCTGAAACTTTCACCCGAAAAAGCAATAGAAAAAATCAAGCTAATTGTTGCTGAAATAAAAAATGTGAATGGAGAATTTATTTCTATCTGGCATAATGAAACGCTGGGCGATTGGAGAGATTGGAAAGGTTGGAAAAACATATATGAAGAAATGATAAAACTGGCGATTTAGAAAAATGATTTCATATTTGAAACATAACGAGATTGACAAAAGTAAATGGGATAGCTACATTGATAATTCTACGCATAATTTAATCTATGCTTACTCTTGGTATTTGGATGTTGTGAGTCCGAAATGGGAAGCATTGATTGAAGGCGATTACAAATCAGTGATGCCTCTTACGAGAAATAAAAAATATGGTATAAATTATTTGTATCCGCCTTATTTCGCACAGCAGCTTGGGGTTTTTTCAAAAGAAAAATTATCACAGGAAAAAGTTGAAGAATTCTTGAATGTAATTCCATCTCACTTTAAATTTCTTGAAATCAATCTGAACAAACTAAATACGTTTGAGTTGTCGGGATTCCCCGTTAAAAAAAACATCAACATTGAACTTTCTTTGGATTCACCTTACGAATCTCTCAGAAAAAACTTTTCAGAAGACACAAAAAGGAATATCAAGAAAGCAATTAAACACGAAGTATCAGTCAAAAAAAATATCTCTCCTTCTCTTTTGATAAACATTTTCAGAAAAAATACGGGAAAAAAAATCAGCAACCTCACTGATAAAAATTATAAAGTCCTAGCAAACCTTATTAATATCTGCATTGAAAAAAAATACGCTGAAGTTTGGGGTGCATATACCAAAGAAAATAAACTGTGTGCAGGAGTTGTCTGGCTCATTAAAAATAACAGATCCATTTTTCTTTTCTCCGCAACAGATGCTGAGGCAAAAAAATTAGGGGCAATGTTTTTTCTGATTGATAAATTTATTCAGGAACATGCCGGAGAAAATATAATTCTTGATTTTGAAGGTTCGAATTTGCCTGGACTTGCAAGGTTTTACAAAGGATTTGGCTCGGATGAATTTGTATATTTACAGGTGAAAAAAAATAATCTTCCGAAACTTGTACGCTGGCTAAAAAGATAAAAATATGATTTACGAATTAGGAAAAGAAAATTCCATTCTCAACGAATTCATTTCTGAAATGCGCGATGTGGAAGTGCAGAAAGATAGCATGCGTTTCCGAAGAAATCTTGAACGCGCCGGAGAAATTTGCGCTTATGAGATAAGCAAAAAACTAGAATGGATAAAAAAAGAAGTAAACACACCTCTTGGCGTTGCAAAAGTTCCGGTGCTGAAACAACAACCGGTGATCGCCACCATTCTCAGAGCAGGATTGCCTTTTCATCAGGGATTGCTGAATGTTTTTGACAAAGCCGAAAACGCTTTTCTCTCCGCTTACCGTAAACATCATCCTGACGGAACATTCGAAGTTCAGGTGGAATACATGGCGTGTCCTGATTTGAATGGAAAAACTTTAATTCTTTGCGACCCAATGCTTGCAACGGGAAATTCAATCGAACTTGTTTACAAAGCGATGAAGCGGAACGGAGTTCCAAAAAATATTCATATCGCAACTGTAATTGCAAGTGACGAAGGCATTGAGCATGTAAAAAAACATTTGCCTAACAATACAATTATTTGGGCGTGCGCCATTGATGAAGAACTCACCGCACAGGCGTACATTGTGCCCGGCTTAGGCGATGCGGGCGACCTTGCTTTCGGAAACAAACTATAAAAAATGAATGACGATGTACTTCATCTGCTCAAAATTTTTGAAGTAGCTCTCATCGCCAGCGTAAAATTTGCCATCTCCCCATTCGAAGCCGAGCGTTACGGATTTAATTTCAAGGAAGCTTTTCTGATCACAACAACCGGAGGAACGATTGGAATAATTCTTTTTTCACTTGTTGGAGAAGTCATCGCATTTGGCTGGAGAAAAACAATTCTTTTTTTTGAAAAGCCTTTACATATTCAGGAAAAGCCAAAAAAGAAATTTACCTGGTTTAAAAGATTTATCATTCGAACAAAAATGCGATTTGGAATTTTTGGTCTGGTTATCACTACTCCTTCTATCATTTCAATTCCCATAGGAGCTTTTGTAATTCACCGCCTTTACAAAAACAAATACAGAAATATTTTATTTCTCACAATCTCTCTGATTTTCTGGTCGCTAATACTGAATGGCGTTGCACAATATTTGCATTTATCCCAGTATATCCCAAAATAAAAAATCCAGACGATTTGCCTGGATTTTTTTTAGAAGTAGAATTTGATTATTTCTGCTCCGTTGTTTTCTTTGTGTCCGATTTGTCAGTCGCTGAAGATGTCTTTGCATCTTTTGAATGACAGCATTTTTTATCTCCCGAAGAACATTTAGCATCCTTCTTGCATTCTTTTTTGTCTTTCTTTTCATCTCCTCTGAAAGTTGAAGCAGAAGCAGTATTGATGGAAACTGCGCCAACAATTCCTGTGAGCGCAAGCGTAAAAAATAATTTTTTCATAGTTAAAATATTAATTTGTTTGTGTTTTTGCTTTTAAAGTAACCAAAGGTATAGAAAATTTCTTGTCCAAAGAAATTAAAATAATTTTAGAATGTTTTCAGTCGGGCGACCAATTACAGCTTTGTTTCCCTTCACTACAATCGGGCGTTCGATCAGGATAGGATTCTTTGCCAGAATTTTTATCCATTCATTTTCCGAGAATTTCTTTCTTTCAAATTTTTCTCTGAATAAAGGTTCCTTTTTACGGATAATCTCCTCCGCTTTCATTCCAAGTTTTTTCAAAATTTCTTTCAATTCTTTTTCAGAAGGAGAAGTTTTCAAATATTCAATTACGGAAAAATCTTTTGTTTTCTTTTTAATAAGTTCCAACGCACATCTGCTTTTTGTGCAGCGATTATTATGATAGATAATTGTTTTTTCCATCTTAACTATTTATTGTTTGCCTCCAAATTCCATCAGATACGCTTTTATAAATCCATCCAAATCTCCATCCAATACTCCCTGGGCATTCGATGTTTCGTAACCTGTCCGAATATCTTTCACTAACTTGTAAGGATGCAAAACATAGTTGCGTATTTGCGAGCCCCATTCAATTTTTTTCTTGCCTGCTTCAACAGCATCAGATTTTTCTTTGCGCTTGCGCATTTCCAATTCGTACAACTGGGATTTAAGCATCGTAAGTGCACGTGCACGGTTACCAATTTGCGTGCGTTCTACCTGACAAACCACCACAATTCCCGAAGGAATATGTTTCATCTGCACTTTGGATTCCACTTTATTTACATTTTGTCCGCCTGCACCTCCTGAACGAGAGGTTTGCACTTCTAAATCAGAATCTTTCACTTCTATTTCTATTGTGTCATCCACCAGCGGATACACATACACAGAAGCAAAGGAAGTATGCCTTCGCGCGTTGGAATCAAAAGGAGAAATTCTGACTAAGCGATGCACGCCGTTTTCGCCTTTCAGATAACCATAAGAAAAATCACCATCAAACTGAAGCGTTACAGATTTCACTCCTGCAATATCATCTGATTGCCTGTCCTGTTCCGTAACTTTGTAGCCATTTTTTTCGCCCCACATAATATACATACGCATGAGCATGCCCGCCCAGTCGCAAGACTCTGTTCCGCCTGCTCCGGAATTTATCTGAAGGACTGCACTCAAAGAATCTTCTTTTTCTCCGAGCATGTTTTTGAATTCCAGTTCTTCAACGGCTTTCATCGTTTTAGAGAATTGATTATCTACATCCTGCTCGGTAGCTTCGCCTTGCTTGCAGAAATCAAAAAGCACTTCAAGGTCGTCAATGTCCTGAGAAAGTTTATGAAAAGAAGCTGTCCAGAATTTTATCTGTTTTATCTCGCGAAGGATCTCTTCTGCTTTTTTAGGATTGCTCCAGAAATCAGGCGCTTGAGTGCGCGCTTCCAGTTCAGATATCTCAATAGATTTTCTATCAACGTCAAAGATGCCTCCTTAACGCTTCCCTGCGTCCCTGGAGGTCACGGATCTGTTCTATGGTGATCATATTGTTCTTGTTTGTTTTTTCGGAAGGCGAATGTAATCAATTGACAGAAGCATTATTCCGCCTTGATCAAAAAATAATTTTTCTTGCCTTTTTGTGCAAGAATATATTTTCCGTTCAACAAATGCTTTTTCGTAATGCTGGAAGCAATATCCGATATCTTAGCTTTGTTAACAGAAACTCCACCTGCCTGGATCATTTTTCGCGCTTCTCCCTTCGATGAGCATATTTTCGTTTTGTCGGAGAAAAAATCTACCGCATTAATTCCGTTTTCTAATTCCATTTTTGAAATTCCTACTTGAGGAACACCTTCAAATGCCGAAAGCAAATCGCTTTCGGAAAGTTTTTTAAGCGAATCAGTCGTTCCTTCGCCAAAAAGAATTTCAGAGGCATCCACCGCAGCATTGTAATCGTTTTCGGAATGAACACGACACGTTACATCTTTTGCCAGCGCTTTTTGCAAAGTGCGGAGATGAGGTGCTTCGTTGTGTTTTTGTTCCAGCGATTCTATTTCTTCTTTCGTGAGTAAAGTAAAAATGCGGATGTATGTTTTTGCATCTTCATCTGAAGAATTCAGCCAGAATTGGTAGAACTGATAGGGTGAAGTCTTTGCAGGATCAAGCCAAACATTTCCGCTTTCAGTTTTTCCGAATTTTGTTCCGTCCGCTTTTTTAATGAGCGGAGTAACAATTGCAAATGCTTCGCCTCCTTCCTTTCTACGGATAAGTTCTGTGCCGGTAACAATATTTCCCCATTGGTCAGAACCTCCCATTTGCAATTTTACATTTTTGTTTTTCCACAAATAATAAAAATCAAAACCCTGAACCAGTTGATATGAAAATTCTGTAAATGACATTCCGCTTTCCAGTCTGCTCTTTACGGAATCTTTTGCCATCATGTAATTCACGGTAATGTGTTTGCCAACATCGCGAATAAAATCGAGGAAAGAAAAGTTTTTAAACCAATCGTAATTATTGACGATCTCTGCCGAAGTAGCTCCGCAATTAAAATCCAAAAACTTTTCTAATTGCTTTTTCTGACAGGCAAGATTATGATTTAATATTTCTTCGCTCAGCAAATTCCTTTCCTGTGATTTACCTGAGGGATCGCCCACCATTCCGGTGGCACCGCCAATAAGCGCGATCGGCTTATGACCGGCTCGCTGAAAATGAAGCAGAGTCATTATCTGCACAAGATTGCCAACACCAAGTGAATCAGAAGTTGGATCAAAACCGATGTATCCGGTTACAGTTTCTTTATTCAATAATTCTTCTGTGTCGGGCATTGCATCCTGAAGCATACCACGCCATTTCAACTCTTGTACAAAATTCTTTTTCATAATCGTCAAAGGTAAATGATTTACTTTTACGCCATGATTTTAGTTACAGGAGGAACAGGATTGGTTGGCTCGCATCTTTTATTTGATCTTATCAAAAAGGGCGAGCGTGTCAGAGCGTTGCGAAGAAAGAACAGCAATATTGATGAGGTCAGAAAAATATTTTCTTATTACACTGATCAAGCAGACGAGCTTTTTTCAAAGATAGAATGGAAAGAAGGAGATCTGCTGGATATTTTTTCTTTGTCGGAAGCAATGGAGGGAGTTACTAAAGTGTATCACTGTGCTGCCATTGTCTCGCTAAATCCGAAAGATGGAGAAAAAATGATCTTTAATAATGTTACCGGTACTGCTAATACGGTGAATGCTGCGATTGAAAAAAAAATACAAAAATTTTGTCATGTAAGTTCCGTCGCCGCACTTGGAATTGAATCAGAGAAAGAAATTTCGGAAGAGACGCATTGGAACGACAAGACAAACTTTTCTGCTTACGCGATCAGCAAATACCTTTCTGAGAATGAAGTATGGCGCGCATCACAGGAAGGATTGCCAGTGGTGATTGTGAATCCTGCGGTAGTCATCGGTCCAGGCAACTGGAAACGTAGTAGCGGAGATATTTTCAACTTGGCAAATAAAGGAATGAGTTGGTACACCAGCGGCAGCATCGCTTACGTAGATGTTCGCGATGTTTCCAAAGCCATGATAATGTTAACTGAAAGCGAAATCAGAAATGAACGATTTATTGTTTCTTCAGAAAATTTGCCTTACAAAAAAATTATTGAATTAGTTTGTGCCTCGCTTGGAAAACCGCTTCCAAATAAAAAAGCCGGAAATTTGATACTCGAATTTGTTTGGCGGTTAGATGCAATCTTGAGTAAATTAAGAGGCTGTCGTAATCTCTTAACAAAAGAAATTGCAAAATACGCTACTATGAATCTTTCCTATTCAAATAAAAAAATAAAAGATTCAATCCGCATAGATTTTATCCCCATTTCAAAGTCTGTTTTAGAGACTGCAAACCATTTCTTAGCAGATAAAAAATAAATCATTACGTCTGTGGGAAAAACATTATTTTTGCCATCTTATTTTTGGAAATGAAAAGTATACTGTTTACCCTCATCTCTATCCTTTTCTTTGGAACTACTTTTTCTCAGGAATGGGATTGGACAAAAATTGCCGGTGGTCCTTCGGTGGACAAGATAACCGGCATCGCTCACGACCATACCGGAAATTTATTCATTACCGGATATTTTGACAGTACCATTGTTTTTGACAGCACACGCTTGGTAAGCGCAGGAGGCACCGATGTGTTCATCGCAAAATATGATATTGATGGAGTATTACTTTGGGCAAAACAAGTTGGCGGACAAAATGATGATTACTCTTCGGGAATCAGCACGGATATTACCGGGAATTGCTACGTTACAGGATATTTTTTCATTTCAGGAAACGTAAATACTTTCGGAAGCACCACTATCACCGAATCGGGCGATGCAGATATTTTTATTTCAAAATTTAGTTCTACAGGAAATTTTTTGTGGGTGCGAAATGCCGGAGGCCGGAGTGATGACGCGAGTTATGCCATTGCAACAGATGTGTCTGGTAACAGCTACATCACAGGATATTTCAGCGGAACCGCTTTATTTGGAACAACTAAAGTTACAAGCATTGGATACAGCGATATTTTTGTCGCCAAATACGATGCCGCCGGCAATTTAGTTTGGGTGCGAACAGCGGGAGGCCCTTATCAAGACGAAGCTTATGCGATTGCCACAGATGCTGCTGGCAACTGTTACATCACAGGATATTTTACAGGCAATGCAATATTTAATAAAACGATTCTTGCCAGTGCCGGATATTTTGATACAGATGTTTTTTTATTAAAATATAACCCGAGCGGAGAACTTATGATGGCAAAACGGGCAGGTGGAACAGGAAATGATTATGGAACCGGAATTGATGTTACATCCAATGGACAAATTATTATTTCCGGAGTTTTTAAAGGAACAAAAATATTTGGGGACAATACTCTTACTAAAGCGTTCGGAACAAACGGATTCTTGGCAAAATTTGATGCAAACGGAAAATTAACGTGGACAAAAAATACGAGCGGATCAAGTAACAATGAGTTCAAACAAGTTTCTACTGATGCAGCAGGCAATAGTTATGTTGTGGGAAGCATCAGCGATAAAGTGAAGTTTGGAAACATCGAACTTACAAGTGCGGGAGCAAAAGATGTTTGTATTGCAAAATATGATCCTAAAGGAACTTTAATGTGGGTACTACAAGGCGGAGGCGAAGAAAATGACGAAGGAATAACCATATCAGCAGATCAATCAGGCAACTGTTATGTTGGAGGCACTTTTATTTCGAATGCTACATTCGGCAGAATGAAATTCTCAGGATGGGGAGCACAGGATATTTTCATTTCGAGGATAAAATAAATTTTCTTTATCGGCTTTTGTGCGTTTTGGCATTTTAGCCGAAAGCGGAAGGATATTGATGAAAAAGTAAGGTCCCGTAGTTCAATTGGATAGAACGGAAGTTTCCTAAACTTTAACTTATTTTTACTGAATAGAGCTATAACTCTAAAAGCTCTAAAATTGACTGATTTTGAGTCTATTTTAGAAATTTTGAAGTGATTACTCTGTTAGTTGTAAATCAATCTCACAAATATCTCACAAATTTGTGAACTGATTTTCACAGTAAAAACAATGAGATACACAATAAATCTTGACTGCAAAACCCATCACGTTGATAGGAACGGAGAAGTTCCTATTCTCCTTCGTGTTTCTATTAATGGCGACCACGATTACTTTAATACTGGCAAAAAAATCAAAATAGAACACTATGATAAAGAAAAAAAATCGGTCAAGTCGGGAATAAATGGAGGTACTGCTATTGCCTCATTTATAAATAGACAAAAAGTAAAAATTGATACTATAATCAGTGAATTTGAAAGAAGAGGAGAAACTGCTACAATCTCTAAAGTAAAAGAAATCTATTCGCAAGAAACAGGGAAAGTAAAGTCTGATAGTTTTTATGATTTCGTTGCGACAACAATCGAATGGGAAAGAAATAATTCAGCAATAGCAAAGAAGACTTTAGATAATTACAGCAACTATCTTAGAAATCTACAAGCGTACAGAGCTAAACTTTCAATCCACGACATTGACAAAAAATTTCTTGAAACATACAAGCAATACATCTTAGGTGATTTAAAGCAAGCTAATAATACTGCCTATCATGCGATGTGTTTTTTGCGGAAGTACACTAAAAAATTATTTGACGATGGTAAGATAAAGCCCTATCCGTTTTCAAAATTTAAAGTAGGAAGTCCTTTTGAAGCAAATCGAGATTATTTAGAACCCGAAGAATTAAAACAACTTCACGATTTATACGACAGTAAAGAACTACTTAAAGTCGTAAAAAAAGCAAAAAGCAAACACGCCCAAGATTTCAATATAGGTGAAAAATATCAGGAGGTTTTAAGATACTTTCTTGTTGCTTGCTACTGTGGTCTTAGACACTCTGATATTAAAACTCTTTGCAGAGCAGATATACAGGGTGATTTCATCGTTAAGGAAATGCAGAAAGGTAGATTAGAGAGAAAAAAAACTGTGAGAATACCTATTCGCAAAAGACTTTTATCTCTGCTTGAATTGGAAAACTCAAAAGGGGTATTGTTTGAAAATCCTGTAATGGAAGATTCTCAAACGAATAAATATCTAAAAGATATTATGCGCGTGGCAAAAATAGATAAGCATATTACTTTTCATTGCGCTCGGCATACTTTCGCAATAATTTCGCTTTTGTTAGGAATATCTATTGTGGTAGTAAGCGATATTTTAGGACATTCTGAATTAACGACCACACAGCGTTATGCAAGAGTTGTAGATAGATTGAGAGAACAAGAAATGAATAAGTGGGATGAACCAGTCAAGGAGAAATTTGAATTAGATAATAAAGAAGAGATTATTTGCCCTGATTGCGAAAATACAGTTTTGCAATTTGAAAAGGGTGTTATTGCTCTTAAAAATATACCTATTATTTGCCCCTATTGCTCCAAATCGTTTTTGCATAAGTTAAATTTTAGCAAATCAATCGCACCACAGAAGGTGCTTGCGGTCGCCTGATAATAATCCTGTTCCCATTCGGAACACTATTACACTAATCCACTCATTTTATCGAATTATTTGAATTATTATCTTTGGAGAATGTCCAAAGAAGTAAATCATATTTATACAAATGAGCATACTATTAAAAAAGAACCCTACGATGTAGATGGTAGTGAAATATACTTTAATGCAGAAGAATCATATTCAAAAATAAACGATGAAAGAAAGGATGAAAAATTATTAATACTAAAGGAGAAAATCAAAGATTACTGCAAATCGTCAGGGAATGATTTTACATTATTAGCGAGAAACTATCCAATAATTATAAAATCCACACACAACAATTATCATTTGTTCTTAGCTTACCTGTTGGCTATTACAGACTTATACAAGATTAACTTTTATCTCAATTATCAAAAAAAACATTTTAAGGGAAGTCAGTATGCGAAAAAAAATGATTTCAATGGATTGATAGAGCATACGGTCTTAAAGATGGTTAGAAATATATCTGTTTATAAAACGGATGAACGATTAATTAAAATATCGGAATGGATTCAAGCTAATCGGGAAAAGACGATTAAATCTATTCCTGTTTCTGAAAAGGTTATTGTAAATAAAATACGAAAGAAGAAAGTTAAGAAGAAACAAACGACTTTATCTGAAATTTGGAGTAATGAAAAGATTACTGAAATGACAGTCGAAATTGCTTTACTTGAAAAGAAAGGGTACATAAAGAAAGGCGATAAATCTTACGAATGGTTGGGTAAGAGTTGGAAATATTTAGCTGCCATTACTGAAATATGGAAGGATAAAGATTTTTTAAAACCATATTGCCAAAAATTCGGTAGCCAACATGAATTATGTGGTGCTGTTTGTAGCTATTTCGGAATTTCAGAAGAAAAGAAAATAGAATCATGTTATAATACAGCATTTAAAAGAAGTTTAATTTCAACTGACAATATGCTAAACAAAGATATTCAGACAATAAAGCAAGAAATATTGCTCTCCCTTAAAGATTAAAACTACCAAAACTTTATTTTCTGCAAGTGGTAGTTTTGGTAAATAACTACCCGATTTAGTGTTCGTTAATTTGTACATCAGTTTAACTAAATCGTTGAATTATGTACAAAGAAGACTACAATCAACTCGTAACAAAAGGGGATTTGCAAACCTCAAATCAAATTCTTATCAAGGCAATAAAAGAAATTTTAGATAGTAAAAATTCGCATAAAGAATTTTTAACGTCTAAGGAATTTGCCCATTCGACAGGTCAGAAATATTCTACCATTATATATAAGTGCAAATGTGGACTCTTAAAGGCGCGACAAGATGCCCCAGGGTGTACGTGGTTCATCCACGCATCAGAGATTGACCGTTTTCGGAATGAAGCTACTGAGATTTATACTGGCGACTTGAAATCACATAAAAAAGAAAAAAAATGAACACACAAAACATGAATGAAAAATTAATTGCCATGCTTAAGGTGATGCCTTATATACAGCAACCATTAAGTTATTCATTGATATGGAGATTATCAAAACGGTTTTATTTAACTCCTTCTGTTTTATCATCACTTATTAGCGTTGTTATTGAGAATAAAAAATTATAAAATAGGTGCAAACAAAAGCAAGGTAGGTGTACAGGTATGCACATATTTATTTGATAAGTAACTGCAAAACAATAATTTAAAAAGCATTGCTTATTTTATATTCTATATAATGAGAAAACAGGAGCTATATAAAATACAAAAAGATATTACTAATGTAGTGCAAGAAAACATGGGGGTAGATTCTTTGGTAACTGTTGCAGTTTATCCGAATGGCAAAAAAAAGAAAATTCGTACACCTTTTGTACTTGTTTTCCAAGATTCTGAATCTTACCTCGTTCAAATTTTAAAACCCAACACCTGTAAAGTGTTGATGTTTTTTCGTGCGATGAGTGAATATAAAAATCGTATTAGCAAAGATATTTCCGAGATTACTAATCATTGTGGGTTGTGCCGGAGGGCTATTATTACAGCAATCAATGAATTAAAAGAGTACAATATTATTGCAACAAACAAATCACCTGAAGACAAAAGGCGGAAAATTTATTATCTAAATCCTATGAGCAGTTGGAAAGGACATGTAGAAATGCGAAAAGAACTATATGGACTTTTTGGCACGTTTGAAGGTAGTAAAGAATGTGAAAAAGATTTATTTGCTTTACCAAAACGTGAATCTCTATTAATGCGACCCACTAATACGACCCCTAATGCAAAGCAAACCAACATTGAGTGAAGAAAAAAAATATTTGGAGCGACTAAAGTTTTACGCTGACACTCCGCAGGGACGCAATAAATATTTCTGTTGGACACTTACATCAATCCTGATGCTAAAGGAAGCATTATGGCGGTTCTTTGACAAGGGGTGGCACATTCGCTCTGCTTGGTACGAGAAAATTGATTGCAGAACAAAAGAAGTCATTGAGAATACCAAATTAAACCTGATAGATCAGTTTAATGAATGGGCTGACCAGCGCACTAAACAAATCAAAAAATCTTTACGCTAAAGGATAAAAAATCGTATTAATGTTCAAATTAAAGTTCATACTATCATCTCATTAACAATAAATAAAAACAAATGAGCAACATTAAATTTCTACAAACGGAAAAATATTCTTTTGAGATTCCATCGGAATTATCTAAAAGAGTCAAAAATCAGATTGATAAAATCACCAATGAATTGGGAACAAATATTCATAATGGTGATTTTTCGGTAAAAGCTATCATTGAAAATTCAAAAATAGTTTTTACTGCAATGGTTGAAGAACCATATTAATCTCGCTCTGTCGAAAAGGTACAATCTTCATGTATGTATAAAATAGACGTTTTACCAATCGGTGTAGATTCTCGCAATTCTAAAATAGCGGATGTTTTTTCATTGCTATTAAAACACTTAGGATTAAACAAATGTTTGTTTGCCTCAACTTCTTTTGTGCTGAGAACAATTCCTTTTAGTTTATATCTAACAGATACATTGTTGTTCGTTTCCATTTTTTTATTTTTTACAAACATACATATTCCATTACTCTCAGGAGGTGTTACAGGCAATCATCACGTTATAAATATCAACTTAATTCTCAAATCTTCATTTTAAAATGACTATCATCTATAAAGCAATGTATAAATCGGCACTCGCAAAAAAATTAGGTGTGTCCCTGCCGACACTAAACGACTGGATAAAGGACATTCCCGGTCTAAAAATATCTCCAAAACAAAGGCTCTTATCGCCAAAGCAACTCGAAACAATTATTGAGCATATCGGGATGCCTGACCAATAAAAAATATTATCTCGAACTATCTCAAGCTATCTCGAATTATCATTTTTCATATTACATCTATGCAGTAATTTAGTATTGAAATAATCGAAGAATTGTAAAACATTAATGTATAACGCAGTTTAACACAGTAAAACAATGTTTAACGAACAAAGCGAGTACAAGAAAAAACATATAGGGTTTCGACTGCCCGTACCCGATTATATTCGGGTTGTGCAAAAAGCCGATGGCATGGGGGTTTCTATTACGGATTATTTACATTCATTAATCTATCCTTCAATCAATCAAAATAAAAAGGAGACAACTGTTCAACAAGAATCAAATGTAGAACCACCAAATAAAACCTCACCTGTTATCATTGATGAAAAAGGGCTATTGTTTGACGAAGCCTGCAAAGCTGATAAAATGTTGGAAATTTTCTTTAAAGAAAAAAAGGTGCGATTTACAATGGATGAATTGAAGAAAAATAATTTTCCAATTGATTTACTGCTGAACGATGAATCAGGCATTATCACAACAAATTTTGTATTTGAAAAAGATTGTGAAACGAATGAATATAAATTAGCAAGAGTATAATGCTAACTAAGTATTGATTAAACCCATTTAACTATGACCACATATATAACACCAAAACTGCCTAACGAAGACAATAATGGAGTATTATTAATTTTAGGACTTCTATTGTTAGGGATAGTAGCAGTAAGAATACTTAGCGAACAAGATGCCCCCGCATCAAGCAAGGAAGAAAAAAAATTAGAACCACATACACTTGAGTAGCCCGAACCCCCGAATTATCGAACTCTTTCAGCTTTAGTAGTCTCGCCCAGAATCGAACTGGGATCATCGGTTTAGGAAACCAACGTTCTATCCAAT